>NZ_SKFB01000001.1:0-1076055 GCF_004344885.1 Lysobacter sp. N42
TTTTCGGGTTGTATGGTTAAGTGACTAAGCGTACACGGTGGATGCCTTGGCAGTTGGAGGCGATGAAGGACGTACTAACTTGCGATAAGCCTAGTTGAGCTAGTAAGAAGCACTTGAGACTAGGATTTCCGAATGGGGAAACCCAGTGGATTTATCCACTATCTTTAACTGAATACATAGGTTAAAGAGGCGAACGAGGGGAACTGAAACATCTAAGTACCCTTAGGAAAAGAAATCAACCGAGATTCCGTAAGTAGCGGCGAGCGAACGCGGATTAGCCCTTAAGTTTGATAAGATGCAGTGGAACACTCTGGAAAGTGTGGCGATAGAGGGTGACAGCCCCGTACACGAAGTGTGTTATCAAATGAAATCGAGTAGGTCGGGACACGTGTTATCTTGACTGAATATGGGGGGACCATCCTCCAAGGCTAAATACTCCCAACTGACCGATAGTGAACCAGTACCGTGAGGGAAAGGCGAAAAGAACCCCTGTGAGGGGAGTGAAATAGAACCTGAAACCGTGTACGTACAAGCAGTAGGAGCACCTTCGTGGTGTGACTGCGTACCTTTTGTATAATGGGTCAGCGACTTACATTTTGTGGCGAGGTTAACCGAATAGGGTAGCCGTAGGGAAACCGAGTCTTAACTGGGCGTCCAGTCGCAAGGTGTAGACCCGAAACCGGGCGATCTAGCCATGGGCAGGTTGAAGGTTGAGTAACATCAACTGGAGGACCGAACTCACTAATGTTGAAAAATTAGGAGATGACCTGTGGCTCGGAGTGAAAGGCTAATCAAGCCCGGAGATAGCTGGTTCTCCCCGAAATCTATTTAGGTAGAGCCTTGGACGAATACCATTGGGGGTAGAGCACTGTTTGGGCTAGGGGGTCATCCCGACTTACCAACCCCATGCAAACTCCGAATACCAATGAGTACTATCCAGGAGACACACGGCGGGTGCTAACGTTCGTCGTGGAGAGGGAAACAACCCAGACCGCCAGCTAAGGTCCCCAAGTTATGGTTCAGTGGGAAACGATGTGGGAAGGCATAGACAGCTAGGAGGTTGGCTTAGAAGCAGCCATCCTTTAAAGAAAGCGTAATAGCTCACTAGTCGAGTCGGCCTGCGCGGAAGATGTAACGGGGCTAAACCATACACCGAAGCTGCGGCAGTAGTTTTACTACTGGGTAGGGGAGCGTTGTGTAAGCTGTTGAAGGTGTGTCGAGAGGCATGCTGGAGGTATCACAAGTGCGAATGCTGACATGAGTAACGATAATGGGGGTGAAAAACCCCCACGCCGGAAGACCAAGGGTTCCTATCCCATGCTAATCAGGGTAGGGTAAGTCGGCCCCTAAGGCGAGGCTGAAAAGCGTAGTCGATGGGAAACGGGTTAATATTCCCGTACCGATGTATATTGCGATGGGGAGACGGAGAAGGCTAGGTAAGCGCGGCGTTGGTTGTCCGCGTGAAAGTGAGTAGGTTGAGAGTTTAGGCAAATCCGGACTCTTAAGACTGAGACACGAGACGAGACTCTACGGAGTCGAAGTTATTGATGCCCTGCTTCCAGGAAAATCCTCTAAGCTTCAGATATGCACGACCGTACCCGAAACCGACACAGGTGGTCAGGTAGAGAATACTAAGGCGCTTGAGAGAACTCGGGTGAAGGAACTAGGCAAAATAGTACCGTAACTTCGGGAGAAGGTACGCCGCTGTTGGTGATGAGCTTTACGCTCTAAGCTGATAGCGGTCGCAGTGACCAGGTGGCTGGGACTGTTTATTAAAAACACAGCACTCTGCAAACTCGAAAGAGGACGTATAGGGTGTGACACCTGCCCGGTGCCGGAAGGTTAATTGATGGGGTTAGCGTAAGCGAAGCTCTTGATCGAAGCCCCGGTAAACGGCGGCCGTAACTATAACGGTCCTAAGGTAGCGAAATTCCTTGTCGGGTAAGTTCCGACCTGCACGAATGGTGTAACCATGGCCACGCTGTCTCCACCCGAGACTCAGTGAAATTGAAATCGCTGTGAAGATGCAGTGTACCCGCGGCTAGACGGAAAGACCCCGTGAACCTTTACTACAGCTTGGCACTGAACATTGAACCTACATGTGTAGGATAGGTGGGAGGCTTTGAAGCATTGTCGCTAGATGATGTGGAGCCGCCCTTGAAATACCACCCTTGTATGTTTGATGTTCTAACTTAGTCCCCTTATCGGGGATGAGGACAGTGTCTGGTGGGTAGTTTGACTGGGGCGGTCTCCTCCCAAAGAGTAACGGAGGAGCACGAAGGTTGGCTAAGTACGGTCGGACATCGTACGGTTAGTGCAAAGGCATAAGCCAGCTTAACTGCGAGACAGACACGTCGAGCAGGTGCGAAAGCAGGTCTTAGTGATCCGGTGGTTCTGAATGGAAGGGCCATCGCTCAACGGATAAAAGGTACTCCGGGGATAACAGGCTGATACCGCCCAAGAGTTCATATCGACGGCGGTGTTTGGCACCTCGATGTCGGCTCATCACATCCTGGGGCTGAAGTCGGTCCCAAGGGTATGGCTGTTCGCCATTTAAAGTGGTACGCGAGCTGGGTTTAGAACGTCGTGAGACAGTTCGGTCCCTATCTGCCGTGGGCGTTTGAGAATTGAGAGGGGTTGCTCCTAGTACGAGAGGACCGGAGTGAACGAACCGCTGGTGTTCGGGTTGTCATGCCAATGGCACTGCCCGGTAGCTACGTTCGGAATCGATAACCGCTGAAAGCATCTAAGCGGGAAGCGAGCCTCGAGATGAGTTCTCACAGGACTTTAAGTCCCTGAAGGGTTGTTTAAGACTAAGACGTTGATAGGCAGGGTGTGGAAGCGCTGTAAGGCGTTGAGCTAACCTGTACTAATTGCCCGTGCGGCTTAACCATACAACACCGAAGCGGTGTTGGATGTGAACGACACAGAAAACGACACTAGATAGAGTGTGTTATACCGGCTCAGATAGAGTTTAAAGTATTTATCAGCGCAGTCCGAATTATACAGAATATGTCTGGCGGCCATAGCGACGTGGAACCACCTGAATCCATTCCGAACTCAGAAGTGAAACATGTCAGCGCCGATGGTAGTGTGGGGATTCCCCATGTGAGAGTAGGTCACCGCCAGGCTTTTATACGAGAAAAACCCCAGCCCGAAAGGCTGGGGTTTTTTCGTATATGCGCCCGGCTATGGCCTACTCGAGAGTAGGGTGAAGCAGGTTCTTGATGAAGCCAACAATTTGGCTTCATCCTGCTGAACGGGCTGAGCTCTGCGAAGGCCTGTCCAGGCTTAAAGCCCTTCGCGTTGAGCGAGGGGCTTTTTGTTTGGGTTCCACCTATGTATACATCCATGTAGCATCGCCCGACTCGGCATCCATGCCTCGCGTAAAAACCTAAACGAGCTGTGCTCGCTTCGGGCGGTTTTTACCCATGTAGCATCCCCCGGCTCGGCGTTCATGCCTCGCGTAAAAACCTAAACGAGCTGTGCTCGCTTCGGGCGGTTTTTACCCATGTAGCATCCCCCGGCTCGGCGTCCATGCCTCGCGTAAAAGCCTAGCGAGCAGTGCTCGCTTTAACGGCTTTTACCCTGTACAGGCTTAAAGCCCTTCGCGCTGAGCGAGGGGCTTTTTGTTTATATATCCCCCGATATCGAACAAGGCTGGGGTTTTTTCGTATATTTGCCCGGCTAACGTACGGACCGCTGTGCGATCTGCACAGTGATGGTTAACGGTTTGGCTTATTAAAAACAGTGCTCGTTAACAAACCCGCTTAAATCTGGGGAATCTTGGTAAGTCATGTGTAGTTAATCCTGTGTGTTCGATACATACAGTTGTACCAATACTAGGAGGATCTTCACGTAATCGGTCCGTTAAGCCGCTACCTACGTAAAACTCCTGACCTTGTTCATTTCTTACTTTTAATGATCCTACTGCGTCGTAGTATTTTCCATTACCTTGTTTGTAGCCGATCACGCTTACGCGCATATTATCGGTTGGCTTGTATTTTAATAACTGGTTGGTCCGGCCTGGGTTATAAAGATTATCTCGGTGTTGCAACATGAGTCCTTCGCCACCTTTGTTAGTTATGGCTTCGAACAGCGCGCTTAATTCCAAAACGTTGTTAACTGTTGTTTGTGGAATAAGAAATACAGTGCTGTCTTCGGTATTTGGATCTATAAAATCTTTGAGACGATTGTAACGTTCATGGAAACCTTCGTTACTAATGGATACGTCGAAAACACCAAACTTCACCTCTCGCCATTCTTGCCTGCTCGGATCATCTCTATTAATTAGCCCAGAAACAAAGGAAAACCTTCCTCTGCCAGCCCATAGTTCGCCGTGCACAGGCAGAGGTGGTAATGCTGATTTGATTCGTTCGGGTACTTTGATTTCGATACCTTGGCGGGAAATCAGGTTTGTTCCAGTCCAAAACGCACGGACACCGTCTAATTTTTCACTGATCATGTAATCTTGTATCGATGGAGGAACTTCATCCATGTCCACTCCATGCATCAATAATAGTTGGTCTATGGTTTCATGCCATTGAGAAACTTTATCGTTACTTGGAGGTCTTAAAACGGGTACGGGTAGCTCTGATGGTGAAAGTGTTGCGGACATTATTAAAGTTGCGAATAACATGAAAGACCTCCTTGTTTATTTCAGTATTAAAGGTGCCTACGCAAAATGAAAGCTGAGTACGCAATTGCGTACAATAGGAATTACAGGCAAAAAAAAGCCCGTTCGATTGGAACGGGCAAAGTAACAACAACAAGGAGGAAGTAAATCCAGGAACTATGATGAGTAAATCTCATCCACCAAAGTGAAAAGCGACAACCTTTCGGAATTTTGGTGTAGGGCATATGCCCCCTGAACACGAGATGCATTATACGGCTGGTGGAAACTTGTTCAAACGAGAAATACTGGTTGTTCGGATTAGAAAAAATAATGCGTTAAGCTTTTGTAAATCAAATTAACGGTACAAAAATTATACATCTTTGAGCTAACTAATTGAAAAAGAAGAACATGGCTATTTTGGTCGATATTTGAACTATAAAAAAATGTTCGGTGAAAAAATGTACCGAAGGTATGTATTTAACGCCTAGAAATTAATCATTTGTACGATACTGCGTTAAAGATAGTGTTAACCATTTAAAATCAGGAATGGCTTCGGTTATAGTTGAGGACTCGTTTAAATGATTGGAAATATAGATGTTTGAATGGCCAGTGCGTGTTTATTACGAGGACACTGATGCAGGTGGTATCGTTTATTATGCAAACTATCTAAAATTTATGGAAAGGGCTCGCACTGAATGGCTACGTTCGTTTAATGTAGAGCAAGAATTTTGGCTCGCAACGGGTATTGGGTTCGTAGTTCGAAACGTTGAGTTGGACTTGCGAGGCCCTGCAAGATTAGACGATGTTTTAAACGTGTCTTGTGAGCCGATTAAAGTAAAAAAAGCGTCAATTGAGTTTCGTCAAACCATTACGAATCAACATAACAAGGTAATTTGCAGCGGTTATGTGAAAGCTGCCTGCGTAACTCTTGAGGCTATGAAACCTACCGCGATACCGCGCGAAATTATTGAGGGAATCTCCAGTGGAATTTGAAATGTCCTTTTTAGATTTGTTTTTGCAGGCGAGTTTAGTTGTAAAAGCTGTCATGATCTTACTTCTACTCATGTCTCTTTTTTCTTGGGCTCTAATATTCCAAAGACGTTCTGTTTTGTCGAAAGCCCAAAAACAAGCGGTTAAATTCGAAGACAAATTCTGGTCCGGAGTGGACCTCGCTAAACTTTATAAAGAAATTTCAGCTCAAGGGAATAAACTCCAAGGCATTGAGCATCTTTTCCATTCCGGCTTCCGTGAATTTGCTCGCCTACGCGGTACCCATAGTAACGACGCATCTGCCATTATTATCGGCTCGCAACGTGCTATGCGCGTTGCACATTCAAGAGAAATGGATAGATTGGAAAAGAACTTGTCGGTACTCGCCACTGTAGGTTCGGTCAGCCCGTACATCGGCCTATTTGGTACTGTTTGGGGCATCATGAACGCTTTTATCGCGTTAGGGGGAGTACAGCAAGCTACGCTACAAATGGTTGCTCCAGGTATAGCAGAGGCGCTGGTTGCAACTGCAATTGGTCTTTTTGCCGCTATTCCAGCTGTTATGGCGTATAACCGTTTAACTTATAAAGTTGAACTACTCGACAATAGTTACGTTAATTTTGCCGAAGAGTTCACCTCAATTTTACAGCGTCAAACTGTCGCATCACCAAGCCAACAACCGATAAATGAAGGGCTTGCGAATGAGTGATTTCATCGTTAGAAGGCGAAAGCGTAAGCCGATAGCGGAAATGAACGTTGTTCCGTATATCGACGTTATGTTGGTGCTTCTAATTATCTTCATGATCACTGCGGGTTTGATTTCTCAGGGTGTGGAAGTGGACCTTCCGCAAGCCGAGGCAGCAGCTCTTGGTGAAGATGAGCCGTTACCTATCGTTGCAACCGTAGACAAAGACGGCGTTTATTACCTAAGTGTGGAAGGCGGTACAGCGGAAGAAATGTCTGCGGTAGATCTGGCAACGCTTGTCGCAGCGCATATTCAGGTTGATGCTGACACACCTGTAGTCGTTCGTGGCGATGGTGCTGTTGAATATGCAAAAGTGGTACAGCTTATGGTGTTGTTGCAACGAGCTGGTGTACCTTCTGTAGGACTAATGACGGAATCACCGGAGTCGTAGTATGAGCCAAGTAAGTTTGGGCGGTGCATTAATAAAGAGCGTGTTGTTGCACGTAGCGTTAGTTGCAGTCTTGCTAGTGAGTGCTGACTTTTCTCCTGCAGAGCTCCCTACAGTTGAAATGACCGAAGGTGAGACCTCGACACAAGAACAAACCGAAATTATCAATGCAATTACGGTAGACCAGCAGCAGGTTCAAGCTCAGGTAGAGCGAATTCAGCAACAGCGTGAGCAAGCGCGACAACAAGAAGCCGCTCGCGTGGCGGAATTAGAGCGCCGAGCCAGGGAGGCTCAACAGCGCAGAGAACGTGAACAAGCCGAAGCTAGGCGTGCAGAGCAACAGCGGCGTGAACAGGAACAAGCGGCGCGTGAAGAAGCGGAGCGCCTAGAGCAAGCGAGGCAAGAAGCTGCAGAAAGATTGCGCCAACAGCAAGAAGAAGCTGAACGGTTAGAAGCCGAGCGTAGAGAAAGAGAAGAGCAAGAGCGTCGTGAAGCTGAAGCAGAACGCTTGCGCCAAGAACAAGAGCGATTATTACGTGAGCAAGCAGAGCAAGAGCGTGCAGAACGCGACCGAGTTCGTCGTCAACGTGTGTTGAGCGAAGTTGAACGTTTCCAAGCGTTAATTCGTCAAACCATTCAGCGCAACTGGCTGACAGACTCTTCGATGCGTGGGAAGTCGTGTGAACTGAGAATTAGCATCGCACGGGACGGCTTTGTAACCAACGTACAAGTTGGAGAAGGCGACAAAGCTGTGTGTGACTCTGCACGAGCTGCGGTACTGAGAGCAGGAACACTGCCTGTGTCCGAAGACCCTGATGTGTACCGTGAAATGAGCAATATTTTATTACGAGTAGAACCAAACCTATAAAATGAGTGGAGTTTTCATGAAGCGTTTTGGAGTTTTTTTAGTTGTTTTAACCTTTCTACTGGCGAGTAAAGCTTCGTTTGCCACTCTCGAAATTGTCATTACGGAAGGTACAGACAGTGCTCGCCCGATAGCTGTGGTGCCTTTTAAATGGCAAGGGCAAGGTGAAGCTCCGTATAACTTCACTGAAGTTATTGGTTCTGACTTAATTCGTTCCGGCCAATTTAGCCCTGTTTCGATAGATGAACTACCATCTTTACCATCTAACGACCGAGAAATTGAGAACTACAGTACCTGGGCGCGTTTGGGCGTTGAAGGTGTGCTTGTTGGTTCCGTGGCGGAGTTTGCTCCAGGGCGTTATGAGGTGACCTACCAGTTAATCGACCCACTACGCGGTCAAATTACCGGCGGAATGTCGGAGTATTTCGATGAAGAAGGGATTGCGGTTGAGCAAGACCACATCCTTGAAGCTCGAACTTCTGTAGTTCTGGACACGCAGTTTCGTCAGTACGCACACCGTATCTCAGACGTTGTTTACGAGGCGCTTACAGGAGAGCGTGGGGCGTTTTTAACGCGCATTGCGTATGTTCGAGTGAACCCAGATGAAAACCTGCCTTATCAGCTCATGGTAAGCGACTACGACGGTGAAAATGAAAGACCACTGCTTCGCTCACCTCAGCCCCTGATGTCGCCGTCCTGGTCGCCTGACGGCTCACGTTTAGCTTATGTAAGTTTCGAAAATGGTCGTTCAGAAATTTTTGTACAAAACATTTATACGACAGAACGTGAGTTGTTAACGTCCTTCCCAGGAATTAACAGCTCACCTGCATGGTCGCCGGACGGTACTAAGCTAGCTATGGTGTTATCAAAAGACGGCGCGCCAGACATTTATGTGATGGATATTGAAAGCCGAGAGGTAAGGAAGATTACCGATCATTGGCGGATAGATACAGAACCAAGCTGGACGCCAGACGGTAACTCTCTTTTATTTACCTCAGAGCGCGGCGGATTACCGCAAATTTATCGCATTGATCTTGATAATGGCAGAGTTCGCCGTGTAAGTTTCAATGGCGAGTCGAACCTTGGTGGTGTGGTAACGCCTGATGGCGAGGGCGTTGTTATGGTGAACCGTGACGGCGGCGTTTACCACATAGCAAGACAAGATTACCCAACGGGTAATTTTCAACAGTTGACGCAAACTACTTTGGACGAATCCCCGAGTGTTGCGCCAAATGGTAGTATGATTATTTACAGCACGACTTACCAGAATCGTCAGGTTCTGGCTTTGGTTTCAATGGACGGACGTTTTCAGGCAAGGTTGCCAGCAGAGCGGGGTAGCATTAAAGCGCCTGCTTGGTCTCCATTTCTCTGATTTTGAAAAACGTGCTATGTTTTCTTCAATTTACGCGAATAATTAAGGAACGAAGTTATGCAACTCAACAAAGTACTCCAAGTTCTTTTGGTCGGAGCTAGCGTTTTAGTTTTTGCCGGTTGTAGTTCAACGTCTGACGAAGCGTCCGAGTCTAGTGAAACAACAGAGCGCTCACAAACTGGTGCATCAGAAGAGTCTGCGGGTAGCGGCGTACAAACCGGTGCGGCAGATCGAATCTTAACACCTGAAGAAGAACAAATTCGCCAGCGCGAAGAACGTCAGCAGCGTTATGCAGACCTGCGCCGCGACCATGTTTTGTATTTCGACTTCGACAATGCTGCAATTCGCGATGAATTCGCTGAACTGCTAGCGGCACATGCTGACTACTTAATGAGAAACCCTGCAGTAACGGTTGTTATCGAAGGACACACCGACGAGCGTGGTACTCCGGAATATAACATTGCTTTGGGTGAGCGAAGAGCTAAGTCTGTAGTTGAGTATATGGAAAGCTTGGGTGTTTCTCGCCAACAAATGACGATGGTGTCGTATGGCGAAGAAAAGCCGGTAGTTCGCCAAAGTAATGAAAGAGCTTGGTCTCAAAATCGTAGAGCTGTGTTGGTTTACTAAGGCTGTAGTGGCTGGAGATTAGAATATGAAATGGACGACATCACTGATTGCTTTTGCAGTTACCGGTGTAGCATTTGCAGCAGGCCCCGCGCCTGTTGTGAGCTTAGCGCAAGCTCAACAAGAAACCGTTGAAGAGCGTGTGGCTCGTTTAGAACGTGCTTTTGAAGCTCGCCAGTCGGGTCAGGCTAGAATGCTGCAGCAACTGAATCAGTTACAACGTGAAATCAGTGAGCTTCGTGGCATTACCGAGCAGCACGCGAATCAGCTAGACCAGATTCTGGAACGTCAACGCGATCTTTATCAAGAAATTGACCGTCGCATTTCAGAAGTGAGAGGCTCTGGTTCATCACTGGGCACGTCTGTGGACATGAGTACAGGCTCAGGTGAGGTTTCGGAAAATGAAACTGCCTATGACCGAGCGATTCGCTTGGTACTGGAAGAACGCCGTTATGATCTAGCAATTCCAGAATTCGAGAGTTTTATAGCAACCAATCCTGACTCACCCTACCGCAGCAATGCACATTATTGGTTAGGGCAGCTCTATTTGGTTGAAGAAAACTATGCTGAAGCCGAGTCGAACTTTTCTACCGTGGTTGATATGTACCCAGATTCGTCAAAACGAGCAGACTGTATTTATAAATTAGGTTTGATCAAATTGGCGACGGGTGACACTGCAGCTGCACAAGAATATTTTAATCGTGTTCAGTCTGAATACCCCGATTCAACAGAAGCAGGTTTAGCACAACAGCAACTCGATTCTTTGTAAGTACACGTTAACTAGTTGTTAAAACTAGGTCGGTTTTTGGACGTATTGTTCAGAAGATCGTCGATAGCATGTAAACAGAGAAAAAAAATGTCTTAAATACGCGCTTTATAGTTGCAAGGCGCGTCTTTTTCAGTAAACTATGCCGCCGTTGTCGAGGTTAGCGAAATCTTGGCAACGGAACGGAATGGGTCGTTAGCTCAGTTGGTAGAGCAGTTGACTTTTAATCAATTGGTCGCTGGTTCGAATCCAGCACGACCCACCAATTCCGACCACTTTAGAGATGGGTCGTTAGCTCAGTTGGTAGAGCAGTTGACTTTTAATCAATTGGTCGCTGGTTCGAATCCAGCACGACCCACCATCTAAACCTCTCCTAGTAAGCCCAAATCATCCAGTAGCAATAAATACCACCAAAGTTAATACGTGAAGCTCGAAGTGATCCAATTTCGCTTTCATTGTATAATTTGAGTTTGGATTAAAGAATTGTCGATTAGCCATTGAGAAGTGATAAAGAATGGGACAAGCATTACGCATTGAAACTTATGATTTTCCGCCAAAACCTGCTCCATTGAGTGAAGCAGAAAAGCAGGCGTATCGTGAGCGTATAAAACAACTGCTGAAAGAGCATAACGCAGTTTTGGTTGCGCATTACTACACAGATCCTGAAATTCAAGCGCTTGCCGAGGAAACCGGTGGTTGTGTGGCCGATTCTCTAGAAATGGCTAGGTTTGGTGCTAAGCACGACGCAGACACATTGATTGTCGCGGGTGTGAAATTCATGGGCGAAACTGCGAAAATTCTTACGCCGCAGAAAAAAGTGCTCATGCCAACTTTAGAAGCTACATGCTCGCTTGATCTGGGCTGTCCGCCAGAAGATTTCGCCGAGTTTTGTGACCAACATCCGGACCATACGGTTGTTGTGTATGCAAATACCTCTGCAGCGGTGAAGGCTCGTGCAGACTGGGTCGTTACTTCAAGCATTGCGCTAGACATTGTTGAACATCTGGACGCCAAAGGTGAGAAAATCTTGTGGGCACCAGACAAGCATTTAGGTGGCTACATCGCCAAGCAAACAGGTGCCGACATGCTGTTATGGCAAGGTGCGTGTATTGTACATGACGAATTTAAGTCAAAAGCACTTCTTCAGTTAAAAGAACAATATCCAGATGCAGCCGTTCTTGTGCACCCGGAATCTCCGGATAGCGTGGTGGAAATGGCAGACGCTGTGGGTTCAACCTCGCAGTTGATTAAAGCAAGCCAAGAGCTCCCAAACGAACGCTTCATTGTGGCTACTGACAAAGGCATTTTCTACAAAATGCAGCAATTGTCACCCAACAAGTCGTTTATTGAAGCGCCTACTGGTGGACACGGTGCTACGTGCAGAAGCTGTGCCCATTGCCCTTGGATGGCAATGAATGGCTTAGCCGCAATTGAACAAGCTTTAGTGAGCGGTGGGAAAGAACATGAAATTCATGTGGACCCTGCAGTTGCAGAAAAAGCGATGATTCCATTGAATCGTATGTTGGACTTTTCTGTGAGCAAATAATGAAGAGTGTGCTCTGGTTAGGCTTTGGAGATATTGCGCAGCGTACTGCCACTTTATTTCCAAAGTCAGTCCAGGTATCTGGCGTAAAGCGGAGCCCTATGACTGCATCAGAGCATGTGTCTATGCTCTACGGTGATATATCATCTGCAACGTTTTTAAAATCTACCCTACAGTCTGTTAAGCCAGACGTTATCGTTATTACCCTTACTCCTAGCGAGTTCTCCGAAGAAGGCTATCAAACCTCTTACATTCAACCCGTTAAAACTCTTACGCAAGCCCTGCTCGAGGTGGGTATAGCGCCAAGAGTCCTATTCGTATCGAGCACCAGTGTTTATGCGCAGTCTTACGGGCATTGGGTGAATGAAGAGTCAGAGACCGCACCATCAGGCTTTTCCGGAAGAACTATGCTTGAGTGTGAGGCGCTACTTGCAAATTATCCTGGGCAATCTACTGTAGTGCGTGCTTCTGGAATCTATGGACCTGGGCGTACTCGACTATTGGACAACCTTAGAGAAGGTCGTATTGCATTAAACGACAATTGGACCAATCGCATACATTCGGATGACTTAGCAGGCGTGATAATTCATTTGCTAAACGCGCAGCAGAAACTAAATCATGACGTGGTTATCGCCACCGATAACGAGCCGTCAATACAGTCGGAAGTTTATACTTGGCTGGCGGAGCTATTAAACATTGAAATTAGCAAAACTTCTGAACGTAACACGCCTGTACGAGGTGCAAATAAACGGTTGAGTAACCAAAAGCTAGTCGCCACTGGGTTTGAATTTCGCTATTCTAGCTACAAAGACGGATACAAAGCGCTTCTTGACTAACACAAGGGCTTCTCGTGAATAGCTTACATCGTATATTAGGGCCTCTGGCCGGTTTATTTGCTTACGGTATTAGTAGAACCCTTGGCATGCCTGAGCAGGCTTCCTGGATGTTAGGCACGCTTGTTTGGGTTGGTTGGTGGTGGATCAGCGAGGCCATCCCTCTTGCTGTTACTTCACTTTTACCTTTCGTACTTATTCCTCTTGGTGGCGTTTCTGATTTCCGAGAAGTTAGTGGTGCACTCGGCAATCACATTATAATTCTTTTCATGGGCGCCTTTATGCTTGCTAAAGCGGTCGAGGTCAGCGGTGTGCACCGCAGAATGGCCCTTAAAATTGTGCATGTGATTGGCGCCAACGATGGCAAACGTATCGTCCTTTCTTTTATGTTAGCTGCCGCTATTCTTTCGATGTGGATTTCCAATACCGCGGCAGTTCTTGCACTTCTCCCCGTTGCACTGGCGATGGCAGACGCGTCATCGGAGCGTTCTTTCCAGCGCGCTCTATTACTTGGCTTGGCTTATTCCGCGTCGCTAGGTGGCGTTGCAACGCTTATTGGCTCGCCACCTAACCTTATTTTTGCATCGGTTTATGAACGCTTTACTGAGCAAAGCTTTGGTTTTGTACAGTGGATGAAAATCGGTGTACCCATGCTGCTTCTTGGCTTGCCAGTGATTGGATGGTGGCTCACGCGTAACGTCAAGTTAAGCGATCCTTTAGAATTGCCAGAGCAAGGTCAAATGAGTGTTGCTGAGAAGCGCGTACTCATGGTGTTTGGAACGGTTGTTTTGTTGTGGGTGTTCCGAACTGAACCTTTTGGCGGATGGACTGGATGGTTTAATTTTAACGGGGTAGGTGACGCTACAATAGCTTTAGCCGGTGTTGTCGCCATGTTTCTAGTGTCTGACGGAAAAGGTGAGCGTTTACTTAACTGGCAGCAGGCGCAAAGCATTCCTTGGGGGATTCTGTTGCTATTTGCTGGCGGAATTGCGCTTGCCTCTGGTGTTATGGACAGTGGTTTAAGCGAGAGTATAGGTAGCGCTCTGTCGGGTTTAACAGTATTGCCTTTGTGGTTATTGGTTTTTCTACTCACGCTCACAGTTTCATTTCTTACCGAAGTCACTTCAAATACAGCCACCGCAACGCTGCTGATGCCTATTTTAGCGGCAACAGGCGTAGCAACTGGGCTACCTATTGAAATACTCATGATTCCGGCGGTAATCGCTTGTAGCTGTGCATTCTGTTTACCCGTGGCTACACCTCCAAACTCAATTGTATTTAGCTCCAACAAAATAACAATTAAGGAAATGAGTTCAGAGGGAGTAATGCTCAATGTGCTCATGGCTGCAGTAACCACACTTGTGGTTATGGTGTTTGTTTAATATGAATTTTAAGGATTAAGATGAAAAAGTTCGTGTTTCCATTGTTTATGTCGTTGTATATGTCATTTCTCATGACCGGGCTTATTACTTGGGTAAACACTGGCATAGGAGCCGGCTTTTTTGGGCGATGGTGGGTGGCTTTTTACATCGCTTGGCCCATTGCTTTCGGGTTGGTTTTTTTGGGAGCCCAGCCTATTCGTAAGTTTGCTGAGAAAATTACGTCAACGTCTTAGAAATAGATACCAACAATCAATAAACTGTTTGAAATCGTGTGCTTTTTGCACTAAATTTACGTTAAATTAACAAAATAACGACAATCATCACAATTAGGTCAAATCATGCGTCTGCTCCCCTCTATTGCGGCTTCGTTGCTAGCCGTTACGCTTACGGGCTGTTTCAACGAAGAAAGCGTTGAAATTTATACCATTACCACCAATGCAGGCGAGGGCGGCTTAATTTCCCCACCTGTCACACAGGCAGAAACCGGTGAAGTGGTTCGTTTCTATATCGAGCCAGACGAGAACGCCATTATCAACGAAGTAACCGGTTGTGACGGCACGCTTAACGGCAACCTATATTTCACGCCTCCCATGAGTCAAGACTGTGAAATTACCGCAACGTTTTTAAGTACCGTAGTTGACCTACCTGACCGTGAAGTTTTCCCAGAAATAGACGCAACCATAGCCGTAGCCCCAGATGCAAACTACGGCTTTGTTCCTGGTTCAGTTCGTTTTACACCAACAACGGGAGGCGCCGCTAATCTTCCTGCGCCTTTGCCTGAAGGCGTGACCCCAAGTTCATCTTTGCTTGAATACCAAGTGCAAGTAGAAAACCCCGGTGACACCGCAACGATTACCATTACTTATGATGAACCTATTGGATTAGGGCATCGTCCCATGAAGTTTGGTCCTGCCGAGCCTGGGGCAGAGCCTACGTGGTTTGAAATTCCTTTTGATATGTTTACCTACAATCCGGACGGCAGAAGCATTGACTTGACCATTACCGATGGTGGTATTGGTGACCTTGATGGCGAGGTTAATGGGGTTATTGATGATCCTTTTGCTTTTTTTCAAGTTGAACCCGAGATTAGCCTGTTTCTTACAGACGAATTCGGCGTAATAGGTAGAGAAGGTCTCTACTCAAATTATAATAATGGCACAACGGTACCAGAAAACCCATTTGACTCATTTACCCCTGACCATTATGTGTTTCTGGAAGTCAATGATTTTGGCGTGGATAACCTTACAATCCCAAGCTTTTGGCGCGACAACGTGGGTGAGGCTTTTTCTGATGAAAATTTAGATACAGCATTCGAAGGGGTAGGCTGTAACGTATCAGCAGCGGAGTATAGTCCATATTTTGGAGCTATAGATACTACTATAGTAACTGTTGGAATTGAATTTGAAGGGCCGTCTTGCATAATTATTGGGAATGACTTTAGGAAACATGAGCTGAATGCCCCTTCCAACTCTGGTGTTACGTTTACCCCTGAACAGCACGACATTCATCGGAACTTAAAAGCAGAGTTCGTAGTGCATAACGAAAGTGGTCGTGCACTCAAAAATGTGACTGGTTGTGATGGTGGTGTGTGGAAGCCGGAAGAAAGTAAATATATCATCGAAAACGTGAGGGAAGATTGTACCGTTACTCCCGTCTTCGAACCATACGAAGTTTCCGCGTCAGCAGGATCTAACGGAGGTGTTGCTTGGCCTACAAGTGTTTCGGTTAACCCAGGAGAGACTGCATCGTTTGAGTTAATGCCGCACTCGGGTTATCGGACCGTTGAGCCTGTGGATAGCCAATGTGGTGGCACATTAGTCAGAGGTACTGACACTGATACTTTCACAACTGGACCTGTAAACTCAAATTGTGAAGTTAAGGCTTCTTTTGAACCAATAAATTTTACCGCTCGGGTAGGGCTGGAGCGGGAGCTGGAGCATGGTAGTATTTCGCCTATGTCCCAAACAGGGATACCGGGAACTCGATTTGAATTCACCGTAACTCCCGATGACGGCTATGAGATAGATAGATTCTTACCTGGTACCTGTACTACTGACCTTAAAGAGAGTATTGAACGCTCAGAAGTTCATTATGTATATGCGTTTAGAGGAGATTGTGAGTTTAGCGCGACTTTTAAGAAGCAGAGGGTTGTGGTTAATACCTCAGCCAATGAAGGTGGAACAGTAACTTTGGGTGATACAGGTTATTCGTCAATAGCCTTACAGCACGGAGCTACTACCCAGGTTTCTGTAAACGCAAACTCTGGATTTGGAATTTCTAGTGTGCAAGGAACAGAGTGCGGTGTTAACTACGCTCGCAACTCGAATGATCCTACAGAAAGTTCTCTGACCCTCAGTACCCAACCTATAACCAGCGACTGCAATATTACTGTAGAATTTGAAACTGCAGTCTATCAGCTTACAGGAGCTTCAAACGACGATAGTTTTGGAACTATTCAACCTCGTGATGAATTGGTTCTACATGGGCAGCCAGGCGTCTTTGATATTAATGAAATAGGCGAAGGGTATGAGTTAGTTCCGAGTTCTCTTTCAGCCTCCCCTGAATTGACTTGTAACGGAACACTGGTAGAAAGTGTTTATACAATCGAAGAAGTTACTGCTAATTGTATTGTAAGCGCTGATTTCGCAATAAAAACCTTCAAAGTTAGTGTGAGTCAAACTGGAAATGGAGAAATACATAATAATATAACAGAACAAAAGGTTGCACCGTACACGGTTGACGTAGCCTATGGCTCTAGGCTTCAGGTTGCATTTATCCCTGATGATGGATTTCTTTTAGGGCCCATAACTGGGTGCGGAGCCGAACTCTATATCGTAAATGGTGAGGTTGAAACATATAGAACGACCCCTGTTGTTGAAGATTGTCCAATAAACGTAGTGTTTACGCAGAAAGAATATCAAGTTTCGGTATCTGTTGTAGACAGCCGGAACGGAAGCGTAAGTATTGTCGGCACTTCGCCTACTCTTCATGGTGAAAGCGTGTCCTTTAACGTATCACCAAATGAAGGCTTAGTTTTAAATGCTGTGACTATTCCCGAAGGATGTGGAGAAGAACCAACCGATTTGGACGCAAATCCGCTAATTATAGGCCCCGTGACCACAGACAATTGTAATTATGAGTTTGAGTTTAAATACAAACAGTATGATGTTGGTTTGACTGTAAATGGAGAGGGCTCAATAACCTCAGTATTTGGTGATCCTGTTGGTGAAACTATTCAAGTTCAACACGGGCAAACGGTGGGTTTATTTGCAACTCCTAATGAAGGTCACAATCTAGCGTCTGTAACAACAACAGACTGCGGGGAGGTTACGCAGAACGAATTCACCGAAACTATCGGTTTGGTGTCAGAACCTATAGTCGGAGATTGTGATATAACGATCAATTTTGAACCCAATACATATCAAATCTCTACAGCCGCAGACAACGGTGGTTCTTGGAACCCCGAGTCAGCTTCCTTTACGCATGGGCAAAGAGCTATAGACTTTGAATTAACCGTTCCAACAGGCTACACGGTAAACTCTGTGACGGGTTGTAATTACGAGTCTTCGGGAAATATCTACTCGATTTCGGGTATAACTGACGACTGCACGCTTTCTGCAACACTTCGGTTGATTATTGAAGCACCGACGATTGACGAGGCGGACCCTGGCGATGGCGATGTGACTTTGTATTGGGAGTCAGTTGAAAATGCCGATTCATACAAGGCTTATTACGCTAAGGAAAGCATTGAGAATGTTGAAAATTATGCAAGCCTAGATGGTGGTAATGTAATTCCTTTCCCTACAACAATAGGCACAGTAATTTCGACCATCGAAGGACTGGAGAACAATACAGAATATTTCTTCAAAGTTACTACGGTTCAAGATGGCTTTGAAAGTGATGGTAGTAACCAAGTGAGCGCGATACCTGTTGCAGCTGGCGCGGTAGCTTTAGTTTTAAACGATACTGGGGCGGTAAATTGTGCCAGTGCCGTAAGTGCAAATGTTGGCTGTCCTAATCCGTCTGTGCCAGGACAAGACGCCGAACATGGCCGTGATGCCGACTTAACCGACAATAACCTCACGAAAGAAGGCGACGGTGTCGGTAGTTTAGATTTAACCAAACTGAATGCTGGTGGTGTTGCATTGACCATCCAAGATCAAGCATGGGATGTGAACGGTAACGAAGTTGTGGGAACGCAATGGAGTTGTGTGCAAGACAACGTGACAGGCTTGGTTTGGGATAGCCGTGTAAACGATGTAACGAACTATCGCCACAATGAAAACTATTACACTTGGTACAACCCAACGGCGACTGAGAATGGTGGTGATGAAGGTATTCAAGAAGAGACTTCGGGAAGTGGCCCGTTAGCCTGTGTGGACGGCATATGTAATGCCCAAGCTTACGTGGCAGAGCTTAACGCGAATGCTCACTGTGGCTTTACAGACTGGCGCTTGCCAACCATGCCTGAGATGTATGATTTGTTCGGTAGCGAGCATCGTGTAGATACTGACTACTTCCCTCACCTCGCGCTGCAGGAGCAGTACAAAACGTCGAACACGGTTAACTCTTTGCCTTCTGCTGGCTACTGTGTAAGCCCAGGAGTGTCGCCGAGTGTAATGCCGTGTCCGAAAGAATTCCCGGGGTTAGTTATGCCCGTGCGGTCAGGGCAATAAGGAGCAAAACTATGACAACAACATTTGGAAAACTCGGTTTGGCCCTTACTCTAATGCTGGGTACAACGGTGGCGTTCGCTCAACAAGTGTGCAATCCGAATTTAGAGGCGATGTCACCCGACAGTGAATTTGAGGTGCATGGCGACGGAACAGTTACGCATATACCCACAGGGTTGATGTGGAGTGCGTGCCTTGCGGGGCAAATGGCTATGTTTGGAGGTGTTTGTGAAGGCACCGCTTTTGAAAGCACTTGGGAGGAAGCTCATGTGCAGGCAGCACAAGCGGATTTTGGCAGTTATTTTGACTGGCGCTTACCGAATGTGAATGAATTGATGAGTATTGTAGAGTTAAAGTGCTCTGAACCTGCAATGAATTCGACGGTATTTACCACAGTGGGTGACGCGTTAACGTTATGGACAAGCACTCCGTCTACTTTCGATGGTGAAGGGAATGCTGTGATGATGCTCGATGGCACGCCGGTACCCACCTTTATGACGGAGACCCTCCCGTTTTTGCTGGTGCGGGAAAATTAACAGCCATTGGAAAGCTCATTTATCGATAACTGGAAGACAGATTTGCCTTCCAGTTTAATCTTCTTTTAATCATTTCTCCCTTCTTAACTGTAAGCGCTTTATGATCTTGTATTACGATGATGGATTTGATTGAAGTTGTATACTTTTTACACTAAATTAACACTTTGTTAAAAACGATAATTACCACAATCAGGAATTCTCATGCGTCTGCTCCCCTCTATTGCGGCTTCGCTGCTAGCCGTTACGCTTACGGGCTGTTTCAACGAAGAAAGCGTTGAAATTTATACCATTACTACCAATGCAGGCGAGGGCGGCTTAATTTCCCCACCTGTCACACAGGCAGAAACCGGTGAAGTGGTTCGTTTCTATATCGAGCCAGACGAGAACGCCATTATCAACGAAGTAACCGGTTGTGACGGCACGCTTAACGGCAACCTATATTTCACGCCTCCCATGAGTCAAGACTGTGAAATTACCGCAACGTTTTTAAGTACCGTAGTTGACCTACCTGACCGTGAAGTTTTCCCAGAAATAGACGCAACCATAGCCGTAGCCCCAGATGCAAACTACGGCTTTGTTCCGGGTTCAGTTCGTTTTACGCCAACAACGGGAGGTGCCGCTAATCTTCCTGCGCCTTTGCCAGAAAATATCAACCCGAGTTCTTCACTCCTAGAATACTCTGTAAAGCTCGAAACCCCGGGTGACACAGCGACCATTACCATTACTTATGATGAACCGATTGGGCTAGGCGATCGCCCAATGAAGTTTGGTCCGGAAAGTGCTGGAGCCGAGCCAACTTGGTACTACCTACCCTTTGAGATGTTCACATACGGTGATGATGGGTTGAGTATTGAACTCACCATTACTGATGGTGAGCTCGGTGACAGTGATGGTGAAAGAAACGGAATTATAGAAGATCCGCTTGTGTTTACGAAAGTGGGAGAGGGGGTGACAATTATTCAGACCGATGACGTTGGGGAGGGGTTTTTCGACGTTCACAATAGTTCACTTGTAGAAACTAATACTGGCAATGATATAAATCTAGTTGTGGCTTACAGTCCCTCTTACTTTGAGAGATGTGATGTTATCTGTCCAACTGCTCAAATTCTTGAATCTATGTACTTCACCGTTGGTTGTGCAATAGCGAAAAGTGGGGAAAATTCTCTTGCTATGTGGGTGAGTACGGTAGCGTACTTTTCTCTGAACTATAATGAAAACTCTACTTCCTGCACAATCCTCCTGAACCACCCCCACAAGTATCAGGTGAGCACTGAAAGGGTGGGGGGCATAACTTTTGCGCCTCGGTCACTAGAAGTTCACAGAAACTTGGGCGCCGAATTCAGTATTTCAATTCCACAGGGTGTTTTGGTAGAAGGAATTACTGGCTGTGATGGCGCTACCCTTAACGAGAGCAAAACGGTTGTTTCTGTTCCCCATGTTTTGGAACATTGCACGCTTACGCCCGTACTTGGCTCTTATACCGTTACCGCCCAAGTTGAGGGGGCAGGTGGCACCATAACGCCTCCTGCTAGAGATGTACAACCTGGAAACACGACAAGCTTTGAACTTACTCCTGAGCAGAATTTTGAGATTGGTGCGGTAAGTGGCTGTGGGGGAAGTCTTTCGGGTAATACTTATAGGACAGGACCCATTAATGCTGACTGCCAAGTAACCGCATCGTTTAATGAAATGCCTTACATGGTTTCTACGTCCGCCGGTGAGGGTGGAACCATTTCACCCACTTCCCGTGATGTGCGTACAAACGAAACAGTGGCATTTACCATATCCCCCCAGACGGGTTACCAAATCGATACTGTATCCGGGTGTCCAGGGGCGCTCGCTGGCTTTGTATACACCGCAGGACCTATTACGGGCAACTGTACGGTTTCTGCGACTTTTTCTTTGCAGTCAATTACTGTGACCGCTTCTGCAGGTGCGGGGGGAAGGATTACACCTAGTAGTAGGGTTGTAGATTATGGTTCCACAACAACGTTTACAGTCTCTCCCTACGGGGGCTACCAAGTTGACAACGTTACCGGTTGTGGAGGTCAGTTTAATTCAACAACCAATACATTTACCACAGGCACTATCACTGAAGTCTGTCATGTCAGTGCAAACTTCGAAACGGCTATTTATAACCTAACGGGTGTGCGCAGGGGTGCCGGCTCGGGCTCGGTTATACCCAGCTCACCCACCGTTGAGCATGGTCAAAGTGCATCCTTTACCATTACGCCAGAGGAGAACTCGACCATTGGCAAAATTACTGCGCAAGGTTGCTCCGGCGAGTTAAGTGGTAACACGTACTCAATTGCTTCCGTGGAGAATAATTGTTCGGTTGCTGTTGAATTTGACCTGATTACTTATGTCGTTTCTTTGAATCAAACTGGGAGTGGTCAAGTTCAAAACTCGCTCGGAACAGATTTTCCAGCCGACGTGGTTTTTGGAAATAATTTATATGTAGTCGCGGTTCCCGACAATGGACTTACGTTAGGTTCAATACAAGGTTGTAGTGTAACGCTGAGCGATATAACAGATCCAAGCGTGGATGCGGATATCTACAGTACGGAGCCCATTGTCGCGGACTGTACTATTGATGTTGTTTTCGAAGCTATAGAGTATCAAGTCTCAGCAATTGTGACTAACACGGCCGGCGGAAGTGTGAGTGCGGCCTCATCGACTGTTCTGCATGGTCAGGATGTGTCATTCAATGTCACTCCAAATGACGGATATCTTTTAAGCGCGCCTACGATCTCTGAAGGATGCGGTCAGCTTAAGAGCGACATAAATGCAAATCCAATCGTGATTGGCCCAGTGACTGCGGATAATTGCGCTTATGAATTCGCTTTTGAAATAAAGCAGTACACGGTGAATTTCAATAGAGTTGGGGAAGGCGTTATTACGGATATCTTCTCCCAACCGATGCCAGATAGTATTCAAGTAAATCACGGTCAAACGGTTGGGTTATTCGCGGCTGCGGCAACGGGTTACAACCTAGCTTCTGCAGAGGGCTGCGGTGGCTTTACTCAAAATCCAGTCCAGGAAATTATTGGCCTTGTTTCCGCGCCCGTGGTTGCAGACTGCACGGTGCAGATTGTGTTTGAGCTCAAGCAATACCAAATCACGACATCTGCTGATAACGGTGGATCTTGGAGTCCAGAATCAGCTACGTTCACGCATGGTCAGGAAGAAGCTATTGAGTTTACTTTGACGGTGCCAAGCGACTATGAAGTGAATTCGGTAACGGGGTGTGATTACACTGACTCAGGAAATGTGTACGCTGTCTCAGGTATTACCGCGGATTGCTCGCTGGATGCGACATTAAAGCTACAAATCGACGCACCAACTAACCTGAGTACGCAAGCGGGTGATGGCATGGTCACGATATACTTTGATTCGGTTGCTGATGCGGATTCTTATCAGGTTTATTATGCCAAAGAAAGTATTACGAACGTTGAGAACTACGCGAGTCTAGATGGCGGTGGCGTGACCACCTTCCCGAGCTCCATCGGTACGGTGATCGGTACGGTGCAGGGTTTAGATAATGATGTTGAGTACTTCTTTAAAGTCACCACTGTACAAGGTGCGTTTGAAAGTGATGGCAGTGCCCAAGTGAGCGCCACGCCGGTAAGTGCAGGAGCATCTGCAGGTGGCCTGAACGACACTGGCGCTACGAATTGTGCCAGTGCAATGAGTGCGAATGTGAGCTGCCTGAACTTTATGGTGCCCGACCAAGATGCAGAGCATGGACGTGACGCAGACCTAGCGAATAGTAACCTGACGAAAGAAGGTGACGGTGCGGGTAGCTTAGACTTAACCAAGCTCAATGCAGGTGGAGTTGCGTTAACGGTACAAGATCAAGCTTGGGACAATGGTGGTAATGAAGTTGTAGGCACCCAATGGAGCTGTGTGCAAGACAACGTGACCGGTTTAGTTTGGGACAGCCGGGTGAACGATGTAACGAATTATCGTCATAAAGAGAACTTCTACACTTGGTATAACTCAACGCCTACTGAGAACGGTGGAGATGCAGGGTTAGAAGAAGACACGATGGCTGTACCGCCATTCGCGTGTGTGGACGGTATTTGTAATACCGAAAGCTATGTTGCAGAGCTTAATGCGAGTGCGCACTGTGGCTTTACGGACTGGCGTTTACCAACCATGCCGGAAATGTATGACCTGTTTGGTAGTGAGCACCGGGTGGATGCGGACTACTTCCCGCATATCGTACCGATGACGCCTTATTGGACGGCGAACACGCTGAGTCAGAGTGTGGCTGAGGTGTTTTGTATGATGCCGGGTGTGCAGCCGAGTGTGAGCGCGTGCTTAAAGTCAGATGTTGGTCTAGTGATGCCGGTTCGCGCGGATTAATAGGGAGAGTGAAGATGAAAGGTTCAATCAAAAAAGTAGGCTTGGCTCTTGGTTTAATGTTGATGACAGCGGGTGCGTATGGGCAGCAGTCATGTAATGCGAACATTACGGCGACAGCTCCGGATGCTGATTTTGAGGTGCATGGCGATGGCACGGTAACAGACACTGACACCGGTTTAATGTGGAGTGTGTGTTTGGCGGGTCAGACGCATATGTTGGGTGGTACTTGCGATGGAGCGGCGTTTGAGGAAAGTTGGGAGCAGGCTCACTTGACTGCCTCGGGAGAGAGTGTTGGAGGTTACTCAGACTGGCGCTTGCCGAATGTGAATGAGCTGGTGAGTATTTTAGAATTACAGTGCGAGGGCTCGGCTTTAAATGAGAACATCTTCCCGGGTGTTGCGGGTAACACAGTGCTGTGGACGAGCACGCCAACGACGCAAGATGGATTAGCGAATTCAGTTTTTATTGATGTGGGCGTGCCGGGGCCGGATGCGATGATGGCCATGTATCCGTTTTTATTAGTAAGGGAAAATTAACGGCAACGCGTTGACTCAGATCTCGCAATTCCGTACTATACGCGCCTTGCAGGATAGGTGTCCGAGTGGTTGAAGGAGCACGCCTGGAAAGTGTGTATACGGTAACCCCGTATCGAGGGTTCGAATCCCTCCCTATCCGCCAGATACAAAAGAACCGCCTAACAGGCGGTTTTTTTGTATCTACCCGCGCATAAGCCAAGCATATATCCCATCAGCTGCCTTCCGCCCCTGTGCAATGGCTGTTACCACCAAATCGGCACCGAGCACCATGTCGCCACCTGCAAATATCTTCTCGTTCGAGGTTTGCATGGGAAACGCACTACTTTCGGTAGCTGTAACTAAGGAATTCTTACCTAACTTAATACCTGCTTTATCTATCCATTCAGGAGGGTTGGCAAGATAACCAAATGCAAGAATAACTGCGTCGGCTTCAATAACAAACTCGGAGTTAGGGACCGCCTCTGGACGTTTACGACCATGCTCGTCGGGTTCACTAAGCTGTGTTTTTACGAACCTTACACCGCTTACCTCCCCGTTCTGTTCTAATACTTCTACAGGCTGCGCATTAAACTGAAAGTGCACTCCTTCCTCTTCAGCATTCTGTAGTTCTTTTTGCGAACCGGGCATATTCACTCTGTCGCGTCGATAGGCGCAGGTAACTTTTGAGGCTTGCTGACGTATTGCAGTTCTTACGCAATCCATAGAGGTGTCGCCACCTCCTAGAACGAGTACCTGTTTGTCGACCATATCTATGTACGGGTAGTCGGGCAGGGTGAGGTTCATTACCTTTGCTGTATTGCCAATTAAATAGGGTAATGCAGGGTAAACTCCTCTGGTTTCGATACCCGGTAAACCTCCATCGATGGCTTTATACGTGCCAAGGGCGAGAAATACCGCATCGTATTCAGCTTCTAGTTTCTCGAAGCTGGTGTCTTTACCCACTTCGCAGTTCAACTTAAATTCAATGCCCATGCTTTCAAATATTTCTCGCCGCTGGGTCATCACCGACTTTTCGAGTTTAAAACTAGGAATACCGAAAGTGAGTAGCCCGCCAATCTCTGGGTGTTTGTCGAATACTGTTGCGGAAATACCTTGTCGTGCTAGTACATCGGCGCAAGCCAAGCCGGCGGGACCCGCGCCAATGACTGCCACTCTAAAGTCGAGTTTTTCCACATGCGAAACGTCAGGTCGCCAACCTTGGGCTAATGCTGTGTCAGTAATGTACTTCTCTATTGCGCCAATGGTTACTGCACCGAAGCTATCATTAAGTGTACAGGCTCCCTCACAAAGACGGTCTTGCGGGCACACACGGCCACATACTTCCGGCAGGCTATTAGTTTGATGAGAGAGTTCTGCGGCCTCGATGACTCGCCCTTGAGCTGCAAGTTCTAGCCATTGAGGAATATAGTTATGTACCGGGCACTTCCACTCACAATAAGGGTTTCCGCAGTCGATACAGCGGTCAGCTTGTCCTGCAACCTGTTCTTGTTCTTGGGGGTGATAAATTTCCACAAACTCAATAGCGCGTTCGCTATATGAACGCTTCGGTGGCTCTGCTCTGCTTACATCTACAAATTGATATATGTTTTTATTCATTACGACACCTGTACCCTAATTTCTTCTGTTCCACGGGCTCTTCTTCCCAACACGTCATGGACATCGGTGTCTTTACCTTTTACCAGTTTGAAGTGTGCTAAATGGGTGTCGAAGTTGCGTAATATTTCATGGGTATGCGCACTCTCTGTGCTTTCATAGTGTTCGTGTAACAACCCGCGTAAATGCTCCTTCAAAACATTTAACGAAAGAGGTAACACCTCAACAAGTTCAGGGTTAATTTTCTTTGCGATGCTGTTTTGTGCGTCATGAACGATTGCAAGTCCACCAGTCATGCCGGCGCCAAAGTTAATTCCCGTAGGGCCAAGAATCACCACTATGCCCCCGGTCATATACTCGCAAGCATGATCGCCAACCCCTTCAATAACGGCTATTGCACCGCTATTACGCACTGCAAACCGCTCGCCCGCGTGTCCAGCTGCATACAGCCGGCCGCCAGTAGCACCATATAAACAGGTATTGCCCATGCTTACCGCGTGTTGTGAGGGCAGCTTTGAATCTCGTGCGGACTTAACGACAATACGACCACCTGCCATACCTTTGCCGACATAGTCGTTCGCGTCGCCTATTAATTTCAGGTGTAAGCCTGGAGCATTCCAAACACCAAAACTTTGTCCGGCGTTGCCTTTAAACTCTGCATGTATAGGGCTTCCTGTTAACCCTAAGCGCCCGTGCGTTTGGGCAATAAAGCCGGACAAAGAAGCTCCTACCGAACGGTCTTGGTTAGTAATCTTAAAGCTCAATTTTTGCGGAGCTTTTTGTTCTACCGCGGCTCGAAACTTACTTAATAAAGTTTGATTAAGCTGCCCTTTATCGTCTGGTGTATTGTTCTCGCTGCAAAATAGGGTTTTAGCAGATTTTACTTGTACAGAGTCGAGTATCGGCTGCACTTGAATTAAGCGTTGTCGGTCGGTCAGGTTTTCTGCAAGCTGCAGAAGGTCTATACGTCCAATAAGGTCGGTGAGCTTTTCAACGCCTAAAGCGGATAAGTAAGTACGTACTTCTTCACCAAGGAACTCAAAATAACGAGAAACCTTCTCGGGTAATCCCGTGTAGAACTCTTCGCGAAGTTGACGGTCTTGTGTAGCAATACCTGTTGCACAGTTGTTTAAGTGGCAAATTCTTAAGTATTTACAACCCAGTGCAACCATTGGCCCAGTGCCAAAGCCAAAGCTTTCAGCACCTAGAATAGCGGCCTTAATTACATCGAGGCCTGTCTTCAGGCCGCCGTCGACTTGCAGGCGTACTTTATGTCGTAAGTTATTACTTACTAAGGCCTCATGGACCTCTGCAAGACCTAGCTCCCACGGCGAGCCGGCATACTTAACTGACGTTAAAGGGCTGGCGCCGGTACCACCGTCGTAGCCAGAAACAGTAATTAAATCGGCATAGGCTTTAGCCACGCCAGTCGCAATAGTTCCAATACCTGGTTCAGAAACAAGTTTCACTGAAACAAGAGCATTAGGGTTCACTTGCTTTAGGTCGAAAATGAGCTGCGCTAAATCTTCGATGGAATAAATGTCGTGGTGCGGTGGTGGTGAAATTAGCGTTACGCCGGGAATCGAATGGCGTAATTTCGCAATTTCAGCGGTTACCTTTTCACCCGGAAGTTGCCCGCCTTCTCCTGGTTTTGCCCCTTGCGCAATTTTGATTTGCAGCACGTCAGCATTCACTAAATAGTGTGGGGTAACGCCAAATCGTCCTGATGCAATCTGCTTTATTCTAGAGTTGCGTAATGAATCAAAACGAGCGGGGTCTTCACCACCTTCCCCTGAATTCGAAAATGCGCCCAATGTATTCATACCTACAGCAATAGCTTCATGAGCTTCAGGGCTTAGTGCGCCAATCGACATCGCTGCGCTGTCAAATCTAGGGTATAGGTTTTCAACTGGCTCTGGTTCAACATCAGAAACGTCTTTTGGGTAATTTAAGGTCCAAAGATCTCTCAGCATAGAAACAGGCCGACTGTTTACTTGCTGGGTATATTCCTTATAGCTGTGTTTAGAGTTCTGATTAATCGCTTGTTGCAGTGTCATTACCACGCCTGGGTTATAAGCGTGATACTCACCGTCATAAACGAACTTCAAATAACCGCCATGGGGTAGCTTTAGGTTTGTGTTGCGAGCCTGTTGGCATAGTGCCAATGTGTCTTTTTCTATCTCTTCGAAAGGTAGTCCCTCTAGCCTTAAATGACAGCTCGGGAAGCATAGTTGATGAATGTCTTTAGAGACCCCGAGTAGCTCAAAGAGACCTGCACCACGATAACTCGCGACACATGAAATACCCATTTTAGAAAGAATCTTTAGAAGCCCTTTGTTAATGCCGTTTCTAAAGTTCTCAACTGCGTCTCTAGCGCGTAGAGGGATTTTTTCTTGACTGACTAGTTGCTCAATAACTTCATAGGCTAGGAATGGATACACAGCAGTTGCTCCAACACCTATAAGTACAGCGAAGTGGTGAGGGTCGCGAGCACTTGCTGTTTCAACAATAATGTTAGTGTCGCAACGCAAGTCGTTTTCTATGAGCGCTTGTTGCACTGCTCCAGTGGCAATAGCTGCTGGAATATAGGTTTGACCTGTCTCTAATTCTCGGTCGGAAAGAATAATAATGACAATATTTCGCTCTTTGCTCGCAGTTACTACCCGATTAGTAAGCTCTTGAACAGCTTCCTTCAGGGTTTGCTTTTTAGGGTCGTAGTTGAGTGAAAATGACTGCCACGCGTAATGCTCTGGCTCTAGTTCTTTAAGTTGTACTAAGTCTGTGTACATCAATACTGGTGACTCAAACAGCACTCGACGAGCATAGCCGGCAGTTTCATTAAAGATATTCTTTTCTCGACCAATACAGGTTGCCAAAGACATAACATGGCGCTCGCGAATAGGGTCGATTGGCGGGTTAGTTACCTGCGCGAATTGTTGCCTGAAGTAGTCATAAAATACTCGCGGCTTTTGTGATAGTGCTGCAATAGGCGTGTCATCACCCATAGAGCCAGTTGCTTCGTGGCCATCGTTGGCGAGTACAAAGAGTACCTGTTCTACTTCTTCACGGGTGTAAACAAATGCTTTTTGCAACACTTGCATGGTGGTGTCGTCGAATAATCGTTCACCAATTTTTTCCGCTTTTAATTCTGCGAATGGCGTAAGTCTTTGAATATGCTCATCCAACCAATCTTTATAGGGGTGGCGCGACATTAAGTCTTGGTCGACTGCTGCGGTATTCCATATTTTGCCGGTGTATGTGTCTACCGCAATCATTTCTCCCGGGCCTAACCGACCTTTTTGCACCACCTTTGACTCTTCGTAATCCCAAATACCCACTTCAGAGGCAATAGTGAGGATATGGTCTTCGGTTAATACATATCTTGCTGGTCTTAAGCCATTACGGTCGAGTGAGCAGGCGGCGTGACGGCCATTGCTCATAACTACACCGGCGGGACCGTCCCATGGCTCCATGTGCATAGAGTTAAACTCGTAAAACGCACGTAACTCCTCCGGCATGGTTGGGTTACCTTGCCAAGCAGGCGGAACCAGCATGCGCATAGCTCTAAACAAGTCCATGCCTCCCGCAAGCAAAAGTTCGAGCATATTGTCGAGAGAGGCACTGTCAGAGCCACGCTCTTGTACAAATGGTGCAGCGTCGTGAAGGTCTGGAAGTAATGGCGAATGGAATTTATATGCACGAGCTTTTGCCCAAGCTCTATTTCCCGCAACAGTATTTATCTCACCATTATGAGCAAGAAAACGGAAAGGTTGGGCGAGTGGCCAACGTGGTTTGGTATTGGTTGAAAAGCGCTGGTGAAACACACAAATTGAGGTTTCTAGTCGGTCATCGCTTAAGTCTAAAAAAAACGTACCGAGGTCTTTAGGTTGCATAAGACCTTTGTACACAACAACCAGGCAAGACAAAGAGCATATATAAAAGTCTGGGTCGTTATCTAATTGTTTTTCAATACGTCGTTTCGCCATGAAAAGGCGTCTTTCCACATCTTTCTTGCGCCAGCCGGGTTGTGCACTAATAAATATTTGCTGGATGTCAGGGCAGGTGTCTAGTGCAAGTTCACCCAGTACTTCTTTTTCTGTGGGTACTAATCGCCAGCCGTGAATGGTAAACATCTCTCGTTGTAGTTCTGTTTCTACAACCTTTTTCGCGTATTCACTTTTTTGCTTATCTTGGCTCAGAAAAATTTGGCCAACAGCGAACTTCTTGCCTAAATTCCATCCCTGTTGCTCTGCAATTGCTTGAAAAAAAGACTCTGGAATTTGTAGTAATAGGCCACATCCGTCACCGGTTTTACCGTCCGCATTCACTGCGCCCCTATGCGCCATTCGTGATACCGCGGTAATGGATTTACTTACAATGTCATGGCTGCGTACGCCTTCTGTATGCGCAATCAAACCAAAGCCACAGTTGTCTTTGGCATCATTCGCTTGCGTATCAGCTGAGTACAACGACATAAAATCACCTTTTTAATGCATAGGTATTCAGGTTATCAGTATCTGCTTAAAATTGTAATTAGCCCTGTGAATGGTCACAATTTCTTCAAAAGAAGAACAATTTTCTTTGTAGGAAATCTCTTAAAATGAAAACCATGGTTTGAAACCTGAACTTTCTTATCTATACATTAAAGCTCGCTTCAACACATGGACGTTTAAATAACTTAAGGAAAAGTGGAGCAGAACGGTCGAGCTGGCAAGGATGCTAGGATGTCTCAGAAAAGTGGAATAGGTGGCTTTGGCCACCTATTTTTTTGCTTAGGGAATAAAACCGCACTGCAAACAAAAATAGACTTGATAACCATTCTCATTAAGGTCTATAATTTACACATCTACTTAGTGAGGTGTAAATGTACGTTTGTCTGTGTAAAGGTGTAACCGATGGGGATATTAAAACAGCCGTAAAAGGTGGCTGTAGAGATATGCGCACCTTGAAAAGAACAACAGGGCTAGCTACTCAGTGCGGCAAATGCAGTTGTCACGCTCGCGAAGTCCTGCATGAACAAATACAAACTCACGCAAATCCTGTGGAAATCCATTCAGACTCCCATCTTGAGGTAGAGGTCTGCTACACTTAATTTAAGTCATCTAAATTAAGGTGTAGTTTATGAAAGGTCAGCCTCAAGTTTTGGCCGTGCTCAATACGGTTCTTACCAGAAAACTTACGGCAATTAATCAGTATTTCTTGCATGCACGGATGTATCGAAATTTAGGTTTCGAGCCTCTGAATAAAGTGATCTATAAGGCTTCCATTAAAGAAATGGTTCATGCCGACGAAATTATCGAGCGCATTTTATTGTTGGAAGGATTACCTAATCTGCAAGAGCTTGGAAAGCTATATATTGGTGAGCGTCCAGAGGAAATGCTGAAACTTGACCATAAGGTTCAGGCGCAAGACATCGACGTTATTAAGCAAGCTATTGAACAATGCGAACAGGCTGAAGACTTTGTTTCGAGGGAACTGTTGGCAGGGATTTTAGAGCAGCAGGAAGAGCATTGGGACTGGCTTGAAACGCAGTTAGATGTGATCGGCAAAATTGGAATTCAGCGATATCTTCAAACACAAATCGACGAGGAAGCGTAATGTCTAAAGTTATTGATGCACTCAACAAGTTATTGCGGTGGGAGCTCACCTCTATTGACCAATACACGCGCAATGCGTCGATATACGAAGATTGGGGCTTCACAAAGTTACATGAACGTATAGCCCACGAGGCTGACGATGAGCGTGGTCACGCGAAAATGTTGATCGACAGAATTCTTTTACTTGGAGGAAAGCCTGACTTAGAAACTCGTCATCCACTGCCGCCAAGTACCGATGTACCAACAATGCTAAAAGGCGATTTGGATCTCGAATTGCAGAACGCAAAGGATCTGAAAGCGTCCATTTTGCTTTGTGAGTCGGAGAAAGACTTTGTAAGTCGCTCTATTCTAGTCAGTATTTTAAAAGACACGGAAGAAGACCATGCATATTGGTTACGCCAACAGATAGGGCTAATCGAGATAATTGGGCTGGAAAATTACCTACAATCGCAAATGTAGAATATCCGAGCAAATTGAGGCGCTCATATGGGCGCCTTTTTTATTTCTACCTAATTATTATTTTCTCTAGCATCATTATAATGGCTTAAACTATGCGTAATAAGCACAAGAAGGGGTAAGTTTATGTCTTCTCAAAGAAATCTGAAAGTTGGTATAAATGGGTTTGGCAGAATTGGTCGATTAGCTTTTCGTGCTGCATTTGACCGAGCCGACTTCAATATTGTACATGTGAATGATCCCGGTGCAGACGCCACAATGCTCGCGCATCTGCTAGAGTTCGATTCGTCTCATGGTCGTTGGCACAAATCTATCCAGGTTGACCAAGAAGGGTTTACGGTTGAAGGTCAGAGTATTCGCTGCACCAGCGAGCGCGATATTTTAAATACTGACTGGTCTGATTGTGACATTGTTATTGAGGCGTCGGGAAAAAATAAAACCGTAGAAGCTTTAGAGCCCTACTTTGATCAGGGCGTTGATCATGTTGTTGTCAGTGCGCCGGTGAAGTCTAAGCAGGTTCCGAATGTAGTTGTGGGAGTCAACGACGAGGAGTTTGACCCGTTGGAGCATTCAATAGTGAGCGCTGCGTCTTGCACCACAAACTGTCTTGCGCCGGTGGTCAAAGTCATACAGGAAGGGTTAGGTATTAAGCATGCGTCTATGACCACAATACATGCGTTAACCAATACGCAATCTATTCTAGACGCGCCTCATAAAGATATGCGACGTGCTCGCGCATGTGGTGACTCACTTATTCCTACTACGACCGGCTCGGCGAAAGCCATCACTACCATATTTCCGGAGCTAGAGGGCCGTATAAATGGCCATGCGGTTCGTGTACCTATTTCATGTCCTTCATTAACAGACGTTGTGTTCGAAGTGTCTCGTGAAACAGACACCAAAGAGGTTAACCGGTTGCTGAAAAGCGCGGCGGAAGGCGAGCTAGAGGGTATTCTTGGTTTTGAAGAGAAGCCTTTGGTGTCCATTGATTATAAAAGCGATCCTCGCTCCTCAATTGTTGATGCTCTTTCGACCATGGTTATTAACGGAACCCAAGTAAAAATTTATGCTTGGTATGACAATGAATTTGGATACGCTAACCGTACCGTAGATCTGGTTGAGCGAATCGTGCAGAGCAAGAAGCAAAGAAGCTAGTGAATGAATAATAAATTAAGACGCGATGGAAAGTCGGTGCGTTTGTTACACAGTTTTCAACTTCCATGTTTCGCGCAAGACGTACTCTATATTCGTGATGAAGCCGAATTAAAAACATTAGCGTGGCGCGACGACTTCCTTTTTCTTGGGGAGGGTACAAACACGCTTTTTGTTGATGACTTTGGTGGAACGGTAGTGGTGAACGCACTGAAAGGTGTGAACATTGAAGAAGATGAAGAAAGCTGGAGTGTTAGTGTAGGTGCGGGTGAAAACTGGCACGAGCTAGTTTTAAACTTGCTCGACAAAGCCATATTTGGTCTTGAGAACTTAGTACTTATTCCTGGTAGCGTTGGTGCTTCGCCTGTTCAAAATATTGGCGCATATGGTGTAGAAGTTGGGACCTTTATCGATTCAGTTGAAGTTTGGGACTTTGAGCAACAAGCTTTTAGAACTTTAAACCAGCAAGCGTGTGAATTTGCCTACAGAGACAGTGTTTTCAAACGCGAAAGCTCACGAAAGCTATTCATTACACGAGTAAACTTTTCCTTTCCGAAAGCTTGGGAACCTGTTTTAACTTACGGACCATTAGCAGATCTTGGTAGCAACGCTACGGCCAAAGCAATTGCAGACAAAGTCATAGAAGTGAGACAAAGCAAGCTTCCTGACCCAGCTGTGTTGCCCAATGCGGGCTCTTTTTTTAAGAACCCCGTGGTTAGCGCGCATGATGCAGAGCAACTCAAAGCAAAATATGCCGATTTACCGGTGTATGAAACCTCGCAACCAGAGAAAGTTAAATTAGCAGCGGGTTGGCTTATTGAGGCGTGTGGTTTGAAAGGGTTCTGCTTAAAAGGTGCGTGTGTTCATGATAAGCAAGCGTTGGTGCTTGTGAATAAAGGAGAAGCAGAAGCGAAGCACGTTCTTGCCCTAGCGAAAGCGGTACAAACCCAGGTGTTGGAAAAGTTTGGTGTGAATATTAGCCCAGAGGTCCGCCTCATCGGTGCGCAAGGCGAGCGAGGACTGTATGAGTGACCTAGACACTCAACTTATAGAGTTATTAGCGGACGGCCACTTTCACTCCGGTGAGCAATTAGGCGAAGCTTTGGGTGTTAGCCGCATGGCGGTGAATAAACGTATTGATAAATTAACCGCATTGGGGTTAGACGTTTTTCGCGTAAGTGGCAAAGGCTATAGGTTGGCTCATCAGCTCGACTTACTCGACCACCAACTTATCGAACAAGAACTTGAAGACCCTAATGTCCCCATTTTTGCGAAACATATTACGGGTTCTACCAACGACGATCTCCGCGGGCTGATGGAGACTCAAGAGCTAGCGCCCGGTACTGCCGTCATTGCTGAAATGCAGACAGCAGGGCGAGGCAGAAGAGGCAAAACTTGGGTATCTCCATTTGGTAGTAACTTGTATGTCTCTATTTATTGGCCGTTACGTCATGGGCTCAATGCTGCGGTAGGTATGAGTGTTGTGGTGGGTCATGCTATTGCTAAAGCACTTTCTCCCTTTATCGAAGGAAAAGTGGCGGTTAAATGGCCGAACGACATATATATAGACAATCAAAAGGTGATTGGTATTTTAGTGGAGCTTGAGGGCCAAGTTAGTGGCGAAGGAAGCGCTATAGTAGGTGTGGGTGCAAACTTGAAAATGGATAGTAACTTCCAAGGCATCGACCAGCCTTTCACATCGTTGAATCAACACGCGATAAAACCTCTTTCTCGAAACGAGTGGTCGGTTTTAATTATTCAAGCTATTAGAGCAGGCCTCGAAGCACACGACAATGTAGGTTTATCTGAAGCACTCGAGGATTGGCCGCGTTACGACCTATACTATGATAAGCCAGTAAAAATATTGTTGGGTCAGCATCAATACTTGGGTGTAGGCAAAGGTATAGACGAAACTGGCGCGTTTTTAGTGCAACAAGAAGACGGGTTAAAACGTTACTTTGGCGGAGAGATCAGTGTTAGAGCACAGAACTGACGTGGTTTTAGTAGAAGCGGGCAATACGTCTTGGAAGGTTGCCACATGTACTGGTGCCGACGAGCTACAGTTGCAACTTCGAACTAGCAATATTGTAGAGCTGAGAGACTGGCTAAGCGGCCAAACTATTAAAACAGTAGTCTTAGCCAGTGTCGGAGCAGAGCAAGAAGCGGTTACTTTAATTTCGGAGTTGCAAGATCTTGGTTTTGAAGTTTACCGTGTACAAACAGGGGAGATAGACGGATTTAGCCACTGTTACAAAGACATAAGCCACCTTGGCGTTGACCGTTGGTTAACCATGGTTGCTGTGAAAGATGTTGGAAAACCGAGTTTAATTATAGATATAGGTACGGCATTTACGGCCGACTGGTTGTCTGCAACTGGCGAACACTTAGGTGGCTGGATAGCTCCAGGCTTTGCGCTTATGCAAGAGTCTTTAGTGCGCAGAAGTGCTCGGTTAAGAGTACAAGATGCAGTCCCCGAGGGCATTATTGGACAGGGCACGGAAAGTGCTATAGCAACGGGGTGTGCCGCAGCTCTCGATGGTTTAGTGAACTATGCCATTGAGTATGCAGACGAAACCTTTGCAACAAAGGAATATGATATATATCTCACCGGAGGCGGCGTTCGCCACCTCAAACAAGAACGTTCTAGGAACTTCCTTGTGCGTCCCCACTTAGTTTTGGAAGGGTTGGCGATTTGGGTCAATGAAAACCTTTAGAAATATTCCACTTTGCCGATAAATAAGCACGTTCATAGGTAAGTATTGAGAGTTTTTATGTCGAAAAGTATTGTGAGTTTGAAAAGTGTTTACATTGTTCTCGCCGCGATAGTTATTTCGATGCCCGCATGGACTAGCTTCAGTGCCTCTGCACGACAGTTTAGTGTTCCACAAGCTGTACAGCTGTATTCAGACGACGAGCTTGTTGAACTTATTCGCGCAAACCGTCATTTACAGCGTGTGCAAGACATCGATAATTGCCAACTGTACCAAGACATTAGAGCTCAAGCTGAAGTAGAACGCCGACCGGCATATCAATTCCTTTATGGAGATATGCTGGCTTATGGTGTTTGTTATGAACGCGACGTAGAGCTTGGTGTGGAGTACATGAACCATGCTGCTCGCCAAGGCTTGCCGGAAGCATTAGAACAACTAGGACGCTACTATCATATTGGTCAATTAGTTCAGCCAGACATGCGCCGAGCTATTCTTCATCTTCGAGAAGCGTCGAGCTTGGGCAATCTACCTGCGCAGAAGCGTTTTGCACAAATCCTATTAAGTGGGGAAGGTAGCGCCTTGGATATGGAAGCTGCTTATCATTACTTGCACAACGCGGTTACTGGAGATGAACAAGAACATCGTCAAATTCAGCGCATTCTTATGGCATTAGCCGACAAGTTGCCACCGCGTATTGTAGAACGAGCGAAGCTGCCTTTAGATGCTTAAGCGTGTTTATATTTTTGCGAAATAAACAACGCGACACCACCAAGAATAACGATAGAGCTAAGTACAAATCTGAGGGTAAAAGGCTCTTGTAACAGAAGAACGCCTCCAGCTGCGGCTAAAACAGGAACTGTAAGTTGCAACACTGCCGCTTGTGAACTTTTCAAATAGGGCAGAACGGCATACCAAACTGCATAACCAGCGCCCGAGGTTACAGCTCCTGAAAGTAAAGCATACACAAAACCCTCTCGGTCTATTGAAACGCCATTCATTACAAATAAACTTAAAAGCACTGCTAACGGTGCTGCCAATATAAAGTTGCCCGCTGTCGTCTGTAGCGGGCTGTTCCCTGTACCCGAACGAAGTGAATAAATACCCCAGGAAACACCCGCTAAAGCCATGAGCGATGCACCAGAGAGTGAAGGGGCATGAATACCCGGAGACATAAGCGCTATAAGTCCGAAAAACGCAAGTAGACCGCCTATGATCTGCAATAGATACAGTTTCTCACCACGATAAAGCCCAACCGCAATCATCGTTACCTGAACTGTGCCAAATAGAATGAGCGCACCAATGCCTGTGTCTAGTGAAACATAGGCAAAGGAAAAGCCAGCGGCGTACGCAAAAAGCGCCAGGGCCGATATGAAATTTCCTTTTGTTTTGGGGTGCCCTTGTTTGATTAATAACAATAGCCAGAGTGTCACGGCGCCAGAAATCAGTCTCAAGCTTGTAAAGCTAGCAGGATCGATATTGGTTTCTTGTAAAGCTAACCTACACAGGATGGAATTACCTGCGAAAGCTAAGAGTGCAAGAGCGGTGAAGATAATCGTTTTATTCATACATTAAGTTCAAATTAGAGTGTTAACCTAAAGCCGAAAACGGGAAGTGACTCTTGTTTAAAATCAAGATCTGTTGACCGCTGAAAACCAATGTTTTCATATAAGTGCCACGCAACTTGCATTGCGCGGGTGCTGTGAATGACAACTTGCTTGCGCCCCATGTTCTTCGCTCTCTGAATACATGCCTCAGTGAGTGCTTTGCCCAAGCCTAGACCTCTCGCTGTTGGAGAAACCGCTAAAAGGCGAAAGCCAGCTGCGTCTTTTTCTTGAGTGGCCGTGCCACCGGAGCCATAGTGCTTCATATCAGAGAAAAATACGACAGCCCCAAGAATTGAGTTGTCATGAGTTTTTGCAATAAGGATATCGATTGTTGGCTCTTCGGTAAGGTCTCCGACATTTCGTAACATCGCATAGTACTTGGGCTGCTCATCAGGTGAAGGGAACCCATCCAGTGCGGAATAAACTTGAACCAACAGCTCTCCAACGGCATCAAAATGCTCGTTTTTTGCCGTTTCAATAACATAGCTCTGCGCTTCAGGCCTATTCATTTAAACTCACTTCATCGACACATCAGAAGCGTTAAACATACGCATAATTGCTTTCATTGAAAACCCGATCTTGGAAAAGGTTATTCTCATTGTTCGGCTTCTACACTAAAAACTTTTCACACTCGAAGATTCAAATTCAGTGTTACAGAGCTAGTTTTTAACGTGTTACACGGCTACTGTTGAGGCAGATGTATTTTAAATAGTGGCCGCATTAAAGGAGAGGATAATGAGCAATCACCATAAAATAAACTACATAGAAATGCCCTCGAAAGATTTAGAGGCAACCAAGGCGTTTTTTACGAAAGTATTTTCTTGGGGATTCGTGGATTATGGACCTGAATACTCTTCAATCACTAATGCAGGCATTGATGGCGGATTCTTTACCTCAAAGCTTGCCATAGATACGCAGGCTGGCAGTGCACTTGTCGTGCTATACAGCGAGTCATTAGAATTAACTCAGCAGCAAGTCGTTGATGCAGGTGGCGAAATTATTCAAGATATTTTTGAATTTCCGGGCGGTCGACGGTTTCATTTTAAAGACCCCAATAGCAATGAATTTGCGGTATGGTCGGATAAATAAGGCTTTCTAAAATGACAAATACATTAGACCCCACAGAGCTTGCACGAGGGTGGATTCAAGCTTGGATTGATTTTGACATGCATTGGCTACGAGAGTACTTAGCAGAGGACTTTGAGCATTCCAGTCCTTTCGGGAGCCTAGTGGGTACGGAGCACTATTTAAGTATTGTGGAACCCATGGCTAAGAAAAGTGTTCAGAAGCTTGTGATTAAGCGAGTACTGGCTGAAGACGAGCAAGCGGTTATTTGGTTTGAGAATGAAACCGCAGCGGGTGCTGTACCTTCATGTGACTGGTTACGAATAAAAGGTGGTAAGATTGCATCTATTCAATCGTTTTACGATACGGTAAAAGTGCGAAGTGCTCTTAGTGAAGAGGAGCAATCCGCACTCAACGATGATTGAATTGTAAAGTCGATACTCAAGACAGGCGAGCTTTGAAGTCTTGGTAGGTGAATTGTCTCTTTAACTCGAAGTTACCATCGGCTTTCAGAATTCCGATAGACGGATGCTCTACGCCGTTAAAAAAGCTCGTTTTCACCATGGTGTAATGCATCATGTCTTGGAAGAGTAAACGGTCACCAATCTCTATTTCATGAGAAAAGCTATATGCTGGTATCACGTCGCCCGCAAGGCATGAGTTTCCGCCAATACGGTAAGTGAACGGCTTTTCTCCGGCTTCGCCGCCATTTTCCCCTTTAAACGTAAGTACGGGGCGATAAGGCATTTCCAATACATCTGGCATGTGCGCCGTTACTGAAATGTCTAAAATGAGTACCTTCCCTTGGTTCTCAACGATATCGACTACTTCACACACTAAAGGACCTGTTTGCCAAGCTACCGCAGAGCCAGGCTCTAGAATGACATGAACGCCGTACTTTTCTTTGAGTCGTTTCAGTTGAGTAATTAAATGCTCAACGTCGTACCCTTTGCGAGTCATTAAGTGTCCGCCGCCCAAGTTAATCCACTTGAGTTGTGGTAAGTATTTCTCGAAGTTTTTCTCTACAGCGGCTAGAGTTCTCTCCAGTGCAAAAGAGTTACACTCGCATAAGTTGTGGACATGAAAGCCTTCCACTTTTGAGAGGTCAACACCTTCAAGTTGCTCTGCTCTAATGCCTAAACGAGAGCCAGGCGCGGAGGGGTCATAAAGTTCGGTTTCAGCTTCTTGTTGCTCTGGGTTAATGCGAATGCCCACAGAAACATCTGCCGCTACAGCCTCATCTTGGTAACGCTCAAGCTGAGTAATGCTGTTAAACGAGATGTGATTACACAGCTCTAGCAAGCGACCCATTTCACTAGCCTTATACGCTGGTGAATATGCGTGAACTTCCTTACCGAAGGTATCTGCTGCTAGCTCAGCTTCCCATACCGAACTGGCTGTACAACCTGCTAAATATTGGCGCACCGTAGAGAAACTAGACCACATCGAAAACCCTTTCAGTGCCAAAATAATTTCGGCACCGCTTTCTTGTTGCACTCTTTGCATAAGCTCAAGATTGCGAATTAGCTTCGCTTCTTCCAGCACGTAGCAAGGTGACGGAATCACTGGCGACAATAGGGTTGCTTCGTTATGGTCCATTTAAGTCTCTCTATTTGCGTTCGGTATGGGTATTTACTACTTAAAATCAGCGTTTAAACGGGCTTTCGATATCTTCCACAACTTGCCATGGAAGACCATATTTATTTAAACGTTCCATCATTGGATCTGGGTCGAATTGTTCCATGTTGTGAACACCTGGTTTCATCCAAATGTTTTGCAACATAAGCGACGCACCAATCATGGCCGGTACCCCAGTAGTGTAAGACACTGCTTGTGCGCCCACTTCTTCGTTACATACTGCATGGTCACAGTTGTTATAGATAAAGATAGTTTTCTCTTTACCATCTTTTACACCGGTAACGTAGGTTCCAATACAGGTCTTGCCTTCGTAGCCTTCGGCTAGTGAACCTGGGTTAGGTAATACCGCTTTTAAAAATTCTAGAGGCGCTATTTTTTGTCCATTGAAGTCAATTGGCTCAATAGAGGTCATGCCAATGCCCTCAAGAACACGCAAATGGTTCAAATAGGCGTCGCCAAAGGTCATCCAAAAACGCGCACGCTTAATGGTTGGGAAGTGCTTTACGAGCGACTCTAACTCTTCATGGAAAAGTAGGTATGAAGCACGAACACCCACACCTGGGTAATCTAGGTCTTCACGGACACTGATTGGATCAGTTTCATGCCATTCGCCGTTTTCCCAGAATTTACCGCGCTGGGTAATTTCACGAATATTAATTTCTGGGTTGAAGTTGGTTGCAAAAGCTTGGCCGTGATCTCCGCCGTTACAGTCAACAATGTCCAAATAATGAATTTCGTCGAAGTAATGCTTTGCTGCGTAAGCGGTATACACGTTGGTTACGCCCGGATCGAAGCCAGAGCCTAATAGTGCCATTAAGCCAGCTTCTTTAAATTTGTCGTGGTACGCCCATTGCCAAGAGTATTCAAACTTAGCGACATCTTTAGGCTCATAGTTTGCCGTGTCTAAGTAGTGAACTCCGGTTTCAAGGCATGCGTCCATGATAGGCAAGTCTTGGTATGGAAGTGCTAGATTGATTACCAAGTCAGGCTTCACTTTATTAATGAGCTCTACAAGTTCCGGTACGTTGTCTGCGTCAACAGCGTATACGCCGACTACGCGGTCTGCACCGACTTCTTTTTGTAGTTGTTCGCACTTAGAAACAGTGCGAGAAGCTAAATGAATTTCGTCAAAATATTCAGGTAAACTTGCGCACTTCTTTACGGTTACCGAGCCAACTCCACCGGCACCAATAATTAATACTCTAGACATTCTTTAAACCTCTTTTGCGTTCATTCAGCTATTAAGCATAGAACGAAATTAGTGAAATTCTTCAGAAAAATAAACTGCCAATAATTTTGGCGGCGATTGTGCCTACCACCACGTACAAATGCAATCTTTTGTCATGAAAACAACAGACTATTTAAACGTCCGAATGGTGAAACTGTAAACAGAGGGAACGAAGCTGCTCCATTCCTTTAGTTTTACTTTCAGCTTTCATTATTTTAGCCACCTGGGTATTGTCTGTGGCGCTTACCAAAGCTTGTAACAGCGTTTGTTGTTCTTCGTCTACGCGAATCCAACTGTTCACAAGAGCGGCTTGCAACCAAGGAGCATAGTCGTAGAAATTCAGCTCTTTTTTCACGAAAGCTCTACCTAATTCTTGCCAGCGCCTAATTTGCGAAGCTTCCGGTCGCTCGTTAAACGGAATACTTTTCAGCAAGGGTAGAATAATGTCGGCACGCGCACGATGTCTTATTTCATCTTCATTACTTAACTCTAGGCTGTGTATACGTGCATGAAGTTCCGTTACGAATAATGAAGAAAGTTCCCGTACATAGATGTGCATTCGTTTTGTTAACGGGTATACGAATACAGCGGATGAGCGACCACTTGCGGGGTCGAGCTTTTGTCCTAATCGTAGCGGTATGTAGCCACTTTGCTGCCAAAAGTCGATAAGCTCCGGTGTAGCACCAAAACTCGTACCGACCGATTCGATATTTCTTTCTTTTGACCAATATTGAATTCGAGCGAGTAATCCATAGCCCAACCCTTTACGACGTAAACTTGGATGGGTGGCTATCCGTACCACTCGAATATGGCGCATTGAAGCGAGGACAGGGCGTTTTAAATAATAACAGAAGGTTTGTGGTAGCAAGTTACCTTGTGGGCGCCTCTTTCCCTTAGTAATAGGGTCGATTAAGTCACTGATCAGTGGACCTTCTTCACTTAACCACGCGACACCAATCAGCAGTGGACCTCGCTTTTGCAAAACAAGGTATTGGTTCGGGTTATCGAGCAGCAGCTTAAAGTCGTTAGGGCTAGTTTGGTAATGAGCATCGACGAGCAAGGAAAAACAAGACTCCTTTTCTTCGCTGCTTAATTCATGAGCGTGGCAAATACGGTAAGAAATATCACTCGTGAGCAATGGCGTTGGAACCGTTTCCAGCGCTAAACTCTCCTCCCATTCACTGCGCAATGCGAACGCTTTAAAGGTTGTGTCCTCAACTGGATCATTTAGATTCCAACGCATTGGTTGGTGAAGCCATTCTCTCGAAACAAAAGGAAAGTGTTGTTTTAGCTGATGCTCGTATTTGATTTGAAAGCCTCTACCCGCGAACTCGTAACCCTCTGTCGTAGTAGCTAAAACTAAAAAGCCTGGGTGTTGTAGCAACCCCATCTGTGCAATAAACGGTAAGGTTGCTGCTTCGTCAACGATTAAAATATCTGACGGTTCTGCGCATTCCTGATAATGCTCAATGTCTTCAGGCGCGAGGAACTGCCAATCAAGGTGGGCGCATGCGTCGATGATTTTGCGTGACTGTAATTTAGAGGGAGCTGAGATAAATACTCGAGTTTCACCGGGTAATTGTTTGCACCAATGCGCCAATGTTGAGGTTTTTCCTCGGCCACGCGCTGCATAAAGCAAAAAGGCGCTGTGCGGGTGCTGTTTTTGCTGTTGGTCTAGTATGCCAATGACATTGTTTTGAGACTGAGTAGGGTGAAATCTGGAATCTATTTCGGGTTCAGACCAGTGCTCAAGAAAGTCGTTAAGTTCCCTGTCTTCCCTGCAAATAAAGGTCGTTTCAAAGTTCCAGTAACTCGCTAAGTGCTGCCAAGAGTGAGTTTCTAGAAGTGCCGAAGTAACCTCAACAATAATGACCCCTTTGCCCACAACTGTAGCGGTGCAGGCTGCCCATGCGCTGGCATTCCAATTATGGTCGAATCGACAATGCAGCAAAGTTCGCTCTGTCCCAAGTAACGACTTAAACTGACTAGTGTTGGTTATCAGCAGGCTGTTATGACGTTCAAGTTGACGTTTAACTTGTTCTGCAGAGGCTGTTGATTGTGGAAACCACAAAATAAGTGAGCGGTGATTACGCTCACTTATGCACCGATAGAAGCCTACTAATGAACCCTGAAAAGGTTCATTTTCTTGCTGGTTTGGCGGATACATAAAGAATAATTTCGCCTTCGATCACTTTCGTTCCGTCTTCTCTTTTCGCATAAACGGGCACAGCAACATCACCTTCTTGCCAAGCGTCGTTGGGCAACTCGGCTACCACCGTAATATCACTGTTTGCTTTGGCCGTATAATTGATGTTCATGCCTTTCGGTATCCAACGCAAGTGCTTGGGTATAGATGACTCTGCCATTGCACCCATGGCCATTTCCAAACCATTACATAATGCAATGGCATGAACGGTACCGATGTGATTAAGCACTGGCTTACGTTTTTTAAACGTGAGTTCACAGTAGCCGGGGCGCATTTGCTCGATAACAGGTTTAATGGTTTTGAAATAAGGGGCCTTACTGGCAAACAGTTTGGAAAATATGTACTTACCAAAAGGAAGTGCCAGACACTTATTTCTCATCCTTAGTAGGTAATTGGCTTCCTGACTCGAACTCATCGTTGATAACACCCTTAAAAATCAATGGAAATTGTCTGAATCTTTGCCCTTCATAGCTGTCTTGAAGAACCCACTTGGTAATTTCATCGACACTGTTTGTAAGAGCTAAAAGATAACTATATCTTTTCAGCGCAACTTTGGCACTCTTTGGTAGAAATTGTTGTTTCTCGTAGTGAGCAAGGTTCGCTTTCAGAGTTTTGACTTTCTCTGGGTTGGCTTGCAGCGCCGCGAGTGCTTTCTCGAAGTACGCAAGAGGGGCTTCTGTTTTTTCTCTGTCTCCGGAGCGCTTAGTTTTGCTCCGAAAGGGATAATATTTGCCGGTCATAAGGTAACCGAGAAAATGTTGAACTTAAAAAAAAGGAGCCGACAAGGGGATGTCGGCTCAATCTCGTTGCTAGCGAACAGTAGCTAATAAAGCATACTGTACACTTTTTTACGGTACGTTGAGGCGAGTGGATCACCTTCTGGTAAATTATTAATCATATCTAATAAGTGTTTCTTAAATTCGTCGTTACTGCGCTCGGCTTTCCACAGTGTTAATGCCATTGCTAGGGCTTCTTCGTAGCGCTTCACTTGGAAATACTGAACGGAGAGTTGCGACTGTAACGCTAAGTCGTCTGGTGCAGCTTTAACTTGCTCCTCTAGTGCTCTAATTTCAGGGCTGTCGGCAGCCTCTTCCGCAAGTTGGATAATGGCCTGCACTTGTTGATACTCAGGTTCACTTTGGTGACTTATGGAAAGTTGCGCTAATAATTCTTTTGCCTGTTCCGTATGGCCTACTTTCGCCGCAGCATGCGCCAATACCAGCACAGCGTCATGATTAGTTGGATTTAAATCTACAGCTAACTTTGCTTGTGTGTACGCGGTGTCGGCATCGTCGTTCGCTAAAGCTTCCTTAGCGTTTTTCAGAGCGTCGTCTTCAGGTTGAGGCAAGTGTTTGCTCAACATTTCACGGATAGCTTGTTCTGGCTGTGCGCCTGCCAAACCGTCGACCGGTTGCCCGTCTTTAAATACCATTAGGGTTGGCAAGTTACGTATTTGAAATTGACCTGCAAGCGCTTGTTCTGCTTCACAGTCTACTTTCGCTAGAATTAAGTTGTCTGAGTAATCGGCAGCAATTTTTTCAAGTATAGGAAGGAGCTGTTTGCATGGTTCGCACCAGTCTGCCCAAAAGTCGATTAAAACAACTTTGCCTTCAGCTTGATCAATCAGTACTTCTTTAGCGTTTTGAGCTGTTAAATTTACAATATTGTTCGCGTTCACTTCATCGCCTCGTGGTCTATATTCATTTCTCTTGTTTTGTGCTCTGTAAATGGGGACGAACCCTAAGCATTCAACCTTTTGTTTCCGCAGTTAACCTAAGAGCTTCTTCAGAATCTTTTGCTTCCATTCTGTGTATGGTGGGTAACGAACGTCGATGTCCAGGATAAATTTACGCGTAACTACAGGTTTTTGGTGCGAGAAAGTGTCGAACCCATACTTGCCGTGATAGGACCCCATACCACTTTCACCCACACCTCCAAACGGGAGGTTCGGATTAAGCATAAAGACCATGGTGTCGTTTATACAAAGAGAGCCACAGCGAATTAGTTTTTCTACTCTGTTTTGTTCGCTTTGTAGGCTGGAGAACAGGTAACAGGCTAGTGGGTGAGGGCGGGCTTGAATAAATGCCAGCGCTTCTGTGAAGTCGGAAACAGGGATAATGGGTAGCAATGGACCAAATATTTCTTCTTGCATGACTGATGCATCGACAGGGCATTGGTCAATGATTGCTGGCGCAAAATAGCGACTTTCTGCGTCTTGTTCTCCGCCCCATATTTTTGCGTGTTGAAGTTCTGGGTCTGAAAGTAGCTTCGCAAGACGTTGGTGGTGACGCTCGGAAACAATTCTTCCGTAGTCTCGGCTCTCCTTAATATTTTCACCATAAAGCTCTTTAATGGCAGCTTTGAGGGCTTGCGTTAAAGCTTCATGGACACTTTTTTCCACTAGAATATAGTCGGGAGCAATACAGGTTTGCCCAGCATTCATAAATTTGCCCCAAACAATTCGCCTAGCGGTGACTTCAAGGTCGGTATGTTTGGAGACGATTACGGGGCTTTTTCCGCCAAGCTCTAATGTGACCGAAGACAAATGATTCGCTGCGGCGTGCATAACTTTCTTGCCAATCTGACTGCCTCCCGTAAAGAAGATATGGTCAAAAGGTAAATTGAGGAGCTGAGCTGCGATTGCTGCGTCGCCTTCCACTGCCCAGATAGCTTCTGAGTCTAAGTAGCGGTTGCATAGTTTTACAATTAACTGGCTGGTTGCAGGAGACACTTCGGAGGGCTTAATACACACGGTATTGCCCGCTGCAATGGCTGCAACAACAGGGCTTAGTGTTAATTGTAACGGGTAATTCCAAGCGCCGAATACTGCAACAGTACCTTTAGGCGTAGGGAGTAACTTCGAGCGAGCAGGGGCAATGGCAATTGGACTAGAAACCCTCTTCGGCTTCATCCATTTCTTCAAATGACGCTTGGTATGGCGAATATCTTTCAGTAGATAACCTATTTCAGTGCTCCAAGCTTCAGTGGCTTGCTTGCCTAAGTCTTCAAATAGTACCTGTTTCCACTCTTCAACATGATTATTGAGCAGCTTTTCAATTTGCTCGAGTTGGCGAATTCGCCAATCACGAGAAAGCGTTCTTTGGCTTAAAAATGTGGACTGAAGTTTAACAAAGTGTTCTTGCATATCTTGTTCGTTAATGGTCATGGTGCGTCCGTTATTTCAAGTTCAATAATTTGCCCGTCGGTACCGTCAACTAAAACTAAGATAGAAGACTTCGTTGGGTGTAACTCTATATCTCTAACTCTGTGGTTCCATGTAATATCAGTGCTCTCACTGACTAAGTCGTATTCATTTAAAACACTTATCTGCTGGCCACGCTGACTAAGCGTTAAAGCTGTTATCTTCCGCGCCGCGAGTGCTGGAATGAGGGCTGTATTTTCAAAAAGTGTAAGTCCGGCTGGCGCAATTGACGGTGTCCAGTCATATAGTGGTGGTTCCATACCGGGTAAGTCTCGGTATGGCGTAATCATAGCGCCAGTGTAATCAACACCGTTAGTTAGGAGGGGCCAACCATAATTGCGACCGCCTCTAATATGGTTTAACTCGTCACCACCTCTTGGTCCATGTTCGGTGCTCAAAATGGCATTCCATTCGGCGTGATAGGCAATACCTTGTACGTTTCGGTGACCATATGAAAACAAATTAGGGGCTGCGTTTTCTGTACCGATGAAAGGATTGTTATTTGGGGTTCGCCCAGAAGTGTCAATCCGAGCGATGCTTCCTAATAAATTTGTAGTTACTTGCGCTTGTTCACGATAATCAAAGCCGTCGCCTAGCGTGACCAAAATGGTTGAGTCGGGGAGTTGCAACAGTCTTCCGCCAAAGTGTGCAGCACCTTTTTTGGTGGGGGTTGCTCGAAATATTACGGTGGTATTTTCAAGCTCTAAATCTTTCGTAAGTTCTGTCCTTGCCACACAGGTTTGATTTGCACTGCTTACTCCACATGCATAGCTAAGTAATAGTTGCAGGTTTTCACTTTCATTTTTGGTTATATTGAGAACGTCGAACAATCCAGCTTGGGCATTGACGAAAATATCAGGAATGACATTAGACACGTTAATGCGCGCGAGTATTTCGGCATTATTCTCTGGCGTAAGCGAGGCAACAACTAGAGTACCGCTTCTCTCAGTAAACACGAACTTTTGCTCATCTAGAAATGAGATACCCCATGGTGAGTCAAGTTGCTCGAGCAAAGGTGTTGCATGGGTAGCTTGTAACTGAGCTTGAGCAGGAACCAAGGCAGACCATAAGAGCGCAAAAGCAGAGACAACAGACGCTATTTTCATTTCACTAAACCTTTGAGTGGGTTAACTTTGCGAAGAGAGCGAGTAAGGCGGGCGTAGAGATACCCTGCCAAGCAACCGCTTAGAATCATAAGCAAGGTTCCGAGAGAGCCTCTAGTTGCCGCTATTAACGTGGGTGGCGGCGTAAATGCATTAATGAGTTGAAATGCCACATATAAGCCAACGCCTCCTGCGACAATACACCACGCGGTAAATTGTCGTTTCTGGAATGTAGAAACGAAGTGAGCGATAGGTATAGCAATAATAAGGGTAACCGCCATAACCACAGCAAATAAAGGTGCAAAGAAGATCAGGTCATGTAATGTCGTATTAATGCGCTGGCTAAGCTCTATGGCAGGTCCTATTTCACTTATTGCATGCAAGTTGAGCTGTGTCTGAATAACAGAGCCCACCAAGGTTGAAACCACGAGTGCGACAAGAAGAGCAAAAATCCGAACTCCAAACCTTTGCCAATGCGTCATAATGAACATATCCAAGCGTTAAAAAGTAAGACCTTAACTTATATGAAGTTGCCCAGACCTTCCACCTTTTAGGCAACTTCTCGTGTCAGTTTACTTGCCCCCACTTGATAGAGTGGATAAAGTGTTGACCACAGGTTAGACCAGAAGAGGCAAGCAGATGACCCAAGCATACCCGAATTTATTTGAACCTTTAGACCTAGGATTTACCACATTAAAAAACCGAGTGTTGATGGGCTCGATGCACACAGGACTAGAGGAAGAAAAGCAGGGCTTCGATAAGCTTGCAGTTTTCTATGCGCAGCGCGCGAAAGGTGGTGTAGGCCTAATTGTGACTGGCGGAATCAGCCCTAATATTCGTGGCCGATTAAGCCCTGTAGGGTGTCAGCTAAGTAAGCCTTGGCACGTGGCTAAACACCAAAAAATTACCAGTGCAGTGCATGAAGCTGGCGGTAAAATCTGCATGCAAATTCTGCATGCGGGAAGGTATGGATATCACCCTTTAAATGTTGCCCCAAGTGCTATAAAAGCTCCAATTAGTCCTTTCAAACCCTCGGCAATGAGCCACCGTCAAATTGTAAAAACCATTAAACATTATGCTCGTGCTGCCAAGCTCGCGAAAAAGGCAGGATATGACGGTGTAGAGATTATGGGCTCGGAAGGTTATTTGATTAACCAATTCATTTGTAGCCGAACAAATAAGCGAACCGACCAGTGGGGTGGCAGCTTTGAAAACCGTAGCCGTTTCCCAAAGGAAATAGTAAAAGCTGTTAGAGAAGCGGTAGGTGAAGACTTCATTATTATTTATCGCTTGTCCATGTTGGATTTAGTAGAAGGTGGTAATACCCAAGAAGAAGTAGTGGAACTGGGTCAGGCGGTCGAGAAATGCGGCGCAACCATTATTAATACTGGCATCGGTTGGCACGAAGCTCGTGTACCTACAATCGTGACTTCAGTTCCGCGAGCTGCTTTCCGTTGGATTACAGCCGAGTTGAAAAAGTCGCTATCTGTACCCGTGGTAGCAACCAATAGAATTAACACGCCTGAAGTTGCTGAAGATATTCTGGCAAAGCAAGAAGCCGATATGGTGTCGATGGCACGACCGTTGCTCGCCGACCCCGACTTCGTTGCGAAGGCGGAAGCTGACAAAGCCGACCGTATAAATACCTGTATTGCTTGTAACCAAGCGTGTTTAGACCACGTATTTGAGAACAAGCGTGCTACTTGCCTTGTTAACCCGCTTGCAGCCTATGAAACAGAGTTGGTGATGAACCCTGTTGTGAAGAAAAAACGTGTGGGTATTATCGGCGCGGGTCCTGCTGGGCTATCTGCCGCATGTTTTGCCGCAGAGCGTGGGCATGAGGTTCACTTGTTCGACAAGGCTACCGAGATCGGTGGTCAGTTCAATTACGCAAAGCAAGTGCCTGGTAAAGAAGAATTTTATGAAACCATTCGTTACTTCAAAAACAGGCTTGAAGACGCTGGTGTTATTCTTCATTTAGGGCAAGAGCAAAACAAAGAGTCTATTACACAGTTTGGTTTTGATGACGTTGTGGTAGCCACTGGTGTTTCACCTCGAGCACTAGAGATAGAGGGCGCTGACCTTCCTCATGTGTATGGTTATTTAGATGTGTTGCGTGACCATAAACCAGTGGGTAAACGAGTGGCAGTTATTGGCGCTGGAGGCATAGGATTTGACGTTTCTGAGTATTTAACGACAACCGTTTCTCCGACTTTAGACGCGGAACAATGGCACGCTATTTGGGGTATCGACAAGTCGTACGAGCACCGCGGAGCTTTGCTAGAGCAGCCTTTGGCGGAGCCAAATCCAAGACAAATTACGTTAATGCAACGGAAAACCTCGAAAGTCGGCGGTGGACTGGGTAAAACATCTGGTTGGGTACACCGCAACACATTGAGACATAAAGGCGTGAAAATGTTAGCCGGTGTAACGTACGAACGTATTGTTCCAGAAGGTATTGAAATAAGTATTGATGGTAACAAGCAATTGATCGAAGTAGATAATATTGTCGTATGTGCAGGACAGCTCCCGTTAAGAGAACTGGAAGCTCCATTGCGTGAAGCGGGTGTGAGTGTACACCGTATTGGCGGTGCAGACGTAGCTGCCGAGTTAGACGCAAAGCGAGCTATTCGACAAGGAGCTGAATTAGCGGCAATGTTGTAAACGTAAAAGCATTTGAAACTTAATACTGGAGATAACTATGAGCGAATCGCAAGAAGTGCCTGAAGTATTAGAAGACGCGCAAGGAAGACTCGAAGAGATTTTCAAGCGGTTAGAAATATCAGATGATGCACAGCAGCGGCTCGCTCAACCCGAAAGAATTATTCAAGCCTCTATTCCAGTGCGTATGGACGACGGCAGTCTTAAGGTATTTCAAGGCTGGCGCGTTCAATACGACCTAACTCGTGGCCCTGGCAAAGGCGGCATACGCTTTCACCCTAATGTGGACGAAGGTGAGGTTACGGCATTAAGTTTTTGGATGGCTATCAAGTGTGCTGTGGTCGACATTCCTTTTGGCGGCGCTAAAGGCGGCGTATGCGTAGACCCCAAAAAGCTCTCTCGAATGGAGCTAGAGCGACTTTCCCGTGGCTATATTCGTGCAATGTTTGATGCGATAGGCCCCGACACTGATATTCCCGCACCAGACGTGAACACTAACGCTACCGTAATGGGGTGGATGGCAGATGAGTACTTTAATATCGCTCGTGGTCAACACCCTGCGGTTATTACGGGTAAGCCTCTAGGGTTAGGAGGCTCTGCGGGACGTGTCGAGGCAACCGGGGAAGGCGCATTAGAAATCTTAAGGCTATGGGTAGAGCGGGAAGATAAAGATCCCAAAGACATGACCGTTGCTGTTCAGGGCTTTGGTAACGCGGGGTACTATTTTGCAAAAGCAGCTCTCGACCTAGGCTTTAAAGTTGTGGCGGTATCTGACTCTAAAGGTGCTGTTTACTCTAAAGAAGGCTTAGACGTAGAGGCTATATACAAGCACAAAAACGAAACTCGAGAGCTCAAAGGAATTGTTTACTCTGAGTCGTCTGTAGACGATGAAGAGAATGTCGAGCACTTGTCGAATGACGAGTTATTAACACTAGACGTGGATGTTTTAGCTTTAGCTGCGCTAGAAAATCAAATTACTAAACATAATGCCAAAGACGTAAATGCTGACATTGTGCTGGAAATAGCGAATGGACCAGTGACTAGTAAAGCAGACGAATTACTAAACGAGCGAGACATAACCGTTATTCCTGACGTATTAGCGAATACAGGCGGCGTGGTAGTGAGTTACTATGAGTGGGTGCAGAACCGAATAGGTGACTACTGGAGTGCAGATCGTGTGAACAAGCGCATGAAAGAGTTGCTAGAACGCGAATCTAAGCTTTGTTTTGATTTGGCTGAACGTGAATCAATCGACCTGCGCAGGGCTGCCTATATGCAAGGTTTAGAGCGTATTACATCGGCTATGGACTGTAGAGGTAACCAACACTACTTCAATGGCGACACGTAAACTACAAAGAAAGCCAATGGCGACGGTAGCTGCCGTCGCTGTCGTACATTTGAGCTTGTTTATTTACGTTAAACCAACTCCCTCCGCGAGAGTTAGCCCGTAAACCTGCTATATATTGCCAATTTCCGTAGTTGCTCGCAGGGTCGTAATCAATAAGCTGTTGTTCAAAGTAACAAGCACCCTTGCGCCAATCTTCTCCAAGGTCGTAAATGAGTGCTGACGCCACATTCTGCCTTCCTCTGTTGCTCATAAATCCAGTGGCATTCAACTCTTTCATGTTGGCATTTACGAAGTCGTTGTTAGTTTCACCCTTTACCCACTCCGCAAAACTTCCTTTAACTATGGGCTCGTAGTCAATTTGTGGTGAACCATCATAAAAAAGCTCTGGCCCTGCTTGTACTGCTAAATGTTGAAAAAATTCCCGCCAAAGTAATTCTATTTTCAGCCAATGCGTACTTTCGTTCTTGCCAAACTCTGTTTCGTGTTGATGTACAGCTCTCAATGCTTCTTCAGGCCCTAAATTGCCCCAAGCTAGCCAAGGAGAGAGCTTGCTGGAATAAGACATACCCAACATACCGTTACGCGTGGATTTATAATGTCGAACTGGTCCATTTTGTTGTAAGTAAGCACTTAAATGATTTAATGCATGGCTGCGGCCGCCATTAAACTGAATATTTTCTGTGGTGGTGTATTTATCTGTAACGCTCTGTAATGGCTCTGCGGGGAACGACTCCTCCAGTAGAGGCTCAAAGCGTTTTCTAAACTGGCTAAAAGAGCGAAGTGGCTTATTAATACGTTCACAAACCTGCTTTGCTGACCAAAGGGTATAGGTTTCATAGATGTGGGTTTGGGCTGGAATCTTTTGTAACTTCTGCTTAAGCTCGTGTTCGTCTCGCTTTTCTTCGTAAGCGGGCAGAGTGCTCCAGTGTATATGCTCGGCTTTGTATCTTTCTACAATTGCCAATAACGATTTAATGGTATTACCGGATGTGATGAGCAGTTCAATATTTTGTTTAGCCAAAGTTTGTTGGAGCTCATTCAAACTTTCGGTAATGAATTTTTCTTTGTGCGAACCAAAACGTTGAATGCCTAGCCAGCTGGCTTTCTCTCTATCTTCCCAAACATAAACAGCGACCACTCGAGCTGTCGAAGGAATGTTTTGAAATGCGGGGTGGTTCTCACGTAATTCTCTGCGTAGCCATACAATATGTGTTTTCATTATAAGTCCTCGATATGCTCAAGGTAATGTTCGGCTTGCTGTAAAATATCCTGCCGTTCCTGCTCAGTGCGCTTGTCCCATTGCGCGTACATCATGCGCATACGGTGGTTATTGCGGAACTTGTCTTCATGCTTATCTATAAAGTGCCAATACAAGCTATTGAATGGGCAGCTATTATCTCCATACTTTTTACTCACGTCGTATGTGCATTTAGTGCAGTGGTCACCCATTTTCTTGATGTAGTTTCCGCCACTCACGTAGGGCTTTGTGGCTAGCACACCCCCGTCAGCAAACTGGCTCATTCCGCGGGTATTTGGAAGCTCAACCCACTCAATAGCGTCGATGTAAATCCCTAGGTACCAGTCATCTACTTGTTGCGGGTCGATTCCTGCGAGCAGGGCAAAGTTCCCGGTCACCATCAGACGTTGAATATGGTGGGCATAGGCGTACTTTAATGATTGGGAAACCGCATGAGAAACGCAGCGCATATTGGTTTTTCCACTCCAATAGAAACTCGGCAGATCTCGCGTATGATTTAATTCGTTTCGGTTCGCGTACTCGGGCATGAAGCGCCAATAAATCATTCGAACATACTCGCGCCACCCTAGTATTTGTCGAACGAAACCTTCGACTTGAGGCAAACTTATACTCTCAGGCGAGTGTTCATAGGCTTGAATAGCTCTTTCGACAACATATTTAGGGCTAACCATTTTGGTATTCAGGGCAAACGAGATGCGTGAATGATATAGGCTCCAGCCCCTGTCTGTTAGCGCATCTTGGAACTCACCGAAGTGCTGAAATAGGTGGTCGAAAAAGTAGTCCATAAGGTCAATGGCTTGTTTGCGGCTTATGGGCCACAAAAAGTGTTTGCTGTCTACTTCTCCGAATGTTTCGATGCTTTGCGAATTCAGCAAGTCTACAAGGTCGGAAACATCGTGAGAAAACATCAAAGGAGAGTGAATCTCATGTTTTTTCGGAATCTTATTTCTATTTTCGGAATCGTAATTCCACTTTCCGCCTAAAGGCTTATTGCCGTTCATTAAATATCCCGTTTCCTTTCGGGCTTGGCGGTAATACTTTTCCATCAATAAATGTTCGGCATCTGGGAAATATTTCTTCAGATCGTCTCGTTCGGTGTAGAAGTGTTCACTCGAATAAACTTGCGTGGTAATCCAGTCGATGTTTTTCAATTGGGTATCGAGCCGGTACTCGTCAGGCTCTTGGTACTCCAGCGATTTAGCTTTCACGGTCGAACAGACCTGTTGAAGGTTTTTACATAAATCTTGCTGGTTATCTGAACTGTCTAGCTTGAGATACAAAACGTCATGTTTTTTGCTGATAGCTTGAGCAAAGTTACGCATTGCAGCAAAGAAGCCCACAACCTTTTGAATGTGGTGTTTCACATAAGTAAGCTCTTGCTTCATTTCCATGATGACGAACAGAGTTCTGTCGTCAGTTTCATGAGTGTGGCCGCGAAACCAACTATGCGAGGCGTTGAGTTGGTCTCCTAAAATAAGTCTAACCTTGGGGTAGTCTCGGCTAATCTCGTTGACTTGATGAAACAGGCTCACGGCTTAGCCCAAAACTTTTTCAGATTAACAGGGGGATGTATGTCGTTATTACCCTGAGTTGGCAACTCTCGGGCTCTATGCTCTGGAACCGCATAATGATAACGCTGTCCTTTTGAGGGAACGTGATAGCAGTCTAAGCCAGTTACTGCAGCTGCTCTAATCTGACTTAGTTCAAGGCTTCCGTCCGGTTGTAAAACATCTTCACGAATACGCACCCATTTAATTTGCCCAATGATGAATTCGGTTCCGTTGAGTTCAATGGGTAAAATCTCCTTTAAGTCTAGTCCAATACTTATCGGGGACTCAGATACGCAAGGCGCTTGAAAGTCGTCTATCCATTCAACACTTAGCCCAACCTCTGAGAACTCAGAAACCTGCTCTTCATATTTTGCTGACGTTTGATGGGCTTTTTCCACCATAGATTCTGCAACCATATTTATGGTGAACTGATGTTGCTCTTTGATGTTATTTACCGTGTCGCGTCGCACTGTCGTTGGCCTTGTCACCATTCCCATGAGTGCTGGATTAGCTCCAAGGTGAACTACCGAGCTCACGATAGCTAAATTTGGTTGATGCTTCGCATCACAGGTTCCAATTAAGTTTGCGCTTTTGTATCCGGAAAGGCCATTAATTAGGCGAGCGCGAAACCGATCTGGCAAGTCTTCTAGGTGTTTTTTATTAAACCAATACATGCTTAAACCAATAATTTCCCATTTTGTTTTCTTATTACGAATTTAGTCTTCGGTTACGGCGGCAACGTTCAGAGCAGTATTTCACCTCATCCCAAACATCCTTCCATTTCTTTCTCCAAAGGAAAGGACGATTGCAGACGGGGCAGGTTTTCTCAGGTAAATGCTGCTTTTTCATCGCGTTTGTCTCGGTGACCCTCTACATGACGCAACAGAATTTGTTCTTTATACGCTTTAACTTCAGGAAGAGACTTCCACTTCCATAAAAATTCTCTTGCTCGCTTACCTGTCTCTTGAATGTTAACTATGGGGTGCGGGTAGTCTTTACCTAATTCAAAGTTGCTTGCTAGTTGCTCTAACGGCGGCATTTCCCATGGTGTGTGAATATACGCACTAGGTATGGCAGAAAGTTCGGGTACCCATTGGCGAATAAATTCACCGTTTGGGTCATGCTCTTGCGCTTGTTTAATCGGATTGTAAATTCTGATTGTGTTAATACTGGTTACGCCCGCTTGCATCTGAAACTGCGGGTAGTGAATTCCAGGTTCAAAATCAAGAAATAACCGCCCCAAATGTTTCGCGCCGAAACGCCAGTCTAACCAAAGGTGGTGAGTCAAAAAGCTAACCAACATGGCTCTCATGCGAAAGTTAATATAGCCGGTATGTTGGAGACAGCGCATGCACGCATCAACTAAAGGAATACCCGTTTTGCCGCGGGCCCAAGCACTAAAGTGTTCTATGTTCCCATTTCGATGTAAGTTTTCGTAGGCTGGGTTAAGGCATGAACGCTCAAGCTGTATGTCCATTTCGAACTTTTGAATAAAATGACAATGCCAGCGAAGTCTAGAATGCAACGCTCGTATCGATTTCCTCCAACCTTGTTGGCTCTTAAGCTGACCTGTACGTTGCCAAACTTGCCTTACGCTTAAGTTTCCAAAAGCCAGATAGGGTGACAAACGTGAGCAAGAACGCCTACTTGCAGCCGGTTTCGATATATCGAAAGCGTAGCGCTTACCACGCTCTAAACAAAAGTCTTCAAGCCATTTCAATGCAGATAGTTCGCCGCCGTGTTGAAACCTGGTTTGGTGCGTTAACCAGGCTTGCGGCACCGAAAGTTCGGGTTGTTCATGCCAAACTAGAGTATTAAGTCGAGCCAAATCAGTTTGGTATTGAGCCTTGGCCATCGTTTGATACCAATGCTTTCGCCAGCCTTCTCTATCTCTACAGGCTCTTACCACGCCATTACTGGGGAATTCTAACCATTCCACGTTATTGTTGTTACACCAGCTCTTCACTGCGATATCGCGTTGGTAAGTGAGATTAATCCCTGTTTCTTCGTGGCTCAGTACTCTGGCTACCGGAAATGTCTTTGCGAGACGTTTTAAAGCTGCAAGCATATCCGACTGGATAACGTGAACTCTGTGCTGTGAACCAAGCTGGCGCTGAAGTTGCTGAACGCTTTGCCAGTAAAAGCGCCAATGGTGCTCTCCGTAGTGAGCGTCATCAACCAGCATAGGCTCAATCACCACCAAAAGTAGAGTAGGGCGGCCTGAGCGAGAGGCGAAAGAAAGCGGAGCGTGATCTCGAATTCTAAGGTCACGTTTAAACCAAACAATATCTATCATGATGTACAATACGCGCATTAACTATGAAAGGATTTGTAATATGAGAGTCGATAGGTTTTTGTCAGAAGCCACAGGAATGAGCCGCAAGGAAGCAACCAGAACACTTCACCGCGAAGAGGTTGAGGTCAATGGCCGTGTAGAGAAAAAAGGTGCCGCTAAGATAAAAACTACAGACGAAGTAACCTGGAACGGTGTAAAGCTTGAACTGATGGGGCCTACTTATCTAATGATGAATAAGCCCGCAGGTTGTGTTTGTGCAAATGACGATCCTACTCACTTACCCGTCCTGTCATATCTAGAGCTTCCGAACCTAGATAAAGTGCACACAGTAGGAAGGTTAGACCTAGACACTACTGGACTATTGTTGATTACCAATGATGGGCAATGGTCCCATCGTATTACCTCTCCCAAACGCAAGTGCGCCAAAGTTTACCGTGCTTGGCTCGCAGACCCAGTAGAAGAGTCTTACAAAGAAGCTTTCCAAAAGGGGATTCAATTAAACGGAGAGCAACAACTCACAGCGCCTGCGGAAGTTGAATTTGTAAACGAGCAAGAGGTACTCGTTACGCTCTATGAAGGTAAGTACCACCAAGTAAAACGAATGTTTGCGGCTTTGGGTAACAAAGTAGAGGCTCTACATCGCGAGCAGGTGGGAGAGCTCAAGCTCGACCCTGAGCTACAAGAAGGCGAATACAGAGCGCTTACCGCACAGGAAGTAGCTCTGTTTTAAAAGGTGCCAAATAATCTTTGGTACATACGCGCTGCATAGTCGTCGGTCATACCGGCGATGTAATCACACAGGACTCTGTCTGCGCCCTGTTGGCCTTCCTCTTGAAACGCTTTTTCCCATCTTTGTCTTGAGTTGCTAGGCAACAAACGTAACGGCTCAGAGTGAAATGCACTGAACAAATTCAATAACATATTTTGGCTACGGTAACGCAGCTGCTGTATATCTGGGGTGTTAATAACGTGCTCAAAAACCACCGATTTGAGGGCATTAAGAAGTTCGCGCTCTGCGGAAGGCAAAGACGCATTAAACTTCACTAAAGGCTCACTGGCCTGTGGCAAGCTCTCGGTTACATGAACACTGGTTACGAAAATATTAACCAATGCTCCAATGGCATTTTTGCGCGCGTGATGCTCGCTAGAGAAAAGATCGAGCGCAAGCTTTTCCATAAGCTGTTTAAGCGAGGAGGGTAGAGCATCTATTCGCTCGCCCATAAAAGTGTGCCACTGCTCTGCCTTAAGCGTTCCCGTTACCACAGCGTCCTCTAGATCGTGCACCCCATAGGCGATGTCGTCGGCAAGCTCCATTAATGAAGCGTCAAAAGACTTATGTAAAGACTTTTGAAACGGCGAATGAGAGAGTTGGTCGACACTTTGGAAAGCCTCGCGGTCTTCTTTGGACAGAGGCTCTAAAACCCAATTGAGCAAGTCACTGTCAGCCGCATAGAGCGCTTTCGCAGGTTTGAAGTTGGCCAAACTACGAGGATTGTCCGTTGCGTCTGGAACTTGGTTCTTCATGGCCTCATCAGGCATTAATACTGGGTACTTTAAAAGTCCAAGGAGTGTTCTGCGAGTTAGGTCCATACCATGGTCTGCATGGTAGCTTTCTAAGCGTCCGACAATTCTGAATGTTTGCCCGTTTCCTTCAAAACCACCGCTGGCTAACATTTTGTAGTTAAGTGCGGTTTCACCACCATGGCCGAATGGCGGGTGCCCGATGTCGTGAGCTAAACAAAGCGCTTCCATTAAGCTTTCGTCAGGTAAAAGCGTTACGCCCAACTCTGACCCAGTATGCTTTATTTGATTAATAAGCGAAGCTCCAATTTGAGCCGCTTCTAATGAGTGGGTTAAACGCGTTCTATAAAAGTCGTTCTCCCCAACATTCATAATTTGAGTTTTCGACTGAAGCCTTCGAAATGCTGCTGAGTGAAGAACTCGCGCGCGATCGCGTTGCCATGGGTTCCTTAAATCTCCCGGTCTTTGCGGTGCATCTTGCGAGCGTCGCTCAAGCCAAACATCAGACATGAAAGCATTCCTGTATTGAATCAAAAAAGAGGCTCAAACATTAGCAGAATACCGCAACGTGCTCCATAGCTAGCGTAGGTAATAAGCAATGTCGTGGTAATTTCATATCAGACTTCTCATTGTGGCACCGAGCCATGTATCATGTGTGCCATAAAATAATTATGGAGATTTTATGCTGTTACCTATTGTCGCTCTAGTAATTGGATTGGCGGTTTTGGTGTGGAGTGCTGACAAGTTTATTGAAGGTGCTGCAGGAACATCAAAAATTCTAGGCGTTTCGCCCTTAATCATCGGCATGATTGTTATCGGCTTCGGTACCTCGGCGCCGGAAATGGTCGTTTCAGCATTTGCTGCCTCGAGCGGTAATCCAGGTTTGGCATTGGGTAATGCGTATGGCTCTAATATTACCAATATTGGTTTAGTCTTAGGGTTAAGTGCTGCGTTACTTCCTATGACTGTGAGTTCAGGGGTATTAAGAAAAGAAATACCGTTGCTTATCGCAGTAACCTTATTGGCCGGCTATCAAATCTTAGACGGCACTATAAGCCGTTTAGACGCTGTCGTTTTGCTGGTGGCTTTTGTCGCTGTAATGTTGTGGATGGTATTACAACAAAAGAACGAAGACATTATTGGTACCGACACCGACAAAGAATTAGAAGCGCATCCGTTGTCTTTAAAAATGGCTATTGTATGGCTTTTGGTTGGTCTCGTACTGCTTATTATCAGTTCTCGGGTGTTGGTATGGGGCGCGGTGGAAATTGCTACCGCATTCGGAGTCGACGACCTCATTATAGGTTTAACTATTGTTGCTTTAGGCACTTCTTTGCCTGAATTAGCAGCTGCTATGGTGGCTATTCGTAAGCAAGAACATGACTTAGCTTTAGGCAACCTTATCGGTTCAAACCTTTTCAATACATTGGCCGTAGTAGGTATAGCTGGCGCAATTGAACCTATTTCAGTAGCAGCTGAAGTCCTATTGCGTGACTGGACATTAATGCTTGCTCTTACACTCATTATGGCTGCGTTCTCTTGGCGTCCTCAGTCGTGGCAACCGCAAAGACCAGCGCGCATTAATCGTATAGAAGGTTCGGCTTTCGTAGCTATTTATTTGGGTTACATCGGCTGGCTAGTGTTTTCAGTTATACAAGCAAATTCATTAACCTAGGATTGAATATGGAAAGCCCATTAGTACAACAAGCAACACGCTTGGCATGGTTCGGATTAGTCCCGTTTATTGTGACTGCTGTGCTGGGGGCTTTTCATGTATATCCTGACTTTTTATTACAGGTTTTTCTTATTTACAGTGCGGTTATTTTGTCCTTTTTGGGCGGTATTCATTGGGCGTTAGCTATGACAGAGAACCTGCCACGCCCTCAAGGCGCGCTACTGATTTGTATGCTGCCATCTATTGTAGCTTGGGCTAGCGTGTCATTTCTGAATGAAAAGGTCGCGTTACTTGTTCTAGCTGCTGTGTATTTACTATGGCTTAACTACGACATAAAAATGGTGAATCAAACGTGGTACGAAAGGTTTAGAAAACCCATTACCTTTGTTGTCGCAGGTACGCACCTAATTTGGTTCGTGGTAGTGGCTACGGCGGCTCGAACGCTATAAAGTTATTTAGTTTTGTGGGTGAAAACGCCGTCCCAGTTTTCACCCGGTGGCTCTTCAATATATTCTTTGCATCGTCCTACATACAATTTGGCTAGTTTATCGTTAGGCCACTGTTCTAAATGCTCCCTAAACAGTCGCTTAGCCTCTTTAAACTGGCCTTGTTCATAACATGCCAATGCCTTATTCGAGCTCGTTACTTGTGCTGGCGATGCTTGGCTATCTGCTTGATAACCCATTAGCTCATAAATGGTTAGAGGCGCTTCTCTGCCTTTAACACGTACTCGGTCTACTTTGCGATATACGAATTGTTCCTCAGCATATTTCTCGATGTGCTCTAAGGTGCTCTCGCTAAACAGAATGTCTACACCGTAGCCTTTCGTTAAGCCTTCTAGCCTTGAGCCTAAATTTACGTTGTCGCCAAGCACTGTGTACGCCATGCGGAACTCGGAGCCCATATTACCGACGTTCATAAGCCCAGTATGAACGCCAATTCCCATCGCCAATGCCTTTTTACCTTCTTGTACGAAAGTGTCGTTAATTTCTTTTAATGCGTCTTGCATAGCAAGCGCACCTTCCAAGGCATGAATAGCGTGTTGTTGGTCTTTTAGTGGGGCTCCCCAGAATGCCATTACTGCGTCACCCATGTATTTGTCGATGGTGCCCTTGTTGTTATGAATCGCCTTAGTTACAGGCGTCAGTAACCGGTTCATAACTTCGGTTAATTCGGCAGGGGGAATATTTTCAGAAAATGAAGTAAATCCGCGGACATCGGAGAACAAAACGGTCAGCTCCTTTTCTTGCCCTAACATATCTTGCGCTTCGGGAGACGCTACAATGTCGGTAACGAGCTCTGGGGGAATGTAGCGCCCAAATTGTTCTGCAACCTGTCTTTTTTGCAGGCTCTCACGCCAGAAGTTCATGGATAAGTGCCATCCGGTTAGCAGTAACAGAAGCAGCAATCCAGAGGCCAGTGGTAATACTAATCCTTGCTGCCAAGCGTATAGATTGACACCTAGATGTGTAGCTGTAAGTAGCGTGCTAATACTGAGTAGGGCTACGGAGCTTAATCGCGGATAGTACCAAGTCATAAGTAGACCCGTGATAAGAAGCGCAATAAGCGTAATGGCTAAGCTATAACCGGGCTCTGACTTGAAGTTCATTTGCAGCATCCCAGCTAAAATACTGGCATGTATTTCTACTCCGGGAAATACAGCTCCTACTGGGGTAGACCTTAAATCCATTAAACCTGGTGCAGACGTTCCCAATAAAACAATTTTCCCCGCGAGTTGCTCTTGGGGCACTTCTCCAAACAATACATCAGAGGCAGATATATAATCGAAATGTTCGCGTGTACCAAACCAAGGAACAAGAACCGCACCTTGTGGATCTGTGGGGAAATAGAATCCACCTACATCAACACCTTCTAAATGTTTCTGACCTCCTCCCTCATAAATGTCTAAATTTGCAGGTGGCTGTCCAAGTAAAGTGGAAAACATGGCTAGAGGCAGACTGGGGTAAAGTTCGTCCTGCCAAACCTGGAAAAGAGGTACACGTCTAAACACTCCGTCTTCATCTACAAGAGGGTTGTCAAAATAACCTCCCGACATTACGAACGGTTGTACCTCTTCGTTGTTGCTGCTGAAACGAGTTGGGCGCACCAAAGGTAATTGCTGCCACTCTTGCTTCGGGTTGGTGACTTGCAGAGGAGGTGGAAGCACTCCTTGTGACTCGGCGCCAGAACCGACTTGCAATGAAGAGTCGAAGTAGAACGCCGACACTGTGGGATAACTCATAAGAACGTTGCCTAAAACCGCGTCACCGCTAGCAATAGACGGAGTCTCGGGTAGGTTCGGGTAGCTTTGTCGCAGTTGCTGCCACTGGGTGGCTAGAAGGTTTGACTCTGGCTCTGCAAAAATCACGTCGAGTCCAAGCAATTGTATTTGGTAACTCTCAAATAGTTCGTAAACCAGCCGTGCCACATAAGCTCTAGGCCAGGGCCATTGGCCAAACTCCTGTAAGCTTTTCTCGTCGATATCGACAATAACGATACCGGGGTCGTGGGTTCCGTCGAGTGTTTGTACAACGCGTTCGTCAAAAGAGAGCCATTCTAACCGTTGTAAAACATTTGAAGACCACACACCAACTTGCTCGCCAATAACCCAAAATAAGATAATTAAACTTATTGTGGCCTGAAATGTTCTAGAGCCTATTCCATGCTTTTTTATCTTAGCCATGCTAGCGGTTATTCCAGAATGTTCCAGCCGCTAAACTGCTCATCACTAGCGAAGAGTTGGCGTAACTCTGACTCATAAGCCGGCTTAAGATGCGTAATCCAAACGTTTTTCGGTGGTGTTTCTAATTTCTGAAGCAATGCAGAAACGTTCTTAGGCGTGAGATGGCATGAAACATCAGCCAAATCTTCGTAACGATCAGGAAAAGCGCACTCCACCATAAACGTGTCCATAGGCGGTAAGCTATTCAACTTATCTACCACAGCTTGGCTTAGCTTTGTGTCAGCAGAAAATACGAAGTGCTGATCTTGGTCTTGCACACTATATGCAAATGTAGGAACAGTGTGCTCAACTTCGAAAGGTGTAAATGAAATTCCCTCAAGCGTTACAGTTTGTTTAGCGGATAAGGGAACAAACTCAAGAATAGGGTCGGCTTCATCAGGCAGTTTTAAAAAGTCTGGCCATATTTTCCAGTTGAAAATATGCTCCTTTAAAACATCAATGGTTTCTTGTTGCGCATAAACCTTTATGGGGTAGGGCACTTCATCGAATAAGTTCGAAAGAAAGGTGGGTAAATGACAAATATGGTCCATGTGGGCATGGGTAATAAAAATGTGACGTATAGCTCGCATTTCTTTTATGGAAAGCTCTGCCAAACCACTACCAGCGTCGATTAAAATTGAAGGGTGCACCCTTAAACAGGTACTTCCAGAAGAGCCTCCAACACCACCGCTACATCCCAAGACATCAATATTAAACATCGAAAAATCCTTATGCTTTAGGCGAGCTTGCCGAGAATTTCATCTACAGCAACGTCATCAATTTGTTCTGGTGTTAAGTACTTTTCAGCGTAGCGCAAGTACACCTTTTTCTCGACAAACATCTTAAACAAGTCAGGGTCAAGATGACTGTTTAATACCATATTCGACATAATATTCAGTGTTTGCGAGAGAGGCATAGGCTTCTTATATGTGCGTTCAGGGGCGGTTAAAGCCTCGAACACATCGGCAATGCCCATAATTCTGGCAGGCACCGACATTTGTTCTCGAGTTAGCCCTAATGGGTAGCCTGAACCGTCCATTCGCTCGTGGTGACCGCCAGCAAACTCAGGTACACGGCGCAGATGTTTCGGAAATGGAAGTTTACTGAGCATGTTAATGGTATGTACCATGTGATCTTCCATGATCTGCCGCTCTTCGTCGGTTAGAGTCCCGCGTCTGATGCTCAGGTTTTCAAGTTCATTTGGGGTGATTAACGGGTGTTTCTGTCCCTCAATGTCGGTGTAGTAAAGCTCACTAAGCTCTTGTAACCGGCTTAAATCTTTTTCTTCAGTAAACTCGGAGCCTTTATTGCACGTCCTCAAGAACGCTAGCGTGTCTTTAAAAAAGGCATCGTTATAGGTTTTACAGGCTTCAGGCTCGGGTTGGTTATTCGCTTTTGCTTCCAGCGCTTTCACTTTGTACTCCATGCGAATGCGCTCTAAACGAGCTTCTACTGCGTGAATTCTGTCATTTATGGTTTCTAGTTTGGTCGACTTCTCAACAACATGTGGTGGAGTTACAATTTTGCCGCAGTCGTGCATCCAGGCCGCTGTGCGTAACTCATACATTTCCTCTTCAGACATTTCAAAGCCTTCAATGCCAGGGAAATCGGAGCCACTGGCAGCTTCAGCAATCATGATTGTGGCGTCGGGTACCCGTCGACAGTGCGCGCCTGTTTGCGGTGATTTGGCGTCGATAGCGCTTGCGATAACTTGAGTGAAGCTGTCAAAAAGGTGATGTAGGTCATCAATGAGTCGTCTGTTGGTCAGTGCAATTGCTGCTTGAGAAGCTAAGCTAGAAACTAGCTCTAAGTCTTCTTCGTCAAAGGTAATGGTGTTGCCTTTGTCGTCTTGCTTATTTAAAAGTTGAATGGCTGCAATGACTTCATTTTCATGGTTCCGCATGGGAACTACGAGCATCGACTTAGAGCGATAACCTGTTGTTTCATCAAACTTCTTTGTGCCAGAAAAGTCGAAACCTTCTTCTTCGTATGCGTCGGCAATATTAATAGTTTGTTCCGACACAACAGCATGAACGGCTACCATCTTGTTGTTAGCTTCGCCAGACTCTAGATAGCATGGTAAATCTGGGAAACGATTATCTATGGGGTCGCCAGTACCTCCCAGCTTAACGCCAAGCGTATCGTTTTGTACTAACTTGAACTGAAGTACTTTACTTTTCGCGTCTTCGTCGTCTTTAACAATATAGAGCGTTCCGCCGTCTGCCGACGTTAAGTCGCGCGTACTGCTTAGGATTAACTCGAGTAGTTTCACTTCGTCACTTTCAGCGGAAAGTGCAATGCCAATTTCATTGAGGCGTTTTACAAGTTTGAGTTCGGTACTAACGTCTAATGTAGCGGTCATGCAGGGCCCCTAGCTAAATGTTTGTGCCTAAAACTACGAGGCGTTTTATCGTTAATTCTAAGACTAACACAGATAAATATATGTTCAGCTATACTTATTGGTGAAATCTACAGCACGTAGGAGCCGTTATGAAAATCCATATTTTGCTCGTCATGTGTGTTGCAGTACTTGTCGGGTGTCCGGCACAGACACCAGAAATGCCCCAAACTCAAGTTGAAAACCAAGCTACACCTCAAGTGGAGATACCAACATGCTCGTTGAGGCTGGGTTTCGACGCTTGGGAGCCCTATCAGTACATGGATGTTGGCAATGAAGTCATGGGAATTGACATCGAACTGGCGCGCCATGTAACTCAAGCAATGGGATGTGAGTTAGAGTATGTTCAAGCTACTTGGTTGGAGCTTTTACAAGGCGTCGAGGAAGGAACCATCGACATGCTAGTAGGAGCTTCAAAAACAGAAGAGCGTGAGTCTTATGCTTACTTCTCTAATATGTACCGTGAGGAGTCGTTCGCCTTGTTTGTGAGGCAAGGTGAACAACATAGGTATGCCGACTTTGAGACTTTGGGTGACTTCGTTGATGCAGGTTACAAGCTCGGTATAGTTAACCAGTATTACTATGGTGATAGCGTACAAGCGATTACTGAGAGTGCGAACTATCAAGAACAGATCAGCGGAGCGATGATTAGCGAATTGAACCTAGCGAGGCTTATTGACCAAGATGTCGACGGTATCTTAGAAGATGAACGCGTAGGGCTGTCTATGATACGCCGGAAAGGTCTCTCGGAATATGTGACGGAAAGCCATATTAATACCGTTGCGTCACCTATTTTTGCAATGTTTTCTAGGGAAAGTGTGAACGAAGAACTCATAGAGGAGTTTAATCGTGAGCTTGCTGTGGTTCATGCAAACGGAACCTATGCGGAAATAGTCGCTAGATATGGGCTTTAAAGCTCGCTGTTAAAGTTCGCTCTTAAAGTTCGCAGTAACCGGCAGGAAAAACGACGAGGTGGTCTAAGTTAAGTCTTAGGCCAACCTCACTTCCAAGTTCGTATTGATGATGCGAAGGTGCCATACATAGCAATTGACTACCGTCTTCAAGCTCAACAGTGTAGAGATAGTGAGCTCCTCGGAAGCCTTTGCTAATAACTGTGCTTCTCCGAGCGCTGGAGTCGTCGATAATAATGTCGTCTGGGCGAACCAATATTTCTACCATCTCGCCTTCACTATTAATCGAAATACCTTCGCCGTTTAACTCACCTAAAGGTGTAGACACCTTGTTGTCTTCGATCACCGAGCCTCTAATAAGCACTCCATGACCTATGAAGTCGGCAACCAAGTGATGTGCAGGTTCATGATACAAACCATAAGGTGTGTCCCATTGCAGCATTTTGCCGTGGTACATTACTCCTGCTTTGTCAGCCATCGCGAATGCTTCTTGCTGGTCATGAGTCACCAGTAGTGCTGTTATTTTTTCTTTTTTAAGAAGTTGGCGAACATCGGTCGCTAGAGACTCTCTTAATTCCGCATCTAGACTCGAGAATGGTTCGTCGAGCAACAGCAGCTTCGGTTGTGGCGCTAACGCTCGAGCTAGCGCTATGCGCTGCTGTTGACCTCCAGAGAGTTGATGAGGAAATCTGTTTTCGTAACCTTCAAGCCCTACGTATTCTAAAAGCTGCTTTACCCTTTGTGACTTTTCGCCTGTACTCCACTTGTGCAGGCCAAAGCTAATGTTCTCACCTACGTTCAAGTGTGGGAAAAGTGCAAAGTCTTGAAACACCATACCAATTTCACGTTTTTCTGGCGGTACGAGTTGAGCAGGTGAACTCATAAGCTTGTCTGCAAGCGTTATGCTTCCACTTTGTACAGGCTCAAACCCTGCAATAGCTCTTAACAGTGTTGTTTTACCACAGCCGGAAGGGCCCAACAGGCAGCCGATATCGCCTTCCTCTAGAGAAAAGTCTACTGAGTCGACAATGACTTGCTCACCAAAACTGACCTTTATTTGGTTAAGCGTTAACAGGCTCATAGATTTCCTCGGCTTTCTGCGGTGGTGTTTTCATATTGAGATAGCTTTGATGCCTAGCTTGAATGGCTCGGCTGAGCAATATTACAGGAACTAAGCCCGCAACCACAATCATTAAAGCTGCTGGACCTGCTTGTGCAAGTCTTTCGTCGCCTGCCATCTCATATGCGCGAACAGCCAATGTATTAAAATTGAAAGGGCGTAGAATAAGCGTTGCAGGAAGCTCTTTTAACACGTCGACAAAAACCAATATGCCGGCGGTCATTAAACTAGTTTTTAATAGAGGGAAATGAATGCGGCCAAGTACTTGAGTAGAGCTCAAACCTAATATTCGGCCAGACTCGTCCATCGCAGGACTGATTTGGGCTAACCCGCTGTCTATGGTTTGAATAGACACTGACAAGAAGCGCACTAAGTACGCAAATAAGACCGATATGATGGTGCCAGAAAAGATAAGACCTGGATTTATACCGAACAAAAATTCTGAGGCGCTAATGATTTGTCTATCGAACCAAGCGAAGGGCACAATAATACCCACCGCAACGATAACGCCGGGCACTGCGTAGCCGGTAGAAGCCAGGTTCACACTTATGCGTGTCCAGGTGGTTTTTAATTGGCGCTTGCCATAACAAAACCAGAGCGCAACCATGACGGTAATAGACGACGCGAGTAACGCTAAGGCAATACTATTCTTCACTAGTTCATGAAAATCTGGGCTTAGCCAAGTTTCGACCTGATCATAAGACCAAGATATTAATTGTAATGCAGGAAAGACAAAGCCAATCGCAATAGGAATAAAGCACACTAGAAACGCAGCAATGCTTTTGCCTCGACTTAGTTTAAACGGTCTTGCCGGCTGTGAGCCTTTAGTTCCATTATGATACTGAGACTGCTTTCTAGATATACGCTCGAGAACCATCAGGATAATAATGGCAGACAATAGTATGCTGGAAAGTTGCAATGCTCCGAGAGGATCTCCCATGCCGTACCATGTTCTAAAAATACCCGTGGTAAATGTGGTTACGCCATAAAAATGAACTGTGCCGTAGTCGGCTAAAGTTTCCATCAGTGCAAGCGTTAAGCCTGTGGCAATCGCAGGGCGGGCCATTGGAAGGGCAACACGCCAAAAACTTTTCCATGGAGATAAGCCCAAAACTCGGCTTGCTTCAATGGCAGCGCGGGACTGTTCAAGAAACGCAGCTCGTGTAATGAGATATACATAAGGAAAGAGTACAAAACTTAAGACTAGAATAGCGCCGGTGATTGAACGCACTTCTGGGAAATAATAGTCGCCGTAAGACCAGTTAAATATGTCTCTTAGTGTTCGCTGAACAATCCCTTCATAACTTAGCATTCCGCTGTACGTGTATGCGGTAATGTACGCAGGCATGGCGAGTGGCAACAACAATGCCCAGCGCAGCCAGCGCACGCCTTTAAATTCGCATGCGGTGGTTAACCAAGCTGTACTTACGCCCAATAGAGTAACAAGAACACCTACACCGACCATCATGACAATGGTGTGCCATACATACTCGGCAATCACAAACTCCCATAAGTGAGAGAGCGTTTGCCTTTGTTCTTCACCGGTTAGTCCGATAAAGAAAGCGGCAATAACCACCAACAATGGCAAACACACAAAGGTCGCGAGTAGCGGTGAACTTGCCTTTCTGAAAGCAGAAAAAGCCCGCTCTCGCAGGCTTTTATGCAACAAATAGGCTGAACTACGTGCCGGAGACATTAACGCTTAACGCCAACCTGCACGGTTCATTAAGCGAACTGCCGCAGCATTATTTTCGCCTAGTACGCTCATTGATAGAGTGTCAGCTTCGAAATCACCCCAACTAGTAAGGATTTCGCTGCGGTCTGTACCCGGGCGTACTGGGTACTCTTGGTTTGCTTCTGCATACCAAGCTTGTGACTCTTCACTCACTAAGAACTCCATGAGTTGAATAGCTTCGTCTGGGTTAGAAGCGTGTTGTAGTAAGCCAATACCACTCACATTCACGTGAACACCTTGTTCGCTTTGAGAAGGCCAGAATACGTTCACTTTAGACACTGTTTCTTGATTAGCAGCTTCGTCAGAAGCTGTCATACCGCCGAAGTAGTAGGTGTTAGCAATCGCAATGTCGCATTGACCTGAAGCAACGGCATGAATTTGGTCGCGGTCACCGCCTACTGGTTCGCGAGCGAAGTTAGCTACTAGGCCACGAGCCCATTCTTCTGTCGCTGCTTCACCGTGGTGCGCAATTAAAGACGCTACCAAAGACTGGTTATAAAGGTTGTCTGAAGAGCGAATACAAATACGGTTACGCCACTTTTCGTCAGCTAAATCCATATAGGTTGAAAGTTCGCTAGGCTCTACGCGTTCGTTTGAATAGAAAATGGTACGAGCGCGCATGCTAAGTCCGAACCATTGCTGGTCGGCGTCTTGCAAATGTGCAGGTACGTTAGCGTTTAATACGCGAGAGTCCACTGGCTGGAATAGACTGGCACTTTTAGCGCGGTGTAACGCACCTGCGTCTACAGTCAAGAACAAGTCGGCTGGGCTATTCTCGCCTTCGTTTTGTAAGCGAGTTAATAAACCGTCGCCAGAGCCGGTAACCAAGTTAACTTGAATTCCTGTTTCTTCAGTGAACTTTTCAAGAAGCGGTTTAATAAGACTTTCTTTACGAGAAGAGTAGATATTTACACTGCTTTCCTCGTTATTATTAGGTTTTAGAGTAAGGATGAGTCCTGCAATGATAAGGACTGCTAAAATGATTTTAAAAATGGGTTTCATAACAGCGTTAAACTCCTTCTTTAAGATTGAGTAGAGTCTAAAGCATATCTTTCTAAATGACAATTATTATCATTTAACTTTTTTGAATTTTTTTGGGATGTTTTATGGAAGCTACAATTAGCTATATTACGTTGGGTGTTTCAGACTTAAAACGTGCTGTTGAGTTTTATCAAAAAGTGCTTGGGTTGAAGACCAAAGGTATTATCGGAGAAGAATTCAATGACGGAGCTGTGGCTTTTTTTAAAGTAAACACAGATTTAACTTTGGCTTTGTGGCCAAGAGAGAGTTTAGCGCGCCAATGCGGCGTCCCCTTGGGCTCACCGAACTCGTCTGGTTTATTACTTGCTCACAATGTCGGTTCAACGGAGAAAGTTGACCAAGTTATTGCTTCAGCACTGAAAGCAGGAGCTACATTAACCAAAGAGGCCGCGGAGTTTCCTTGGGGTGGATACGGAGGAGTTTTTATGGACTTAGACGGACACCTTTGGGAAGTGGTATTTAATCCAAATAGCAGTAGCAACACGTAAGCACAGTGTTGTTTTCGCATTCATACAACTAAAGGAGATGAAAATGCGATCATTATTGTTAGCAGTGATTATAGGTACGTTTTGCGTTCCTGCTTTTGCAAAAATAGAAACGAGCTACCATGAATACAGAGTCGGCAATGAGGTTATGCGTGGCTACGTAGCATGGAACTCTCGTTTGGAGCGCTCTCTAGGCACAGTTTTAATCGTGCATGACTGGGATGGTCCGAACGACTACGAAGAAGGCAGAGCAGAGCAGTTAGCTGCACTTGGCTATACTGCTTTTGCGGTTGATGTGTATGGAAAGGACAACCAACCGACGAGCATGGACGAGAACCGTGAACGCGCGACAGAAATGTACCAAAATAGGGAATTATTTCGCCAACGACTGATGGGAGCAATGAACGAAGTTGCACATATTCCGGGTGGCACAGAAAACATCGTTGCCATGGGTTATTGCTTCGGCGGTGCAGCTGTCCTTGAAATGGCAAGAGCGGGAGCTGGATTAAATGGCTATGCATCCTTCCATGGCGGGTTAAATCTTCCAGAAGGGCAAAATTATGAGTCTGTAGACGCCCCGGTTATTATTTTACATGGCTCAGCAGATCCCGTGTCAGGTATGTCAGACGTCGCGGCCTTGTTAGACGGGTTAGAGGCACAAAGTGTTCAGCATGAAGCACATATTTATGGTGGTGCTCGCCACTCTTTCACTGTTCCATGGAGCGGTGACTATCTACTCGAAGCCGACAGAGCTTCTTGGGCGGCACTGTTAAACTTCTTAGACACCAACCTGTAAACATATAAAAAGAGGAGCCATTGAGCTCCTCTTTGCCTCCCAATCTGTATATTTTTGAAACAATTTAGTCGGTAAATTCACTTGAGCTCGTCATATTTTCGGCTTACTTTGAAGGTTAGCTAGGGTATGGCTGAAGTGGAGATTCACTATGTACAGTGATCAAGATTTACAAAACGCGGCGGAAGCTGGCGTTTTTAAACACGAACAGGTCGATGCTTTCAAGGAATGGGTGAACAAGCCCCAGGAAAATACTGATCTTAATATCGCAGACGAAGAACAGTTCCGTTTAGTTTCCGGGTTTAACGACATATTCGTCGTTATCGCGTGTGTTTTAACCATCATCGCGGTCTCAATGATCGGCCAGCAGGTCGATGAAGTTGTGGGTGGCTTGGCTGCCGCAGGCTTGGCTTGGGGGTTAGGCGAGTACTTTATTAACAAGCGTCACATGGCGTTACCCGCGATTGTGCTGATGTTCGCTTTTGTGGTTAGTATTTTTTACGCGGGTGCTGAGCTTATCTCCCACAAACATTACTCGATTGTTTTAGCTTGTGGTTTATCGATAATTGCGTCATACGGACATTGGCTTCGTTTTCGAGTGCCTATTACGGTAGCGGCGCTGGCTGCTGCTGGTGTTGGTTTACTGATCAGTTTGGCAATCGCTATTGCTCCAGGAATTGAAGAGTGGCTGCATGTGCTTACTTTTGTGCTGGGACTGGCTGTATTTATCTTTGCCATGTATTGGGATTCGCAAGACTTAAAACGGGTTACGCGTAAGTCAGACGTAGCGTTTTGGTTGCATTTACTGGCTTCACCACTTCTTGTGCATTCGGTCTTTCAATTTATTGAAGTGGGCGACTATCAAGGTATCTCTTTGTTGCAGGCTGCTTTGGTGCTTGTGACTTATGGCATTCTCGCCTTTATATCTCTTGCAGTAGACCGCAGAGCCTTAATGGTGTCTGCATTGGCTTACGTTATTTATGCGTTTTCTTCTCTGCTAAGTGACTTCGGTATAGTGAGTTTAAATTATGCACTTACTATTCTTGTTGTTGGTGGTTCGCTACTGTTGCTCTCGGTGTATTGGCACAACGTACGAAATAAAGTTGTTGGCGTTCTACCGGAAGCGGTTCGTTTGAATCTTATTCCGAGCACCTCATAACATTCTTAAATAAAAAAAGGGGTCAGGTGATTTAATCACCTGACCGCTTTTCGTTTTAGCACTTATTAGAAATTATATTGCAGACCAAACATCGCTGTTTGTGGTTTGTTTGGACGTGCACCATGCGGTGAACGAGCGATAATGACTTGTTCGTCAAATACGTTTTCAAGTTTGAAGTAAACGGTCATGTCGCGTGACAGCTCGTAACGGCTTACTAAGTCTGCTGTTACTAAAGACTCTGTGCGCGCGCTCGGGTCGTTGTTGCGGTTGCAACCTACCGAGACACACATTTCGTCGATATACTTCACCACAACGTAGTTCAACCAACCTTTGTTGTTATCGAAGGTTACACGTAGCGACAATGTATTTTCTGGAACATCGTTAAGTACGTCGCCGTCCATAAGACCTGTTACTGCATTGTTTTCACTGATCTCGGCTTGCGTGTACGTGTAGCTGAGGTCAACAGGAATTAAGTAGTCGCCTGCTGCAAACGTATTGCTAACTTGTAACTCCAAACCAGAAACAACAGACTCACCTAACACATAAGTACCCGACTCGGCTCCGTTGTCACAAGGATTTGCAATCGAGCAAAGTTGCGTGGTGTCACTGAAGTCGCTATAGAAACCGATAGCTTCAACGAACCAAGCGTCTTGTCTGTAACGTACACCAGCTTCATAGTTTAAGCTTGTTTCCGGCTCTTGGTTAGCGGTTGCACCACCACCTAGAGGAGAGAACCCTTTATGAGCTCCTGCTAGCACCTGCCAGTTGTCATTTACGTCATAAGTAAATGAAGCTCCAGGCAACCACAAGTCAGAACTGTTTGAACGGAAGCTTGGCGTGTCCGTGCGCTCTGGAGTTGCAAACTGTCGGCGCGAAGAATCAACGTCTTCGTAACGAAGCGCAAGGTTAAGGTTCAAATCTTCAGAAACTTGCCACTGATCAGTAATCCAAAAACTTAAGGCTTCTGCGCGTTCAATACGGTTGTCGCCGCCGGTTGGCTGAATAAATGAATCGAACACTAAGCTGCCGTTGATTTGGTCATAAACCTCTTTCAATTGGTAGCGGTTCATGTCGTCTTCATGACTGCGCATGCCCACTTCAATTGCATGGTCGGCAAGAGCTATTTCAGAGTGAAGTTCAATACCTTGTGAACCGTAAGCACGGTTACCATGCGTGTAGGTAATGTCTTCAAGATCAACCGCGCCGTCAAGAATAGCCTGAGCGTTTGCGTCACCTTGGTTAGCAGCTGAAACTAAACCATTTACAACACCGGCTTTAAACCAGTCTCTGTGAAAATTGTTGCTATAAACAGTCGCGCCCAGCGTAATCATGTCCGAAAGCTGATAGTCGTAATGAATGTTAATGCTGTCGTGGTGGTTGGTCATTTGGTCAATGCTCGACAAACCATAGCGACGATTAGGATTCTCTGCGAAGTCGGCGTCCGTTAACCCAGCATAAGTCTCATTCGATGTTTCTTCAGAATATTGCAGCTTTACAAGTAAACTTTGACGGTCGCCAGTCCAAAGGAACTTAGCAACGTAGTCTTCAATTGCGAAACCACTGTCGCGGTTAGAGCGATCAATTTCTTTAAAGCCTTGGCTGTCTCGCTGAGAAGTCTCAAGTAGGTAGCCAAAAGTGCCGTTGTAGTCGCCAACAAAAGCATGAGTTTCGTGTGTACCAAAGTCACCAAACTGAGTAAGAACTTGACCACCAAAAGATTCAGGGATTGGTGTTGTAACTAAGTTGAGCACACCGCCTGTAGTTTGCGGCCCATAGCGTAGCATTGGAGCGCCTTTTAGAATTTCAATAGAGTTCATGCGAAAAGCGGTAGGGAAGTAGTACGCCGCAGGGTTAGAGTAAGGAGCTGGCGCCATCATTACGCCGTCTTCAAGTAATGTAACCTTACTTACACGCCCAGCAGTTGCAGCCCGAACGCCAATGTTAGGACGCAAGCCAAAACCGTCTTCTTCACGAATATAAAGACCTGGTACCGTTTTTAATACTTGGTGAATGTCGGTAACCGTTTCTACTTCCATCTGTTCTTCGTCGATAACAGCGCTCGAACCAGCTACGGTTCGTGCATCTTCTTGACTACCGATAATCTGAATACGTTCTACAACTGAATTGTCATTATCGTCGTCAGTCTCTGCTAAAGCTGGCGCCGAAAGAACAGCTAAAACTGCTGCGGAAAGCGTGCTCAAACGCATGATATACCCCATTTAGTTCATTTAAGTTAATGCGAAAAAGAATATTAGTAAGAATCATTTTTATTTAAGTGTGAGAAAGGTACATTAATTAAGAATTATTCGCAATAGGATTTTATGTGTTAAGTGAGACAACTTTAGAATCTTGATATAGCCATTTTACGCGTGTTGTCCAAGGCTCTTGGTAAAATCCATAAAGCTATATTTAATATTTATGAGGTTTTTTAATTTTATAAGTTGACTTTATATTCAAATAGCGTAGATTAGTGGCGTTGGATAGAAACAGTTAGTTTAAAAATTACTACGTAGCATTTTAGTCTTCAAGGCAACAATACCTCCGTCCTGTAAGTTTTAAGTATCATTTTTTACCCCTCAATTATCGTCACTGAGAATGCCTCATTGACGTACTTTTATATTTTAAATTTCAGGAAGTTATTATGTCTAATACAGTAAACGGTGTTGTTAAGTGGTTTAATGAATCGAAAGGTTTTGGTTTCATCGAACAAGAAGGTGGAGCAGACGTATTTGCACACTTTAGTGCGATTGTTAGCGAAGGCTTTAAAACATTGACGGAAGGCCAACGCGTATCTTTCTCAATCACTCAAGGCCCTAAAGGTCCTCAAGCTGAGAATATCCAAGCGATTTAATGCGTCTTGACTAGCTTTTCAACGAGCTAAATTTTAGAAAGCAGCCTTAGGGCTGCTTTTTTTGTGTTTAGTGGTTCTCATCCGTCTTCTGGAAAACCATAAAAAATGGGGTCAGAGCACTTAGTGCTCTGACCCCATTTTTGAATATGGTGCCCGGAGGCGGAATCGAACCACCGACACGAGGATTTTCAATCCTCTGCTCTACCGACTGAGCTATCCGGGCTTATTTTACAGCGGGCGGTATTAAACGGTTTTTAACGCCTGCTGTCAAGACACATAGCCAATTATTCTCTAATTTGACCAGTTCCTGTTACCACAAATTTCTCAGTGGTTAGCGATTGCAGTCCCATAGGCCCATAAGCGTGTAGTTTACTGGTTGAGATACCAATTTCTGCACCTAGCCCCAATTGACCACCGTCAGAGAAACGTGAAGAGGTGTTCCACATGGTTACCGCTGAATCTACCTGGGCAATGAAACGCTTCGCCGTTTTTTCGTTCTCTGTGCAGATCACGTCTGTATGACCACTCGAGAACTTCTCGATGTGTTCAATAGCATGGTCGTAATCTTTCACGGTACGAATCGCAATTTCTAATGCTAAGTATTCTTCGCCGAAGTCTTCGTCGGCAATCAGTTCAGCACCTTCAAAGTGCGGCAAAGACTTGCTGCACGCGTGAATTTTCACGTTTTTCTCGGCCAGTGCTTTTGCCGCCATAGGCAAGAACTTGTCAGCAACCTCAGAATGAACTAGCAAGCCTTCTAGGGCATTACACACGCCTGTACGCTGTGTTTTACCGTTAAGAAGAAGCGCTAGAGCTTTGTCTAAGTCTGCGTCTTTGTCTACATACAGGTGGCATACACCTTTGTAGTGTTGAATAACCGGAATCTTACTGTTGTCACTTACGTAGTGAATTAGACCTTCACCGCCGCGTGGAATAACTAGGTCGATGTACTCACTTTGGCGAAGTAAATCGGCCATAAGTTCGCGGTCTGGTGTAGGTACTACGGTAAGTACGTCTTTGTCGATACCTGAAGCTTCTAATGCGTCGTGCATTGCTTCGGCAATAACTTTACTGGTACCGATAGCTTCACGGCCACAGCGAAGAATAACTGCATTCCCTGATTTAAAGCACAGTGCGCCTGCGTCTGCAGTTACGTTCGGACGTGCTTCGTAAATCATGCAAATAACACCGAGTGGAATACGCATTTTGTCTACGCGCATGCCGTTGGGACGTTCTTCTAGCAAGTAAGACTCACCGACAGGATCAGGTAATTCGATGATTTCTTCGATTGCAGACGCCATGTCGTTTACGCGGCCGGCATCTAAAGCTAGACGGTCCATCATGGCGTCGTCTAAGCCTTTTTCTTTACCTGCAGCTAGGTCTTGCTCGTTTGCAGCAAGAATAGCGTCGGTATGTTTTCTAATGGTGTCTGCCATTTTTTGCAACGCTGCATTTTTTTCAGCAGTTGAAAGAGTGGCAATTGTGCGCGCCGCTTTAGCAGCGCGTTTTGAAATTTCAGTAGCTAGTTCTTGACTCATAATTTACCCCATAACATCAAATCGTCGCGGTGAATGACTTCGCTGATTGGGCTATACCCATATGTTTCAGCGATTTTACTGCCGGTCTGTCCTTTCAGGTGAAGGAGTTCATGGGAACTGTACCGACAAATTCCCTTAGCGATCGTTTCGGTGTTTTCTGCATTGCGAACCAATACTGCATCGCCGCGATCAAAGTTACCCTGAATGTCGACGATACCCGACGTAAGTAAAGACGCACCTTCTTTTCTAATGGCTTCCACAGTACGGGAATTAACCATTAGTTCACCTTGTGCAATCAAGGTGTGGCGAAGCCAGTGCTTCTTATTACTAAGCGGGTTTTCTTTGGCACGGAATAGCGTACCTGGGTTCTCGTTGCGTAGTAGAACTTCAAACTTAGTTCCTTTACGGCCATTGAGAATATAAGTGTCTATACCGTGCGCTGTTGCCTTTTCTGCAGCCTCAACCTTAGTTCTCATACCACCTGTGCCAACTGCGCTCGCTGAGCCGCCCGCAAGGTCGTAAATGCTTTGGTTAATGGTTTCAACTTCAGGCATCAACGTAGCATCGCTATGTTTATTTGGGTCTTTGTCGTAAAGACCATCGATATCGGAACAAATAAAGAGAGCGTCTGCGTCTACCACGGTTGCAACCATGGCAGCTAAGTTATCGTTGTCGCCGACCTTCAAGTCGTCGGTCGCTAATGCGTCGTTTTCGTTCGCAATAGGCATAATTCCTTGCTCTAGCAGGGTATTAACACTGTTGCGAATACTAATGTAACGCTCGCGATCGCGAAGGTCGTCGTGAGTCATGAGAACTTGGGCGCTTGGGAAATCGAAAAAGCGCGACCAACTTTCCATAACTTGAGTTTGTCCTACCGCAGCCATTGCCTTTTTCAGTACAACGGGGATAGGTTTGTTTTCGTCGAATTTGAAGTGGTGCCTTCCGGCGGCTACTGAGCCCGATGAAACTAGTACAATTTCTTGACCACGTTCACGGCATTCGTTGATAAAGCGTGCAATTGCTAGCAAATATTTTGAACTGCAGCCATTACCATCTGGCGCGATGAGAGCACTGCCGACTTTTATGACTGCTCTTCGCCAGGTAGGTATCTTCATGAAAAACTCCCTGTGAATCTCGAAAGAGCCGAAAGTTTAGCACAACTGAGGCCGTCCAACCATGAGCCCAAGGCCTCTGTTATTCATTTATGCACTTTATTTTTGCATAAAGATGCATATTTATGCATAAAGGAACATAAAAATATTTCTGCTAATATATTTAACTGTCTTTTGCAGGCGGTGTGTAGCCCTCAATTTCGATATCTTTACCTTCGAACAAAAATCCGACCATTTCTTTTTCTAAGTACGCGCGGGTTTCCGGGTCCATCAGGTTCAGCCGCTTCTCATTGATAAGCATGGTCTGCTTTTGCTGCCATTGAGTCCACGCTTCCTGAGATATGTTGTCAAAAATCTTCTTGCCAAGTTCTCCTGGATACAGCTGAAAAGCCATAGCTGGTGCTTCTTTTTTCAAATATTGGCAATAAACCGTTCTGCTCATGGATAAACCTTATGTTGTAAATTCAGTGTGTTTCAAAATAAATATTCAGTATTTAATTTCTATTCGCTATGTTTATAGGTGGTATTTAGTCTATTTATGCTTGGTTTTAGTCTTTGTTCAGCTCTTCAAGACGCTCATTATAGCTTGAAAATGCTTCTTCAAAGGCGCAGGTATTCCAAGTTGTTCGACATGCTCTTCTTTAAAACCTTTTCTAGTCGCTTCTTGCACTTCGTGGCTATTAGTTTCCGGTATGCTTCCATACCAAACTTTACCTTTCATTTTAAAGTGGGTGAAAGTGTGTTCGAATTCAAATTTACATTCTAATTCTTGTGGCGCACGTTCTAACTGCGGAAGCATCCATAATGAAGACCAAATGCCTGTGGGAGGACGCTTCTCTAGAACTAATTGGTCCTGCTCTAGCTGACAAACAAAATGATATTCGCGAACGGGCGCAGTTTTCTTAGGCTTCTTCGTTGGAAGTTCGAGCTCACGGCCGGTTAACCGAGCTTCGCAATCAGAGCTAAAGGGGCAGTTTGTACACTGTGGGTTCTTCGGTTTACAAACTTCTGCGCCAATGTCTAATAACCCTTGAGCAAATACTCTGTTGTTTTCTGTGGGAGTGAGCCGCTCAGAGATGTCCCATAGCTGTTTATCTACTTTGCTTTGCGTGGGTACACCCTCAATTGCAAACAGCCTTGTAAATAAACGGCGAACGTTACCGTCTACGATCGGGCCCCATTGGTTAAACGCGAAAGAGCGAATGGCTCCCGCCGTGTAACGTCCCACCCCTGGAATGCTCTGTATATCTTCTAGCTCTCTTGGAAACTCACCGTTTAGTTCTTCAGCAATATATTGGGCTGCTTTTTTTAAATTTCTAGCGCGACGGTAGTAACCCAGCCCTTGCCAGTGGGCCATTACTTGCTCTTCGGACGCATCTGCCAAAGCCTGAATGGTAGGGAATGACTCCATCCAACGGTTAAAGTATGGGATCACCGTTTTTACTTGGGTTTGCTGCAACATGATTTCGCTTACCAGAACACGATAAGGACTGGCTGGCACTTGCCAGGGTAAATCATGACGCCCATGTTGTTGTTGATACGCAATTACTTTCTGTTGGAACTGATCTTCGGTGATCATCTGCTTGTTTTTTGTCTCTAAGATTGGATAATTAGCGGCCCACAGTGTAACAGGTCTAGAAGCGATGACAGAACAGCAAAATGACAATCAACAAAGCAAAGAAACTTACATGCGTAGAATTCGTAGCTTTGTGAAAAGAGAAGGTCGTTTAACCAAGGGGCAAGCTGTCGCGCTTGAGAATTATTGGCCGAAGTGGGGTATTGAAGAACCCGCAGAAGGTACTATAGACCTTAGCGCATTATTCCGCCGCGAAGCTCCGGTAGTTTTGGAAATTGGCTTTGGTATGGGGCATTCGCTTGTACAAATGGCAGCGGCGGACCCTGAACGTAATTACATTGGCATCGAAGTCCATCGTCCTGGAGTAGGGGCGTGCCTTATGGAAGCTGGTGCGCAGGGCGTTGAAAATTTGCGAGTGGCTGAATTTGACGCTGTTGAGGTGCTTGAAAAATGGCTAGACGACCATTCACTCGAGCGTGTTCAAATCTTTTTCCCTGATCCGTGGCATAAGAAGCGTCACCACAAGCGTCGCTTAATTCGCACGGAATTCGTTGAACTGTTGCATAAAAAGATGAAGCCTAACGGCATATTACATATCGCGACCGACTGGGAGAATTATGCAGAGCATATTCTTGAAGTATTAAACCCGTTGTCGCAGTTTGAAAATACTTCGCCAGACAATACGTTCATTCCTCGCCCGGAAGAACGCCCGCTGACTAAATTTGAAAAGCGCGGTCAGAAACTAGGGCACGGCGTTTGGGACATGAAGTTCCGCGCTATCTAATTTTCGGGTAGCAAGTCTGCAAGAACTTTATTCAGATGGAGGCGGCCAAGTTCACTTGGTTGCCAACCTTCTGCACTCTCAACAATCAAACCCTGCGCAATGGAGTTCTCTAATAGCTTCTGAGCAACGTCCGTTTTCAACCCTGTGCGGTTATCAAATTCTTGTTTCGGGGCTTCTGCCATTAGGCGAAAGCGGTTCATGAAATATTCAAACGCCAAATCTTGGATTTCCACTTCCCAACTTTTGTAGAGAAAGGAGCGAGTTAAGTCCATATAACCGCGTGGGTGCTTCACCTTTTCGGTACGAAGAATGCTTTGTGTTTCTAGGTTGGTGATTTTTCCATGAGCACCGCAGCCAATGCCGATGTAGTCTCCGAATTCCCAATAATTCCGATTATGGCGCGACTGATGGTGCGGCTTGCTATATGCGCTCACTTCATATTGCACATACCCTGCTGCTGTTAATTTTTCGTGCCCTTGTTGGTAAATATCCCAAAGCGCGTCGTCATTAGGTAGTGTTGGAGGCTTGCTGGCAAACAGCGTATTGGGCTCGATAGTCAGTTGGTACCACGAGATATGCGGTGGATCTAGCTCAATAATGCGTGTTAGATCGTCTAGCGCTTCCTCTGCTGTTTGGTTAGGCAAGCCATGCATAAGGTCTAAATTAAAGCTTTTCAAACCAATTTGACCAGCATGCTTAGCCGCTTCTATAGCTTGAGTAGGGTTATGAATACGCCCAAGCTTTTGTAAATGATGTTGTTGTAGACTTTGTACTCCAACAGAAAGCCTATTTACCCCAGCTTTGTTAAATCCGCTAAACCGCTTTTGTTCAAAAGTGCCTGGGTTTGCTTCCAGCGTAATCTCTATATCAGCTGCAAACGGTATAATGCTAGCTACGCCTTGCAGCAACCTTTCAATCCCTTCAGCGCTGAATAAGCTGGGTGTGCCACCACCAATAAATATGCTAACGATTTCACGACCTTGGGCGAAATGTTGATCTGCGCGCAAGTCGTCCAATAAACAATTAATATAATTTGCTTCTGGAATGACTTCTGGCTGCGCATGAGAATTAAAGTCGCAGTAAGGACACTTCTGCACACACCAGGGAATGTGAATATATAAACTAAGCGGCGGAAGGGTAGTTATCATGCTGTTGATTTAAACCCTTCGATAAGTTTGCGAAGCGCTATACCTCGGTGACTTATTGCTTGTTTTTGTTCTCTACTAAGCTGAGCAGCAGTGCATTGGTGCGAGGCAATATAAAAAACAGGGTCGTAACCAAAACCTTCTGAGCCAGACTGTTCCTGTGTAATGGTTCCTTGCCAGACCCCATGTGCAATCAATGGAGTCGGATCGTTAGTATGCTCTACATAAACCAAGACACAGTGAAACGCCGCAGTGCGATCTTCGGCCGGAATATCGATCATGTCGGCTAAGAGCTTGTCGATATTTTTCTGGTCAGTGGCACCTTCACCGGAGTATCGAGCAGAGTATATGCCTGGACCACCATTCAGTGCGTCTACGGCTAAGCCACTGTCGTCGGCAAGTGCGGGTAACTTGGTAATCGCGCTAGCGTGGCGCGCTTTAATAATAGCGTTTTCGACAAAAGTAAGGCCTGTTTCGGCAACGTCACCCACGTTGAATTCATTTTGAGCGTGAACACTGATGTTCAATGGCTCAAGTAAAGACTTCAACTCTTTGAGTTTGCCTTGGTTGCCCGAAGCTAGAACGAGTTTTTCAGGGGCATTACGAATCATCATGAAAGAACTTCCTGCGGCATTTTGAAAAGTGAACGGCTTACATTTGCGATGCATATTATAACGCACTTGTCTGGGTGTGATATGATGGATTTAGTTAGCGATTAAAATTTAAGGAAATCAAGCACGTGGACGCCGTTAATCTAACCATATTAATTGCAGGTGGCTTACTTTTTGTAAGTATTGTTGCCACGCAGGTTAGTGTTCGGTCTGGTGCGCCCCTGCTCTTGGTGTTCTTGGTGTTAGGGATGCTTGCCGGTGAGGACGGTATTCTAGGCTTGTCGTTTAATAACCCAGACATCGCGCTTCTTATTGGTTCTGTTGCCTTAGTTATTATTCTTTTCGACGGTGGTTTACGAACCCATCCCGAGCGATTTCGAGTCGCTCTAGCACCTGCGGCAGCACTGGCGTCAGTGGGTGTGGTGATCACTTGCCTAATTACTGGATTAACCGCAGCTTGGCTGTTTAATGTTGGCTGGGTTGAAGGTTTGCTACTAGGCGCTATTTTAAGTTCCACCGATGCAGCTGCCGTGTTTTCTATTTTCCAAACCCAGGGCTTAAAGATTAAAGATCGGGTGGCTTCTACGCTGGAAATTGAATCAGGTAGTAATGACCCAATGGCTGTAATGTTAACGGTTGTGCTCGTGGGCGTTCTGGCTAACTCGGAACAAAAGCTTGATGCCAGTGTAATATTCACGTTTGTTCAGCAAGCTATTGTGGGGGCTGCTGTAGGGTATATCGGCGGCCGTGTATTCGTGAAAATCTGCAAAGCGTTAAAGCTACACGTAGCATTCTTCCCACTACTTGCGGTGGGTGGCAGTATTCTGGTTTACGGGTTAACCGCACAGCTTGGCGGTAGTGGTTTCTTAGCGGTTTATCTAATGGGTTATTTAGTGGGTAACGCTCGCTTGCCACAAGTCATTAATATTTTGCGTGTTCACGATGGCCTCGCGTGGTTGAGCCAAATTGTCATGTTCTTAATGCTTGGCTTGTTAATGACACCTTCGAAACTTATTGATATTGCATTACCTGCACTGTCATTGGCGGCTATCCTTATCTTTGTGGCAAGACCCATTGCCGTATTTGTAAGCTTATTACCCTTTAAGTTTCCTTGGCGCGACCGCTTCTTCATAAGCTGGGTGGGACTGCGCGGTGCGGTGCCTATCGTATTAGCTCTATTCCCATGGATAGCGGGCTTAGAAAACCAAGAGCGTTATTTCGAAATCGCATTTTTCGTTGTTTTGGTGTCCTTAATGCTACAAGGCTGGACGATAACCCCATTTGCTCGAAAGCTCGGGCTTGAAGTTCCACCTGATCCGGCACCAAATGTCCGTTTTCCAGTCGACCAAATTGCCAGTGACGATATGTTGGAGCTGGCCGCGTTTCATATCGACGAAGACACGCCTGCCTGTGACCATCACTGGAATGAAATAAGTATTGCAGAGCCTGTTGAATTTGCGGGACTCATTCGAAATGGTGAGTGGTTACGTGCCATGTCGAATCCAGTGCTGTCCGCCGGAGACACCTTGCTGGTATTAGCGCGAACTAAAGATATCGGGAAAATTAGTGACGTGTTAGCGGCTAACGGTAGTGGCGAGCGCTTAACTAAGAAAACATTCTTTGGTGACTTTGTGCTAAATGCCGATATCACGTTGCAAGATCTGGCGGGTTTCTATGTTTGGCCCGAGGGCTTGGAGATTCCTGAAGACACCATAGCTCAACTATTTGAGCAAAAGTTCCGCCGCCGTGTGGTGGTGGGAGACCACATTGTTTTGGGAAATCTAATTTTTACTGCGCGTGAAGTGGAAGCCGACGGCACGATTATTAAAGTAGGTATGAAGTCGGTCGGCGTGTAACGCTAAACTAATTTATGCTGTGGTAAAACTGGTCGTTAAAGCGAAGCTCTTGTGAGCTATTCTCTGTTTCAATATCTATAAAAAAGCGTAAGTTCTCGTCATCGTCGTGACCAAAGTCTGCGATAAAGTAAATCGCTTCCCCTTCTTGCACACGAGTAAAGTTTAACGTTCTACGTTGCCCTAATACATTTAAAAACGAGCCGGTAACTTCGGCGTCAACTGCGGGTTTACCAGCTACCGTTGCGTCTAATACCGCTATGTTAAGTAAGCTTCTAGCGCTACTTCTGCGAATATTATATTGAGCTGCAATACTTGGCTCTAGGAATGTGGTGGCGACAGTATTGAAATGAACTTCCCAACCGCCAAGGCGCTGAAAACGAGCGCCTTGTTCTTGCGCTAAAGTTGGTTTAGCACTGAGAAAAAGGACAGCGGCTAGCGCTAATAAATAAGTGCTGAATTTTGGGAAGTTCATTTTTGCCTCTTATTGCAACGCAATTCTAAAGAATTGAATAGCGACGATCAGTATAAGTACCGACAGGTCTAGTCCGCCCATCGGGGGTAATACGCGGCGTATCGGCCTAAGCATCGGCTCGGTAAGTTCCATTAACACATATTCTAATGGATTAGAGCCATTCGAGAACCAGCTCATAATCGCGCGAACAATAAGTATCCAGAACATCAGAGAAAGCACTTGAAGCAATAGCTGCTGTAGTGAAAACAAAACTAAGTCGAGCGCTGGTGCAGAAACACCGCGTATTTGCATGATGACGAAGTAGTGCAACACGGTGAAGCCTACAGTTAGAAGTATGCCTGCGATGTCTATCTTCCCCGCGTTAGGTATTACCTTTCGAAGGGGCTGTACTACAGGGTTTGTTACTTTTCTAATCATTTCTGCAACAGGTGAAAAATAATTTGCCTGCACAAGTTGCATCCACACGCGCAAAATAAGGGCTGCGGTGTAAAGACTGAATGCAGTAGAAATGAGGAATTCAAAAGCATTATTCATAGGTTTACCCTTAAAACAATTTAGCCATTTCTTGGTTACGAGCAACTGCTGCTCGAACTGCCTTTTCGGAAATACCGTTCAAGTCATTGTCTTGGTATGCCTCGACACCTTTTGCGGTAGAGCCACCTTTACTGGTGACTTGTTTACGTAACTCTACTAAGCTCAACTCGCTTTCAGAAGCCATTTCAGCGGCTCCTAAACAAGTTTGTTGTACCATTGCACGGGCGGTTTCTTCGTCAAAACCAAGCTTCTGTGCAGCAGCTTGCAAGCCGTGCATAAATTCGAAGAAATAAGCTGGACCACTGCCTGCTACCGCACCGAGTACGTCTATACTGGCTTCTTCCTCAAGCCAAATGGTAATGCCAACATAACCAAATACAGTATCAATAAACGCTTTGTCGTCTTCGGTTACGCGAGAGTCGGCAACCAAGCCAGAAACGCCTTTCCCCACTAAAGATGGGGTGTTAGGCATAATGCGGATAACCTTGATGTCGTCACCAAGATAGGTGTAATACTTTTCAATAGGAATACCAGCGGCAACGGTAGTAACTAGTTTACCGTCGAAACCTTTTGCATTTGCTTTAAGGTCAGCACAAACGTCTTTCATCATTTGTGGCTTTACCGACATTACAATTACGTCACAAGCATCAACGAGTTCGTTGTTGTCTTGCGTGGTTTGAATACCGAAGTCTTTTTCCAAGTCATCTAATTTTGGGCGGCTGCGGTTACTTGCCCAAATGTTGCTGGCAGGAAAGCCTCCTTTAATCATTCCACCAATAATGCTGCGTGGCATGTTTCCTGCTCCAATAAAACCAATTGTGCGCTGCTGTTGCGTCGCCATGTTTTAATCCTTATTCGTTCTTTGTGAATGTGTAACTTAACTGGGCCTTAAAGCCTTTTATCAATAATCTAACTAAGAGTTACGCGCGCCAAAAATATCGGTGCCGACGCGTACCATGGTAGAGCCATGTAAAATTGCGGCTTCTAAGTCCGAGCTCATTCCTACAGACAGTGTATCAACTTGAGGAAAATGTTGCTTAAGTTCCTCGAACAGTTTGTGCAAGGAACTCAGCGTTCGCTCTTGCTCTTGTTCTGAAGGATTTGCTTTCGGAATCGCCATTAAACCTCTTAAATTCAAGCTCTTGAATTCGCGCATGTCGTTTGCGAACTGCAGAACGTCCTCTGCTTTCACTCCTGACTTAGAGCTCTCGTCGTCAATATTTACTTGAATCAGCACTTGTAATGGCTCACTTTCCGGCGGGCGTTGTTCGTTTAGTCGCCGTGCAATTTTTAGCCTGTCTATACTTTGAACCCAGTCGAATGACTCTGCCACAATGCGTGTTTTGTTGGACTGCAAAGGGCCAATAAAGTGCCACTCAATGTCATTTAAAGCGGACAATTGCGCAACTTTATCCGCACCTTCTTGCACGTAATTTTCACCAAAAGCACGCTGCTGGCTTTCATAAGCAGCTTCAATGTCTGATGCAGGCTTGGTTTTACTCACCGCAAGCAAACGAATGTCGCTCGGATTACGCTGGGCATTTTGCGCGGCTTGATTAATTCGCGCTCGAACTTTCTCTAAATGTTCTGCTATGGTTGCTATATTCGACATCTTTTCAAAGCTCTAGAGACTTTTATGAACTTACAGGAATTACTCGGTCAATGTGTTCGTGACGGTGCGTCTGACCTTCATATCTCTGCAGGTACACCTGCAAGTGTCCGTATTGACGGAGACATACGTAAGATTACCACAGACGTTTTATCGCAGCGAGATGTGCTAGATATGGTGCATAGCATTATGTCTGAAGAGCAACGTGAGTCGTTTAAAGACAATTTGGAGGCGGACTTCTCCTTTGAAATTGAGAACGTTGCTCGTTTTCGTGTAAACGCTTTTATGCAAAGGCATGGTGTTGCAGCAGTGTTCCGTACCATCCCGAGCGAGGTGTTAACGTTAGAGCAACTCAATGCGCCAGAGATTCTGAAGCGCATTGCAGACTATCCGCGTGGTTTGGTGTTAGTGACTGGACCAACGGGTTCAGGGAAGTCGACGACATTAGCGGCAATGGTGGATCATATTAATGAAACTTACCCGCACCATATTCTTACTATTGAAGACCCCATAGAGTTCGTTCATGAAAGTAAGCAAAGCTTAATTAACCAAAGAGAAGTACACCGCGACACAAAAAGCTTCAACAGCGCGTTGCGAGCGGCTCTTCGTGAAGACCCGGATGTAATTTTGGTCGGTGAACTACGTGATTTAGAAACCATTCGCTTGGCGTTAACCGCGGCTGAAACCGGGCACTTGGTTTTTGGCACGCTGCACACAACTTCTGCGCCGAAAACCATAGACCGCATTGTTGACGTTTTCCCGGGTGAAGAAAAGGCGATGGTGCGTTCGATGTTGTCAGAATCATTACGCGCTGTTATTTCGCAGTTGCTCGTTAAGAAAGAGGGCGGTGGGCGCGTTGCGGCACATGAAATAATGTTGGCAACACCAGCCATTAAAAATTTAATTCGCGAAGACAAAATTGCACAAATGTATTCCGCTATTCAAACCGGCGCCTCGTTAGGCATGCAAACCATGGAACAAGCATTAAACAAGCTTCTCGACTCGGGAACTGTTTCTACCAAAGCTACGCGTTCATTGATGGAGCAGGTAGGGCGCTAAAAGTGTCGTGAAGCGGCGTGAAAAAAGCGGTAAACTAGCGCCGTTTTTAAGTGGTATGAGAGAAGCCGATGCGAGTTCTGGGTATTGAAACGTCTTGTGACGAGACAGGAATAGCAATTTACGACACCGAAAAAGGTTTGTTGGCACACGAGCTATACAGCCAAGTGAAGTTGCATGCCGACTACGGCGGTGTAGTGCCCGAACTTGCCTCTCGTGATCATGTAAGAAAGGCATTACCGCTAATTCAACGCGCATTGACTGCCGCGAACCTAACCTCTGAAGATATTGACGGAGTGGCCTACACGTCAGGCCCTGGCTTAATCGGTGCTTTGTTAGTGGGTGCTTGCATAGGTCGAAGCATTGCGTTTGGTTGGAATGTTCCTGCTGTGGGTGTACACCACATGGAAGGTCATTTGCTGGCGCCCATGTTAGAAGACAAGCAACCAGAGTTTCCATTTGTAGCGCTATTAGTTTCCGGTGGCCACAGCCAATTAGTTTCGGTGAAAGGTGTAGGTGAATACGAATTATTGGGAGAGTCGGTCGACGACGCTGCCGGAGAGGCTTTCGACAAAACAGCCAAGCTTTTAGGTTTAGATTACCCAGGCGGTCCTCGACTGGCTGCTTTAGCAGAACAAGGTAAGCCTGGCGTTTATCAGTTTCCGAGGCCTATGACCGACAACCCAGGGCTTCAGTTTTCGTTTAGTGGATTAAAAACAGCAGCAGCCACCGCAATTCAAAAGGCTCAGCAGCAACATGGTGAGCTTACCGAACAAGTGAAAGCAGACATTGCTTATGCGTTCCAAGAGGCTGTAGTCGATACGCTTATTATTAAATGTCGAAGAGCTTTAAAACAAACGGGTATGAAGCGTCTTGTGGTAGCTGGCGGTGTAAGTGCCAATACCAAATTGCGAGAAGCATTGTCGGAAACCATGACAAAACTTAAAGGTGAAGTGTTCTATCCACGAAACGAGTTTTGCACCGACAACGGTGCCATGATTGCTTACGCTGGTGCATACCGTTTACATGCAGGGGAGCAGTCGGGGTTGTCTGTTAAAGTTCGTCCGCGTTGGCCGTTAGTAGAACTGAACAAGCCGCAAGCTTCTATGTGAGTCTAACGAAAGCCGGTTTCTTCACCTTTCCAGAGGCGAATAATGTTGGTGCGATGGCGCCAAATAATGAGGGCCGTAAGCATAATAGCTGGAATGGTGTACTGTGGCTTAACTAGAAATGCGTATAGCGGAGCCAACGAGACCGTTATTAGAGCCGCAAGAGAGCTTACTCGGCTTACAGCGAAAATAATAATCCATGTGGCAATAAGCATGAGCGCCATTTCTGTAGCGATGGGGAACATTGCGCCAAGGGCTGTAGCAACTGCTTTTCCGCCTCTGAAATGGAAGAATATTGGATAGATATGCCCAAAACATGCGGCGATCGCAACAACGCCTAAAACGATCGGTGGTAAGCCCATATAGTATGCAAACCATACAGGAAGCATACCTTTCATAACGTCCATCAGTAGCGTTAGAAGTGCAGGAAGAGCTCCGCCAATACGATATACATTGGTTGCACCAGGATTGCCTGAACCGCGTAAACGAGGGTCGTCCAGTTGGAATATTTTACAGATCAGTACTGCACTACTTATAGAGCCAAGTAGGTAGGCACTAAGGATCATTATAAGGCTAAACGCTGGTGTCATGTGTTTGGTGCTTTAATTAGTTTTCGGTAGCATAAAGGCATTTGCACTTGAATGCTATCCGACCAGAAGAATGAGAGGTTATTTTGGATATTGTTTCTGTGAAAGGACTGAAGGTAAGTACCACCATTGGTATCTTAGATTGGGAGAAAGAGATTCTTCAGCCTTTAGTGATCGACCTCGACATGTACCACTCCTGCCAAGAAGCTGCTGTCACAGGAAACATATACGACGCGCTAGACTACGCTGCGGTGAGTGAAAGTGTACGAACTCTTCTACAGGGCAGTGCGTGGGGCCTAATTGAAACGGTTGCCGAAGACGTGGCGAAGCATATTATGGAACGTTTCAACGTACGCGGTATGACGATTTGCGTGAAAAAACCAACAGCTGTGGCTGAAGCTGAGTACGTAAGTGTAACAATTACGCGTGGAGTTGTTAGCGCATGATTCCTGTTTTTCTTGGCTTAGGTTCAAATATAAACCGAGAACACAATATTAAAGCCGCTATACAGCTATTAGAGAAGGAGTTCTCCGAGCTTCGCGCTTCGAAAGTTTATGAGAACGAAGCCATTGGTTTTGAAGGCCCTCCATTTTTTAATCTTGTTGTAGCCGTAGAAACCGACAAACCGTTACTAGACGTTCAGAAATTGTGTAAAGACATTGAAGTACAGCTGGGACGAGAAGAAAAAGCGCCGCGTTTTAGTTCTAAAACGCTCGATATAGATATATTGCTTTATGGCAAAGAAATAACAGCAGCAAAGCCAGGCATTCCTAAACTGCCACGCACCGAAATTACCGAACAAGCGTATGTATTGAAGCCTTTATCTGAGCTCGCGCCTTATTTGCAGCACCCAGAAACGCAAGTAACCTTTCTTGATATATGGAAGGCATACAACGCAAAGGAACAGCCAAACACTATTTTACGTGAATTCTCGTTACAAGAATTAATTGAAGTTGGGAAAGTAGCTGGCTAACTTACTTAGGCGTTGCTGGTATACGTATTCGCCTATTTGTGGGCCTTTCAGTCTTTGCTGTAACGCATCAGCAACATCTATTTTGGCAATTTGGGGAATAGCTTCAAAGACGCTTGCTATTAGCGAACTATGCTTCGGTTCTATGCGTTTAAACGCGATTTCCAATAATGTTAAGCGTTCAGGCTGACGCCAGGCATCTATACGCTGAAAAAAGTCTAACAATTGCTCTGGAGTTAAATTGCTGTCGTTGAAGAAGTCTTTATGCTGCACTATCACTTGCGCGAACTGCTCGGTGGTTTTGGGCAGAGGTAGCTTTTGCAAAGTTACTGTTTTCGAACTGGCGGCCCATCCTGTGTACCAAAGTGCAAATTGTAGGTCGATGCGATGTTTTTCCGACAGAGTTTGAAGCGTACCATCCTGTCCCTCAGATAAATATTGATAAGCGGTTTCTGTGTCGGCAGCTTTTTCAAAAGCACGGGTTAATGCACCGCAACGCGATAAGATTTGAAAGAAAACAGCAGGGTGTGGTGTACACAGGGCTTTTCTCATTTCCATCCAAACGCGCTCAGGGGTTAGAGCTTCAATTTCACCACGTTCGACAATTTGCTGCATAAGCTGCATGGTTTCTTCTGCAACTTGAAAGCCTAAGTGGTGAAAGCGAGCGGCAAAACGAGCCACCCTCAGCACTCGCAAAGGGTCTTCAACAAACGCCGGGCTGACATGGCGCAATAGTTTTGCTTCAAGGTCTTGTTGGCCATGGTAGGGGTCAATCAAGTTACCATCGCTATCTTGCGCCAACGCATTAATGGTTAGGTCTCTGCGAAGCAGATCTTCTTCTAGTGTAACGCTGGGTTCGGCAAAGCATTCAAACCCGGTATATCCACTACCAGACTTCCGCTCAGTTCGAGCCAAAGCATATTCTTCGTGAGTCTCTGGGTGTAAAAACACAGGAAAGTCTTTGCCAACTTGGCTATACCCAAGAGACAACATTTCATCGGCTGTGGCACCTACAACAACATAGTCTTTTTCTTTAACAGCAAGTCCAAGAAGTTTGTCGCGTACAGCTCCACCAACGAGATATATTTCCATTGACGTGTTTTCCTGTCAGAATCGTGGCAACATCTTTACTTTTCAGTCACTAAAAAGCAAATACTAGCGTGTTTTGAACTAGGTTTTCCGAATATTGCTAGAGGGCGGAGCCATGTACTTAGACTATTTTGGACTTTCAAAACTACCATTCTCAATCGCTCCGGATCCTAGTTTCCTATTTCTAAGCCCCAGACACCGAGAAGCTTTAACGCACATGCGCCATGGTCTCACTGGAAGTGGCGGGTTTCTTTTACTTACAGGTGAAGTAGGCCTGGGAAAAACCACAATTTCACGTGCCGTTTTTGCAGAGTTAGAAGAGCAGCTTCAGATAAATTCTATTTTGAACCCTCGACTGGGTGAGCTCGAAATGCTCATGGCCATTGCCGAAGGGTTCAACATTCCGCTCGATAATGACCCGAAATCAGTGAAGTCGATTACCGACGCGATAGCTAACTTTTTACAAGAATCTGCGCATAATGGGAAACATCCTGTTGTGGTGATAGATGAAGCTCAGCATTTGCTTCCCACTGTACTAGAACAACTTCGCTTACTCACAAACTTAGAAACTGATTCACGTAAACTTCTCTCGGTAGTGCTTATTGGGCAACCCGAGTTAAAAGAGTTACTGCAGCGTCCAGATTTAAGGCAAGTGGCGCAAAGAGTTGTTGCTCGCTATCAACTCATGCCGTTTTCCGAACGTGAAGTGAATGCTTACATTGATCATCGACTTTCTACTGTTGGTGGATCCCCTGCTTTATTTACCAAGTCTGCACGGCACCGTATTTTTAAACTTACCCAAGGTACGCCTCGTCTTATTAATTTACTGTGTGACAGAGCATTGCAAGTAGCGTGTGGCAAGAGCAAAGGGCAGGTCGATAAGAAGTGTATTGAGGAAGCAACGGATGTACTGCCCTCGGAGTTAGCGTCTAGCCACAGTTTGGGGTGGCCAGTGCTTACTGTGATTTTAACAGTAGCGTTGGTATTTACCCTAAGTTTTGTTTACTGGGCTTTTAGCCAAGAAGAAAAAGAAGCAGACGTTGTCATAGAGCCGCAAGTGCAAAGCAATGAACTACGTGTGATGGGCGCTGATTTAAATAACGCTTTGCAAGGCTTGTTGCAGGTTTGGCAGTTAGAAGATGAAGTGGTGGGCGCAAACCTTTGTGAGTCTTTGGTCAGTGTTTATGTTTATTGTCTACAAGCAGAATTAACTCTCGCGGAAATCAAGGCTTTAGACTATCCCGTTATCGCAAAAACTCAGGGTGAGCAAAACTACGTACTTATCGTTCGTGCCGAAGGCCAAAACTGGCGCATCGTCGACGAGGAAGGTGAGAAAACAGTGCCTCAAGCGCAGTTACAAAGCTTGTTTACGGGCGAAGTGCTTGCCTTTTATCACGTACCCGACTTGAACGCTAACAATGATGACTGGCGCAGTTGGGTTGAACAGTCGTCGGCTAGTCTAATACCCTTTTCAATACAAAGCGCAAGCATTGAAGTGAAGCGCGAATGGCTACAAACAAGATTAATTCAAAAAACCGATGATGATTCGTGGCTATTAGCACTTATGAGCAGTAAGTCTTCTGATATAGCTAGACCAAGTCTTAACCGTGATTTGGTATTTGCACCTACAGCCCTTTTACTCCAAGACAGCTCAACGGGCTCAGAAGACAGTCAAGCTAGAGTATTATTTCCAAGTAGTGAACTGGGTCTTCGCGACATAGTTATTCCTGAGCAACAGTTAAATTGGCCTGAAGCTGTTAGCGTGGCTCAACCTTCAACAGAAAGAGAGATAGGTGAAAGTGAGCAAGGGCGCAGAGTGACTGCTGAACAAGTCGATGAAGTGGCTAGCGAAGATATTTCTGAAGCGCTACAACTACTTTTTGAAGACGCGGTAAGAAGTACTCCTCCGGTAGAGAGCGACTACAGAGAAGTGGCTGAAGAACAGACCGAGCGCGCGGTTGAGCCCGAGACTAGGTTAGTTAACCAAGACGCGGATACATTACCTAACTTAAACCAAGTCCCAACCTCTATTCGCTCTAGCATGCCCCAAATGAGTTACGACGCTCACGTTTATCACAGCTTTGCTCGAGAGAGGTTTATCGAACTGAACCAGCAAAGAATGAGAGAAGGTGATGCCATGAATGGTATCCGCGTGGTGTCTATCCAGCCCAGCTATTCCATTGTCGAGTTCAATGGCTTGATGTTTCGTCTAGAAGCCCTAGAAAATATCAACCTTCGCTAGATGAGCTATATTTCCCCTTGCTAAGGGCAAAAAGCTTTGCGATGATGTCGCTAAATTAAACGCCTGTTTGAAAACTATGTAATTTAGGTTACAGCGGTACTAAATTTGGAGGACATAATGGCTGATTATAAAGCTGCAATTGATGACATGAATTTCTTGCTGGACGATGTATTCGCGGTCGCGAAAGATTGGGAAAACATGCCAGCACTAGCCGAAATGATGGACGCAGACACTGCAAAAGCCATCCTCGATGAAGCTGCAAAGCTTACCGAGAATCTTATTGCACCAAACGCGCGTGCGGCGGATGAAGAAGGCATTCACTTTGAAGATGGCGTTGTGACTACGCCAAAAGGCTATAAAGAACAATTCGCTGAACTAGCGAGCGGTGGTTGGGTTGGCGTTACTGCAAATCCAGACTTCGGTGGAATGGGTCTTCCCAAAGTATTGTCGGCGCAATATGAAGAAATGATGTGTGCTGCTGATATTTCTTTCAGCTTGTATTCTGGCCTAACAGCTGGCGCCATTATGACTCTTGATCTGCATGGCTCAGACGCACTCAAGGAAACTTATTTACCGCGCCTAGCTGCGGGTGAGTGGACAGGCACCATGTGCCTAACAGAACCACATGCAGGTACAGATTTAGGCATTATTCGCTCAAAAGCAGAACCCCAGCAAGACGGTAGTTTCTCTATTACGGGTACCAAAATCTTCATTACTGGTGGCGAGCATGACTTAGCAGAGAACATCGTTCATTTAGTGTTAGCTAAGCTTCCAGACGCCCCTGAAGGTACTAAAGGTATCTCTTTGTTTGTTGTTCCGAAGTTCCTAGTGAACGAGGACGGTAGCTTAGGTGACCGTAATGCCGCAGTTGCTGGCTCTACAGAACATAAAATGGGTATCCACGCTTCAGCAACTTGCGTTATGAATTTTGACGGCGCAAAAGGTTGGTTAGTGGGTGAACCTCATCGTGGTCTAGCTGCCATGTTCACCATGATGAACTATGAAAGGCTAGGTGTCGGTATTCAAGGCTTGGGTGCCGCAGCGCGTTCATATTGCACGGCACTGGATTACGCTACCGACAGACGTCAGGGACGTGGTGCGAAAGCTACACGAGACGAAAACTCGAATGCGGATTTGTTGTTGGTGCATGGTGATATTCGTCGCATGTTGCTAACGATGAAGTCATTAACTGAAGGTGGCCGGGCATTCTCTACCTATGTAGGTCATCAGCTAGACCGCGCGAAGTATGCTGAAAATGACGAAGAACGCCAAAAAGCAGAAGCTTTAGTGCAACTGCTTACGCCAGTAGCCAAAGCATTTATGACCGATACAGGCCTTGAAGCTACAGTACACGGTCAGCAAATACTTGGCGGACATGGTTATGTTCGCGAGTGGGGTCAAGAACAGTGGGTTCGTGACTGCCGTATCGCACAAATTTATGAAGGTACAAACGGTATTCAGGCGCTTGATCTATTAGGTCGTAAAGTAGCGGGTAGCCGTGGCAAGTTGCTAGAACCTTTGATTGCTGAAATGCGCGAATTCCTTGCTGAAGACGCAGGAGACTGGACGACTCAGTACGAAGAAATGCAAATTTTAGTGGGTGAACTAGAGCGTATTACCGGCGAAGTGTTAGGCCAAGTGGCAACTGATGAAAACATTATCAACAGTGTCGCGGTCGAGTACTTACACTTATTAGGTTATGTAACTTACGGGTTTATGTGGCTGAAAATGGCGCGCGCAGCCGAGTCATCATCGATGTCGGCGAGCTTTATTCAAGGCAAAGTGAAAACTGCGAAATTCTACTTCGCGAAAATATTGCCTCGGGTATATGGCTTAATGCCAACCATAGAAGCGGGTTCTGAGGATCTCTTTAGCTTCACGCAAGACGAATTCTAAAGGAATTCTAGAAGAACTTTCATAGCAAAGGCCAACCTGACAGGTTGGCCTTTTTGTAAAGGTTCTCTCGGACGTTGCACGAAGTGCCTAAAAAAGGCATTATCGGTAACTGTTTCCAATCAAAACTAAAAAAACTATAAATGGAACAACAAGAAAGCGTAATATCCCTCAGTAAGCTCGGTAGTGTTGGGCTCAGTTTTGTTATCTTCATAGCTTGGTTAGCGCTATGGGCGGTCGCGATGCTCATGGAGTATGCTCCCCATGCTAGTATTTGGTTCCCTCCAGCGGGCCTTTCATTTGCTTTCCTATTTGCTTTCGGTTTGCGTGCTATTCCTGGAATAGTTGTATCTATATTTATCACCGGAATTTTGGCTAACCTCTTATACGGAAGCCAGCAAAGCCTTACAGAAACCTTAATAGGCTCTCTCTACTTTTCAATTGCGCACGTAGGCTCTTATGGAATTGCAGCTTACATTTTGAAGTGGGTTTTTCGTTTCACCGCAGCAACAAATTTAGTTTTTAAAGTGTTGTGGTTTCTAATTATTGGTTCGGTGGCTACTTTACTGACCTCTTTTTTGGGTATTCACGCCTTAATATTAAGCGACGCTCTCGTTGTTGAGAGTTTCGCAGAGGTATTAATGCCTTGGTGGGTAGGTGACCTTGCAGGTGTATTGGTGCTTGCTCCTGTAGTACTAGCCCTGATAAGCAGTGATCAGAATGAATTTAGGGAGCACCTAAATATCGGGGCTGCTCGAAGCCCTATGGTTGATCCTCAAAGTGTTTTCTTAAAAGTGATGTTAGCCATAGTGTTACTGGCAACAACTATGGCTTTAACTAAATGGACCGGATCGTCTTCGGTTGCATTGTTGATTTTCTTGGTGGCGATACCGTTGGTTTGGACTGTGAAGTCAGATCCCGCTTTTGCGACCGGTATTATGCTCATCGTATTGAGCTTCTTTACGGCATTGTTTGTCGATATTTTTGCCGTCATGAATTACGCGATTATCTACCAATTTGCGTTGATTTTTATGGCTTGTGTAGCCTGGATTTCCTTAGCGTCTCACAAAGACAAAGTATTCAATTAGCGGTTCGGTAATTCGTATACGTTGGTCATTTCGTGCTTGGTCACTTGCCAACGGGCGTCTCGCCATTCAAAGCAGGCGTTTCGGGTGGAATGTTCCTGTAAAGGCTGTCCAAGCATTAACGCTTCACCAGAAACTTCGGCAGACACGCAAAAACCATTTGCAGTGCGTTCAATTATTTCCACTTGTTCTGGGTTTACCCTATTACTTTCCGTATTCGTGTTTGCCTGCTCCATGTTAAACAACACTTTGTCTCTCGTAATACTGCGCGACTCCTCTAGAACATCACCTACCCGAGTGTGCTGAGCAAGCGTATATTCAGAGGCTAACCAAGGTTCTAATTGTAAGTCGTCTGTACCAAAAAATACGTTTTCAAAAGCCACGTAAACGTTTTTAGGTAAGGTCTTCTGGTGCACGTTCGACTGTGCATAAGCGGGTAGGGCGTATAGCAACGTAGCTGCGCTAAATAGCACCCCAACTGAAAATAAACTGTCCCTAAATTTCGAATCCATAGTGTTTACTCCTGTTAACCTTACTTTAAGCCTAATCTTTTTATGGCTTATTTCCACTCTTTTTCAGCAACACGACGGTTTCAGCGTGCGATGTTTGTGCAAACATATCTAAAATAGATATTTTTTCTATAGTGAAATTCTGTTGTAGCAATAAAGATAAGTCTCGAGCCAACGAAACTGGACTACAGGAAACATAAAGAATCTTGTCGGCTGCTATTTTTTGCTTACACACCTCTTCCGCTCCAGCCCTAGGCGGATCGAGTACAAGCACATCAAATTGCTCACCAAGAAGTCGTTGCGCTGTGCTTAGCTCACTAAGATCTGCTTCTTGGAATTGCACATTGTTAATACCCAGCGCTTTCATGTTAGCTGTACCACGTTCAACTTGCGCCTTTGCACCTTCAACCGCCAAAACGGAGTGACTTGCACGACCAAGTTGTGCGCTGAAGTTACCGAATCCTGCAAATAGCTCAAGAATACGTTCATGCCCCTCAAGAGCCAGCCAATTGGTTACGGTTTCAAGCATTCGAGCATTAATGTGTCGATTTATTTGGATAAACTCATTGGGGCCGTAATACAGCGTATCGTTGGCAACTCTGTAGCCGAATACCGGAAGCTGGCCATTGTCGTCATTAAGTTCAGAGAACCGTTCCGGCTTATCTACTGGGTTGTCTTGAATAATCACCCGCAGGTTATGCTGCTGTTGAAACTTTAACCATGCATCATGTTGGGCTTCGGTGAGTGGCTTTGTCACCCTGACCAGTGCCACAACCCTGTCGCCGTTTGTTTCGTCGAGTAACAGCTCTATATGACCTAAATACTTGATACTGGGGTAATCGGATAAAAAGCTTTGTAATGGCTTTAAAAGGTCGCTAATAGGCTTCTCTGCCACATTACACTGCTCAATTTTTATGATGGCTTTAGACTGGTGGGCGCGAAAGCCTGCTGAGCGTTCACGTGGCGCTATGGCAAGACGAATTCGACGCCTGTAACCATATTGATAACGCTCATGAGCGACAGGTTGCTGCCATGGTAGCTCTATGTCTTTTAGATTTTTATGAATGAGTTCTTCAACTTGCTGTTGCTTAAACTTAACTTGCTTTTGATAGCTCAAATGCTGAAGCTGACAACCACCGCACTCGCCAAAGTATGGGCAAGGCGGAGTCTGCCGTTCTTCAGATGCATGCTCCACAGTCTTAATTACCGCTTCGCTAAATCGATCATGAGACTGTGTAATACGTGCTTTTACCACTTCGCCAGGCAACGCATACTCGACAAAAACGACTTTGCCATTGTCATGGTGAGTTACACCACGGCCATCGTGACTCAGTTTCTCAATGCGAGCGCTGAATATATTAGAAGTAGGTTCGGTCTTTTGTGCTTGTGAAATTCTCGCCGACCGAGGATTTTTCGGTTTAAATCCTCGGCGACGATCAAATAATGATGGCATGCGTGTTAATCACCTAAAGAGAGAAGTGTAGCATTTCCTCCCACTGCGGTGATGTTGTCCGTAAAGGTTTTTTCGGTCATGAATGCATATAGGTAGTGTGGACCACCAGCTTTTGGACCTGTACCTGAAAGTCCTTGGCCACCAAATGGCTGCACACCCACCACTGCGCCAATTTGGTTACGGTTAATATACACGTTACCCACATTAATGCGTTTGGCTACGTCATACGCAAATGACTCATTGCGGCTATGAATACCAAATGTAAGACCAAAGCCTGTGTTGTTGATGTCGTCGATCACTTGATCAAGCTCTTCTCGCTTAAAGCGAATTACATGAAGAATTGGACCAAAGTTTTCACGCACCAACTGCGAAATGCTCTTAATTTCAATTGCTGTAGGAGTCACATAAGTGCCGCCTAGCGTGTAATCAGGCATTGGAGCTTCGCCAATAATCTTACCGGTGTGGCGAATATCGATAACGTGCTGCTCTAAGTTGGTCTTTGCAATACCGTCAATCACAGGACCCACGTCTGTTTTGTGGTCCATGGGGTCGCCAACGAGTAGTTCTTTCATCGTGCCTTGCAGTAAGTCGATAATGCGATCGGCAACGTCGTCTTGAACATAAAGTACACGTAATGCAGAGCAACGCTGACCTGCGCTCTTAAATGCGCTGGCAACGATGTCTGTAACTGACTGCTCAGGCAATGCTGTAGAGTCGATAAGCATTGCATTTTGCCCACCGGTTTCTGCAATAAGCGGCACAATTGAGCTGGTGCGAGCAGCTAACGCACGGTTAATAGCTTGTGCGGTATTGGTTGAACCGGTAAAGCATACGCCACCAATGTTCTCTTGGCTGGTTAAGGTCGAGCCAATCTCAGCACCAGCACCAGGCAAGAAGTGAAGCACATCGCCTGGAATGCCGGCTTCATGAGCTAATTGAACTGCTCTAAATGCAATCAAACCGGTCTGCTCTGCCGGTTTTGCGATAACGCAGTTACCCGTTGCAAGGGCAGCAGCAACTTGACCGATAAAGATAGCGAGAGGGAAGTTCCACGGACTAATACAAATAAATGTGCCGCGGCCTTGTACGAATAACTCGTTGGTTTCACCTGTCGGGCCTGGAAGCTTCTCACCTTCACCCATAAGCTTACGCGTTTGAATGGCGTAATAGCGACAGAAGTCGACAGCTTCACGTACTTCGTCGATACCGTCTTGTAGGGTTTTACCCGCTTCTAACGTACACAGAGCGATAAGCTCGTGTAGGTTTTCTTCAAGCAAATCAGCCAGCTTTTCTAGCATCTGGGCACGATCGTCTGCAGAGCGGCGTGTCCAAGCAGGAAACGCATTGTTGGCAATTTCTAGAGCTTTTTCTGCGAGCTCAGCGTCTGCCCAACCAATGGTACCGACTTGGTGCGTGCTTTCTTGCGGACACACCACACCAACGCGTTGCGCTGCATTAACAAGTTCACCGCCAACTACTGGGCCGCCTTGCCACTGGTTATTACGGTAGCTTCTTACTTTTTCAAAGAATTGGTCGCCTTGAGAGTGGATATTCATATTTAACCCCAGTGAATTCTTTCTATCGCCAAAAATTTGCGTTGGCAGTGGAATTTTGTCGTTGGCTAATTGCTCCCGCTGCTTCAGCAATGCAAGCGGGTGTTCAGCAAGTGATTCAACAGGAACACTTGGGTCTAGCAATTTATGCACAAAAGAACTGTTCGCGCCGTTTTCTAAAAGCCTGCGAACTAAGTACGGTAGTAGGTCTTTGTGCGCTCCAACCGGTGCGTAAATGCGCACGTTACGACCTTCTTCTTCAATAACTTGATCGTATAGGTCTTTACCCATGCCATGCAGGCGCTGGAACTCGTAATGACCGTTAGGAGACATTTCTTTAATGGCACATATCGTATGCGCATTGTGCGTTGCGAACTGAGGGAACACATTGCCTTCAGTGTCTTCACTAAGCAGGTAACGCGCACAAGCTAGGTAGGAAACGTCTGTACTCGCTTTTCGAGTAAAAACAGGGTAACCCGTAAGACCTAACTGTTGAGACCACTTTATTTCTGTGTCCCAGTAAGCGCCTTTCACGAGCCTTACCGGAATTTCGTCGCCGCACTCTTTGGCAAGCGCGTTAATCCAACATAAAACGGGTAGGGCGCGTTTAGAGTATGCTTGTACAACGAGCCCAAACCGCGGCCAGCCTTTACACACGCCGCTGCGGTAGACTTTCTCGAATAACTCAAGAGAAAGCTCTAAACGGTCCATTTCCTCTGCGTCGATGGTTACGCCCACGTCGGCATTCTTAGCTAGCGTTATAAGCTCAGTTAATGTGGTTGCTAGTTCGCTTAATACGCGGTCGTGGTTTGCAACTTCGTAGCGCGGGTGTAACGCAGAAAGCTTGATGGAAATAGTCGGACGAGGAACGTCTGGGCGATTAAAGTTCTCTGCTGCTACTTTATTAATAGAGTCCACGTAAGCTTGGCGGAAACGGTCTGCGTCTTTCATTGTTAACGCAGCTTCGCCTAGCATGTCGTAAGCATGGGTATAACCTAAATCACGCTTCTCACGACTGTTTTTCAAAGCTTCTTCAATAGTGCGCCCAAGTACGAACTGCTTACCCATAAGCTGCATTGCAGCGTACGTGGCTTTGCGCACAACCGGTAAACCTAAACGGCGCACCATGCGGCGGAAGTAATTGATAGGTTTTAGTTCTTCGCGACCCGCTGGGTTTATGACCTTGTTGGCAAGGTTGAGCGCAAATGTACCTGTGTTCACCAACACAGATTCTGACTTGCGTTTATAGTCTTGCCATTCGCCTAATCCGAGTTTGTCTTTGATTAGGGCGTCAGCAGTAAAACTGTCAGGTATTCTCAGTAAGGCCTCAGCCAAACACATAAGAACAATACCTTCTTGGGTATCTAAACTGTACTGCTGCAAAAACGCGTCGACACTCTCTCCACCATCGGCTTTCTCACGAACGCGAGATATAAGACCCATGGCACTTTCGTTGACCTTTTTAATGGTCTCTTGGTCGTCTTCGACCAAGGTGAGGAGTTCTTTTAAGTACTCGTTTTCATCCACAATGTAGTTGTCTGAGATGGCTTTCCAGAGCTCTTCTAACTGAGCGGGTTCAAACCGCTGCTTTAAAACCTGACTTGCCTTAAACATTGCTGCTCCTAGTAAACAGTGTCCAAAACCAGCGCTGCAAAATTGAGCTTATGGACATGGCGCCAGTATAAGAAGAATTTGCGTCGCGTAAAGGAAAGAAAGCAGGTTTTTCTAAACTTTTTTCCCGAACTAATAGTTTTCTTGACCCCAGCTAGGTTGAGTGCTCAAAATGTTAGCCTGAATGTCTTAAGGAACAGACCATGTCGAATACACAAAGTATTGAAATTGAATTGAAATATGTTTTGATGCCAGAACAGCTCGTAAAAACAGCTGCCTGGCTAGACGACAACGCCATGTTTGTAGGTCAGAAGCATTTAGAGAATCTATATTTCGATACCCCGGAAGGTTTGTTAAATAAACACCGTATAGGTCTGAGAATTCGCCGGTGGCCTGGTGGGGCAGAGCAAACTGTAAAGCTTGCTGGTGTGGTCGATGGGGCAATGAGCCAGCGCCCTGAATTTAATGTGCCAGCAACGCAAGCCGTTCCCGACTTAGAGCAATTCCCGGCAGACATCTGGCCTGCAAACTTTGAAACAAAAGCTGTCACAGCTCGGTTGCAGCTGCAGTTTGAGGTGTCATTCGACCGACGTTATTGGCTTTTTGAAAAAGACGGAACGCAAATAGAAGTGTCGATCGACGAAGGGAAAATTCACGCGGGCGGCAAGCAAGAGTCTATCAGCGAGCTCGAATTAGAGTTGAAGCAAGGAAGTGAAGAAACGCTTACATATTTTGCTGATTTATTGCACCAACACTTTGAATTACAAGCTGGAGAGAAAAGTAAAGCGCAACGCGGCTACGAGCTTCTTCTCTCAGCTAATGAGTCATAAATTTTATGCTTCAGTTTCCTAAACAAATATTCCCAGCTCCACAATTAGAAACCGAGACGCTAAGTAAAGAACTTCAGGAAGTGCTTGCTAGCCATTTGGAAAGGTTGGCAGAAAAGTGGTCGAGTGTCTGGGTTGAACAGCTCTCAGAAAGCGAGAAGTGGAGTGTAGCGTTAAGTGACTTTGTTGCGGAAACACTGTTTCGCTATGGCGACGATGCATTAAGTCACTTTCGAGCTGACCAAGGTTACCGCGCCAACGACATTGAGAGTGGAATAGGGGACTGCGACACAGAGCAAAATGTGCTCGCCCAAATTCGAAAGTTTCGTCACTTAGAAATGGCACGTATTGCACATTTAGACCTGTCGGGACAGCTTTCCACTGAGGACGTGTTAGAACAAAATACCGCAATTGCCGACCATCTAATTACAGCTACCGCACATTGGGCTGAGCAACATCTCGCACCAAGATATGGTTATGCATATTTTGAAGAGAAAAAGCTTCCATTATGGATTATTGCTATGGGTAAGCTCGGCGGTAGAGAGCTTAACTTCTCTTCTGACGTCGACCTTATTTTTTGTTTCGAGCATGAAGGTGCTACAGCTGGCGGAAAACGTTCGGTAGACCATGAGATTTACTATGCAAAGCTCGCTCAATTAGTTGTGAAGTTGCTGAACCAAACTACGGTAGACGGCCAAGCGTTTCGTGTAGACCTGCGATTAAGACCCTTCGGTCAGTCGGGACCTATTGTTTCTAGCCTTTCTGCACTAGAGGCGTATTACCAAGAGCAAGGTAGGAATTGGGAGCGTTACGCCATGGTCAAAAGCCGTGTAATTAACGCTACTGCTGACATTGAAGAGATGTTCGCTAGTGTTTTACGCCCATTCGTGTATCGCCGCTACCTTGACTACAGTGCCATTGACGCTCTTCGTAAAATGAAGTCGATGATTAACCAAGAGGCGCGTCGCCAAAATCAGACTATTAATGTGAAGTTGGGAACCGGCGGAATTCGCGAAATTGAGTTTTTAGCGCAGGCCTTTCAGCTCATGCGTGGGGGGCGCGAACCGGAGCTGCAGACACGGTCTTTGCTGCAAGCAATAAATGCGTCGGTAGCGTTAGATATTTTCTCGGAACAGGAAGCGCAGCAAATCGTACTTCGCTACTCGCAACTTCGAAAAATAGAGCATGTATTGCAGCAAATAAACGATCAGCAAACTCAGCGTTTACCGGACAATGAACTCGATCAAGCGCGTATTTGTGCGGCTCTGAATATGTCGGGTTGGAGCGAGTTTTTAGCTGAATATGAGCAAATTACAGCTGAAGTGCATGAGTATTTCAGTGACTTATTCGGAGGCGATGAGGAACAGCAAGGGAAGCAAGACAGCGCGTTTTCATTACTTTGGCATGACCTTACCGAAGACGAGACTGCTGTCGGTGTGCTAGCAGACGCAGGGGCAGAGCAACCTGAAGCGTGCTGGGAGCGAATTCGGAATTTCAGACAACACCTTAAGCGTAGGTCCTCAGGGCCTCGCGGACGAGAGATTCTGGCTGATCTTATTCCACAGCTCATTGAAGAACTAGTGGAAGTCGAAGAGACCTACGAAGTATTACAACGAGTATTCGACGTACTCGACCGTGTTGCATCGCGAACCACATATTTGGAATTACTCTACTCGAATTCTGGTGCGCGTAATCAGTTAGTGTCTTTGTGTGCCAAAAGCCCTTGGGTTGCTCATTTAATTGCTAAGTTTCCCATTTTGTTAGACGAGCTTATCGATCCGTTGAAACTATTCGACCTGCCTGAACCTTCTAGTTACGGGCAACGGGTGGCTGAATATTTAAATCGTTTTGCTATCGACGACGCTGAAATGTTGATGGAAGGTGTGCGGCAAGTGAAACAGATTTTCCAATTGCACGTTGCTGCGGCAGACCTCAGTGACGGTGTCGAGCTAATGCGAGTAAGTGACCACTTAACGTATCTTGCGCAGGCATTGGTTGAACAAGTGGTACTCGCTGCTTGGCGTCAACTCGCTGAGAAACATGGTGTTCCACCAGGAAAGTCAGAAACCAACACAGGATTTGGCGTAGTTGCTTATGGCAAGTTAGGCGGCTTTGAACTGGGGTATGGCTCGGACCTCGACTTAGTTTTTCTTTGTGAAGACAATATTAGTGGAGAGACCGACGGTCCTAGACCCATCGACAGCCAGCAGTTTTATCTTCGTTTGGCCCAAAGAACTCTGCACTTGTTTACCACCCGAACCGCTCACGGTGTGCTTTACGACGTCGACATGAGACTTCGCCCGTCAGGACAAGCCGGTTTGATGGTGGTGCGGGCATCCACCTACGAAGATTACCTAACCACTGAGGCATGGACTTGGGAAATTCAGGCGCTCGTTCGGGCAAGATTTATTTTCGGTAGCGAACCGTTGAAACAGCAATTTGGTGATATTCGTGAAAGGGTATTGGCACAGCCGCGCGAACTCGCATCGTTGCGTCACGAAATAAAAGAAATGCGCCAACGTTTAAAAGACCATAGCCTTATTAAACACGAGAGTAAGGTTGATATTAAGCAAGCCGACGGCGGCATGACCGACATCGAGTTTATTACTCAGTTCGTTGTATTGGCTTATTCGAATCAACATTCAGATTTACTGAGTTTTACTGACAACATTCGCATTCTGGAAAAAGCTGAACAAGCGGGCATTGTGAGTGAGGAAGAACGAGAGCTACTAGTGGAGGCGTACAAAGCGCTTCGTACTGAAAACCATAAGTTGGCTTTAGCTGAAATTAAAGGACTGTCTGGCGGCGACTTTAGCCGCCAGATGCAGCAGGTAAGAAAAGTTTGGGACCGGTTAATTGAGGCCGCGTCTCTGTAAACGCTGTTCGGCTTCCTCGGCTGCCCTTTGGCGCTCAATTTCTTGAAGTTCTTCCATTGAGTGACAGTAGCGGGCAACACTTTGCGCTTCATCGGCACCTGAAATAAGGATAACCCGCGCTCGTGGACACAAGAACGCTTGAATGTGCTCTGGGTGTTCGCTATTCAGTGAACGAGCTAACCTGTCCATGGTGTTCACTAGGTCTGAATGAACTTGGAACGCTGCGCTCACGCGGTAGTCGTGTGACAACCGCCAAAGTACTTGCAGATTCTCTTCTTCAGCGAATTGCTCAGAGCTAGTTTTAAGGGTGTCCTCGTCCATAAACCAACGCGTTTTAATTTCTCCACGAAACGATGCGTCTAGCGGCGTGTCGGTAAAGCGAATAATCTCTTCTAACTGAGGAGCCAAAGGAGGAAGGTCTTCGTTCAGGTCTATCACGCGGTCTTTGTCGTCGCCTCTACCCCAAGCAGCTTCCCTTACGCCACCGAAGAAACGAGAGATTTCGCCTTGTAAGTTATCGTATGCCCCACCACTCGCAATTTGAGCTCTGCGGTTATCAGAGCTTTCATTAAGATACATTCTTTGAGAGGCAATAAAAGCAACGACTAAAAGCACAATGGTCAGCACAACTAGCGTGATCACCGCACGTTGTTGCGACTTTTTTCTCTTTGCGGTGTTCTTCTTACGCGTGGCCATTATTTCTTCCTTTGTTTTTTGCGTTTCTGCAAAGAGCCATAATAACTAGGCAGATCCTTTGACGGACGAGTTTTGTAGCGTCGGTGCATCCACATGTACGCACCTATATTGTTTTCGACCGCTTTTTCAACTTCTGAATTAATATGCCGAGCATCTTGCTCGTCGTTTCCTGTTGGAATGGCGTTTTCAGGTTCGTAGAAACGCAGCACATATCCTTGATTACCGGGTAGTCTGTCGAACGTTGAAATAAGTGTAACGGCATTTGGGTGGTTCGCAAATATACTGCTTCCCGTTGTAGTGGCAGCGTCTGGAACCGCAAACAGAGGAATGTATACCGCGCGATTAGGACCATAGTCTTGGTCGGGTAAATAACCACACAATTCGCCGTCTTCAAGGGCTTGTAAAAAGCCTTTCACGTTCTTTTTCCCTAATAGATACTTGTTGCTTCTACCGCGCCCTTTGGTTTGCAGGTATTCCATGAGTGGGTTGTTGTGTGGTCTGTAAAGCCCAACTGCAGGGTGGTAAAAGCCAACCGCGCGCGCATGCACTTCAAGCGATAGAAAATGAAAGAGCAGGGCAAATACGCCTTTGCCTTCGTCTGTAGCTTTTTTAACGAGCTCTAGCCCCTCAACTTTAACCTTTCTTTTCAGGCGCCAGTCCGGCCACCACCAAGCTATCCCCGTTTCTAGCATGGCAATGCCTGTGTTGTTGTACACCTGGTCAATGATTTTGTCTATTTCATCTTCACTTTTGCCTGGGAAGCTCAACTGTAGGTTTTTTTTGGCAATAAGAACGCGTTTTTTCATCGATTTCTTGAACAAACGACCAAGACCTTTTCCCAATTGCAGCTGCAAAGAGAATGGTAACCAAGATAGTAGGTATAAGAAGCCTACCATCAACCAAGTGGGCCAAAATTGCGGTAGTAGAAATCTACCTTCAAACTTAGGGGGATCAACTCTGTACGGGTTCAATGAAGAATTCCAATTCAAGATTTGTAGGTATTATAAGGAAAAAAGAGCGCTAAAAAAATAAAGCCGACAGCACAAAGCTGTCGGCTTTAAAGTTTTAGCTTGTAGAAGCTTTATTCAGCTGCAACTAAACCTTCATTAATCGATAACAAGTCGCGCTCTGAAATAATGCCAGACGCTTGTTGTAACGCTAAAGAGCGGTTGATGTAGTTGTAACGCGCTTCAGAAAGGTTACGGCGTGCGTTAAACAAGTTTCTAGTGCTGTTCAGTACGTCAACGATAGTACGTGTACCTACCTCAAAACCCGCTTGTGTCGCATTCAGTGCACTTTCAGCAGAAACAACCGCTTGTTCAAACGCTTGAATACTTGATACCGCTGCAACAACGTCGAAATATGCAGTACGAACACTACGCTCTACGCTTCTACGGCTTTCTTCAAGTGTTTGGCTCGCTGCAACATAGTTGTTTCTTGCTTGCTCTGTAGACGCCAACGTTCTACCACCTGAATACAATGGCACGCTTGCGCGAATACCAATCGACTGAGTGTTCAAACCGCTAATTGACGTGCCGCGGCTGTCAGAGGTTTCGTCTGAATAGCTCGCTGTCAAAGAAACCGTTGGGTAATGCCCCATGCGTGCTAGGTCGATTTGCTGGTCTGCTACTTCTACACCGCTACGACGAATAAGCAACTCTAAATTACGTTCGTGTGCTTGTGCAATCCAGTTTTCAACGCCTTGTGGATCTGGGCTTGAAGTTGAAAAAGTTTCCGCGTTCAGTACTTCTACGTCGGTAAACTGACGACCTGTAATTTCACGAAGACCTTCAAGGGCTATTTCAACACCGTTTTGCGCCTGAATTTCTTGCGCATTTGCGTTGTCGTATTGTGCTTGTGCTTCATGAACGTCTGTAATTGCTGTCAATCCTAGAGAGAAACGGTGACGCGTTTGCTCTAGCTGGCGCTCGATAGCACGTTTTTCAGCTTGAGCGAACTCTAGGCTGTCAATCGCGCTTAGAACAGTAAAGTATGCTTCTGAAACACGCAGCATCAATTGCTGGCGTGCCAGTAAATAGTTAACTTCTGCTTGGTATGCACGTTTCTCTTCAATATCGGTGGATTCCCACACTCGCATATTGAAAAGAGTTTGAGTTAGGCTAATTTCTGCTCCGGTAGAAGACCCAGAACTTGAAACGATAGAGTAGGCTGTGCCTGCGTCGTTCCAGTTTACGTTGTCTGTTTCACGGTCGCTATAACTCAGAGCAAAGTCAATTTGTGGCCACCAATCAGCGCGTGAAATGTCTACCGCTGATTTAGCTGCATCTCTTTCAGCCGCTGCGCGCAACAATTGCGGATCGTTCTCCAACGCTAGCGTGTATACATCTGCTAGGTCGTTAGCCGATACCGAAGTTGCAACTGGGCCCACTGCAAGAGCTAATGCTGCTGACAAAATTTTCATTTTCATGACGTCAGAATTCCTTAGGACGGTTGTAAATAAAATACTTTCGTACACTTTACCCTGGACTTTGGATTGTACCTGTAATCGTTACAGACTATTAGTGCAGAATTGTGAAAACCTTGCGCTAATTGTAACAAGGTATTTGCTAGCGTGGGTCTTTAATCGCTAATATGCTGCGATATTAAGTTGACTAGCAGGTACAGTATTATGGCGAATATTAAATCTCTCGTGCCTTTTGGGCAAGAGGATGTAGAGATAATAAGTACCGAAACGGTCTATCACGGTTTTTATCGGGTTAAAAAGTCTGAACTTAGACATCGGTTATTTGAGGGGGGCTGGTCGCCCGTTATTTCACGCGAAATTATGGACCGCGGTCACGCGGTGGTGGTTTTACCCTACGACCCGGTGCGCGATACCATTGTGATGCTTACCCAGTTTAGAGTCGGTGCAGTGCAGGCTGGTGGAGCCCCTGTTCGACAACATTCGAATTACAGCATATCGCCGTGGCTAGTTGAACTCGTAGCAGGTATGATTGACGAAGGTGAAAGCGAGGAAGATGTCGCATTTAGAGAAATGCAGGAAGAAGCAGGGCTAACGCCCAAGGCTTTACATTTTGCAACCAGCTATCTTTCCAGCCCCGGCGGACTTACAGAACGCATTAGCATTTATGTGGCACAAGTAGATGCCACGCAGGCAAGCGCTTTTGGTGGTCTAGCAGAAGAACACGAAGATATAAAAGTAACAGAAGTGCCGCGTACTGAAGTGATTGAGCTATTAGAGGCGGGTGTTCTAGACAACGCGGCTACGTTAATTGGAATACAGTGGTTAATGTTAAATCGGGAAAAACTATTACAAGACTGGGATATTGAATCATAGCGGTTATGGCATTAATTAAACGATATGTACCCGACTTAAAAGAACTACACAGCATTGGCGAGCGAAACTATGCGGTGCTGTCCAAGCTTTTACCTGCAAAAACGAACCAATTTAAAATAAATGTAGGTGAGCATTCAGTATTTTCGCTTCAGGTGGTTTATGAAGCTACTTACACTTCAGATATTGAGGTAAAACAAAGCTTTGTTGGACGCTCGGTGCCAGACATATTACCTATAGAGTTTATTGTGCGTTTGTACCACGACGCAAAAATGGCAGAGATTATTGATTGCCAAGGGGCAAGTGCGCTAACTTCAATTCGTAAAGGTAGCGTACCGAAACGAGCCAACGAGCAAGACGAAAAACGTCAGTTAGCATTATTTCTTAAAGATTGGCTGACACTATGTACGCAAGAGGGAAGAGTAGACTACGATTGGTGCTCGAAACCTTTACCCGAGAATAAAAATAATTAAGTTCAACTTTTGCTAGTAAAGCGCATGGAACAATAAATGGCAGACTATAAAGCGGATTCGATTGAAGTACTGAGTGGCTTAGAGCCTGTGCAACGCAGGCCCGGAATGTACACCGACACCACGCGACCTAATCACTTGGGCCAAGAAGTTATCGACAACAGTGTCGACGAAGCTTTGGCAGGCCATGCTCGATCTATCGAAGTTATTCTTCACCCAGACCAGTCGCTCGAAGTGATCGATGACGGTCGAGGTATGCCGGTAGACATTCACCCAGAAGAAGGCATGCCTGGGGTTGAATTGATCATGACGAAGCTTCATGCCGGCGGTAAGTTTTCCAATAAAAATTACCAATTCTCGGGTGGTTTGCACGGGGTAGGTATTTCTGTTGTGAACGCACTTTCAACGCGGGTTGAAGTTTCAGTGCGACGCGACGCACAAGTTTATGAGATGGCATTTGAGAACGGTGAGAAGGTTGCTGAACTGGAAGTAACAGGCACCGTAGGTAAGCGCAACACGGGTACACGCGTACATTTTTGGCCAGACGCCAAATATTTTGACTCGCCTAAGTTCTCTGTTTCAAAACTTCGTTATCAGCTGCGTGCAAAAGCTGTTTTATGCCCAGGCTTGAGTATCAAATTCAAAGACAAGGTTAATGGCACTGAAGACACTTGGTGTTACGAAGCCGGTCTAAGAGATTATTTAAAAGAAGCCCTACAAGGCTGGGAACAACTTCCAGAAGAACCATTTGTTGGCGAGTTTAAGTCGACCGGTGAAGCTGCAGAATGGGCGGTAACTTGGTTACCGGAAGGCGGCGAACACATTGCCGAAAGTTATGTAAACCTGATTCCTACCGTGCAAGGTGGTACGCATGTGAATGGTTTACGCCAAGGCCTGTTAGAAGCGCTCCGCGACTTTTGTGAGTTTAGAAATCTTGTTCCTCGTGGCGTTAAGTTAACACCAGAAGATGTGTGGGAACGTTGCGGCTTTATTCTTTCAGTCAAAATGGAAGACCCGCAGTTTTCTGGACAAACCAAAGAGCGTTTGTCTTCACGTCAAATGTCTGCGTTTGTTTCCGGCGTGGTGAAAGACGCATTCAGCTTGTGGTTAAACGAGCACACCGACTTAGCAGAACAAATCGCTGAGCTATGCATATCTAATGCGCAACGCCGTATGCGGGCAGCTAAGAAAGTGGTTCGTAAACGTGTAACGCAAGGCCCAGCGCTGCCGGGTAAGTTGGCTGACTGTGCTGGCCAAGACTCTGAACGTAGTGAACTCTTCCTGGTCGAGGGTGACTCGGCAGGCGGTTCTACGAAACAAGCCCGCGACCGTGAGTTTCAAGCGGTTATGCCTCTTCGCGGTAAAATACTCAATACGTGGGAAGTTGAGTCTGACCAAATATTGGCGTCACAAGAGATTCACGATATTTCAGTTGCGCTTGGTGTAGACCCAGGAGCAACAGATTTGTCAAAGCTGCGCTATGGCAAAGTGTGTATTTTAGCTGACGCCGACTCGGACGGACTACACATCGCTACTTTGCTGTGTGCCTTATTTGTGCGCCACTTCCGCCCTCTTGTTGAGGCCGGCCATGTGTTTGTTGCCATGCCTCCGCTTTACCGAATCGACGTAGGTAAAGAAGTGTTTTACGCGCTAGATGAAAGCGAGAAGCAGGGCATATTAGACCGAATTGAAGCTGAAAAGCGCCGCGGTAAGGTAAGTGTTCAGCGCTTTAAAGGCTTGGGTGAAATGAACCCGTTGCAGTTACGGGAAACTACCATGGACCCGAACACTCGTCGCCTTGTTCAGCTAACAGTCGACGAAAGCGAAGAAACCGATTTATTAATGGACATGCTGCTCGCGAAGAAGCGCTCTTCAGACCGTAAAGAATGGTTAGAGCGTAAAGGCAACTTAGTCGAAATTATATAAAGAATTATAAAAGACGGAATTCATTCATGAGCTCAATCATAGAAGCGACAGAACAACTCCCGCTGCATAAATTTACCGAAGACGCGTATTTGAATTACTCCATGTACGTGATCATGGACCGAGCATTGCCGCATATAGGTGACGGTTTGAAGCCAGTGCAACGTCGTATTGTTTATGCGATGTCGGAGCTAGGTCTCTCTGCCATATCAAAACATAAAAAGTCAGCGCGTACTGTGGGTGACGTATTGGGTAAATTCCACCCGCACGGTGACTCGGCATGTTACGAAGCCATGGTGCTTATGGCGCAGCCGTTCTCTTACCGTTATCCATTAGTAGACGGGCAAGGGAACTGGGGTTCACCAGACGATCCGAAGTCTTTCGCGGCAATGCGTTACACCGAAGCCCGTTTATCAAAATTCAGTGAAGTACTGCTTAGCGAGCTTGGGCAAGGCACAGTGGACTGGATGCCGAATTTCGATGGCACCATGAACGAGCCGAAAATACTGCCTGCACGGTTACCGCATATCTTACTCAATGGTGTTACCGGTATTGCTGTAGGTATGGCAACGGATATTCCTCCGCACAACGCACGCGAAGTAGCTAATGCTTGTGCGTTGCTATTGGATAAGCCGAAGTCGACGCTTGAAGATGTCATGGAGTTCATTAAAGGGCCAGATTACCCGACAGACGCTGAAATTATTACTTCAAGTTCGGACATCACCAAGATTTACGAAAGCGGCAAAGGCAGCATTAAAATGCGCGCCCGTTATGTGGTGGAAGACGGTGAAGTGGTTATCGACGCTTTACCTCACCAAGCGTCAGGCGCACGTATTCTGGAACAAATTGCAAGCCAAATGCAGGCGAAAAAATTGCCAATGGTTTCAGACTTACGTGACGAGTCTGACCATGAAAACCCGACCCGTTTGGTGGTTGTACCGCGTTCAAATCGCGTAGACACCGAGCAGTTGATGGCGCACTTGTTTGCAACCACTGATCTTGAGAAAAGCTATCGTGTAAACCTGAATATGTTGGGCTTAGACGGTCGCCCTCAAGTAAAACCTATTCTGAACGTACTTTCTGAGTGGAATGAGTTCAGAATTCAAACGGTGACCAAGCGTTTGCAGTTCCGTTTGGACAAAGTAGAGAAACGTCTTCATATTCTTGAAGGTTTGTTGGTGGCGTTTCTTAATATCGACGAAGTTATCGAGATTATTCGCTACGAAGACGAGCCGAAGCAAGAATTAATGAAGCGCTTTGGTATTACCGACGTACAAGCCGAAGCTATTCTTGAATTGAAATTACGCCACTTGGCGAAGTTAGAAGAACAAAAGCTAAAAGGCGAGCAAGACGAATTGAGCAAAGAGCGTGATAGCTTATTGCAAATACTCGGTTCAGAACGCCGCTTAAAAACGCTAGTGAAGAAAGAGCTGCTTGCAGACGCTGAAAAGTATGGCGACGATCGTCGCTCGCCTATGGTCGAGCGTACCGAAGCTAAAGCACTTTCTGAAAGACAGCTCACACCTTCAGAGCCAGTAACTGTAGTGCTTTCGAAAAAGGGCTGGGTGCGTTGTGCTAAAGGGCACGACGTAGACGGCGCGAACTTGTCGTATAAGTCGGGTGATACCTTCTTATCGCAAGCTACGGGTCGTAGTAATAACCTAGCCGTGTTCCTGGACAGTTCAGGGCGAAGTTACAGTTGTGAGGCGCATACGCTTCCTTCTGCGCGTTCGCAGGGCGACCCACTCTCTGGGCGTTTCTCAATTGTTGCTGGTGAAAGTATAGACCATGTGTTGATGGGCAAAGAAGAAGGTTTGTGGCTCATAGGCTCTGATGCAGGGTATGGCTTTGTAACTCAGTTCAGCGACATGGTAAGCCGAGTGAAAAATGGTAAGGCGCTTTTAAGCTTACCAGCTTCGGCTAAAGTGCTTACGCCGAAACCATTAACCAATAACGAGACCGATCGCGTTGTTGTGGTTTCTAACGAAGGCCGCATGTTGGTATTCCCAATTAAAGACTTACCTAAACTTGCCAAAGGTAAAGGGAACAAGCTAATTAGCATTCCTTCTTCTCGTGCGAAACTGCGTGAAGAGTATGTAACCGCAATGACAGTATTACCTGAAAACGCAACGCTTGTGGTTGTTGCAGGTAAGCGCAAGCTATCACTGAAAGCCTCTGACTTAGAGCACTACATTGGTGAAAGAGGGCGTAGAGGTAGTAAATTACCACGCGGCTTACAGCGTGTTGACGCACTTGAAGTTGAGCATGGAGCGAGTGCTGAGCCAGTGGAAGAAGAATCTCAAGAGAGTTAAACCTGTTGCGATAAACTAAAAAGCCAGTGCTTCCGCACTGGCTTTTTTTGTGGCTTTAACTTTATTGAGACGTTAACTTTCTTGAGAAAGAAGAGCTTGCATAGCCTGGTTGAATGCAGCTACCCAATAAGGACTAAGTTGCGTACCTGCTAGGCGGTTGATTTCTGCCACCGCACGTTGATAAGGGCGGCGCATGTGGCTTTGGCTTGCACGTTCATGGGTCATTGCGTCGAACGTATCTACAATCGCTAGAATCTTCGCACCGTCGGAAATTTCATGGTCTTTCAATCCCAGTGGGTAGCCGCTACCGTCGCACTTCTCGTGGTGTTGTAGCACCATCATTTTCGCTTCATGCCAGTAGCTCATGTTTTCTAAAAGCTTCGCCGAGCAATACACGTGGGTATGAATAAGCTGAACTTCTTTAGACGACAACTCGCCTTGTTTGTGCAGCACTTCTAGCGGCATAAAACCCATGCCAAAATCGTGTACGTAACACCCGCAAGTGAGTTGGCGCTCGTCTACGGCGGAACCGGCATAACGGTTAATGAGTAATGCCAGCTTTAATTGACGAACACTACGTCCACGCCAATAGCGCGACCGGGCTTCTACGGGTTCAATTAACTGCTTGAAGAATGCTAAGTCGTCCTCTGGGCGGCTCTCGTCTGGCGGCGTTACTTGTGGTTCGTCTGCCTGTGAACCGTCAGTAAGCACTAACGTAGGCTCTAGGGTGAGCAGTGCCGTTCTAATGATGGGTTCATGCTGCTCAGGGTTATTTTTGTTGATTTTAGACAGCAAGTGCTCGACTCGGTGCAGTTGCTTTTCGTCGTATTGGAACTCGCCGGTTTCGTGACATTCTTTGATGAATGCGTTTACTTTTTCTAGACTAAGCAACAACAAGTCGCTGAGCACTGGAGTAAAGGTGAGCTTGCCGTCGCGCAGAAGGCTTAAACCGTCTTCTAAGTGACCTAAAAATTGAATCAGTGGAGAAATACTTAATAGGCCCAAGTCGCCTTTAATGGTATGCACAGCACGAAACAATGACTTCAGTAATTCCGTGTCATTGGGTTTGTGCTCCAATTCAATTAAATTGCGTTCACAGCCTTCGTAAAGCTCTTGGAGCTCGTCGAGAAGGTCGGCAAATACTTCAGGTTCGATGTCAGAAACTTGGAATCGGGCCATACGAATTTCCTATCTTAGCTGTGGTTTTAGGTAGGTAAAAAGGTGCATTGGACTGGTCACACCTGTACCTTGTCTAAAAGCAAAGTTTTTGTCATGCGTAATGGGTATAATACGGCTTCAAATTAATTAACTTTAGTCATTTGATGTTAGCAGCAATTAGAATTTTTATCCTCGGACTTTTTTTTATTTTCGCAGGTGTGTTTGGTAGCTTGTTTTGCCTACTAAGACCCTTCCACCGCAACAATACTAGCTTGTGGGCTAATATATTTGGCTCCTTGCACAAGTTGTTAGGCGTAAAACTCGAAATTCGAGTGCCAGAAGCGGTTAAAAATGGTGGCCCATTCGTGTTTGTCGCCAATCACCAAAACTCTTACGATATTTTCACGCTAAGCCGCTCTTTACTGCCTGGAACGGTAAGCGTAGGTAAGAAAAGCTTAAAATGGATCCCATTTTTCGGTCAGCTATATTGGCTGGCAGGTAATATTCTTATCGACCGTAAAAACAGCAGTAAGGCTCATGGCACTATTGCCAAAACGGTTTCGGCGCTAAAAGACAAGAACCTTTCTATTTGGTTATTCCCAGAAGGAACAAGAAGCTACGGTCGTGGCTTGTTGCCTTTTAAAACTGGCGCATTTCATTCGGCTACGGGCGCACAAGTTCCAATTGTGCCGGTGTGTATGTCGACAACGCATAACCAAATTAAACTGAACCGCTGGAAAAACGGTAAGGTGATTATTGAAATGCTGCCTCCGGTCGATACCATTGGCTTTAAAAGAGAAAATATTCGTGAGCTGATGGCCACTGTTTATGAGAAGATGCGCCTTACCATTGAGCGTATCGACAACGAAGCTCACAAACCAGAAACAGGAGCTTAATATGAATAGCTTGGAAGACTTGCTAGAAGAAGGGCGCGAAACCATAGACGCAATGGTCGAAGACGGCCTTGATCCGGCAGAGATTTATGACATTGAGCACCACGTAGTAAGCCCTAACTTCGACAAGCTAGAAAAAGCTGCGGTTGATCTGGTGAAAGCTGGTTTTCAAGTCGACGACGCTGAAGAGTTTGAAAACGAAGACGGCAAAGTCTGGTATTACTTCGCCGCCGTAATCGAGTCTGAACTTAGTCACGCAAAGCTAGAAGAGCAAACCAAAGCCGTATACGAAATAACCTCTAAAGCAGGTGTAGAGTACGACGGTTGGGGTACTTATTTGGGCGAAGACGAAGAGTTAGACGAAGACGAATAGGGCAAGAATAATAAAAAGGGGTCAGGTGATTAAATCACCTGACCCCTTTTTAGTTGAAAGAAAGCTAGAAGTGGTAAATAAACCCAACACCTACCTCAGCTTCATAGTCGCTACGCGCAATCGGGCTTTCGCGAACGTCGCTACTGAAGTACTCGTATAAAGCTTCACCGTAAATCTGCCAGTTGTCGTTCACGTAGTAGCGGTAGTTGTAATCAATACCAATAGAACGAAGGCCACTACTTAAGTTAGTTTCGTTGTAACCCGAAGCAAGCGACTGCGCAGCGGTAATACCAAAGCTCTTATTCGCATAGTCGCTGTCGTGGAACGACAACACCACATTCACTTCAGAGCCAGAACCATCTGTTTGCTCACCAAAACGACGGCCAATCCCAAATAACCCCAAGTTACCTTCGTCGCTCGCGACCAAACGACCTACAAGCCAGTAGCGCCAGTTGGCATCAAAAGAACGACGCGCCGAAAGTACAAGTTCAGTGCCTTCGTCTTGGTTACCCAAACCATTCAGCCAACCCTCATCAGAATCACTTTCTCTTCGACCTTCCTCGAAACCTAAAACAGCTTCAAGCAACCAGTTGTCCGCACGAAGACCACGCCAACCAATCGCTTCACCAAAGAAGAAGAAAATGTCGTCGCCATTGCGCCACTGCAAACCACCAGCCGGCTCAATCTCGAGACCAAACTCGTCCGAACCCTCGTAAGCCGTCTCGTATTCAACACCAAGACCCAAACCAAAACTCCAACCGTCCTCACCACGGCTAAAGTCCTGCTGTGAAGGTAAAGGCACCAATACCGTATCGCTCTCTTGAGCATGTGCCTGCTGAACAGCCATAGCATTGATAGATACTAAGGCCGCTAAACCAATTAACTTTTTCATGTGAACCTCTGAGGTAATTTTGTACTTTGTGCAATGTTGATTTGCGTTACCTCGGTATTACGGCTGGTTTGGGGAAATGGTTTTTTGGTTAGGTGGATTATTCAGCGCGTACTCTGACTCTGCGAGATGCACCGTTTGCCGTTGTTTATTTCATTTATGTAGTTTAATGTAAAGGAATTGTTGCGAATTTTGCGTTTGATATTGTGCATGTCGTTATCGCGAAAGTGTTCATGCAGGGTATATCACGATACAGCTTACTTGATAAAGTTCTGTCGTCGCTGCTTTTTAGCGGTAGTTACAAATATACGGCTAGGGTGCAAAATGAGCATGCTTAGTATTCAAATGTTATGAAACTAGAGGAAGCCATGAGTCATAAAGAAATCATTCATGCGCTCTTTGATGAAATGGCCAGCGAAATGGCTTCCTTCATTAAAGAGTCTCAAAGTGGTTTTAATGAGGGATGGGTTCCAGCAACCTATATCAAAGACCAACTGCAGCTAAAAAAATCTGCTTACCCTCAAGGGAACAAAATAGATAACGAAACTGGGTGGTTATTTGCAACGTTAGCTCGCTATTTACAAGACAAAGAAAAGGTCGACTTTAAAAAGATTGGTGGTAGGTCATTTTACAAATGCAAATAGTTGCTCTTCATAATAAAGCGCAGCAGTTAGCCGTCTGCGTCGGCCGACTCGCTTCGCTCGTCGCTGTTCGCGTCGTTATGCATTAGGAAGCAAAGAACATTGAGCACTGTCGAGGATTGGGCTAAGCAAATCGTTGCAAAAGAGCTGGGCAAGGTAGTTGAAATCCATGATGATGGTTCCGCATCTGGAATGTATGATCTTAGGATAGGATCAGAGAAAGCTCCTGAATACGCAATTGAATGTGTCGGCGCTGTAGATCCTGTCGCAACTGAAACATGGAATATTGGCCCAGCAAGAGGCCCGATTAAGGTTAACTCAGAAGGGGATTGGATTGTCTCTATTAAGCGTTCTGCAAACATTAAATCGCTTAATCAAAGTGCTGCCAATATTATAGAGCAATGTGAAGATTTAGGTCTTACAGAATATACACCTGTTGATTGGCAGCTGAGGCACTTTAACGCTGAATTATTCAATGCCTTAGATGGTTTGGGAATAACTTCCTTGTATATGTATCGAGCAGCGGGAAGTAGTAATGTTCATTTGACCATGGATGGAGGAGGCGGCCCAGTCAGTCAAGTTGGTGATGATTTAGTCGCTTGGGTGTGCGAGTTTTTAAGCAGCGATGATAAAGCTGATGTCGTAAAGAAACTTCGAAACTCTAGCGCAAAAGAAAAGCATGCCTTTATTCCGATTGTTCTTGGCGGCGCACCTTGGAGCGTTGAGTCTTATTTTATTAGTGAGATGCCGGTTCTGAATATTCCACCAAAATTACCTGAGCCAATAACAGGGGTATGGATAACTTTGAATGGTAAGGGAGTCAGGTACATGGGTGGTCGGTGGCATGTATTTAATTGCTAAAATGCATAATAGGGCCATGCACGGCGACAGCGCATTCGTTAGAAGGCTTCGCCTTCACTACAAAGCTGCGCGTGTTGATGGTGTTATATTCTCTGGAAGGAATCTAGGTGAGCGAGCAACCACAAGACTTAGAAAGGCTTATTCACGAGTCCCTCGAGCAGTTAGGCTGGTCTGCCGATGCAAAAAGTCTTGCTGATAGAGTAAAGCGGCTAAATATTGGCATTCCACTCGAAGATGAGTTTTCAATCATCTGCGGCTGGCTCGGAAAGTGCCAATTAGTGCATAAACTTGACCAGCAACAATACCCCAAAGGTTCAGGCGAAAATTATCAAGTGCCAGACCTTCTCGCGAGCTTCGCTCGAACCGATGGAAGTGAAGCGACAGTGCTTATAGAGGTCAAGTACTGCAAAAAAAATGTAATGTCTTTTAAACCAGATTATTACTCAAAACTAAGGGCTTATGGCAATCTTCTAAATTTACCACTGCTCATTGCCTGGAAGCGCTGGGGTATTTGGTGCCTCGTTTCTATTGATGAATTCCAGAAGGCCACAAAAAACTACAATCTCAGCTTTAATGACGCAATGTGTAATAACTTACTAAGCTCTTTAGCGGGAGATTTTTCATACTCACTTAGTATAAATGCTGGAGTCCATATCAGCGCTAAGAAAGAAAAACTAGTCGATGTGGTTGAGACAAAAGAAGGGCGAAATGAAAGTTGGCACATGCTTATTGACGATGTCTACTTCACAAATGGGAATAATGAGAAGATTCGGGACCTTTCATCAATTGCACAGCAAGTGTTTTTTTCATGGGACCTTACGGAAGAGGAAACACACACAGAAACACATGTGACCTTGCACAATACCTGTAAAGAATCCTCAGGTCTATTTGCCCATATGGCTCTAACGAGGATTCTTTCTTTTCACAGCCGAGAAGATGGAGGCATACATTGGCGCAGTTATCTGCGTGACGACAAGGCTATATCCAATATTAGTGAGTATAGGAAAGGGATTGAGGAAAATATGCGCGCAGGTATTGTGCACCACATATTCGATATACAACCAACTAACGTGCCAAGTTTTATGAAATGAATATAACAAACCAATCAACTGCGCGCCTTTGGCGCCGGGCCGCTAAAAGCATGGCTTCGCCACAACGCGGCCGGTTATTGAGGTGTTAGCCAATGTTAAAAGCGACGATAAGGGATAGGGAGAGATATGAGTAAAGAAGACAATGGCACATCGTGGACGCTGTTCATCGTCCCGTTTATAGTGGCCTATATAGGTTCAAGGTTGATCTTTCATTTCTCTGAATTTGATTACAATTTATTTGCAGAGCCCTTAAGCGCAACAAAGCTTTTTATTGATGTTTCCGTTTTTGGAGGCCTCTTTTTCGCAACCTACATAGCAGCTCGAAAGTTACACCAGAGCTGCGAGCGGGAAGATGGTTAACCATGTCATTAAATTCGCTCCCTGCGGTCGCCGGACGCCCGTTCCTCGCGCCTTTAATGCGAGGTTAAGAACTCAACTTTCCGCAATTCTATGGTGGTTTAAATGATTTTCAGATTGCTAGCATTTTTACTGTTTACTGTTTTCATCTTAACGCCGGTGACTGCTGCTGAACACAACACTGAATTACAGCAACTGTTTGAAGCAGATCAAAATGCTCGTCGTGACCTAGATGTGGGTTGGGATGAAATTGATGCGTTAGATGAAGCGAATCGCGCTGAAGTGTTCTCGATGCTTGCAAAAGGCGAGATAAAAACAGGTTTAGATTATTTTTATGCAGCGGTGATTATGCAGCATAGCGAGAGCGTTGAGCACATTCGACTGGCACATTTCTTTGCTACTATTTCTGCGCAGCTGGGTTATGAGAGAGCCAAGTGGATGCAAGCAGCTTCCTGGGATCGCTTATTAATGTATTTTGAACAACCTCAATGGTACGGAACGCAATTTAGTACGAATGACCAAGGTGAGTGGCGTTTGCATGAGGTTCAAGAAGGGGCCGTGACCGATGAGCAACGGGCTGAGTGGAGAGTTCCCTCGCTTGAAGAGTCAAGAAACCGAGCTATTGAGCGAAATCGTAATTAGGAAAGCAAAGTAGTAATTAACACTATTAGTTCTGACATCCGTTTGGAGACCGCACAGCGGTCCGTACGATCTAAATAGATTCCTAGCAGCCAAGCATTAGAAAGGCACTCGATGTGCCTTTCTAATGCCGTGACTTTGATTTTGTTGCGAGTAACTTTGATGCGGCAACTAACCGATATCAGAGACTTGTGAGGTTTCTGTCACAGAGTCTCTGAGACAGGGATGTCGAAGAGAAGCCCCCATGGATGGGTTTACGGCGTCTCTGTGACAGATTCTCACGAGGCTCGTCGGTTAGTTGTTGATACGTGATCTGATACCTAGTTCACTACACCCGTGCAGACCGCACAGCGGTCCGTACGAGTGGTGATTCTAACTTTCAATTACATCGCAGCGATTTTAGAACGTTGTTGTTCTAACTGTTGCAACGTAGCTTCGTTCTCAGCAGCCTTTGCTTTTTCCTTCTCGATAACATCTGCAGGCGCACGGCTCACAAAGTTTTCGTTAGAAAGCTTACCTTGAACGCGCTTCAGTTCACCTTTAGCCTTGTCGATTGCCTTGTCTAATCGCGCAAGCTCCGCGTCTTTGTCGATTAAGCCAGCCATAGGAATGTGAAGCTCAACACGGCCCACAAGCGCAGTTGCACTTGCTGGCGCTTCTTCGCCAGGCTGCAAGAAGCCAATGCTGTCTAACTTAGCAAGAGCCTTTAAGAACGCTTCGTTTTCGTTAATACGGCGCTGTACTTGTTCGTCAGAGTTCGCAACCAGCACGTCTAAGCTTTGGTTCGGGCTTAAGTCCATTTCCGCTCGAATGGTACGAATAGACGTAATAACCTGCTTCAGCCATTCCATGTCTGCAAGTGATTCCGCATAACGCGAATCTTCAACTTGCGGGTAGGCTTGAACCATAATGCTTTCGGCATGAACACCTGCAAGCGGCGCCACTTTCTGCCAAATTTCTTCCGTAATATACGGTAGTAGTGGGTGAAGCATTTTAAGCAGCTGCTCTAGCACCTGAATTAGCGTGCTACGTGTGCCTTCAAGTTGCGCTTCAGTACCATTTTGCAAAATTGGCTTGGTGAGCTCTAAGTACCAGTCACAGAACTGGTTCCAAGTGAACTCGTATGCAATAGATGCAGCTTGGTCGAAACGGTAGTTGTCTAATGCACTTCTGAACTGCTCAACGGTTTGGTTGAAACGCTCAATAATCCACTTGTCGGCAAGTGAAAGCTCAAGCTCAGAAAGAGGGCGGTCGCACTTATGAGACTCTGTATTCATCAACACATAACGGCTTGCGTTCCAAAGCTTGTTACAGAAGTTTCTGTAGCCCTCTAAACGCTTCATGTCCCAATTAATGTCGCGACCGGTAGAGGCAAGTGCTGCCAGGGTAAAGCGCAATGCGTCTGTACCATGAGCCGCAATACCATTCGGGAATTCTTTCTTGGTACGCTTAGTAATTTTGTCTGCAAGCTTATCTTGCATCATGTTTGCTGTTCTTTTCTCAAGCAAAGCGTCTAAGCTAATACCGTCTATCATGTCGAGTGGGTCGATTACGTTACCCTTAGATTTCGACATTTTGTCGCCGTTCTCGTCGCGAATAAGACCCGTGACATACACTTTCTTAAACGGAACTTGCGGCTTGCCGTCTTCGTCTTTTAGGAAGTGCATGGTCATCATAATCATGCGCGCAACCCAAAAGAAGATAATATCGAAACCGGTCACCAATACATCAGTTGGGTGGAAGGTTTTTAAATCGTCCGTATTCTCAGGCCAGCCGAGTGTCGAGAACGTCCATAACGCAGACGAGAACCAAGTGTCGAGCACGTCGTTGTCTTGTGAAAGTTTACGGTCGCCAAGATTATGCTTTTCACGCACTTCAGCTTCGTTACGACCGACAAAGACATTGCCTTCTTCGTCATACCAAGCTGGAATGCGGTGTCCCCACCACAACTGACGTGAAATACACCAGTCTTGAATGTCGCGCATCCAACTGAAGTACATGTTTTCGTATTGCTTCGGAACAAACTCAATGTCGCCATTCTCTACAGCTTCAGTTGCTGTTTTAGCTAACGGTGCAACACTGACATACCATTGGTCGGTTAGGTACGGTTCAATGACTACGCCACTGCGATCACCATACGGCACGTTGTTGTCGTGCTCTTCAACTTTCTCAAGTAAACCAGCAGCTTCGAATGCAGCAACAATAGCTTTACGCGCTTCAAAACGTTCCATACCAGCAAATTCAGCCGGAATTGAGGCTGCAAACTCAGTGTTTTCTTTACCGTTAAGGTCGAAAACCTCTGGAGCAGAAAGAATATGTGCGTCGTCGGACAGCACATTTATCAGCGGCATGTTATTGCGCTTACCAATTTCGTAGTCGTTAAAGTCGTGCGCAGGGGTAATCTTCACACAGCCTGTACCGAACTCTTGGTCGACATGGTCGTCTGCAATAATTGGAATCTTACGGCCCACTAAAGGCAGTTCAATGTGCTTGCCCACGAGAGCTTGGTAGCGCTCGTCTTTTGGGTGTACCGCTACACAAGAGTCGCCTAACATGGTTTCAGGGCGAGTGGTGGCGACCACTAAATGGTCTTTTCCGTCGGCTGTAGTAACGCCGTCAGCGAGTGGATATTTTAAGTGCCAAATTTTACCGCGGCTTTGCTTGTTCTCAACTTCCAAGTCGGAAATTGCAGTTTTGAGTTTCGGGTCCCAGTTAACTAGGCGTTTACCACGATAAATAAGATTGTCTTCGTACAAGCGAACAAACACTTCTTGTACGGCTTTTGACAAACCTTCGTCCATGGTGAAACGTTCGCGATCCCAGTCGACCGAGTCGCCTAAACGACGCATTTGCTGAGTAATGGTTCCGCCAGACTCTGCTTTCCATTCCCATACTTTGTCGATAAACCCTTCACGACCTAACTCGTGGCGCGTTGGACCATTTTGCGCTGCAAGTTTACGCTCTACCACCATTTGCGTGGCAATACCGGCATGGTCGCTGCCCACTTGCCACAGCGAATTGTAACCGTCCATACGCTTGTAGCGTGTCAGGGTGTCCATTAACGTATGTTGAAACGCATGCCCCATGTGCAAACTACCCGTAACATTGGGTGGTGGGATCATGATGCAGTAAGAAGGGCCGGTTCCAGCAGGTTTAAAATATCCTGCTTTTTCCCAGTTGTCGTAAATACGTTTTTCGATAGCGTCGGGAGTGTAGGTCTTATCCATGGTTTCCTTCGGTTTCGGTATCTGGTTCGAGAACGGCAACAACGTTTGCTAAATTGCATTGCTGTTGGCGGTAGTGTCGATAGTTGTCACGAGCTTTTTCCCGTTGTTCTTTGTGAACAGGAACTAGCTCTATAATTTGCTGGATGCGAAAGGGAGGCTGTAAAGGCTTACCGCTTAAATTGATCACCACATGGCGGTGACTAATGTTCTGCGGAATTTCTCCCCACGCAATAATAGCTGGCGTGCCCTGCGATGGTCCTTCACCTATAAGGTTGTGCGGCACAAAATGGTCGCTGGGCAATTGCCATAATATTTCGTCGTACTGTTCGGCTTGCTCTTGGCTTTCAGCTAACACAAGCACACGTTGGCGTTGACTCACTTTGCTGTGAATCAATTGTGCGACGAAACGTTCTTTTGCCTCGTCGCCAATGGTGTCTAACGTGTAAAAGGTCGCTTGTGCCAAGGTTATTGTGCCTCGTCGTGCAAACGGTTCAGTAAGAACTGTGTAAGCATTGGAACAGGTCGTCCTGTACTGCCCTTATTTTTGCCGCCTTGCCAAGCCGTACCGGCAACGTCTAAGTGTGCCCAGTGGTACTTTTTGGTAAAACGAGACAAGAAGCAGCCCGCGGTAATAGAACCTGCTGCGCGACCACCAATGTTTTGCATGTCTGCAAATGGGCTGTCGATCATCGACTGGTACTCGTCCCATATCGGTAAGCGCCACGCGCGGTCGCCACTTTGCTCTGAAGCATTGAGTAATTCATGTGCTAATGGATTGTGAGTACTCATTAACCCTGTTGCATGGTGTCCTAAAGCAATGACACAGGCACCGGTTAACGTAGCTACGTCGACAACTGTGTCTGGATTAAAGCGCTCAACATAGGTGAGGGCGTCACATAGCACCAAACGGCCTTCAGCGTCGGTATTCAGCACTTCAATAGTTTGCCCAGACATCGAGCGAATAATGTCACCTGGACGGTACGCGTTGCCGTCTGGCATGTTTTCACAGCCTGCAATTACGCCGATAACATTCACTTTGAGCTGTAGGTCGACTAATGCATGCATAGTACCTAAAACACCAGCTGCACCACCCATGTCGTACTTCATCTCGTCCATGTTTTCAGACGGTTTGATAGAAATACCACCTGCGTCGAAGGTTAGACCTTTACCTACCAGTACGATAGGCGCACTGTCGTCGCCAGCACCGTTATAGTGCATAAGTGTCATAACAGCGTCGTTTTCAGAGCCTCGGCTTACCGCTAAGTATGCGTTCATACCTAGTTTTTCCATGTCGGCTTCGGTAACACGCTCAACAGTTAGGTTGTCGTATTGTTTACCTAACTCTTCGGCTTGCTCAGCTAAGTAAATTGGATTACAGATGTTCGGTGGCATGTTCGCCACGTCGCGACACGTTTTGATACCTTTCGATACACTCAAACCATGCGCTACTGCGCGCTCACCAATCGTGAGTTCACGGCGAGTAGGTACATTGAAGATAAGCTTCCGAAGTGGGCGTCTAGGCTCTTCGCGGTGCGACTTTAATTGGTCGAACGTATAAAGCTCATCGTGTGCAGCTTCTACTGCGTGGCGAACTTTCCAGTATGTGTCGCGGCTTTTTACGTGCAATTCACTTAAAAAGCACACAGCTTCCATCGCCCCAGTGTCGTTTAGGGTGCTAATGGTTTTCGCAATGATTTTACGGTATTGGCGCTCGTCTAACTCGCGCTCTTTACCACAGCCTACGAGAAGTACACGTTCGCTTAAAATATTCGGTACGTTGTGAAGAAGTAGGGTTTGCCCTGCTTTACCTTCAATATCGCCGCGGCGAAGAATATTGCTTAAATAGCCATCGCTAATTTTGTCGAGCTGTTCAGCGACTCCAGAAAGCCTACGCGGCTCAAAAACGCCAACCACTACACATGCTGAACGTTGTTTTTCTGGACTACCACTTTTTACACTGAATTCCATGAGAGCTCCGTTGTCTGGTGCGATAAGTTAAATCATGGCATTATTCCCCATGATTTTATTCAAGTTTGTGTGAAAGAAACGCAACACCGCTGAAAGTACGCGAGTGAACTAAAAGAATGATGTCTGCGTCTATTTATGTTCAAATTCACCAAAAGAAGTTAACGTTAGTATACGAATTTGAATTAAACTTGTAAAAATACAGAGTTTACTTAAATATCTGACGATTTCCAGTGAAAAACTAAGTTAAGGCCTAACGAAGTGCTGATTTTTCGATACCTCATCAAGGAGTCTTTTAAAGCGCAAATCGCTGTATTTGCCGTTTTGATGACCATATTTTTGAGTCAGCAGTTTGTTCAAGTGCTTGCAGAGGCTTCTGAAGGTGAATTACCTACCGGTTTGATATTTCAGGTTGTTGGTTTGCAAGTTCCTGGGCTAGCCGCACTTATTCTTCCAATCAGCTTATTTCTTGGGATTTTGCTGGCGCACGGTCGACTTTATACCGACCACGAAATGTCGGTACTGCATGCGTGTGGTATCAGTGAATGGTATGTCACCAGAATCACTTTAGTTTTTGCGCTAGTTGTTGCATTGGTTACTGGAGCTCTTACTTTATGGGGTGGGCCTTTAGCGTTAGCCCAGCAAGAGAGGTTAACCGAGTCTGCACAAAATGAAGCGGGCTTGAATGTTATTCAAAGTGGGCGATTCCAAGCTATTGCAGACAAGCGTGGCGTTATGTTTGTGGAAAGTGTGAACAGCGACCAGCAATTACAGCGTGTTTTTCTGGCACAAATTCCTAACTTAGACGACTTGGAAAATAATAACCTAGACGTTCGCTCTAGTGTGGTGATGGCTTCCACGGGAGAAATCCAAGAAGCGGCTAACGGTGCGCAATTGCTAAAGCTTAATGACGGCCGACGTTATTCGCAAAGCTTACGGTTTTTAGACCATCAAGTTATGAGCTTCGACACTTATCAAATGCAAATTCGAGAGCGTGACGAAACTGTCACAGCACAAGAATTCGAGTCTTTAACTACGTTGGAGTTACTTGCTGACAACTCAGCTCAAGCCAATGCCGAACTACAGTGGCGCATCGCAATTCCACTAGCCATGCCTCTACTTACCCTGATTGCTGTGCCGTTAAGTAGGGTAAATCCACGACAAGGTAAGTTTGCTCGCATGGCGCCGGCAATACTAATTTACTTGGGGTATTTCATGATTCTTATGGCCACTAAGCGGGCTATTGGGGCTGAGCGCGTACCTGAGTGGTTGGGCCTATGGTGGGTTCATTTTAGCTTGCTGTTGATTGGTGTTTCACTGCTGATGAAAGACCGCACTTTAGGGCAAAAAACCTGGGCCAAGCTAACGAGGCGGTTGCAATGATTAGTATTCTCGACCGCTATATTGGTAAAACCGTTATTCTTATGTCGTTTGTAAGCCTAGGCGTGCTTACAGGACTTTCTACGCTTATTCGTTTTGTCGAACAATTACGCGCAATAGGGCGTGGCACCTACGACATGATGGACGTTTTAGCTTTTGTATTATTAAGTGTTCCGCGCGACGTAGAAATGTTTTTCCCTATGGCCACTTTGCTCGGTGGTTTGCTTGGTATGGGGGCATTGGCGAATAACTCTGAGCTCGTAGTGATGATGGCAGCAGGGCGCTCCAAACTTAATTTAATGGGCTCGGTCATGAAGGCTAGCGTGGTGATGATGATCGCTGTGTTAGCCATTGGTGAGTGGGTCGCACCAGAAGCTGAAGCAGAAGCTCGCCAGTTAAGAGCGCAAGCTGTTTCTGGAGGCGCGTTGATTAGTGCCCCCCAAGGAGTATGGGCAAAAGACGGTGACGCGTTTATTCATATTGATCAGGTTGAAAATACCGGTTCATTAAACGACATATCCGTATACGAATTCCAAGACTTAGAGCTGGTTCGCGTTATTAGAAGCGAGCACGCGCGTTATATCAGTAACGATTGGGTATTCGACGACGTAACCATCACCGAGTTTTCAGAGCAGCAGGTGACTACTGAAGAGGTGGTAACAATGCCCTGGAGTTCAGGTTTAACGCCTGAGAAGCTAGGTGTTGTTACAGTGAAGCCAGAGTCGTTACCGATTTCTGGGCTACTCGAATATGTGGGTTACTTAAGAGACAACAACCAAAGCGCAAGTCGTTACGAATTGGCACTGTGGCGTAAAGTATTTGCGCCGGTAACTGTGGCGGTTATGTTGCTTGTGGCGCTGTCGTTTATTTTTGGGCCGCTACGTTCTGTAACGATGGGCGCACGGGTGTTGCTTGGTGTGATCACCGGGTTTGTGTTCTATGTGTCGAACGAGGTGTTTGGACCGTTCGCGCAGGTATACCAAGTACCACCTGCGCTCGCTGCCATTATGCCTAGCTTGTTATTTGCCAGTGCTGCTCTTTATTTCCTGGTGAAACAGCGCAGAGCTTAACGCTGTTGTTCCTTCCAGTTCTTAAACTGGTTAGCTTCTGGAGTAAGGCGTACAACTTCACACTTGGCGATCTTGTCTTGCCACGCAAGCTTGTCTTTAGCCCAAATAACGCGAAGATTACCCAACCCAACAATTGCCGTTACGCTGCGTAAGAAGGCCTGTTTCCAACTAATTCGTTTGCCGTTTTCATTTTGCACACGAAGGCGCCAAGCTTTCATTCCCAGTGTTTGCCCACCACGGTGCCAGAAGAGTGCAAAAAAACCGAATAACACGGTAAGTAAGTACAACGTATACAGAATGCTGCCGGAAAGCCGGTCTGCATGGTCTACAGCTTCTCCCAATGGCCAAATTCCTGTTTTGTCGAGCGCAACACTAAAAGCTAGTGCAACGGCTACTGCAAACATAAGAACCGCAAGAACCACTAAGAAGTCGTATACAATAGCGCCAATGCGAACTAAGAAACCTGCTCTTGGAAACCCGGTACTGCTCATAAATTCATCTCTCGTTTTTATTTTGCGAAAATTCTACCGAATTTTTGAATAGATTGCTTGATTAAGGCAAAGGCTTCCGTATAATTCACCTCGTTCCGCAGGTGACACATTTGTGAAGCAAGCGGTAACGGCACGGATACCAAAGCCAGAGTGGCGGAATTGGTAGACGCAGCGGATTCAAAATCCGCCGCCCGCGAGGGTGTGCCGGTTCAAGTCCGGCCTCTGGTACCATTCGTGCACTACCTTACTTGCAAAAGTAAGCGCAATAAAAAACCGACTCTCGAGTCGGTTTTTTGCGTTTTAGAGCTTGAAAAAGGTCAGCCTGCTTACAAATGCCATTTCACCAATAAATTCGCGTTTCTTTCGTCTACGCCATCAATGCCGAATTTGTTGGTCCAGTAAACATATTCCACGCCAACATAGAGTGGGGTAGACATGCCGAAGTGATGACCTATATCCCATTTTAATTGAGAAGTAAGGTTCATGCTTGCTGCACGGTTGTCGTCGTCGACTTCTGAAGTCCAGTCCATGAATCCGTCGTAAAGCCATTTACTATTGCCGATGGCGAAAGGGATGCCCCATACAACTGTGGTTTGCCAGTTGCTTTCACCACCGTCGTTGTTTCTGCGGTACAGATCAACATTAAAGTAGCTGAAGCCGGGAACTGACCAGTCTGAGCCAATACCATAAAGGTAATGCGTGAAGCCTTGGCCTACCTCTATAGTGCCACTTGCCGAAATAGCCTGAAGAAAACCGCCTTCGTCGAATGACATCATGCGTACCCGCGGAGAGAACTCACCGTAGGTTTCTGTGAAACCGTTAGAGGACTCTAAGCGGTCGAAGAATGTGAATAGGCTACCCCAGCTTGTACCTGCTGCATACTCGAAGGTAAGCACTTCGCGGTCGGGGTCACCAACCTCGTAGTCGGAGCCGTTCAAATACGTCAGGCTGTAGCTAGACCATTGTGTTTCAGCATGTGCTTGGCCAAAGCAAAGCAACGAGAAGGTTAACGACAATATTATTTTTTTCATGTCTTTGTTCCCTTGGTTAAACCTTAAATTGACTCACAATTTCTCTCATGTGCTGAGCTCTTGCTGTCAGTGTTTCTACTTCTTGTATTTGGCTTGTCGCACTTTCGTGAATGCTGTTGGCCATAGACGTAATCTGCTGCGCTGACTCGTTTACATGATCAACAACTGTAGTTTGCTCTTCAGTTGCGGTCGCCACTTGGTGGTTGCCTTCACTAATGCTGTCAAATCTTGCGCGAATAGCTTCTAGTGCGCTAGACGCTTGTTGCGCGCGCTCGGAGAGCTCGATACTGCTTTTCGTGCCGTCCTGTATTGACGTGAGTGAAACTGAAGTTGCTTGTTGCAAGCGCTCAATTTGATTTCTAATTTCCTGAGTAGAATCTTGTGTACGACTCGCTAGCGTTCTCACTTCGTCGGCCACTACGGCAAAGCCTCGGCCTTGCTCACCTGCGCGAGCTGCTTCAATAGCAGCGTTCAGTGCAAGTAAATTAGTTTGTTCTGAAATGCCGTTGATAACGTCGACCACAGAGTTAATGGCTTCAGCCTGGCTAGCCAAATCTGAAATTGAGTTTTCACTCTGTTTCATCGACTCTGCAAGCTCGGTCATGGTTCTTGAGAGGTGCTGCATAACTTCATTGGTTTCATGCGTGTCGTTCACTGCGCTAGTTGTGTCTGAAGCTGTTTTATGTGCAACCGATGAAACGTCTGCGATGGTGTGACCCATCTCGTTAATAGCTGATGCGACAATTTGCGTTTGTTTCTGCTGTTCGTCGGAATAGTCTACCGACTGCTCAGAAGTTTTACGTAAGTTTTTAACGCTCTGGTTAATCGCTTGTTCTGCCTCTTGGATTTCCTTAACCAAGTCAGAGAACTTCGCCAGAATAGCGTTAAAGCCGCCTGCCAAGTATCCAAGCTCGTTGTCGGTTGTGTCGTCTAAACGCTGAGTTAAGTCGCCACCTGAAGCGGACATTTCTTTCAAGCGGTCGCCAACTTGGGTGATATTGGTACTCACTTTGCTGGCAATATACCAAGCGAGCAGTACGAATAATGCTGCGAGTACGATAGCAGACCCAACAGAGAGCCAAACTACGGTACTTACCTTGCCCGTAATCTCACTTTTCGGCATAAGCGTAACAAGTTTCCAGTCTAGTCCTGCTAGGCCTGAAGTCGCTACATAATATTCTTCTCCGTCCACTTCACCGGTGAGTAGTTGGTAGTTTGAGCCCGAATTCAAAATTTGGCGTGACATTTCCCCGTAACGGCTAATCGATGATAGTGACTTGTTCACACTGCTACTGTCGCGGTGAGCAACGATGCTTCCGTTACCGTCTAGCAAGAACATGTAACCGTTTTCACCAACCTGAATGTCGTTGACCAGAGATATAATTGAAGAAACGTCGTAACCAAGGCCGGCAACACCGAGTGCATTGCCTCTATCATCTTCAGCTCTCACATTTACGAATACAGTGAGTGCGCCGGTTTCTTCATTCGGGTCTAGGTTGAGGTTCATGTCTTGGCCACTTTCGATAAAGTTAAAAAACCAAGAGTCTCGCTCAACGCTTCTGGACACTTGCTTGAATAGACCAGATTCGGTGTAGTAATTGTTGCTTCCGTTTACAACCCAAAACACGGTAGCTGCTCCGTTGCGGTCAACAAAGCTTTGCATGTAGTCGAGAACGTCATTTAATTCGGAACGGCTCTCGCCCGATTCAATCCAATCATGAACAAAAGTATTTTGCGCAACACTTTGAGAAAGTGCGATAGGAGTTCGTAATTCCGATTCAATTTGAGACTTTGCGCGTTCAACAACATTCGGCAAATGCTCTTGTTCGGTAACTTCGTAAAACATGGAAGAGAATCCGACGATATTTACGAACGAACTGATGAGAATGGTTAAGAACAGGGCTAAGGTCATGGCCCCTGCCAAAAGGGTTTTCAGCTTTAATTGATTTAAATTGAGCATAAGTAATTCCGATGAAAGAAACGAAATCGCAATTCAAACAGCATAGTTCAGTTGTTTGAAAAATACACGATATACATCGAGCAGATAGATAAAAAACTTTAGGGAAATTGGGGGATTAGTTGTGAGGTGGGAAGCAATAAGAGCAAATAAAAAGGAGCAACATGAAAGCTGCTCCTTTTGCGGATCACTAAATCAAATGCAATTCATTAACGACTTTCTTCAATCCACTGCATAACTCTGCGTTCAAGTAGCGGTAACGGCAATGCACCACCACCTAGAATTGTGTCGTGGAAACCTCTGATGTCGAAGTTTTCACCTAACTCTTGTTCAGCGTGAGCACGCAGCTCTTGGATTTTAATCATGCCCATTTTGTAGGAAGTTGCTTGTCCTGGCATGACCAAATAACGTTGAATTTCAGAGCGGGCTGATGCTTCAGCGGTTGGAACATTCGCCATGAAGTATTCGAATGCTTCTTCCTCTGTCCAGCCTTTGGCATGCATACCAGTGTCTACAACTAAACGAACTGCACGCCAAATTTCTGAACCTAGGCGGCCGAACTCTGAATAAAGTTCTTGGTAACCACCCATTTCAACTGCCAGTTCTTCCGCATATAGTGCCCAGCCTTCAACGAACACGGTAAAGAACATTGTGGTTCTGAACTTCGGAATGTTCTCTAACTCTTGTGCAATAGAGATTTGCATGTGGTGACCAGGATTACCTTCGTGGTAAGCAATCGCTTCCATGTCGGTTTTAGGCATAGAGGTCATGTCTGAAAGGTGTGCATAGTAAACACCAGGTCTGGAACCGTCTGGCGTTCCGCGAGAATAGTGCTGTGCTGCACCGTCTTGCTCACGATAGGCTTCAACACGCTTAACCACTAGGTCTGCTTGCGGAAGAATACCGAAGTACTCCGGAAGCTTTTCGGTGATGGCTTCGATGTATGCCGTAGAATCGTCTAAGTAACCTTGGCGACCTTCATCTGTATCTGGGTAGAAGAAACGTTCGTCGGTTCTCATGTATTCAAAGAATTCGGTAAATGTACCTTCAAAGCCCATTTGCTCTTGAATGTCTTCCATTTGTGCACGAATTCTAGCGACTTCGTCTAAACCAATCTGGTGAATTTGATCAGCAGTAAGATCTGTTGTGGTGTGCTGCTTTAAGCGGTCTTGATAATACGCTAAGCCACCTTCATGACGATTCACACCTGTGGGGTTAACCACGGTGTTCACGATGTCTGCTTCCAGCCAGTTCGCAAGAGCCGCGTAAGCTGGTTGAACTTCGCTCACTAATGCTTCTGAAGCTTGTTGCTTAAGGCTATCAGCTTGATCAGCAGTAATGGTTTCATTTTCTAATAAAGCGTTAACCTTATTATTTACGTCAGACCATAGCGGCGAAGGTCGTTCACTGTCGTCGAATGGTTGTCCAGAAATAAGTCCACGCGTTTCTAAAATAACAGTGTCGTAGGCAAACCGAGGAGCGCGTATACCCGCTTCCGCATTGCTTTGGGCACGTTCTGTTAGCTGACCGATAGCACGAGCAAGTTCGCCTAAGCGAGAAATGTAAGCTTCCATGTCTTCTGCAGTGTCGACACGGTGGTAGGCAATCATAAATTGTACTAGACCCGTATGAGCGCCTTGCATTTGATTAAAGATATAACCGTATTCGTTAAATTCTGCAGACGATTGCTGACGGTCGAGTGAGTATTCAATGATGTCCCAAGACAGTCTTGCGTCTGCAGTTAGCTCGTCGTAGTCGAATGTGTCGCGCATGGTTTGTACCATGTTTTGGTAGAACGCTAAATTTTCAGCTTCACCTTCGACAGACATATCGTCGAGTTCACCGTAGCGGTCTTTGCGACCCATAGTGGTAAGCTGCATAGGACTGCGTTGCAACATGATTTCGTACTGTTCGTCTAACCAAGTATTAAATGCTTCGGTGTGCTCTGCTTGGCTTGCCATAGTATCTTGTTCTTGCGTTTCTGTTTGTGGAGCTTGACCACAGGCGGCAAGAAAAAATACGACAACGAGGGGTATTATTTTTCTCATGAGTGGGTACCTTGTCGTGATTGAATTTGTAATTATCTCGCAGGTCTAGATTGTCACTGTTATACTGCAACAGAATGCCTGAAAAGCCCAGACTTATTAGTGCTGAGGCTTGATTAAACAAGAGAAACTATGTCAGAAGATAAATCGACACCACCACATTACGATGTAGAAATTCCTTCGCGCGACGAACTGCTAGCAACGGTGAAAGCAGAGCTTAAACCCGTTCCGTTTAGTCGCATTGTCGAAAAATATAAACTTACTGATGAACGCCAGCAAATCGGTCTTAAGCGACGGTTACGTGCTATGGAGCGTGATGGGCAACTTGTTTATACCAAAGGTGAAAGCTACGGCTTGCCGGAGCGTATGGATTTAAAAAAAGGTAGAGTTATAGGGCACAGAGACGGGTTTGGCTTTGTGCAACTGGAAACTGAAGGGCCGGATTTGTTCTTACCACACCATCAGATGCAAGGTGTCATGCATGGCGATACGGTGTTGGTTAAAGCCGGAAAGTCAGACGCTAAGGGTCGACAAGAAGCACGAGTAGTGAGAGTTATTGAACAGGGCAAACAAGAAGTAGTAGGACGCTACTTTGTTGAGCAAGGCTTAGGTTTTGTGGTTCCTGACGACAGTCGCCTTAGCCAAGACATTGTTATTCCTCCTGAGTCGAGTCATGGCGCGCGGCAAGGGCAAATTGTAGTTGCTGAACTACTTAACCGACCAACGCGCAGAAGTGCTCCTGTGGGGCGTATTAAAGAAGTGTTGGGCGAACACTTGGCGCCGGGAATGGAAATTGAAATGGCCATTCGCGAGCACGGCATACCGCAAGAGTGGTCGGCTCAGGTTCTAGAAGAAGTCGGAAAAATTGCGGAGGAAGTGCAAGATTCGGACAAAGAAGGTCGTGTTGATCTCAGGGAGTTGCCGTTAATTACCATTGATGGTGAAGATGCACGAGATTTTGATGACGCCGTATATTGTGAGCCCGACGGAAAAGGCTTTCGTTTATGGGTAGCTATTGCTGACGTAAGTCATTACGTGCGGGTTGGAACAGAGCTTGATCGGGAAGCGACTGACCGTGGTAATTCTGTTTACTTTCCGAATCACGTTATTCCCATGCTGCCAGAAAAGCTGTCGAATGGACTGTGTTCGTTAAACCCTGATGTCGACCGTTTGTGTATGGTTGCAGAGATGCAAATTGGCAGTCGCGGTAAGCTGCAAAATTATACTTTTTATCCGGCATTGATGCGTTCTCATGCTCGTCTTACCTACACTAAAGTGGCAAAAATTTTGGAAGGCGACCCTGAGCTGAGGCAGCGTTATCAGCATCAGCTCACTACTATTGAACAATTGCATGCTTTGTACAAAGTATTGCGTGCTAAGCGCGAGCAACGCGGAGCTATAGATTTCGATACAGTTGAAACGCGGTTTATTTTTAATGCTCAGCGCAAGATAGACAAAATAGTGCCGGTAAAACGCAACGACGCGCACATGCTCATTGAAGAGTGCATGATTATGGCCAACGTTGCTGCTGCTCAATTTGTGGAGAAGCACGAGGCGAAAGCCTTATTCAGAATTCACGACCTACCAGACGAAGAGCGTTTGCAAGGTTTCAGATTACTGTTAGGCGAGTTGGGTATAACCATGCCTGGCCATGAGAAGCCAACACCGGCCGACTTTAGTTCGGTGCTCGACCAAGTTAAAGATCGGCCCGACAAAGAACTCATTCAAATGATGCTACTACGTTCGCTTCAGCAAGCTGTTTACAGTGCGGAGAATCGTGGGCACTTTGGACTGGCGTTGGAAGCCTATGGACACTTCACTTCACCTATTCGCCGCTACCCAGACTTGATTTTGCACCGAGTGATTAAACACATTCTGAAGACCAAAAAGGCAGAACTGGCTGGCCTTGAAGGTGCGTGTTTTTATACCGACGAACAATTAGATTTTTTAGGTCCGCATTGCTCGTCTACTGAACGACGCGCCGACGAAGCCACACGCCAAGTGGATGAATGGTTGAAATGTGAATATATGCAGGACCATGTTGGCGATGAATTCTCAGGTGTTGTGAGTTCGGTAACCAACTTTGGTTTATTCATTCGTATTCCAGAGTTGATGATTGACGGGTTGGTGCACATTAGTGAGCTGCCTGGCGATTATTATCATTTTGATGCTGAACGACACTTATTGATCGGTGAGCAGTCGCGCAAGGTTTTCCGCATTGGAGATAGTGCAGAAGTAAGAGTGGCGAGTGTTGACCTAGATGAACGGAAGATTAACTTTATGCTGTTGAGCTCTACAGCGAGTGAGACAGAGTTAGCCACCCCGTCTACACCTAAACGAACGCCGCCAAAAGGGAGAGGGAAGGCTAAAAAGTCAGATTTGCCTCGGTCGAAGAAGCCGACAAAAGGTAAGAAGTTGAAAGCTAAAGCAGGTAAGAAAAAGACAAGGGCTCGCAAGAAATGAGTAAAAAAGAAGAAGTATTTGGGTTGCATTCAGTTGCCGCAATATTAGAGCACGCGCCAACGCGAGTTCTGGAGTTGTTTGTACAAAAGGAAAAAACACAAGACACTGTGCAGCCCGTTGTAGATCTGGCTAAAAAGGCAGGAATTCGTCCGCAGTTCTGTTTAAAGAAAACACTAGATCAACGAGCGGACGGCGGTAACCACCAAGGTGTTTTGGTGGTTGTGCAACCTGCGCCTCAACTTACCGAGTCTGCCTTACCTGACCTAGTTGATAATGCTGCTGGCGCGCCACTATTTCTGGTGCTGGACCAAGTAACGGATCCTCACAATTTAGGTGCGTGTTTACGTACGGCAGATGCAGCCGGCGTAACGGCTGTAATAGTGCCTAAAGACAAGTCTGCGGCGCTCAACAGTACAGTTCGTAAGGTTGCGAGTGGTGCAGCTGAAATTGTTCCTTTTGTTGTGGTAACAAACCTAGCTCGAGCACTAAAAGATTTGCAGCAGTTAGGGGTGTGGATATACGGAACAGCTGGCGAAGCCACAACGTCAGTGTATCAACATGATTACAAAGGCCCGGTTGCATTTGTTATGGGTGCTGAAGGTACGGGTATGCGCCGACTTACTCGAGAGCATTGCGACGAACTCATTTCTATACCGCTCCAAGGAACTGTAAGTAGTTTGAATGTTTCAGTGGCTACTGGGGTTACGTTATTCGAAGCTGTTCGCCAGCGCAGCTCTATGTAGTATGGATATACAAATAGGCCTAAATTGCCAGCCATTGTGGCTGTGTAACTCCATTAAGTGGATGATAGCACTCGTTTTACTTGTCGTTTTGGGCCTGTTTGTGCGTCGACTTTTTCGTGAATGGAAAAAGTTGAAGAACCAAGACCGAGAATAAAACCTTAAAACCTCGCCTATATCGCTGATCCAGGCTTGTATTGTGTGCTTAATTTGCGTACAATCGCCGCGCTTGAATCAGCCCTTTAACTTATCAAGTTCCTTGCCTCAATGTTAGCCGGGCTGAGCTAAACGTAGGCTTTAATCCATAAGGAGCACTTAATGCGTCATTATGAAATCGTATTTATGGTTCATCCGGACCAAAGCGAGCAGGTTCCAGGCATGGTTGAGCGTTACAGCGAAACCATTAACCAAGGTGGTGGTACTATTCACCGTTTGGAAGACTGGGGTCGCCGTCAATTAGCTTACCCAATCAACAAGCTACACAAAGCTCACTATGTTCTTATGAACGTAGAAGCTTCAGCTGAAGTGATTGAAGAGCTGGAAACTACTTTCCGCTACAACGACGCGGTTCTGCGTAACCTGATCATGCGTAAAGACGAGGCTATCAACGAGCCTTCTCCTTTCGCAAAGCCTAAAGAAGGCAAAGAAGACCGTCGCGAAGCGAAGCAAGAAACTACAGAGACTGAATCAGCTAGCGAATAATGGCTGACAAGGTTGATGAGCTGGGAGTGAATCAACTTATTTTAAGTGGTGTGTTGGTAAAACCGCCACGGCAAAGTAAGAGCCCCGCTGGAATACCGCATTTGCACTTGGTGTTAGAACATCGTTCAACACAAGTAGAAGCAGAACTGCCCAGGCAGTGTTACGCAAGAATGCAGGTGATAGCGAGTGGAGAATGGTCCCAGCGATGGTCACAACTTTTAACTCTGGGCGATGCAATAAAAGTAACAGGCTTTATTCAACGACATGAAGATAAACATGGAATGGGTAAGTTGGTACTGCACGCACAGAATATAGAACAGGTTTAACAGGAGAACATCATGGCTCGTTTTTTCCGTCGTCGTAAGTTCTGCCGTTTTAAGGCAGAAGGCGTTAAAGAAATCGATTACAAAGATATCGCAACACTAAAGAACTACGTTACCGAAAGCGGTAAAATTGTTCCTAGTCGTATTACTGGCACTTCAGCTAAGTATCAGCGTCAACTAGCTCGCGCAATCAAGCGTGCTCGTTACCTGAGCTTGCTGCCATACACTGATGGCCACAAGTAAGGAGTAACGCGATGAATGTAATTTTATTAGACAAAGTTGCAAACTTAGGTGGCTTAGGCGACCAAGTAGTTGTAAAACCAGGTTACGCACGTAACTTCCTTTTCCCATCAGGAAAAGCGGTTCCAGCAACTAAAGCAAATGTTGAAATGTTTGAACAGCGTCGTGCTGAACTTGAAGCGAAACTTGCTGCTGACCTTAAAGTTGCAGAAGAGCGCGCTGAAAAAGTAAACGCACTAGAAGCAGTTGTTATTGAGTCTAAAGCAGGTGACGAAGGTAAACTATTCGGTTCTGTAGGTACTCGTGACATCGCTGACGCAGTTACTGCTGCAGGCGTTGAAGTTCAGAAGAGCGAAATCTTGATGCCTCACGGTACTATTCGTGAAACAGGTGAATTCGAGATCGAACTTCATTTGCACGCGGACGTTTTTGCGAAAATCAACTTGGTTGTTAAAGCAGCTGAGTAAGTAAAAAAGTTCGAAAGTAAGAGAAGAAGCAGCACCTTGTGTGCTGCTTTTTTTTTGCTTGGTGTGTATCATCAGTAAGATTCCTATAACGATAACGAAGTTCTTCTATGGCTGAGCAACTCAAGAAAAAAGACTCTAAAATTGAAGCTTTAAAAACAGCGCCACACTCTATAGACGCTGAGCAGTCGGTTTTGGGCGGGTTAATTCTCGACAATCATGCGTGGGACAATGTTTCTGAGCGCGTAATACACGACGATTTTTACCTTAATGCTCACCGCATTATTTTTAAGGCTATAGAAAAGCTTGCGGAGCAAAATCAACCGATCGACCTTGTTACTCTCTCGGAGAGACTTGAAAGTGTCGATGAGCTAGAGCAAGCGGGCGGCTTTGCATACTTACTAGAGATTCAGAAAAACACGCCAAGTGCGGCAAACATTCTAGCTTACGCAGACATTGTTAGAGAGCGCGCTGTACTGCGAGAAATGATTGCTGTAGCGAACGAAATTGCCGAATCGGGTTATGATACTAGTGGCCAAGATAGCCGTGAATTATTAGAAGCTGCGGAAACAAAAGTATTCGCTATCGCCGAAAAGCGGGCGAAGAAAAATGAAGGTCCGAAGCTTGTTCATTCCATTCTCTCTGAAACATTAAAGCGTATCGAAGAACTCGCCGCTCAAGAAGATAATACCGGTATTACCGGACTGTCTACGGGCTTTTATAAACTTGACGAAATGACGGCAGGGTTACAAAACTCTGACTTAATTATTGTTGCAGCACGTCCTTCAATGGGTAAAACCACATTTGCGATGAACTTGGTTGAGCATGCTGCAATGAATGCTGAACATCCTGCTTTGGTGTTTAGTTTGGAAATGCCATCTGAACAGATCATGATGCGTATGTTGGCGTCTCTCTCACGAGTTGATCAAACCAAGATAAGAACAGGTAAGTTAGAAGACGAAGACTGGAACCGAATTGCTTCGGCAGTGCAAATGATGAAGTCTCGCGGTAAGCTTTTGATAGACGACGCTAGTGGCCTTTCACCTTCAGAAGTTCGCTCTAGAGCTAGACGCGTGCATAAAGAGCATGGCGGCGTGAGCATGATTATGGTCGATTATCTTCAGTTGATGAGCGTACCAGGTATGAGTGAGAACCGAACCTTGGAAATTGCCGAAATTTCTCGCTCACTGAAAGCATTAGCGAAAGAATTGAATTGCCCGGTCATCGCTCTTTCTCAGTTAAATCGTTCTTTGGAGCAGCGCTCGGACAAACGCCCTGTGAACTCAGATTTACGTGAGTCGGGCTCAATTGAGCAAGACGCCGACGTGATAATGTTTATATATCGCGACGAGGTGTACAACCCTGATGCCACTGAAGACAAAGGACTAGCAGAAATTATTATTGGTAAACAGCGGAACGGTCCGATTGGGCGGTTGAAGCTGAAGTTCCATGGCTCGCTTTCTCGTTTTGATAATTACACCAATGCAGAAATAGAGGATCTCTATTGATGCGTCCGGCTCGTGCCTACATAAACTTAGCGGCTTTAAGAAATAACCTGCAAGAAATACGCAGAGTAGCGCCAGGAAAGCATATTTTGGCGGTGCTTAAGGCGAATGCTTATGGTCATGGTTTAACGCGCATAGCGAAGACGCTAGACGATGTAGATGCGTTGGGCGTGGCACGCCTGAATGAGGGTATGGAGCTTAGAAAAGACGGCATTACCAAACCTATTGTATTGCTGGAGGGTTTTTTTTCCGAAGACCAATTGCCTCTTCTTGCTGCGAGCAACTTACAACCGGTACTGCACCATCAGTGGCAACTTGATGCCTTGTACGCGGCCAAGAACTTGCCCGCGTCACTTAAAGTGTGGCTGAAAGTAGATTCTGGTATGCACCGGTTAGGGATAGAGCCAAGCCAAGCTAAGCTTCATTTTGAGCAGCTTTCTGCCTGTGAGTGGGTTGTTGGCGAACCGATATTAATGAGCCATTTTGCCTGTGCAGACGAGCCCAAGCATCCACAAAATGCAGAACAATTGGAAATTTTTAAAGGCCTTGTGAACGAGCTTCGACCGACGGGTACTTCCTTGTCGAACTCAGCTGCTATTTTTGCTGGGCTAGGTAACAACACCGACTGGATTCGGCCAGGGCTGGCGATGTATGGCATTTGCCCTTTTGTTAATCAGGTCGATACCGACAGTTACACCTCAAACCTTAAACCGGTTATGAACCTACTTGCGGACGTGATTTCAACGAAGCGTATTCATGAAGGTGATTTTGTAGGGTATGGCGCAACTTGGCAGGCTAGCAAATCGACCAATATAGGTATTGTTTCGATTGGTTATGGTGACGGTTATCCGAGACACGCTCCGGTAGGCACTCCAGTGTGGATAAACGGAAAGCGTTACCCGCTAATCGGTCGAGTTGCAATGGACATGATTACAGTTGATCTAGGCGATGATAACGTAGAGCCTGGTGCTACGGCTGAACTGTGGGGCGATCACTTACCTGTTAAAGAGGTTGCTGAGCACGTAGGTACAATTGCATACGAGTTGCTTTGTAACGTAGCTAAACGGGTGTGGTTGGAATATTCAGAGTAGGTGTAACGACAAGCTCGTAATTAGAGCTTGTCGAAACAAATTTCCAGATGCGCCTTACCTGCAGGGTGAGAGAAAGGCATAATTATTTTCGGTCCTTCAGAGCGGTGGCGAATAGTGTGGTTGTGACCTGAAACAACTACCGGTGATGCCATATCGAAGTCGAAGCCTTTTTCACCCAAGATTCGCTTAGCGCCGCCTGTAACCATGTTGGTAATCTCTCCGACCATGTCAATGACTTCTTCATTTAACTCGGTCGGCTTCTCGCCCAACATTTTGTGCATGATTTCTACGGCTAAACCTTCCTCAAATGATATTGAGAAGGAACCTTTTGTTTTGGGACCAACCATACCGATTAACCCAGAAACATCACCACGCGCTCTGTCGTCTTTTTTCATAGCTGGCTTGCCGGGTTTTAGTTCGACTTGAGCCATCATTGAAAGCACGTTTTGTAGCGACGATAAAAACGGGTTTACAAACTCTACATTCATATTCAATCCATGTATTAACGCAATTTGTTTGAATTAGTTAGCTAATTTTTGACATTGTGCACACACACCGTGCGCTTCAACGGTTTGGTGATGTAAATCAAAACCGTATTTTTCAGCTTGAGCGAGCATTTCGGTGTCTACTTGAGCCGAGTGAATTTCTTGCACTGAGCCGCACTCTTTACATATTAGCATCTGTGCCGGATGTTGCTTCTCAAAATGCGAACATAAAACATAACTATTCGACGTTGACAGTTTGTGGACAAATCCTTGCTCCTGCAAAAAGTCGAGCGCTCGATAGATAGTAGGTGGTTTCGCATTTGGAACTTCACTTTTTAGAAGCTCAAGTAAGTCGTATGCGCCAATTGCACCTTCTTGTTGACTGAGAATAGAAAACACTTCTTTACGGGTAGGGGTCATTCTCACCCCGCGGTGTTCGCATACATTCTCGGCTTTCGCCAGTAATATTTGATTAAGCTCTGTAGTCATAGCTTCAATATACCATGAATTTACAGGTTGTTAATACAGAATCCGCTGCTTTGGAGAGGGCTATACATAAAAGCCGCAGGTATAAATTAGGGTGAATTTATTTTAAAATAAGCTCGCTTAAGAGGAGTTGTAAAATGTTTAGTGTTGCCCCAATGCTCGATTGGACAGATCGCCACTGTCGCTATTTTCATAGGCTCATGTCTAATGAAGTATTGTTATATACCGAGATGGTAACGACCGGGGCGATTATATACGGTAAGTACGACCTTCTTGAGTACCATCAGAGCGAACATCCGGTTGCTTTACAGCTGGGTGGCTCAGACCCCAAAGATCTTGCCCGCTGTACTAAAATAGCCGTGGAGCGCGGGTATGACGAAATTAACCTCAACGTAGGGTGTCCCTCCGACCGAGTTCAGAATGGTAGCTTTGGCGCGTGCTTAATGGAAAAGCCGCAACTTGTGGCAGATTGCATTAAAGCCATGCAAGATGCAGCAGGCAATGTTCCTGTGACCGTAAAAACTCGTTTAGGTATTGATCATAAAGATAGTTATGAATTCCTACAGGAGTTCATTGAAGCCGTTTCGGCTGTCGGTTGTGAACGATTTATATTGCATGCACGGAAAGCTTGGTTAAATGGATTAAGTCCAAAAGAGAACCGAGAAATTCCAGAGTTAGATTATGAGCGTGTCTATCGCGTTAAGAACGAATATCCAAATCTAACCATTGATATTAACGGTGGCGTGAACTCAATAGCGGAGGCAAAAGCCCACTTGGAATTTGTTGACGGCGTGATGATAGGGCGAGCAGCTTATCAAACACCATGGATTGTTTCGCAAGTAGATGAATGTCTAGGTCACACATCACCCGTGAGCGAGCGTGAAGAAGTCGTAGAGAAGATGATTCCCTACATAGAGCAGCATATAAAGGGCGGTGGGAAATTCTGGCATGTAGCACGGCATATGTTGGGTCTATTTCATGGTCAGCCGGGCGCGAAGCAATGGCGCAGATTACTCAGTGAACAAGGCCCAAGAGCAGACTCGTGCGAACCACTATTAAAAGGTTCTGCTTTGCTTGAAGAACATAAAAAACGAGCTGAGTTAACACCACTTTAAGCTGTTGGCGAATTTGACGAAGGCGGTGGTGAAAAACGCTAACAGTAGATATTAACGTTCATGCTGATTTTTTTGGGTTTCCACCTCACTTTAGGAAAGTTCATATAAATCAATTGCTTGCGTATTTTTAAAAAGTTGGCACAAGGTTTGAATTAGAGAGTGTGTCGAAGGGCATCGGGTTCTTCGAAAATACATACTTAATGAGGAAAACCATGAAAACTTTAATTATTGCATCATCAATCGCTTTAACTTTTGCAGCTTCTACTGCTTCAGCAAATCCATTGACTGACTTAGCTCAAGAAGTTCGCCAAGAAGTTCAGGTAACCAACCTAGTTTCTAAAGTTATAGACATGTCAGAAATTCGCAACTCATTGCGTCAAAGTGCGGTAGAACTATACAGTCGTTTGACTCTTGAATCACAAGCTCAAGTTTCTGATGAAGAAGATGACGATGTAGAAGCTGAAAGTGCACCAGAAAGCCAAGAAAAAGCTCCTGAGTAAGGTGACTCCATGCAGTGGATTTCACCTTACGCAGTGGGAATTTGGGCTTTATTGCCAGCACTCAGTATTGTCGCTACTTTAATGGTTACAACGCTAGTGCACCAGGGTTGGCAAAAACAAGTTAAGCACTGGTATAGGAAAGCGATGCGTTAGTTCGATAAGAACATGCGGTTGACGCACTCGCTGAATTCTTAATTATTTGATACGTTGTTGTCCTTCGACTTGGAAATGGAACAACAACAATGAAAACTGCCCTAAAGATTAGTGTACTTTCGGCTTTATCATTCTCTCTTTTAGGTTGTGCTCAAACTATGAGCGTAGCGGAAGAAGATAATCGCCAAAAGGCCGAACGTATCGCTCAAGAATCCCTTATTATTGATACCCACATCGACGTTCCATGGCGTTTGATGAATGACTGGGAAGACGTCACCCAAGCTACAGAGCGTGGTAACTTCGATTATGTACGCGCCACTCAGGGTGGGCTAAACGCTCCTTTCATGGCAATTTACATTCCTGCCTCGTATGAAGATAACGGCGCTTATCGTACCGCGAATCACTTAATCGACTTTGTTGAAAGCTTGGTTTACAAAGCTCCCGAAAAGTTTGCAATTCCTTATTCTGCAGATGACGTGGAAGAGCACTTTGAACAGGGTTTAATCTCATTGCCAATGGGAATGGAAAACGGTGCGCCGATAGAAGGTAAGTTTGAAAATTTACAGCACTTCTTCGACCGTGGAGTGCGTTACATTACATTGACGCACTCAGAAGATAACCATATTAGTGACTCTTCTTATGACATCAGAAACACTTGGGGTGGATTAAGCCCATTTGGTAAAACTTTGATTCCTGAAATGAACAAAGTGGGCATGATGATCGACATCTCACACGTTTCAGACAATGCATTCTATGATGTGCTTGAAATTACCGAAACTCCAGTGATTGCTACGCACTCTTCAGCACGTCGTTACACACCAGGTTGGCAGCGCAATATGAACGACGACATGATTAAAGCTTTAGCTGAAAATGGTGGTGTTATTCAAGTTACTTTTGGCTCGACGTTTGTAACTCGCATGGCGAACCAACATCGCGCGCGTTTACAAAGACTAGCTGATGAAATCAACGAAGAGCTTGGAGAAGGCACAGAAGAAGCCGAAGCGGCTATTGCACAGATGCGTGAAGAGAATCCGTTTCCTTACGCCAACCTAGATGACGTTTTGAACCACATCGACCATATCGTTGAGTTGGTGGGTATTGACCATGTGGGTATAGGGTCTGATTACGACGGGGTAGGCGACTCTCTTCCTGAAGGCCTAAAAGATGTAAGCACTTTCCCTAACCTTATTGAAGGTTTGTTGGAACGTGGTTATTCAGAAGAGCAAATTGATCAAATTCTGCATGGCAACACTTTGCGTGTTTGGCGACAGGTTGAAGCATACGCAGAGGCGCATTAGTTATAACTGCGGTACCTGTCGTATATTGCTCGATATTGGCCGCTCTCTTTGAGGGCGGCTAAACCTTGACGGAAAATGTCGGCTAATTCCTCGTCTTTGAATACAACGCTTGTGCTATGACTTTCATTCCAGAGTCGATGATAAGTCACCTCGTCAGACACATCTAATACCATACCAACCGGTCTTCTGTACCACTCAAAAATATGCTCGTCGAGCAGCACTAAATCTACGCGGTCTGACCAAAACATGGCGTTCTGTTGGTATTGGTTTGACAGCTCAAAGTATTTATCTTGCGATCTTTCTGCATTACCGAATAATGCTATGAATTCCTCGCCAAGCGCCGAACCGCTGCTCGCGGCTCCTTGCCATGCTAATAAACTGTATTCAGTGAGATCAGAAAAGGAATTGATTTCAATATTATTGCGGGTTTTAGAAACAATCACGTTATTAAAAAAGCTAAAATTCGGAATATATGTGAATTGCTCTAAGGTGCGGGTGCTCACTCCTGCTGCCGCATCGATAGACGGGAACGTTTCAAGTGCTTCTTCTAGGTTCTTGTAAGGTATGTAGAGCGCGTTTATTGAAACTCCCACGCGAGCGAACACTTCTTTTATGATGTCTACTTCAATACCACGGTCTGTCTCTTGTATCACGTAAGGCTCTTTATATTGTCCAAACGCTACGGTAATTGATTCGGGTAATTCGCTTGCTTGCGCAAAATGAATAACAAAGCTAGGGAGCAACCCTAGAATAATAAGGCATACCTTTACGGTTTTGATGAGCGGCATCTTGTTTACCTATCCAAACTTTATACGTAATCGTATAAAAAAAGCAGTCGGTAGATTTACATTACTCTTTCGTAACGTAGATAACAACTGCATGTTTTGTGAGCGCTGAAAGGGTTTATAAAGCCAGTGAAACTGGATAGACTCGTAACATCTCCACTACATGACAAAAATTAAGAGAGTAAGCGCTATGCCAACATCCATTATCGTCGTTGATGACTTTTTCGGAAACGCGAAGCAACTTCGAGAAGCAGCGTTAAAGTTTAATTACCCAGAAGGTAACGGACCTTTTCCAGGTCGTAATTCGGTAGAAAGAATTGAACTAGAAGGTCTTAGCCAAGAAGTGTCTCGAATTGTAGGTGAACCGTTAAAACCGATTATAGATGGTCAAGCGCACGGCAAAACGCGTATTTCTTTAGCCTCTGACGTTGCTAAAGCTAAAGTGCACGTAGATGCTTCTCACTGGTCGGGGATACTTTACTTGAGCGACCCGAAAGACTGTAAAGGTGGCACAGAGTTTTTCCGCCATAAAGCAACGGATACAGACCGAGCGCCATATAGCGATGAAGAAGCGATGCAAAAGTTTGGGGCGCCTTCTGCTAAGAAATGGACATCTGACATTTTAGACAACGAGTCGTTAGACGATTCAAAGTGGGAGATGACCATGCGCGTACCTATGCGGTTCAACCGATTGGTTTTGTTACGTCCATGGATGTGGCATACCGCAGGTGAAGCATTTGGCGATAGCATTGAAAATGGTCGCTTGATCTACATGATGTTTTTCCAGTCTGCGCGTTGACATTATTGCCAATAAAGGTATAATCCGCGCCACGTTTCTTTTTGGAACGTGAACTTACAGGCCAAGGATGTTGTATTTGAGGCCTGTCACAACAGCCCCGATTTGGGGTTGAATGGTGGTTAAAAAGACTCCCGCTTCGCACCGAAAGGTGGCTGAGGTGGCGTGTTTTTTTATGCTCTTTTTTAAATGCTCTTTTGGATGAGGCTTTGCTATGTCAAGTCAAAGAATTCGGATTCGCCTGAAAGCATTCGATCACCGCTTAATCGACCTGTCGACAGCGGAAATCGTTGAAACAGCGAAACGCACGGGTGCTCAGGTACGTGGGCCAATCCCATTACCAACCCGTAAAGAACGTTTCACAGTGTTGATCTCACCACACGTGAACAAAGACGCTCGTGACCAGTACGAGATTCGTACCCACAAGCGCCTTATCGATATCATTGAGCCTACAGAAAAAACTGTAGACGCTCTGATGCGTTTGGACCTGGCCGCTGGTGTTGATGTACAAATCAGCCTGGGCTAAGTGAGCAATAGGATTCTGGATAAGAGGTTTTAACAATGGCTATTGGTCTAGTCGGTCGTAAAGTAGGAATGACTCGCATCTTTCAAGAAGATGGCGCATCTGTTCCTGTGACTGTGATCGAAGTAACGGCAAACCGTGTGACCCAGATTAAAACTCTGGAAAACGACGGCTACCGTGCACTTCAGGTGACCACTGGCAGCAAGAAAGCCAATCGTGTCAACAAGCCTTCAGCAGGCCATTTCGCTAAAGCGGGTGTAGAAGCAGGTCGCGGCCTGTGGGAATTCCGTTTGAATGGTGAAGAAGGTTCAGACATCGAAGTAGGCTCTGAGCTGACAGTCGAACTGTTTAATGAAACAAAATTAGTTGACGTAACCGGTACCTCTAAAGGTAAAGGTTTCGCAGGCGCTGTTAAACGCTGGAACTTCCGGACACAGGACGCAACGCACGGTAACTCACTGTCGCACCGCGCTCCGGGTTCAATTGGTCAGAACCAATCTCCGGGTAAAGTTTTCAAAGGTAAGAAAATGGCCGGCCAAATGGGGAACGAGCAGGTTACTGTTCAGTCTCTAGAGGTTGTCCGTATCGACGCAGATCGCAATTTATTGTTGGTTCGAGGCGCGGTACCTGGAGCATCAGGTAACGACGTAATCGTGAAACCAGCGGTAAAAGCGTAACGTCTGAGGAGATTAGTGATGGAATTAGCATTAAAAGACGCGAAAGGCGCTCTTGAAGTTTCCGAAGCTACCTTTGGACGTGAGTATAATGAAGCGCTTGTGCATCAGGTAGTAGTTGCCTATGCGGCAGGTGCACGTCAAGGTAGTCGCGCGCAGAAAACTCGTTCTGAAGTAGCCGGTGGTGGTAAGAAGCCATGGCGTCAGAAAGGTACTGGCCGTGCGCGTGCTGGTACAATTCGTAGCCCAATCTGGCGCTCTGGTGGCGTTACATTTGCTGCGAAACCACAAAGCCATGCACAGAAAGTAAACAAGAAAATGTACCGTGGTGCATTGAAAAGCATTCTTTCTGAGTTGGTTCGTCAGGATCGTTTAACTGTTGTTGAGAATTTCAGTGTTGATTCACCGAAAACTAAACAACTAGTGAGCAAGCTTAAAGATCTCGGTTTACAAGACGTTTTGATTATTACTAAAGACGTTGATGAGAACTTGTTCTTAGCTTCACGTAACCTGCACAAAGTCGACGTTCGTGATGTGCAAGCAATTGACCCTGTCAGCTTGATCGCATTCGAAAAGGTACTCTTCACCGCGGACGCAGTGAAGCAGCTTGAGGAGGCATTGGCATGATGCGCGAAGAACGTTTACTGAAAGTTATCCTTGCGCCTCACGTGTCTGAAAAAGCCACGTTAGCAGCTGAAAACGCAAACACTGTAGTTTTCAGAGTAGCAACGGATGCAACGAAAGCAGAAATTAAAGCTGCTGTAGAGAAACTGTTCGAAGTCGAAGTAACCGGTGTTCGTACACTAAACGTGAAAGGTAAAACTAAGCGTTTTGGTATGCGTTCAGGTAAGCGTAGCGATTGGAAAAAAGCTTATGTAACGCTTAACGAAGGTGCTGATATCGATTTCGTGGGCGGCGCTGAGTAAACAGGAGGATATTGAAAATGGCTGTTGTAAAACAGAAGCCTACATCTCCGGGTCGTCGCCACGTCGTAAAAGTCGTTGGTCAAGACCTGTACAAAGGTAAGCCGTATGCTCCACTTTTGGAGAAGAACAGTAAAAGTGGCGGTCGTAATAATAACGGTCGTATCACAGTTCGTCATATCGGCGGTGGTCACAAGCACCACTATCGTCTAATCGACTTTAAACGCGACAAAGACGGTATCCCTGCGAAAGTAGAGCGTATTGAATACGATCCAAACCGTTCAGCAAATATCGCACTTGTGCTTTATGCAGACGGTGAGCGTCGTTACATTTTGGCACCTAAAGGCTTAAAAGCTGGTGACAAAGTAAGTTCTGGTTCTGATTCACCAATCAAACCAGGTAACACATTACCAATGCGTAACATCCCAGTAGGTAGTGTTGTTCACGCGGTTGAGATGAAGCCAGGCAAAGGTGCACAAATTGCACGTTCTGCTGGTGCTTACGTTCAAATCGTTGCGCGTGAAGGCATGTACGTTACTGTTCGTTTACGTTCAGGTGAAGTGCGCAAAATCCTAGCAGATTGTCGTGCGACTATCGGTGAAGTAGGTAACGCTGAACACATGCTTAAGCAACTTGGTAAAGCAGGTGCTACACGCTGGCGTGGTGTTCGTCCTACAGTTCGCGGTGTTGCAATGAACCCGGTTGATCACCCACACGGTGGTGGTGAAGGCCGTACATCTGGTGGCCGTCATCCGGTATCACCATGGGGTGTTCCTACGAAGGGTTATAAGACTCGTAAGAACAAGCGTACTGACAAGTACATCGTGCGTCGTCGCACTAAATAAGGCAAGGGGTTGAATAATGCCACGTTCTCTTAAAAAAGGTCCATTTATTGACCTTCACCTACTTAAGAAGGTGGAGAAAGCGATGGAAAGCGGGGACAAGAAGCCAATTAAAACTTGGTCCCGTCGTTCAATGATCATTCCAGACATGATTGGATTGACCATCGCTGTACACAACGGTCGTCAGCATGTACCAGTTTTCGTTACAGACGAAATGATTGGTCACAAGCTAGGCGAATTTGCTCCGACTCGTACTTATCGCGGCCACGCTGCTGATAAGAAAGCGAAGAAACGGTAAGAGGTGAATACAATGGAAGCTATTGCTAAACATAAGTTTGCCCGCCTTTCTCCACAAAAGGGTCGTTTGGTTGCGGATCAAATCCGTGGTCAAAACGTAGCGCAAGCTTTAGACATTTTGGCGTACAGCCAAAAGAAAGCAGCTACTCTAATCAAGAAAGTTTTAGAGTCAGCAATTGCGAATGCGGAGCATAACGAAGGTGCCGACATCGATGAGTTGAAAGTTTCAGCCATCATGATCGACGAAGGTCCCACGATGAAGCGCATCAAGCCTCGTGCTAAAGGTCGCGCAGATCGTATCTTGAAGCGTACCAGCCACATTACTGTGGTTGTGTCAGATAGCTAGGAGATTAGTTATGGGTCAAAAAGTACATCCTAATGGGATCCGCCTAGGTATCACTAAACCATATAACGCTACGTGGTACGCGGATTCTTCGGACTTTGCAGACTTCTTAGAAAGTGATCATCAGGTTCGTTTGTACCTGAACAAGGAACTGAAGAATGCTTCAGTTTCACGCATCGTTATCGAGCGTCCTGCTAAGAGTGTTCGTGTGACTATTCACACTGCACGTCCAGGTGTTGTTATCGGTAAAAAAGGTGAAGACGTAGAGAAGTTACGCCAAGCAATTTCAAAAATGACTGGTGTTCCTGCTCAAGTTAACATCTCAGAAGTGCGCAAGCCTGAGCTTGACGCGCAACTGGTTGCTGAAAACATCGCTGGCCAGCTAGAACGCCGTGTAATGTTCCGTCGCGCTATGAAGCGTGCGGTTCAGAACGCTATGCGTCTGGGTGCTAAAGGTATCAAAGTTGAAGTAAGTGGTCGTTTAGGCGGCGCAGAAATCGCACGTACCGAATGGTATCGTGAAGGTCGTGTACCTTTGCATACTCTTCGTGCAGACATCGATTATGCAACTGCTGAAGCATCAACTACTTACGGTATCATTGGCGTTAAAGTATGGGTTTTCCGTGGTGAAGTACTGGGTGGATTGCCTGTTCAAGAAGAACAGCAGCAACCTAAACCAGCGAAGCGCGGGAAAGGACGTAAGTAAGGAGAAGCGATATGTTACAACCTAAGCGTATGAAATTCCGTAAGGTTCATAAAGGCCGTAACCGCGGTATGGCGCAAGCGGGTAACAAAGTAAGCTTCGGTACTTATGCTCTTAAAGCAACTGAACGTGGTCGTATGACTGCGCGTCAGATCGAAGCTGCCCGTCGTGCGATGACTCGTCACGTTAAGCGTCAAGGTAAAATCTGGATTCGTGTATTCCCGGACAAGCCAATTACTCAGAAGCCTCTTGAGGTACGTATGGGTAAAGGTAAAGGTAACGTGGAATACTGGGTATGCCAGATCCAACCAGGTCGCGTACTTTACGAAATGGACGGTGTGCCAGAAGAATTGGCACGTGAAGCATTCCGCTTAGCGGCTGCTAAACTTCCGTTCAAAACCACCTTTGTTACTCGGACGGTGATGTAATGAAAGCAAGCGAATTGAAAAACAAAAGCGTTGAAGAGCTAAATCAGGAATTGATCGAGCTGCTACGTGAGCAATTCAACTTGCGCATGCAGGCAGCAACCGGCCAACTGAATCAGACTCATGTGTTTAAGCAAGTGCGTAAAAACATCGCACGTGTGAAAACTGTGCTTAACGAGAAGGCGGGTGCGTAATGACTGAAGCTAAATCAATCCGTACGTTGCAGGGCCGTGTGGTCAGCGACAAAATGGACAAGTCAATTGTTGTAGCTATTGAGCGTCGGGTTAAACACCCAATCTATGGTAAGTACATCAAGCGTACTACTAAGATTCACGCTCATGATGAGAACAATACAAGCCGCCAAGGCGATTTAGTTACGATTCGGGAAACTGCTCCTGTTTCTAAAACTAAGTCTTGGGCGTTGGTAGACGTTCTTGAGCGCGCAAGCGACATCTAACTCATTGTGAGTTAATGAAAAAAAGCGACCTTAGGGTCGCTTTTTTTTTGCAGCAATGTTTATCATGTCTATACTTAACGAACCTAAGCACAACCAACAAAGGAAAATTGAATGGTTTATTCAAACGTATGTAAGGGTGTAACTGCGTTGGTCGTACTGGGCTTGAGCGCAGCAACTGCGAATGCACAAGACTTGAGTCTAGATGAACTTCGTCAGCAGATAGAGCGCATCAGCGCAGAAAACCAAGAGCTCCAAGAAAAGGTAGATAGCATAGCTCCTGAAATGGATGCCGATGGCATTTCCTTGGGTGGTGCTGTTAGGTGGCAATATGTTTGGACTGACTATGGCGAAGGGAATAAAGATAGAGGCGGAGATATTGACTTTGATATCTTTCGGTTAGATTTAGACGGCAAAATGGGCGATGTAATTTTATCTGCTCAGTATCGTTGGTTCGAATACATGGAAGCATTGAGACATGCATATGCTGGTTACAACTTTGGCGAGGATTGGCAAGCACAGGTTGGTATAGTTATTCAGCCGTTCGGTGTCATGCCTTATAACTCCCATAACTATTTCTTTAGTTCTAACTTCTATATTGGACTCGAAGATAATAATGGTGCCGGTGTTCGATTCACGAAAAGAAGTGACGATTGGGACCTCGACTTTGCATATATACTAAATGACGAGCTTGGTGGTGCTGATGGAGCTGTGCGCAATAAAACGGCTCGATACAACTATGATGTGACCGGGATTCGACTACCTGGTGAGGGCGTATACGACGCGCCTACGCAGTTAGCCGCTGAAAACAACACATTAATGGTGCGCGCAGCGCGTAAGTGGGACTTGGGTGAAGACCGGATGTTCGAACTCGGCGGCTCGTTACAAGCGGGTGACTTCCACGACGGCATGAATAGTGTGGGTGATCGTCGTAACTATGGAATTCATGCTGTTTACCAAACTGGTCCTTGGGAGTTCCACGGACAGTTTGCAACCTATGACTATGACTTAGACATGGCGAATGAAGGTGTAATTGTCGCTGCTTATGGTTACCAAGATACAATAGCAAGCTCAGCGGACAGTTATACTGCCAACGTTGCATATAGTAAGCCGGTGTCTATCGGGCCGATTACAAACCTAACGTTCTACAACAATTATAGCCAAATCACCAACAAGACCGGCTACGAAGAAGACACCGTAATGAATGTTCTCGGTGTTGCCGTAACTTCTGGTGGTTTGTATACATATGTAGATTTGGTCACCGCGAAGAACCAACCGTTTATTGGTGGCACAATGGTTGGAGAAAGTGATAGCTACAATACGCGTTTTAATATAAACTTCGGCTATTACTTTTAGAGTTCTATTTCATGCGCAAAGGTTTAGCCAAAGCGCGTGAATACCACCTAGCAATTAGCTAGAATCAAGTAAGTTTTCTCGGGCATCGTCCGATATGCTCGAGAAGCTTATTTTCTTCAGAAAACACCTATCTTCTCCTATTTTTTTCTGTTACAATTTCGCGCCCTTTTAATATGGGGTCTTCTTTATCGAGATGGTTCGATATCGAAGTTGTAGCTTAAGTCCTTAGAGGCTTAGTTAATTTAAACTCAAGCGGAGCACTGAGATGATCCAAATGCAAACTATGCTGGAAGTAGCCGATAACTCCGGCGCACGCAGCGTACAATGTATTAAGGTTCTAGGTGGTTCGCACCGCCGTTACGCGAACATTGGCGATATCATCAAAATTACTGTTAAGGAAGCAATTCCTCGCGGTAAGGTGAAGAAAGGTGATGTTCTTAATGCGGTGGTGGTACGCACCCGGAAAGGCGTCCGTCGTCAAGACGGCTCTGTTATCCGTTTTGACCGCAACGCGGCTGTGTTGTTGAATGCAAACTCACAGCCAATTGGCACTCGTATATTTGGACCGGTGACTCGTGAATTGCGCGGAGAGCAATTCATGAAAATTATCTCACTGGCGCCAGAAGTACTATAAGGAGCTGACCATGGCGGCAAAAATTAGACGTGATGACGAAGTAATTGTGCTGGCAGGCAAGGACAAAGGTAAGCGCGGTAAAGTGCTGAAAGTCCTTACTGGCGAAGATCGCGTCGTGGTAGAAGGCGTTAACATTGTAAAGAAACATCAGAAATCGAACCCGGCTATGAATGAGCCAGGTGGCATTATTGAAAAAGAAGCCCCGATTCAAGTTTCTAATGTTGCGATTTTCAACCCGACAACCAGCAAAGCAGATCGTGTTGGTTTCAAGATTGAAGACGGCAAGAAAGTTCGCTTCTTCAAATCTAACAATGAAATCATCTAAACATATTGGAGTATACGATGGCGAAACTGCATGGTGTTTATAAAGATACTGTAGTTCCTGAACTGATGAAACAGTTCAGCTACACCAGTGTCATGCAAGTCCCTCGGATTGAGAAAATCACCCTGAATATGGGTGTTGGCGAAGCACTTACTGACAAGAAAGTTTTAGATAACGCTGTTGCGGATCTTGAAGCTATTGCTGGTCAGAAAGTGGTACGCACTAATGCTCGCAAGTCAGTTGCAGGCTTTAAAGTCCGTGAAGGCTTTCCGATTGGTTGTAAAGTAACTCTGCGTGGTGAGCGTATGTGGGATTTCCTACAGCGTCTTATCTCTATCGCAATTCCTCGTGTTCGTGACTTTCGTGGTCTGAATGCGAAGTCTTTCGATGGTCGCGGGAACTACAGCATGGGCGTTCGTGAACAAATCATCTTCCCAGAGATCGACTACGACAAAGTTGATCGGGTACGTGGTTTGGACATCACGATCACGACAAGTGCACAAAGCGACGATGAGGCTCGTGCATTATTGTCTGCCTTTAACTTCCCGTTTAGAAAGTAAGGTGTAGAGTTATGGCAAAAGTTTCAATGAAAATGCGTGAGCTCAAGCGTCAAAAACTTGCAGCAAAGTACGCTGAAAAGCGTAGCGCACTGAAAGCAATTATTGCGGATCCAGCGTCTAGCGACGATCAGCGTTGGGCTGCTGTTCTTGATTTGCAGAAGCTCCCGCGTGATTCTAGTTCTTCTCGTCAACGTAACCGTTGCCGAGTAACTGGACGTCCACATGGTTATCTACGTAAGTTTGGCATGAGCCGTATTAAGGTTCGTGAAAAAGCTATGCGTGGTGAAATTCCTGGCTTGAAAAAAGCTAGCTGGTAAGCGACGAATCACGGGAGAAAGCAAATATGAGCATGCAAGATCCAATTGCGGATATGTTCACTCGAATTCGCAACGCTCAAGCTGCGAATAAAGTAACCGTGGTAATGCCTGCATCTAAGCAAAAAGAAGCAATCGCTAAAGTTTTGCAAGACGAAGGTTATATTACTGGTTATAAAGTCGAGTCAGGCGTTAAGCCGGAGCTGGAAATCACTCTGAAATATTTCGAAGGCAAAGCTGTCATCGATTCAATTCAGCGTGTTAGCCGTCCTGGTTTACGTATTTATAAGAAGCGCAACGAGTTACCAACTGTTATGGGTGGTCTCGGTGTTGCTGTGGTTTCAACTTCTAAAGGCTTGATGACCGACCGCGCTGCACGTAGTGCTGGCTTAGGTGGCGAAATCATCGGCTACGTAGCTTAATGGAGGTAGGATATGTCACGCATTGCTAAGGCACCTGTTGCTATCCCTGCCGGCGTTGAAGTTACGTTGAATGGCCAGGAAGTAACCATTAAAGGTGGTAAAGGCGCATTAACTGTTGTTGTTAACAACGCAGTTGAAGTTGTACAAGAAGAGCAAGAGCTTCGTGCAGTACCTCGTGAAGGTGTTGCGAACTCTGTTGCTCAAGCTGGTACTGCGCGTTCACTATTGAATAACATGGTTCAAGGCGTTACTCAGGGCTTTGAGCGTAAGCTAACACTAGTTGGTGTTGGTTACCGTGCTCAAACTCAGGGTAAGAAACTGAACCTTAACTTAGGCTTCTCACACCCAGTTGAGTTCGAAGTTCCTGAAGGTATTACCATCGAAACTCCGAGCCAAACTGAAGTAGTGGTGAAAGGCGCCGACAAACAATTGGTTGGCCAAGTTGCGGCAAACATTCGCGCATACCGTAAACCTGAACCTTATAAAGGTAAGGGTGTACGTTATAGCGACGAGTACGTGCGTCGTAAAGAAGCCAAGAAAAAGTAGGGTAATACGATGGACAAGAAAGCAGCTCGCTTACGTCGTGCTACTCGCGCACGTAAAAAGATTCAAGAGTTGGGTGGTAACCGTTTGGTTATCTACCGTACCCCGCGGCACATTTATGCCCAGGTGATTGCACCAACTGGTTCAGAAGTATTGGCTAGTGCGTCAACTGTGGAAAGCGATATTCGTGGCCAAGTTAAAGGCACGGGTAACGTTGATGCCGCTAAAGTCGTCGGGAAAGTAATCGCTGAACGCGCGAAAGAGAAAGGTGTTGAAGCCGTATCTTTCGATCGTAGTGGATTCAAGTACCACGGTCGTGTTGCTGCACTGGCAGATGCTGCCCGTGAAGCAGGACTGCAGTTCTAGGAGACGAAAATGGCAAATATCGAAGCTCAAAACGGTGAACTGATGGAAAAACTCATCACTGTCAACCGCGTCTCTAAAGTGGTTAAAGGTGGTCGCATCTTTAGCTTCACTGCGCTGACTGTGGTAGGTGACGGGCAAGGCAAAGTCGGATTCGGCTATGGCAAGGCTCGTGAAGTTCCTGCAGCGATCCAAAAAGCGATGGAAAAAGCTCGTCGCAACATGGTAACCGTACAGCTTGTTAACGGAACATTGCAGCACCCAGTTAAGGGTCGCCACTCTGGTTCTAACGTTTTCATGCAGCCAGCATCTGAAGGTACTGGTATTATCGCCGGTGGTGCGATGCGTGCTGTATTGGAAGTGGCTGGCGTACATAACGTACTGTCAAAAGCATACGGTTCTACAAACCCAATCAACGTAGTTCGCGCAACGATTAAAGCACTAGAGGCTATGAAGTCTCCTGAGCAAATCGCTGCGAAACGTGGACTACCGGTTGACGCGATTACGGGGTAAGTGAACGATGGCTAAAAAGACTATCAAAGTAACACAAACCCGCAGCTCTATTGGTCGTTTGCCAAAGCATAAAGCGACTTTGCGCGGTTTGGGTTTACGCCGTATTAACCACACTGTTGAACTAGAAGATACTCCTTCAGTTCGCGGTATGGTGAATAAGGTTTACTACATGGTTAAGGTGGAGGAGTAAGACATGTTTTTGAACACTCTAGCACCTGCACCAGGCTCTAAGACAGCTAAGAAGCGCGTTGGTCGTGGTATTGGTTCTGGTCTTGGTAAGACTGGTGGTCGCGGTCACAAAGGTCAAAAGTCTCGTTCAGGTGGTTCTGTTAAGCCTGGATTTGAAGGCGGTCAAATGCCGATTCAGCGTCGTTTACCAAAATTTGGTTTTACGTCGCGTAAATCGGTAGTTACTGCTGAAGTTACTTTGACTGAAATTGCGAAAGTAGATGGCGACACAGTAACAGTAGATACGTTGAAGTCTACTGGTTTAATCACGAAGAACATCTTGTTCGTTAAAGTGATGAAATCAGGCGAAATCAATCGTGCAGTTACTGTACAAGGCATTAAAGTCACTAAAGGCGCGCGCGAAGCTATCGAAGCGGCCGGCGGTAAAATCGAAGGATAATTGACCCATGGCTAGACCAGGATTGGAAAAGTCGAGTGCGAAAGGTGGTTTAACAGAGCTCAAATCGCGTCTGCTATTTGTGTTAGGTGCCATCATTATATTTCGCGCCGCATCTTTCGTACCGATTCCTGGTATAGATGCAGCGGTTCTGGCTGATTTGTTCGCACAACAACAGGGTACCATCGTTGCCATGTTTAACATGTTCAGCGGTGGTGCACTGGAACGTGCATCGATTCTTGCGTTAGGCATTATGCCTTACATCACAGCCTCGATTATCATGCAATTGTTGACGGTGGTTCACCCGAAACTTGCAGAGATAAAGAAGGAAGGTGAAGCAGGACGTCGTAAGATCAGCCAATATACGCGTTGGGGTACCTTGGTTTTGGCAATTGGACAATCCATCGGGATTGCAACCGGATTGCCTAACCTGGTTCCTGGGTTGGTGTTGAATCCCGGGTTTGCATTCTATTTCACAGCGATTGTGAGTTTGGTTACCGGTACCATGTTCTTAATGTGGTTAGGTGAACAAATTACAGAGCGCGGAATAGGCAACGGTATCTCAATTATCATCTTCACCGGGATAGTGGCTGGATTGCCTTCGGCTGTAGGTCAAACAGCAGAGCAAGCTCGTCAAGGCGACTTGCACTTGTTGTTACTATTATTGATTGCGGTTGTTGTATTTGCAGTAACCTATTTTGTTGTTTTCGTAGAGCGCGGACAACGCCGAATTGTGGTAAACTACGCGAAACGCCAACAAGGGCGTCGTGTATATGCAGCTCAAAGCTCGCATTTACCACTAAAAGTGAATATGGCTGGTGTTATTCCACCTATCTTCGCTTCAAGTATTATTCTGTTCCCAGGTACAATTGCGACTTGGTTTGGTTCAGGTGATACAGGTGTTGCTAACGTACTTCAGGAGATCGCGTTGACATTGTCACCGGGTCAACCGTTGTACGTAATGTTGTATGCAGCAGCAATTATTTTCTTCTGTTTCTTCTATACCGCGTTGATGTTTAATCCTCGCGAAACAGCAGACAACTTGAAGAAGTCGGGAGCGTTTATCCCTGGTATTCGTCCAGGTGAGCAAACCTCACGTTACATCGATAAAGTAATGACGCGTTTGACACTTGCCGGCGCACTCTACATTACATTTATTTGTTTGGTTCCTGAGTTCATGATGCTTGCATGGAACGTGCAATTCTACTTCGGTGGCACTTCGTTGCTTATTATCGTAGTAGTTATCATGGACTTTATGGCTCAGGTACAGACCCATATGATGTCTCATCAATATGACTCTGTACTTAAAAAAGCGAATCTTAAAGGCTACGGCCGATAAGATTCCCGTTACGGAGAGTAGCAATGAAAGTTCGTGCTTCCGTTAAGAAAATCTGTCGTAATTGCAAGGTCATCAAGCGTCACGGCGTAGTACGTGTGATTTGTACTGACCCTAAGCATAAACAGCGACAAGGTTAACAACGTAAGAACGCAGCCCGGTTAATTAACTGGGCTGTGTTGAATTTGCAATTGGGCGATCGGTTGAGTATCCTATCGGGCTTTTCAAGCCGATGCCCCTTTAACTATAGGAGATATGTTAGTGGCCCGTATAGCTGGCATTAACGTCCCTGACAATAAGCATGCAGTAATTGCATTGACTTCGATTTATGGTGTAGGCCGTACTCGCTCTTCAGCGATCTTGGCTTCAGTAGGCATTGCCGAAAACACTAAGATTGGCTCTTTGTCAGAGGCCGAATTAGATAAGATTCGTGAAGAAGTTGCTAAATACGCAGTAGAAGGTGACCTTCGTCGCGAAATTTCAATGAACATTAAACGTTTGATGGACCTCGGTTGTTTCCGTGGTTTGCGTCATCGTCGTAGCTTACCTCTACGTGGTCAGCGCACTAAAACTAATGCGCGTACTCGTAAAGGTCCGCGTAAGCCGATTAAGAAGTAAGGAGAATAGGCAATGGCTAAAACACCTACTCGCACTCGGAAGCGCGTTAAAAAGCAGGTAACCGACGGAATGGCGCACATCCATGCGTCTTTCAACAACACCATTATCACTATTACTGACCGTCAAGGTAACGCTCTTTCGTGGGCAACTTCTGGTGGGTCTGGCTTCCGCGGTTCGCGTAAGTCTACGCCGTTCGCAGCTCAGGTAGCAGCAGAACGTGCAGGTGAAATGGCGAAGGAATACGGATTAAAGAACTTGGAAGTGTTTGTTAAAGGTCCAGGGCCAGGTCGTGAATCATCAATTCGCGCTTTGAACGCTGTGGGTTACAAAATTACGAACATTACCGATGTGACACCGATTCCTCACAACGGTTGTCGTCCGCCTAAAAAACGTCGCGTTTAATTGGCGTGATACGATAGTTGGAGAAAGAACATGGCTAGATATTTGGGTCCAAAACTCAAGCTCAGTCGTCGCGAAGGAACTGACTTGTTCCTTAAAAGTGGCGTCCGCGCTATAGATTCCAAGTGTAAACTGGAAACCGCACCAGGACAGCACGGCGCACGTCGTGGTCGCTTGTCTGATTACGGTGTTCAGTTACGTGAAAAACAAAAAGTACGTCGTATGTTCGGCATACTTGAAAAGCAATTCCGCAACTACTACAAAGAAGCGGCACGTATCAAGGGCAACACAGGTGAAAACTTGTTACAGCTTCTTGAAGGTCGTTTAGATAACGTAGTATACCGGATGGGCTTTGCATCAACTCGTGCGGAAGCACGTCAGCTGGTGAGCCACAAAGGTATTGTGGTGAATGGTCGCGTTGTGAATATCCCTTCATTCCAAGTGAAGGCTGAAGACGAAGTTAGCGTTCGTGAAAAAGCAAAGAAACAAGCACGTATCATTGCTGCACTCGAATTAGCAGAGCAACGTGAAAAGCCGACTTGGGTCGAAGTTGATACCAAAGAAATGAAAGGTATCTTCAAACGTGATCCAGAGCGGTCTGACCTATCTGCAGATATTAACGAACAGTTGATCGTAGAGCTTTACTCGAAGTAAGGCCTCAGCATAAAGAGAGGACATAATGCAGGGTTCTGTAACCGAATTTCTGAAACCACGGCTCGTTGATATCGAGCAAATCAGCAACAACCGCGCCAAAGTGACTTTGGAGCCGTTGGAGCGTGGATTTGGTCATACGCTGGGCAATGCGCTTCGCCGTATCTTGTTATCTTCAATGCCGGGATGTGCCGTCACTGAAGTTCAAATTGACGGTGTAGAGCATGAGTACAGCACGAAAGAAGGTGTCCAGGAAGACATCATTGAAATCCTGCTCAACCTGAAAGGTCTCGCTGTAAATTTACACGGCAAAGACGAAGCTACGTTAACTTTATCAAAGTCTGGCTCAGGCGCAGTAACAGCAGGTGACATCACTACTGACGGTGATGTAGAGATCGCTAACCCCGATCACTTAATCTGTACATTGACTGGCGACGTAGAGCTTAAGATGGAGATTAAGGTTGAACGCGGTCGTGGTTACGTCCCTGCAAACGCACGTCAGCAGAATGAAGACGAAGACCGTACCATCGGTAGTCTTTTGGTAGACGCTTCTTTCAGTCCAGTTGAGCGAATTGCATACACTGTTGATTCAGCTCGTGTGGAACAAAGAACGGATTTGGACAAGTTAGTTATCGATATGGAAACTAACGGTACGCTAGATCCAGAAGAAGCGATTCGTCGTGCCGCTACAATTCTAGCTGAACAGCTAGAAGCGTTCGTGGAATTACGCGATGTAAGTGAACCGGAAGAGAAAGAAGAGAAGCCGGAGTTTGATCCGATTCTGTTGCGTCCGGTGGATGATCTTGAGCTGACTGTACGTTCTGCAAACTGTCTGAAAGCAGAAGCGATTCAGTATATTGGTGACTTGGTTCAACGTACTGAGGTTGAGTTGTTGAAAACTCCTAACCTTGGTAAGAAATCGTTGACAGAGATTAAAGACGTTCTAGCGTCACGTGGTTTGTCTTTAGGTATGCGCCTAGAGAACTGGCCACCAGCTAGCTTAATCGACAACGACTAAGTCGTTGTCTAGTCACCTCGGTAAGAGTTTTACTTAGAAGGGTATTTGGTATGCGCCATCGTAAGAGTGGTCGTCAACTTAACCGCAACAGCAGCCATCGCAAAGCGATGTTTAGCAACATGGCAAGTTCATTGGTTCGTCACGAAGTGATCAAAACCACTTTGCCAAAGGCTAAAGAGCTGCGTCGCGTAATCGAGCCGTTAATCACAATGGCTAAACAAGACAGCGTAGCAAACCGCCGTTTGGCATTTGCTCGCACTCGCGACAAAGAAGTCGTAGGTAAATTGTTCAACGAGCTAGGTCCTCGTTACTCAGAGCGTCCGGGTGGATACACTCGCATTCTGAAGTGCGGTTTCCGTGCTGGTGACAATGCGCCAATGGCTTTCGTTGAATTGGTTGATCGTCCAGTAAACGAAGAAGTTGCAGAAGAAGCAGTTACTGAAGAGTAAAAGTTTCTCGCAATAAATAAAAAACGGAGCCTAGTGCTCCGTTTTTTGTTTTTAATGCTCTTAGTCTCGGAAATTTTCGTATTGTAGAGGTAGCTCAATATCAGAAGCTTTCATGAGTGCGATAGTTTGTTGTAAATCATCTCGTTTCTTCCCAGTAATTCGTACTTTCTCGCCTTGTATACTGGCCTGAACTTTCAATTTACTTTCCTTCACCATTTTCACAATTTTCTTTGCTAGAACACTGTCTATGCCTTGCTTGAACGTAATGCGAAGTGAATAGGTTTTACCACTATGGGTAGGTTCGTCGTCCATCTCTGTGCCAGATAACGAAATCCCCCGTCGAGTGGCGTTGTTACGTAGAATTTCTACCATTTGTTGGATTTGAAAATCAGACTCTGTAGATAGAACCACAGTTAAGTCGTTAAGCTCAAAAGAAGCCTCTACATTTCGAAAGTCGAAACGTGTTCCAAGTTCGCGTTGAGCGTTGTCTACGGTGTTTTTTAATTCAACCTGATCGATTTCAGAAACGATGTCGAAACTAGGCATTATTTTTCTCCAATAAGGTTTTTCGTTATTAGACCAAAACTTACCGCAAAAGCATACCTGTAACTGGTTAGAGTTGTTCTACTATGGTCTAGCTTTGATTGCCCTTAAAGCCTGTATCGGGTAAAGTTGGCATATTCTAAATTGCCAATAATTATTTGCTAGGGGACATACCATGCGCATTATCCTGCTGGGAGCGCCAGGCGCAGGAAAGGGCACTCAAGCCCAATTCATCATGAACGAATACAAAATTCCTCAAATCTCTACTGGGGACATGCTTCGTGCGGCTATTAAAGCGGGTACGGAGTTAGGCAAGCAAGCTAAAGCCGTTATGGACGCTGGGCAGCTGGTTTCTGACGATATTATGATTGGCCTAGTACAAGAACGTATTAAAGAAGACGATTGCGCGAACGGCTTTTTGCTAGACGGATTTCCAAGAACAATCCCACAAGCTGACGCTATGCAGGACGTAGGCATAAAGATTGATTACGTATTAGAGTTTGATGTTGCTGACGACGTTATTGTAGAGCGTATGGCGGGGCGTCGAGTTCACCCTGGCTCAGGTCGTGTATACCATGTTCAGCACAATCCGCCTAAGCAAGAAAACGTAGACGACGTAACGGGCGAAGAGCTAGTTATTCGTGATGACGATAAAGAAGAAACAGTACGTAAGCGTTTGGCGATTTATCACGAACAAACAGAGCCGTTGGTGGACTACTACCGCTCGCTTGCAGCGCAAGGTGAAGTGAAGTGTGAAAAAATTGATGGTACTCAAAAAGTAGATGCCATCCACCAAGAATTAAAAGCCTTGTTAGGCTAAGAGGTCCCTATGTTTTTACCCGTTACGAGTTTATATGCAGGTCTTCTTGCGCTCCTTTTGATTGTTCTAAGTGTTCGCATTATTCGCGAGCGTTGGATTCATAGAGTAGGTATTGGAACGGGTGAAGCAAAATCTTTAGAGATTGCGGTACGTGTACACGGAAACTTTGTAGAGTTCGTACCGTTCTGTCTAATTTTACTCGCGCTAATGGAGTTGGCTGGTGCATCACCTCAGTTGCTTCATGGACTAGGTGGACTGCTATTCGTAGCACGCATCAGCCATGCGATTGGCTTGACGAAGTCGGCAGGAACAAGTATTTACCGCACTATCGGTGTAGCAGGCACATTTGCGGTGTTATTGCTTCAGTCAGGCTTTTTGATTGGTGCGGTTATCGGTCACTAAGTTATGAAAGATATCGTCGCCCTGCACAGCTCACAAAGCCGTGGAAGTCAGTGGCGAGGGTTAGCAAAATCACTTGCACAAGAGAATCTGGAGTTAGCAACTCCAGATTTGATTGGATACGGTAAGTTCGCCGGTCATCCACTACCCTCACAACCCTTCCGGTTTGCTCACGAAATTTCGGCGTTACAAGACCAAGGCTACATGTTCGAGCAAAAGCCTTTTGTGCTTGTTGGACATTCTTATGGCGGCGCCTTAGCACTTAATATAGCTCTACATTTCCAAGAGCTTGTTAAGGGCTTAGTATTGTACGAGCCTGTTTCGTTTCATACCCTAACTGACGGCTCAGAAGCTCATAATGAAATTGTAAGTGTAGCTACTGCTATGGAAGAACTGTCTATTGAACAGGCTTGCGGACATTTTGTTGACTATTGGAACACTCCGGGCTACTTCGCGGGTTTACCTGAGCCCATTCAGAGGCTGATGATAAGACAACACCAAAAAGTAAACCTAGACTTTGATGCCCTAATTAACCAACCAACGACTCTAGAGGATTATGGTCAGTTGAGTTGTCCGGTCGTATTGTTCTCGGGTCATCACTCTCCTCATTCGAGCCAAGAGGTTGCTCGGTTACTGAAAAATACGCTTCCAAATGCGACCTCTGAGGAAGTTGACGCAGGTCATATGGGACCTATTACACACGCTGAGCTCGTTATGCCTAAATTAAAGCGAGCGGTAATGCGATTGGTCTCCAAGTAATGAAAATTCAAAGCGAGCTTAACCGTTTACTCAAGCTTACCGGCCCTATTCTTATAGCCCAACTTACCCATATGATGATGGGCGTTGTGGATACTTTAATGGCGGGAAGAGTGGGGGCAACCGACCTGGCTGCCGTCGCGGTAGGTTCGGCGATCTGGACACCTCTCACGTTACTTGTCTTTGGTCTCGGTTTAGCACTTGCTCCTGTAATTTCCCATGCTCATGGGGAAAATGACTTAGCTGCAATGCCAAGATACTTGCAACAGTCTCTGTATACCTGCATTGTCGCGGCATTCCTTACCGGCGGTTTACTCTATTTTGCGCCACAGTTTTTGGAGCTGATGACGATTACGCCTGAGTTTAGAGCAATGACGTTGAAGTATCTAAACTTCATTTTCTGGGGACTTCCTGCGTTTGTTCTTTATGTTGTGCTCAGGAACTATTGTGAAGGTGTGTCTCACACCATGCCTTCGTTGGTAATTGGCGTTATCGGATTACTGGTCAATATTCCGGTAAATTATATTTTCATTTATGGCAAATTAGGTATGCCGGCTTTAGGTGGAGCAGGAGCGGGTTTAGCATCGGCTATTGTCCTCTGGGCAATGGCAATTTCGTTCCTAATCTATGTAATGACCGCGATTCGGTACAGAGAGATGCGTCCTTTTCGGCGATTTTATCGACCAGATTGGGATGAAGTTATGTATTTTCTACGCATAGGAACGCCCATTTCTATGTCGCTGTTTTTTGAAACTAGCCTGTTTGCAGCGGTAGCCATTCTTATTGCCCCGCTGGGTGAAATTATGGTTTCAGGCCATCAAATAGCCTTAAGTATTACTTCAATTGTTTACATGTTCCCTTTAAGCCTGAGTATGGCGATAACGCTTCGTGTGGGTTTCGCGTTAGGCGCGAAACAATACCAAGATGCTATCGGTGCGTACAAATTAGCGCTCGTTGTAGGACTCTCGTTTGCAACGGTAAATGGCTTGGGCATGTGGTTAGGGGGAAGCTTCTTGGCACGACTATACACCAGCAACCAAGAGGTCATTGTATTAGCTGCCCAGTTACTTGGATTAGCTGCAATATTTACTGTTTCAGATACCTTCCAAGCACTGTCTATGGGGGCATTACGAGGTTATAAAGATACACGTATGCCGATGATTATTACTCTCGTTGCATATTGGCCCTTGGGTCTTACGATTGGAGCCATATTCGCGCTGACAGACTGGATTGTACCCGCCATGGGCGCAGCAGGTTTTTGGATTGGTTTTATTAGTGGTTTAAGCGTCGCAGCTGTACTACTCACTCTAAGGTTACTGCGAGTACACAAAGCTTACATATCAACCGTTTGATCTTGATCAATAATTGAATCGATTGAGTGATCTAGAAGTTCGATTCAGTTGTATTATTAACCATCATTTCTAAGTTGGTTAATCTATGCAGCAGTTATCTTTTCGAGAAAACGCCTTTCAACTCTCTTTTCTGATAAACATATTGCTCCTAGCGGTTTCAATTGTGCTAGGCATGGTTTACCAAAGCCTTATCCCGGCACTAGTTATTGGCGTACCTGCTGTAGTCGTCCCTGCTTGGTTGTATCGCACGTTAGGCGACCATCCGGTTTCTCGTATTTCTTATGGCGTTGCCTATATGTTTTTCGCGGCACTCCATATTCACCAGTCACTTGGTTTTATTGAGGTTCACTTCGGCATCTTTGTATTGCTGGCGATACTCATTGTGTTTCGTGACTGGGTAGTTGTAGCGGTTGCTGCGGCGACTATAGCCGTGCACCACTTGTTATTCATGTATTTGCAAACTAGTGGCGTAGGGGTTTACCTCGTACCTATGGATCATGCAACGATCCCGATTATTCTATTGCACGCTCTGTATGTAGTGATTGAGTCAGCAGTCCTGATTGTAATTAGCCGCAGAAGTCTTCGTGAAGCTAAAGTAAGCCAATCATTCTTCAATGTTACGGATGCGTTAGTGAACGAGAGAGGCGAGATTAATTTGTCGGTACGCGCTAATCATGTGAAATCGCCATTAATAGACAAATTTAATGGTGTTCTAGACGTTATCGAATCGAGTTTAGTGACTGTTTCCGCCACTATAGATAGCAATGCGGAGATTTCAGAGCGTCTGGTTTCTCAGAGCGAACAGCTCAACCAAGGTATTGAGCGACAAACAAATGAGGTGCGTCGTATAGCCTCAGCGGTGGAAGAAAACACGCATTCTATTTCCGAAACCGAAGATCGCTCAAAAGATGTGTTAAGAACTGCAGAGCGTTCCGGTGAATTGGCTGTCCAAGGGCAAAGTGCTGTGTCCGAAACTAGGGAAAAGGTTACAGACTTAGTAAGCAAGCTGGAAACGTCGAAAACCAAAGTGGCAGACATGGCTGCGGCAGCAGAAGAAATACAAACCGTTTTGGAAGTTATCGACACGATAGCAGAGCAAACTAATTTACTTGCGTTGAACGCTGCAATTGAAGCTGCGCGAGCAGGGGAGTCGGGTCGCGGATTTGCAGTGGTAGCAGACGAAGTTCGTGTGCTCGCCAGTAAAACTCAAGGTTCTACCGAAAAGATACAAAAAACTATTGGGCGCTTAACATCGTCTAGCCAAGAATCTGTTAAAGCGGTTTCTGAGAGTTTAGAAGTAGTACAGCATGCCTCTGCGGCAGCGGGTTCGAGTGAGCAATTGCTTGTAGAAATCACATCTGAGGCGGAAAGGCTCACCAGATTCGTAAATGAAATTACTGGCGCAGTCAGTCATCAAAGACAAGCGAGTAGCGAGATTACGGAGAGTACAAGTACTCTTAGTGATATGGCGTCTGAGCAAGTTGAACAGTCAAATGAACTCAGCCAAATCTCAGACCGTCTTCATGACTTAACCGAAAACCTAAAAGCCAAGGCTGCAACGTTCAAGTTTGAAAAGCATGCCTAAGAAAATCATTTTAGTATTCGTGCTTTGGGTAGGAGTAACCTCAGCGGGCTTATATTTTTGGGCACTCTCAGACTTTGGTTACTTTGATGAGGGTTCGGTTTGGCTCGGACAAACTTCCTTTCCTTTAGAGCAATTAGAGCCAACAGAAGACCAAGGCTGGCTTGTTGTTCATATTCGAAAGCCTAATTGTCGGTGTAACATTCTAGCAGACAGGCATCAACAAACTGTGGAATGGCCTGCAAACGTAACGCATTTAACACTCACCGAAGAGCAAGCTAGAGAGCTAGGATTGCAAGTTCCCGCTGCTCCGATGTTAGTTATGGCGCAAATGAATGACACAAGGCTGCGGGCGCGTTATGCCGGGCCGTATGCTTCCGGCCCACTATGTTCCGCAAACAACAGTTTTATTCCCGAAGTACTCGCGTCTGCAGAATCGCAACAAACGGACATGCTTTGGCTAAACGGCAATGTCAAAGCATGTCGCTGTACTTAGTTTGAACCTTTTCGTGCCTTTAATACGTTGATCACGTCTGCGAGACTCAGCTCTCGCGCCTCTAATACGACAAGTAGGTGATATATTAGATCTGCACTTTCATTTAATAGCGCTTGGTCGTCTTGCGCTACTGCTGCTAAAGCCACCTCGACGCCTTCCTCGCCGACTTTCTGAGCGCACCGGCGTACGCCGCTTTCTAACAACGACGCAGTGTAGCTTTTTTCAGTGTTTGATTCTTTCGCTCGCGACTGAATGGTGCGGGTAAGTGCTGCTAATTCCGCCACACTAGGACTCTCAGACTCTGACCAACAGGTTGTGGAGCCTGTGTGGCATGTCGGCCCATTCGGTTTGGCTAAAACCAACAATGAGTCGAGATCGCAGTCGGCAGCAATACTGCTCCATTCTAGTGTGTGATTAGAGCTCTCTCCCTTAGTCCACAGGCGGCTCTTACTACGACTATAAAAGGTCACTAAGCCTGTCTCTAGCGATTTTTCCAACGCTTCCGGACTCATATATCCTTGCATAAGAACTTCACCGCTGAACTGATCCTGCACAATGCACGGCATCAGGTTGTCCACTTTACTCCAAGACAACTCGTTGATTTGGCTCTGTTGAGTGATTTTCATAGCAATGCTGTCTCCTTTGGCCTTACCGTAATACCTGCTTGTCCAAGCTGTTCTTTTAATTCGTCGATCTCAATAATGTTTTTGTGGAATACAGACGCTGCAAGCGCACCGTCCACATGAGCTTGCGCAAATACATCGATGAAGTGTTGAATCTCCCCTGCGCCTCCTGAGGCAATTAGCGGAACAGGGCAGTGCGCTCTCATTATTTCCAGTTGGTTGGTGTCATATCCTTGGCGAACTCCATCTTGGTTCATGCAGTTCAACACGACTTCACCTGCACCACGGCTGACCACTTCTTGCAGCCACTCTGAGGTTGTCCAGCGGGTTTTCGAAGACTTTGCTTCATCTCCCGTGAATTGATAAACCTCGTATTGGCTAGACTCTTCATTAAAGTGACTGTCTATACCCACAACAATGCACTGCTGGCCGAACGCGTCAACTAGATCAGATATGAGCTCTGGGTTCTCTAGGGCTGGTGAGTTAATCGAAATTTTATCTGCCCCCATAGCCAGAATATCTCTCGCTTGTTCCAATGTTCGAATACCACCCGCCACGGTAAAGGGGATATCTATCACTTGAGCAACTCTGCTGACCCATGATTTATCTACGACGCGTGCGTCAGAAGAGGCAGTTATGTCGTAGAAGACAAGTTCATCGGCGCCTTCTTGAGCGTAACGCTCGGCAAGTGGAACAATGTCTCCAACGATTTCATGGTTTCTAAACTGAACACCTTTTACGACCTGTCCGTTCTTCACATCGAGACAAGGGATTATGCGTTTCGCCAACATGAAAGTGCCTCCTGAAGATTAAACTGACCGGTTAACAAGGCTTTTCCTAATATCGCGCTGTCACAGTTCACGCGCTTTAAGGCAACTAAGTCGTCTAGGCTAGATACGCCGCCCGAGGCCTGCCAGGTAATATTGGGGAACTGTGCTTTTAATTCTTTGTATAATTCAACGTTCGGCCCTTTTAGCGTTCCATCTTTGCTTATATCAGTACATAACACGTGTTTGAGCCCGGCTTGAGTGAAGAAGCGCACGCAATCTTCTAGCGCTGTAGACGATTGCTTCTGCCAACCATGAGTCGCTAGCCACTTATTACCGTCACTGTCGATATTAATATCGAGTGCTAATACTATGCGGTCGGGACCGAATTTGTTCATCCAAGTGGCAACCAACTCTGGTTGAGTTACCGCTAGAGAGCCAATAACTACACGCTGTACGCCCGCTTCGAAGAGTCCCGTAAGGTCTGATTCCTGGCGAATACCTCCGCCGGTTTGTACATTGAGCCCAGACTCCAGAGCGATACGCTCGATTAAGCTGAGCTGTCTCTGTTCCGGGTTTTTAGCACCGTCTAGATCTACTAAATGAATCCATTCACTACCTTGTTGTTGATATGTTTTAGCAACAGCGACAGGGTCTGAGTGATAAGTGGTTTGTTGCTCAAAATCGCCTTGGTGAAGCCGAACAACTTGCCCCTGAATAAGGTCCAGCGCAGGTATTAACATGGGAACTCCATAAAATTCTTAAGTACGACTGAGCCCGCAGGACCAGAGCGTTCTGGGTGAAATTGAACACCCATGAAATTATTTTTTGCGATAGCTGCCGAAAACTTCTGACCATACTCGCAACTTGCGATGGTATTGCCTGTCTCGGGCACCGCAAAGCTGTGAACATAATAGAAGTAGGGGTCTTGCAGCCCATTGAACAAGGGGTGACTTGTTACTTCTGTTTTGTTCCAGCCCATATGTGGCAGAGGAAGCTTATCTAAGTTCGCTAGCTTCTGAACTTCTGCTGGAATCACATTGAGACATGGAATGGTTGTGCGTGAGTCTTTGCGTTTGGTTTCATAAGAAAGCTCAGTCAGAATCTGCATCCCCAAACAAATACCCAGCACGGGTTGTGTTAAACCCTTTAAAGTTCCGATTAATTCTAGCTCCTGCAAAGCATTCATAGCTTCGCTTGCGGTGCCTACACCCGGCAGTACAACGCGTTCGGCATTTTTGAGTTGCTCACTGTTTGCGGTAACTACCGGTGTTTCGCCTAATCGTTCGAAAGCGTATTTCACCGAAGCTAAGTTGGCACAGCGAGTGTTTACAATGGCTAATCGCACTTATAAAACTCCTTTGCTGGAAGGAAGTTCATTGCCTTCCTGTTTAATAGCTTGGCGCAAAGCACGACCAAAAACTTTAAATAGGCTTTCTACCTGGTGGTGAGTGTTCCCCTCTGTCGTGGACAGGTGTAAGCTCATTTTCGTACTGTCACTCATTGAGCGAAAGAAGTGCTCAACCATTTCCGTATTCAGTGTACCCACGTTGTTTTGAGTAAAGTTTGCTTTGAATTCCAACCAAGGTCTACCCGATAAATCGATTAGGCATTCTGCACGGCATTCGTCCATGGGGAGGGCAAAGCCGAACCGACCAATACCTCGTTTATTACCCAATGCCTGGCGCATGGCTTCACCCAGCGCCAAAGCTGTATCTTCCACCGTGTGGTGATCGTCAATGTGTAGGTCGCCTGAAACGTCTATAGCGAGAGAGAAGCCACCGTGTGTAGCGATCTGCTCTAGCATGTGGTCGAAGAACCCCACGCCGGTATTAATCTGAATAGGCTGGGTAGCGTCTAGGTTAACGCTAATATCTATTTGCGTTTCTTTGGTGGCACGTCTCACCTTTGCCGCACGGTTGGCGGTGGTTAGCCGTTGTACAATGTCCTGCCATGAATATTCTTGTGGGTCATATTGGATGCCTTCAATACCCATGTTCTCTGCAAGCTGAATGTCGGTCGCTCTATCTCCGATTACAAAAGAACGTGCGAAGTCGACTCGACCTTGCTGCAGATAGTCTTTGACTAAGCCTAATTTCGGTTTCCGACAACTGCAGTCGTCACTATCAAAGTGTGGGCAAATAAGCACATCGTCAAAGCGAATGCCTTGAGTTATAAAAATATCCATCATCGCGTTTTGAGCAATTTCAAAATCTTCTTGAGGAAAACTTGAAGTGCCCAACCCGTCTTGGTTACTGACCATCACGAGGCGAAAGCCAAAGTCTTGCAAGGACAACAGCGCAGGAATGACGCCCGGTTCAAGCTTAAGTTTGGCTAGTGAATCGACTTGCTTATCGATTTTCGGTTCTTCAATGAGTGTGCCGTCGCGGTCTATAAAAAGAATAGGACTAGCTTTCATTGTGTATCTCCTGGAAATTGACTCAAGGCTTCGATAACTGCGTCGTTCTCCGCAGGACTGCCCACGGTTATTCTTAAGCAGTTCGACAAATTAACTTGTGAAGACTGATTGCGAATTAAAATGCCCTTTGCTTGTAAGTAACTCATTACTTGCTCAGCATTCTCGACTTGAAAAAGAACAAAGTTAGTCACGCTTGGAAATATCAGCTTCACCCAGCTGAAAATTGCCAATTGCTTGGACAAACGCTCTCTTTCTCCTTGCGCTTCAATAATATTTTGTCGAGTTTGTATGAGTGCATCAGCTGTCAAAGCTTGTTGCGCAACTTGAATACTAAGATCTGGCAACGGGTACGGTGCGAGAACAGGTGTTAACGCCGCGATAATTTCAGGGTTTGCTAACGTAAATCCTACTCTTATACCGGCTAAACCAAATGCCTTGGACAAGGTGCGAGTAATTACCAAGTTCGAATACTGCTCTAATAGTTGAGTTGCCGAAGTTGATTCTGAGTATTCAATATAAGCCTCATCAACAACCACGATGCATTTACCTTGACTCGCTTCTAATACTGCATTTAAGTCGCTCTCTTCTATTAGGTTCCCCAGCGGATTAGATGGTGTGCATAAGAACACAATCTTCACGCGTTCTAGGTTAGCCTTAACTTCATCTATGTCGAGCTGCCAAGCGCCATTTTCCTTTCCGTCTTGTAAAAGTGGAACACTTACTACGGAGTTGTTATTTAGCTTGGCTGAAATAGCGTACATGCCATACGTTGGCGGGCAGATCATGACTTTGTCTTGCCCTGGCTCACAGAATGCACGAATGAGTATGTCTATAGCCTCGTCACTACCTCTGTGGCTGAGAACCTGATCAGGGTTAACGCCCGCGTACTGAGCATAAGCTCGATTGAGATCACTGGACTGAAAATTAGGATAACGGTTGAGGTTTTCCGTCGAAACATTCCAGTTCGAGCTATAAGGGTTTTCATTCGCGTTAAGCCAAATATTACCCCCACTCATACTGCGTCTTGCCGACTCATATGCTTGCATTCCCTGTAAGTGAGGGCGCAGTAGTTGCACTACGGAGCTCATAATTGTTCTCCTAAGTCAGCTTGCATGCGCTTGCTTTGCAAGCGGAGAGAAACAGCTCTCGCGTGGGCATCCAGCTTTTCTTCTTCAGCTAAATCAACAATGGTTGTACCCAGTTGCTTTAGCCCCGCAGCTGTAACTCTTTGTGTAGTGTAGCGGCGATAAAAGTCAGCTAACCCCAAACTACTATAGCTGCGCGAGAAGCCATAAGTAGGTAACACATGGTTGGTTCCGGTGGCATAGTCGCCTCCGGCTTCTGGTGTGTAGTGGCCGATAAATATAGAACCAGCGTTACGAAGGTTAGGTAACAGAGCTTCTGGCTCTGAAACCTGCAGACTCAGGTGCTCCGGTGCATACAGCTCACTTACTTGCACGGCTTCTTCTAAGTCGGAAGTATGAATGAATCGGCTTTGTTCCATTGCTTGTATGGCAATTTCTGCTCGCGGCAAGTTACTGAGCTGTCGCTCTAAGGCTTTCGCTGTTTGCTTTAGTATCTCGGCGCTTGAAGACACTAAGATAACTTGGCTGTCTGGACCGTGCTCAGCTTGAGACAATAAATCTGACGCTATAAATTCTGGTTCCGCACTTTCGTCTGCAATCACTAATAGTTCAGATGGGCCGGCAGGTAAGTCGATTGCTGGCCCGCCTGCAACTTGGCTTGCCTGTTGCTTGGCTTCGGTAACATAACTATTGCCTGGCCCAAATATCTTTTGTACTGCGGGTACAGTCTCAGTACCGAATGTCATTGCGGCAATAGCTTGAGCTCCACCGCCGAGTAATATTTTACTAATCCCACATTTTTGCGCAGCGTAGCAAATTGCTGGCGCAACCTCGCCCTGCGGTGTAGGAGGTGTCATTAGAATAACTTCATCACAGCCCGCAATTTGAGAAGGGACGCCAAGCATAAGCACAGTACTGGGCAAGCTAGCACTGCCTCCTGGAATATATAAGCCGACTTTTGCTAACGGCGTGTAACGCAGCGAACAAGTTACACCCGCACTGGTTTCAATACTTTGCTCTTGCGGCTTTTGCATATTGTGGAACTGAGCAATGTTTTGATATGCCTCGTCGATAGCCTTACGAACTTTAAGACTCGTTTGAGCTGCAAGACTAGCAATAGCTTCCTTTGTAAGCGCAAGTGTTGATAGCCGCACACCATCAAACTTTTCGGTATAGCTAAGTAGAGCTTTATCTCCGCTCTGTTTCACGTCACGCATAATGTTCGCAACACTAGCGCTTAACGACTCGCTTACCTTTTGTGTTGGGCGTTGTAACAGTTCTTGCTGCTGTTCCGATGCAAGTGACGCCCAAACCGTGGGGCTTGGTAATTTTATGTTTAACATATTTAACCCATCATCTTTTCAATCGGTAACACCAAGATTGAGCTACAACCTAAATCCTTGAGTTGCTCCATCGTTTCCCAAAATAGATTTTCAGTGCTTACTACATGCACAGCCACTTGTTGGTCGGTGTGACTTAACGGTAGAACAGTGGGGCGCTCGGCTCCAGGTAAGATACGTTCAACAGCTTCTAATTGATCGACAGGAGCGTGCAACATAATGTATTTGCTTTCTTTTGCCAGTTGTACGCCGTCAATACGCGTAAGAATACGGTTCAATAATTCTGCTTTTTCCGTAGATAGTTTGTTTGGGCTTTGAATAAGTTGAGCTTGAGATCTAAATATAACTTCTTGTTCAACTAAGCCGTTTGCTTCTAGCGTTGCGCCGGTGGAAACTAAGTCGCAAATAGCTTCAGCCAAGCCTGCTCGCGTTGCAACCTCAACGCTACCGGTAAGCATTACGGTCTGTGCATTTATTCCCTTAGCTTTTAGGTATGCTTCGGTGATTCTTGGGTAAGTTGTCGCAATACGTTTGCCTTCCAAGTCGTTCAAGTCGCTATAACTATCTTCTTTCGGTGTTGCTATACTGAGCCTGCAACCTCCAAATTCGAGTCTGCGAAGCGATGAAAACTGGTCGCTTTGTTGCTTAATTTGTCGCTCTAATTTCTCTTCTTCTAGAACGTTTTCACCAACAAGTCCAAGGTCAACTACACCGTCCATCACTAAACCTGGAATATCGTCGTCACGCACGCGAAGTAGGTCGATAGGGTGATTCGTGCTGTGCGCCATTAGGCGTTGTTCGTGAATATTGAACTTCACACCACACGCTTTAAGTAGTGAGAGTGATTCTTTGCTTAAGCGTCCAGACTTCTGGATAGCGATAGTTAATCTTTGATTCTCAGACATTTTATACTCCTAAAACGAAAAACCCTCGGAAGGAGCGCTTCCAAGGGTTTCTTTGTCCTGAAAGGCTCGCTAATGAAATGGCCTTTCTGGTTTTGTATACACAACAGAAATCGGCCGCTACGTGAAGTGGCGGTGATGATGCACTAAGTTGTATATATAATTGCTCATTTAAATACCGTAAATTCGTTATCTTTCTCACAAGTTGTATAAATGCTATCAAACTAAATCTTGCGCAGCAACGAATTCTGTTAAAAAAGTTAAATTGTTTAATTTTTGTTCATTTGTGCCGATAATATAGGTGTATCGGTGATCAAAGAGAGACCAAAAGTGAGCCAAGATCTAATATTTCCGTTGTTACCGAGGAATACAAAAATTGATTTAGGTAATGACTTAGAGCGCGTAAAGCAGTTGCAGAAGAAGCAACGTATCAAAGGTGTTCGCCCTGAAGAGGGGGGTGACACTCAGCATGCGCGTATTGAAGAGCGGCAGCGTAAAATGCAAGAGGATAGTCGTCGCCAGCATGAAAAAGACCAAAAGCCTGAACAGGAAACTCAATTAGAGCATGACGATGATGACCCAAAAGGTCACAACTTAGACACTTTTGCGTAATTTAAGCTCGTACCGGGCTTACACGAGGAAGTATCAGTGTGAAAGTCGTGCCTTCGTCAGGCTTACTTTCTACTTTGATATCACCATTCAACTTTTGGCGCACAAGGTTGTATACGATAGGCATTCCTAAGCCGGTTCCACCTTCATTGCGTTTAGTCGTGAAGAAGGGTTCGAAGACTTGCTGAACAACTTGTGGCTCCATACCACTGCCGTTGTCTTTAAAGGTAATCTTGATGTTGTCGCCCGGAGCGGGCTCGGCTGCTAAGGTTATTGTTCCGGTACTGCCCTCAAACCCATGGCGAATGGAATTCGTTGTTAGGTTGGTAATAATTTGAGCCATAGCACCAGGAATGGTTGTCATAGTTATTTTACTATCAACTAAAATCTCATACTTAATTTGAGCACGGCGCAATTCAATAGACAGTGTTGACATGATCTCTTCGAGATATTCTCTTAGATCTATTTCACGACGCTCAGACACCATTTGGTCAACGGCAACTTGTTTGAAGTTACTAATGAGTCGGGCAACGCGAGACAAATTCTTTTCGGTAAGAGACAACGACTCTTCTGCTTTACTTAAGAAAGCGTCGAGTTGCTCCCGTGTCAGTTGTTGTGTAGAAATTGTTTCGATGAGTCGCTCACGTCGGTCATTGAGCATAGTCGTTGCCGTTAAAGCGACGCCCAGAGGGGTATTTACTTCATGCGCTACGCCTGCAACTAAGTTACCTAGGGCAGCCATCTTTTCCGACTCGACTAGTTTATCTTGGGCTGCACTAAGCTCATTCAACGTTTTCATGAGCTCATCGGCGGTTTTGCGTTTATTCACGTACATCACAATACTGAGCACTGCAAACACAAACGCAAAGAGTAAACCAATGCCAATATAGAGCAAAAAGTCTTGTTGGCGAGAAATAGTTTGCTCTCTATTTTCGATAAGCTGGAGTTGCTCTTCTATTTCTGCATTCTGAGCGAGTAACCTTTGTTCTTGGTCCGCCAGGATATCTCTATTACTGGCAATCCGCTCACTAAGCACAGCGCTTTCGTCTTGCCGCTCTTGCAGTAACTGCTCTTTCTCGATGAGCTCTTGCTCTTGTTCGTCCAAACGTTGCTGAGACTGTCGAAGCTGCTGCTGGATCGTGGCAAGTTGTTCCTCTCGAACCAAAATACGCTCACGCTGCTCGTCTAGCTCGGTGAGGTACTGAGTAAGTCTGTCTCGTAGGTTGGCAACGGCGATTTCTCTTTCTTCTAGGGTGCCGGCCTGTGCACTTAGGATGTCATCACGCTCGCGTATAGCCTGCTCTAACATTTCAATACGCTCGTTCAGCTGGCGCTCACGCTCTTGCATATTTTCTATTTCGAGTTCGTAAGCCTCTACTTGTTCAGTAAGCGTCTGTTCTTGAGATTTTTGTCGTCTAAGTTCTACCAGAAGTTCTAATTCATCTCCGGTAATGTCGAACAAACCGTTTTGAATTCTCAGTCCTGCCTGCTCGATGAGTTGACTATTAACTTGATAACTTAGCTCTAAATTCTCGTTAGAGGCTAGGTTGATCATTGTGTTGCCGCGGATGTCGCCTTGGATAGTAATAACAAGTATATTTCGGCTACGGGCTAACGACTCAATTTGACTGAGTTGCCCTTGGGCACGTGGACCAACGAGTAGGGCGTCAATATCATTGAGTTGGGTTGTTCGAAGAACTTCTCGCAGCCTTAAGGGTAAACCACGAACCGGCTCGAGCTGCACTCTGTTTAATTCTTCTAGGACTTCGGGAGCTTCAATGATACCAAGCTGCAAGGTGTCTTTTTGGTTTTCATCGGGCCAGGCAATAAACTTCACCACGGTTGAAAAATAAGACGCGTATAACTCAGACTCGGAAACGTCCTCAATCGCCTGCTGGGCATTACCCAAAGACGAAAATAAGAGTAAAGTCAGCAGTAAACTAGCAAGAAGTTTCTTGCAGCTTTTTATCATGCGTGTAACCTTTGCTGTATCGAGACGTTTAGCGGCTTATTTGAAGTCCAATATTAACACAATCACCTGTATATGACCCCTATTGATAAAGTTTTTTCAGAAAATGGCGTACTAAGCCAAGCGCTACCCCATTTTTCTCCTCGACCATCCCAATTAGAAATGGCGCGTGCAGTGCATGGGTTGAAAAAAACGGGTGAGCAGTTAGTCGTGGAAGCGGAAACAGGAACGGGGAAGACGTTTGCTTATCTAGCTCCTGCTCTATTAAAAGATGGCAAAGTCATTGTTTCCACCGGTACCAAAAACTTGCAAGAACAGCTATTTCACCGAGACATGCCGGCATTGAGAGATGTATTGTCACCAGACAAGGTTGTCGTGTTGTTAAAGGGGCGGTCTAACTATCTGTGCCTACATCGACTCGAACAAGCTGTTCGACATCCTAAAAACCTTAGGGAAGAAGGTTTAGCTCAACTCCAGTCGGTTAGAACTTGGGCGAATAAAACGCGCACAGGGGACATGGGTGAATTGTCTAGTTTGCCGGAAGACGCAATCGTTCTGCCGCAAGTTACCAGCACGCAAAGCAACTGTTTGGGGCGGGAGTGTCCGCATTATGAAGAGTGTTATTTGGTTAAAGCGCGTAAAGAGGCTTTAGAGGCCGACGTTGTGGTTGTTAACCATCACTTGTTTTGCGCCGACTTAGCGTTAAAGGAAACCGGCTTTGGAGAGCTCATTCCCGACGCCGATTTGGTGATATTTGACGAAGCGCATCAATTACCGGAAATCGCCAGCCAATATTTCAGCACGAGCTTTTCAACTCGGCAGATAAGCGACTTGTGCCAAGATGTCGATGTGCTTTATCGAACCGTTCTTAAAGATGCCAAGGCCGTTTCTCAGATGGCTCAGCAATTAGAGCGAGCTGCTCGTGAGTTAAGGCTGGCATTTTCACCTGACTCGGAACGTTCGAGCTTACGCCAGGTTTTAGCTGAGTCCTCTGTAAGTAGTGCGCTGCAAAACTTTGAGGAACAGTTAGATAAGTTCGAAGTGATTGCGAAAACCCAAGTGGGTCGCGACAAGGCTTTTGACCAGTGTATCGAGCGTGTAGAGTTTATTCGCAAGCAGTTGCAAACGATAACTGCAGTCGAAGAGGTTGGGTATAGCTATTGGTACGAAACCAGTAAGTGGCATGTTAGCTTTAATAGAACACCTTTGTCTGTGGCGGAACCATTCTCTAAAATTATGGCCGACCACCCTGCAAGGTGGGTATTTACATCGGCTACATTGACCGTAAATAATCAGTTCCATTTCTTTACCGACAAGCTGGGTTTGAAAAACGCCCAAACGTTGTTGTTGTCTAGCCCTTTCGACTATCAGCGCCAAGCGGTTCTGTGCTTGCCTCGTTATTTGCCAGAACCGAATGATCGCAGCATGGTGAATCATTTGTTTACGATTGCTAAGCAGGTTATTGAAGCTAACGAGGGTGGAACATTTTTATTGTTTACTAGCTATCGAATGCTAAATTTAGTTGCGGAAAAGCTAGAGAAAGAAACAGAGAGAACTATTTTAGTCCAGGGCGAAACCAGCAAACGTGAATTGTTGGCAACCTTCAGTGAAGAGGGCAATGCAGTACTGCTTGGCACCAGCTCCTTTTGGGAAGGGGTAGACGTTCCGGGTCGAGCATTAAGGTGTGTTCTTATCGATAAACTACCGTTTGCCTCTCCAGACGATCCGTTATTGCAGGCGATGATGGAAGATTGCCGCAGGCAAAACCGTGATCCATTTCGAGAGATTCAAATACCGCAGGCGGTTATTGCAATGAAACAGGGCTCAGGAAGGTTGGTGCGCTCGGTACATGATGAAGGCGTGCTGATTGTCTGCGATAATAGACTTGTTACTCGGCAATATGGACAATTATTTCTGAATAGTTTGCCTAATATGAAACGCACACGAGATTTAAATGTGGCTTTAGATTTTCTACGGCAAGCTGCACCAGAAACAAAAGAGGTGAATTAATCTGTGAAGCACACTGATTCTGGCGAGTTAAAAGTTTTAGCGATCGATACATCTACCGAGTATTGCTCAGTAGCCTACTGCGACGGTGAACAAATTATTTATCGTGGTCGTGAAGCTCCGCGAGAACATGCGGACCTGGTCTTGCAATATGTGGACGAAATATTAAAAGAAGCGCAGGTTTCATTAGACCAATTAGATGGCTTAGCGTTAGGTAAGGGCCCCGGCTCTTTTACCGGGGTCCGAATTGCAGCGAGTATTGGGCAAGGACTCGCGTTTAGCCATAACTTGCCGGTAGTGGGTATTTCAAGTTTAGAAGCGATGGCTTATCAAGCGTATCGATTGCATGATGCAAGCCAAGTTGTTGCCGCGATAGACGCTCGTATGGGTGAAGTGTACTTCGGAACTTACAGTGTGAGTGAGAGTCGAATTAAAGTGTGGGGTGAAGAGTCTGTAGTTCCTCCTAGTAATGTTCTGAGCTGCGTAGCGGATGAATTTAAAAAGCAAGATGGAACTTATTTTGGCGTGGGTACTGGTTGGGTTACATATCCTGACGCGTTGTCCAACGCGCTGGAGAGTTTACCGGATATAGAGCTGTCTCATTCAGTGCGCTTTCCACATGCTATAGATTTGGCAACACTAGGACGTGAGCGCCTCAAACGAGGTGAGGGCGTTGCAGCTGAAGATTTTCAGGTGCATTATGTGCGTAATGAAGTAACTTGGAAAAAGTTGCCCGGGAAGTGATTTTTAGCGAGCTATTTAAATGATAAACAGCACTGACTTATCTAATTTTGCGGTCAATGTTGAACCTAGCCGAGCTGGTCAGGAGCAGCAACGAAGCGCAAATAATGCTGAATCGCAAACGCGTCAACAGAATGCGTCTGAGGTTGGACGTCGTGCGCAGCTGCAGTCAGAGGGCCCGGTATTTGAAGCTGCGTTAAAAGAACGAGAGGCCATTACATACGACGAGCCCGGACAAACTCAACGTTCTGCTGTGGGTAGTTATAGTCAAGTTGCCAGCTTCGAACGCAGAGACTCTATCCAGTCGATGATAGGTATAGATGTTTTTGCCTAATTCAATAGCGTCATAAAGAGGTACTGCAATGCGTCATCTTTTTAAGCACATCAAATTACCTGTTCAAGTTATTGGTTTAATTTGCGCGTTTGCAGTTTTGAGTGGTTGTGCGTCAAGGTATCCTGAAGAATTAAGAACTGATCAAACCGAACTTGTTGAATTCAGTCAGGCTTTTACTGAGTCTCAAGCGCATATTGGCTCGCCAGCTCGCTGGGGTGGTGTGATCGCGGAAGTTAAAAACTTGAGCGAGTCCTCTATCATTGAAGTTGTTCAATTTGAACTTTCCGGTTACGGTCGCCCCCATGTAACCGAGGAAAGCCCCGGTCGTTTCCGTATTCGAGTAGCGGGATTTGTCGATCCGGAGATTTACAAGAAAGGTCGAGAAGTTACGGCGTTTGGATTGTATTCAGGATTGGAGCCTGGGCATATTGGTGAATACGAATACATGTTCCCCATGCTTGAAAGTGAAGGACTGCATTTGTGGCAAGAGCGCCCAGAACGCAGCCGTGTAGATGTTATTTTCCACCATCCATATCCTGCGTACCGATTTCGTTTCTGGGGCCCATATCCTTACTTTCCAGCAGTTGGAAGTGAAGGAGATAATCGGCCTCCCCTTCAGCAAGGGCCTAGAGAGCAAGGTCAGCGCGAGAGCGGTGGCCCACAGCAAAACAAGCAGTAAGCTTTAGGTCATATATGTTAGAAGTTACCGTTCAATGTGCGGGTCTAGAACTGTCCGCACAATCTAGTAAAGCCTTATCCGATTTTGACGCTGAACAACCTGTAGTTCTTTTTCTTCATGGTTGGCTAGATAACTCCGAAAGCCTTGTTCCCTTGGCTAAACAATGTGACGCAGAGCAACTTTTGGTGCTTGATTTACCCGGGCATGGAAAATCTCAGCACCGAAATGAAGGTGCGTACTATTATTTTTCTGAATGGGCGTTAGATATTGCCGCCATTATTGAACACTATAAATGGCATAACGTGATTTTAGTTGGACATAGCATGGGCGGGTTTATTGCTCAGCTCGCAGCGCTTGCTCAACCGGAAAAAATATCTGCTTTGTTCCTCATCGAGGCGTTTGGTTTATTAACCTACAAAGAAGAGGAAACGACAGACAAATTGCGACAAGCATGGGAGTCGAGGCTAGCGTTGAAACATAAAGAGGCACCAGCCTATGCTAGTTTCGATAGAGTTCTTAAAGCGCGTGCAGAACGCGGAGACATAGCAGCTGAAACCATTGAGCCGGTAGTGTTGCGTAACATGATGGAGACATCGAAAGGATGGCAATGGCGTATCGACCCAAGGGTTCGTTTAGGCTCTCCATTTCGTTACTCCTTGAGTCAGGTTGACAATCTAATGTCGAATTTGAAATGTCGTTTAGTGCTTATTCGTGGCTCAAAGGGTTTTCAAGACATAGACCAAGCAGTGAACCGCTGGGGTCAGAATTTACATATAAAGGTGATAGAGGGCGGTCATCACGTACATTTGGAGCAACCAGCGAAAGTTGCCATGCACTTAAACGCATTTATTTTGCATAAAAACTGAATAACTAGGATTCAATGGTCGGATGTGCGAAGATACGGCGCAATTCAATTTAGGTGTCTACCATTGTATAAGAACCTATCAGTAGAATAGAACAAGACAAAAGCAGGAGCTGAAACTGTGGAAAAATCATGGGTAAGTCGCTATCCAAACGGAGTAGCCTCAGAAATCGATCCGGATCATTACGCTTCACTTGCGGACATCTTTGAAGAAAGCGCAGAAAAGTATGCTTCTAATGACGCATTTGTAAACATGGACCGAGTTTTAACCTTCAAAGAACTTGATGAGTTATCAACGCAGTTCGCAGCTTATTTGCAGAGTATCGGCCTTAAAAAAGGCGACCCAGTTGCTATTATGATGCCTAATTTACTGCAGTATCCTGTGGCTATTTTTGGTGCGTTACGTGCAGGTATGGTTGTTGTTAATGTAAACCCGTTGTATACAGCTCGTGAACTTAAGCATCAGCTTACAGATTCTGGTGCGAAAGCGATTGTGATTTTGAAAAACTTCGCAACTACACTGCAAAAAATTCAAAAGGACGTAAACCTAGACAAAGTTATCGTAACGGGTATTGGCGATATGCTGCCTGCGCCAAAGCGTTGGATAGTTAACTTTGTAGTGCGTCATGTGAAGAAAATGGTGCCTCCATATAGTTTAGACAACGCTATTGAATTCAATGCAGCATTGTCGGAAGGATCTCAAAAGTCATTCCAGCGCCCTGAAATTTCAGGTGACGATCTTGCTTTCCTTCAGTACACCGGTGGTACAACAGGTGTTTCTAAAGGTGCAATGCTGACACATCGCAATATGGTTTCAAACCTAGAGCAAGTTTCAGCCATGATCTTGCCATTGGTTGACGATGGTAAGGAAGTGGTGATAACAGCGCTACCGCTTTACCACATCTTTGCGCTTACGGCGAATTGCTTAACCTTTATCAAGCATGGTGGGTTTAATGTTCTAATTACTAACCCTCGAGATATGCCTGGCTTTGTTAAAGAGTTAGGGAAATATAAATTCTCGGTATTGTCAGGTGTAAATACTCTTTTCAATGGCTTATTGAATACCCCAGGTTTCAGTAACTTAGACTTTTCAAAGCTGAAAGTTGCTTTGGGCGGCGGCATGGCCGTGCAAAGACCGGTAGCTGAACAATGGGAGAAAGTCACTGGCTCTGCGTTACTTGAGGGTTATGGTTTAACTGAGTGTTCTCCCGTAGTTACGGTAAACCCTTATGATATTGAACATTACACGGGCAGCATTGGTATTCCAGTACCTTCCACCGACGTGAAAATTGTCGACGAAAATGGTGACGAAGTACCGATGGGTGAGCCGGGTGAGCTTATCGTAAAAGGTCCACAGGTTATGGTCGGTTATTTAGGCCGTCCAGAAGCTACGGCTGAATCTATTAAAGATGGCTGGTTCTATACGGGCGACATGGGTACCGTAGATGAGCATGGTTATTTCAAGATTGTTGATCGTAAGAAAGACATGATTTTGGTATCAGGCTTTAACGTATACCCTAACGAAATTGAAGACGTTGTAGCGAGTCATCCGAAGGTTCTTGAGGTTGCTGCTGTAGGTGTTCCTCATGACTCTTCTGGCGAGGTCGTTAAGATTTTCGTTGTGAAAAAAGACAGCTCGTTAGAAGAAAAAGAACTTCGGGAGTTTTGCCGAGAAAACTTAACGGCGTATAAAGTACCAAAGCTTGTTGAATTTAGAGACGAATTGCCGAAGACCAATGTAGGCAAGATACTCCGTCGAGAATTGCGAGATGAACAAAAGTAATGACTTTGCAATTTGAACAGATAAACGCCACCAATGCATTGGTGGCGTTTTGCGATCAGGCTGGGGATAAAGACTGGCTAGCTGTAGACACTGAATTCGTGCGAACGCGCACCTATTACGCCAACTTGGGGTTAGTACAGTTAGCTACGGAAGAAGCATGTGCGGTGGTTGATCCTTTGCAGGTAGAAGACATGTCTTGCCTTTGGGAGTTGCTGTCTGAGCAAAGAAGAACAACCGTGATGCATGCTGCCGGAGAAGATATTGAAATTCTGCGGCAGAAAAATAGTGAAGCGCCTAGTCAGTTGTTTGATACTCAAATCGCTTGGTCCTTTCTTTCTCAAGGAGACCAGATTGGCTACGCCGGATTAATTGAGCATCACTTTGGTGTTGAACTTGATAAGTCCCTGTCTAGAACAGATTGGCTTGCTCGGCCTTTATCCGCAGCGCAATTACAATATGCAGCCGCAGATACCTACTATTTAGCGAAGGTTTATCCAGAGCTTAAAGCACAGTTGGAGCAGTCAAAATGGGCTGATATTTTCCAGCAAGAGTGTGATTTTCAGTTGAGCAAGAGATCTCGCACCGCAAACCCTGACTATGCTTGGAAAGATATAGGAATATATTCGCAGCTCAATGGGCAGCAACGCGCGGTGTTCGCAAGTGTCGCGAAATGGCGATTGCAAACGGCTCAGAAGGAAAATATCGCGGTACCGTTTTTGTTAAAAGATCCAGCTCTTGCCGAAATTAGCCGTATGCAACCCACAAACAAAAGAAAGCTAGCTGAGGTTGAAGGCGTGCATCCGAGTGTCCTACGAAAAAGAGGCCAAGCGATTTTAGATGCGGTAGCTGAAGGACTGGAGCAAGCAGAAAGTGATTGGCCGCCTGCAATACCAAGGTTAGATGATCATTCCGGTTATAAATCTTGGTTCAAAGCCGCAAAAAAACTGGTTAACGAGCGGGCTAACGAGGTTTCTGTGGCTCCCTCGATGCTGGGTTCTCGAAAGCAAATTAATGAAGTGTTTGTATGGAGTTGTTTTGTCCCCGATGAATTGAAGTCCAAGTTGTTTAAACCCGAACTACTTGAGAGCTGGCGCAGTGATGTTGCTGGTAAAGAGTTATTAGAACTTGCGAATGATTTACGTTAGGAAAGTATTTGAATGTGGTGTGTTGTATTAAGATCGAATAAGAAAGCTGACACTTATTTGTATTTACCAGAGTCAGCTGAATTTGATGACTTGCCAGAGAACTTAAAGGTTTTATTTAAGTCTTATGAGCAGGTGATGAAACTATATTTAAAAGAAGACAAAAAGTTAGCGCGGATTACGGGTGCGGAACTTATCAAGCACTTACAGGAACCTGGATATTATTTACAACTACCTCCGGTTACTGAAAACTTATTGAAACAGCACGCAGCTAACAACAAGGAGTAGATTATGCGTAAGTTTGGGTTGTTTATTATTTCACTTCAGTTATTGCTTTTACCTTGGTCTGTTTCTGCTGTAGACGAAGCAGGTTTTCCTGCGTACGTGGAAACTCTAAAACAAGACGCGCTAGCACATGGTATCTCTGAGCAGACTGTAGAACGCGCATTTAGTAACGTAGAGTTTTATCAACGAGCGGTTTCTGCAGACCGAAATCAACCTGAATTCACCATAACCCTAGACACGTATTTACCCAGAGCAGTACCAGACTGGAAGGTTCGTCAAGGCTTGCAAAATTACAATGAACATCGTGAACTTTTAGAAGAAATTGCTGAAGAATATGGTGTTCAAGCTCGCTTTATCGTCGCTTTGTGGGGGATAGAAACGAACTATGGCGGTTATACGGGTAACTTCAAAGTCATTTCCTCTTTGTCGACCATGGCCTACGAAGGGCGCCGAGAAGAGTTTTTTAAGCGTCAGTTGATGCAGGCGTTAGAGATTATTGATGCAGGGCATATTGAACCGGAGCAAATGATTGGTTCTTGGGCTGGAGCAATGGGTCAGACCCAGTTTATGCCTAGCTCGTTTTTAGCGTATGCAGTAGACCACGACCAAGACGGTAAAATTGATATTTGGAACAGTCACGCAGATGTTTTTGCTTCAGCGGCAAACTATCTTTCTAGCGTGGGTTGGGACGACAGCAAGACTTGGGGCAGACAAGTTCAAATACCGGAAGGATTCGATGTGTCATTAGCCTCGCGAGATAACAAAAAGACACTTGCTGAATGGCAAGAGCTTGGCGTTCGCCGTTACGACGGAAGTGACTTGCCTACTCGAGATATACAAGCTGGTTTAGTTATGCCTGACGACGAGAACGGCCGTGTATACCTCACTTACGACAACTGGGATGTGTTAATGGACTGGAACCGTTCTAATTATTTTGTCGTTGTTGTGGGCTATTTGTCAGACCGGATCAAGTTAGGAAGATAATGCCTTTTTGGGACGACAAGCCCTTAACGGAGCTTGACGAACAAGAGTGGGAACAGTTATGCGATGGCTGCGGTAAGTGCTGCTTGCATAAGGTACTTCCAACCCGCGAAGATCTACCTGAAGATGCGCCGATGCAAGCTGGCGAAGAGTTGCATTATGTGAATGTAACTTGCCAGCTTCTGGACACAGAAACGGGCGGCTGTAAGCATTACCAGAACAGGCTGAGTTATGTGCCGGACTGTGTCGTGTTGTCTGCAGATAATATAGAAAAGATACACTTCATGCCGCCCAGCTGTGCCTATCGTTTACGGGCAGAAGGAAAGCCTATACCCACTTGGCATCCACTTCGTCATAATGGCTCAAGAATACCTATGGTGGAAGCCGGTATGGCTACAACTGGCTACCCATTATATAACGAGCTCGACCCAGAACTATCTGAAAACGAGCTAGAGATTATTCGCTGGCCTCTTCATATTGCCAAATAATACAGCAGCTCTAGGTCTAAATTCGACGCTGCTTAACGAGCCTAATGCCCAAAATAACTAACGCTAGAGCAACATAGAAAGCAAAAATAATACGCATCCATTCGCTCATGACCATACCCAGAAACTGCCAGCTGTAGTCGGTGCATAGGCCGCCTGCACCGAAGAAGAAGGGTATCCATTCATGTAAAGGAAGCCAGCTCGGGAAGTTCGGATAGGGGCTACAGCTTGCAAATAGCGGGTTCGCTGCAGTTTGTAGCCAAACATGATGGTGAGCTACATACAAACCATAACCAGCACTTGCTAGCCAACCAATAAAGCCTACAGCTCGATATGCGACATTTTCTGGTTTAAGCCATGCAATCCCAGTAAAAATAACTAATAGCAGCACAGCTATACGTTGGTAAACACATTGAACACAAGGTTGTAAGCCCATTCCGTGCTGAAAATATAAGGCCGTAACAAGTAAAATTAATGCAGAGCTACAAAGTAGCGCCCATGACCATTTTTGCTCAGGCCATTTAGAAACTGGCGACATGCTTGGTTTTCCTTTACGTGCTGTTTACTCAATTGGGGACTCTAAACTACCACAATAAGTTGCTACACCGCGAGTGAACTAATAAACTTGTCCGACCAATGAGGGCGCGTTACAATCTCGTGTCAAAAATAATTAATTGAGCCCATGCTGTAAGACAGGACTATTACATTGACCCACATGATCATCAAAGCGAAAAGCCCTGCGGGTTTTGCAGAAGAGTTTATTGTTAAGTCTATTTGGAAAGGTGACTTTGCACCGGGCTCTATTTTGCCTGCGGAGCGTGAGCTTTCCGAGCTTATCGGCGTAACTAGAACAACACTGCGCGAAGTATTGCAAAGGCTAGCAAGGGACGGTTGGTTAACGATTCAGCATGGTAAGCCAACTAAAGTGAATAACTTTTGGGAAACTTCGGGCTTAAATATTCTGGAAACATTGGCTCGTCTAGACGAAGAGGGCATGCCTGATCTGGTTGATCAGCTTCTTTCTGCGCGCACAAACATTAGTGCTATCTATATTCGCGCCGCATTACGTCATAACCCAGAAAAAGCTAACGCAATATTGCAGGAGTCTGAAGGGCTAGAAGACGATGCGAAAGCTTACGCAGAGTACGATTATTATCTGAACCATGAACTTGCAATGGCGTCAGAGAATTCGATTTACGTTCTTGTACTTAATGGTTTTAAAGGCTTGTATGCGCGTATCGGTCAATTCTATTTCTCTAAGCCGGAAGCCAGAGCTCTAGCTAAAGAGTATTACAGAAGAATGAGAGCGTTAGCAGAGAGCGGCGACCATCAAGAAGCGTTGAACCTTGTGCGTAAATACGGCTACGACTCTGCCGCAATTTGGAAGCAGTTAAGAGATTCTATTCCAGAAAATTTGGTCGAATAATTTTAAAGAGAATAAAAAAAAGCGAACTTTCAAAGTTCGCTTTTTTTATGCTTAAAAACTAGGAGCTCTATTAACCGAAGTTCTTAGAAGCAAAATCCCAGTTTACAAGTGCCCAGAAAGCTTCCATGTACTTAGGACGAGCATTTCTGTAGTCGATGTAATAAGCGTGTTCCCATACATCAACAGTAAGCAACGGAGTTAAACCGTCTTCAGTAATAGGGGTTGCTGCGTTACTGGTGTTGTGAATATCAACAGAGCCGTCTGATTTTTTCACAAGCCATGTCCAAGCAGAACCGAAGTTGTTCACAGCGCTGTCAGTGAAAGCTTCTTTAAACTTCTCGAAAGAGCCCCACTTAGCGTTAATTGCGTCTGCAAGTGCACCTGTAGGTTCGCCGCCACCATTTGGGCTTAGGCAGTTCCAGTAGAACGTGTGGTTCCAAACTTGAGCTGCATTGTTGAACAAGCCACCACTTGAGTTGCGAATGATGTCTTCCAACGACTTACCAGCCATGTCTGTGCCTTCAACCAAACCATTTAGTTTAGTTACGTAAGTTTGGTGATGCTTGCCATAGTGATACTCAAGAGTCTCAGCAGAGATATGCGGTTCCAATGCATTCTTCTCATACGGTAACGCTGGTAATTCAAATGCCATAATCGGGTCTCCGTTTGTTGAATAAAGCGTGTTTGTAAGTAGACGCTACACAGTATAGCTAAATGCCTGGTCCGTAACCAGTAAACGTCTTACCACTGGTCTCTATACTGGGGATAAAAAGATAAAATTCAAGGGAGAACGAATAATCATTTTATGCTAGGATCTGCGGCAAATTCGCAGTATCGAAGAGGCAACCTATGCAAGAGAATATGTCAGAAGACGTTAAAGCTGTACACGACAAAATTCGTGAGCAAATTGCTGAGCACACGGTGCTTTTGTATATGAAAGGATCTCCAAAACTTCCAAGTTGTGGGTTCTCTTCACAGGCATCTCAAGCCCTAATGAGCTGTGGTAAGCCTTTTGCGTATGTAGACGTATTGCAAAACCCTGATATTCGCGCTGAATTGCCGAAGGTAGCCAATTGGCCAACGTTCCCACAACTCTGGGTTAACGGTGAGCTTGTTGGTGGCTGCGACATTATCATGGAAATGTTTCAGCAAGGCGAATTACAAACGCTTATTACAGAAGCAGTACCAGACGAAAACCCAACTGCTTAAAAAGAAAAGATTTTATATGGGGGGAGCTCTCACTGAGCTCCTTTTTTATGTTCTAACTAAAAATGGAGTAATGCATGGCTGTATTAGTTGGCCGCAAGGCACCTGATTTTACCGCTGCGGCAGTAACTGGAACTGGTGAGATTGTTGAAAACTTTACGTTGAGTGAAGAAATTAAGGGCCAAAAAGCGGTTCTTTTCTTTTACCCACTAGACTTCACATTCGTTTGTCCTTCTGAGTTAATCGCTTTCGACAAGCGTTTAGCTGAATTTGAAGAGCGCGGCGTGAAGGTTATTGGTTGTTCAATCGATTCACAGTTTAGCCATAATGCCTGGAGAAACACTGCTGTTGAGAGCGGTGGTATTGGTGCGGTTAAATACCCACTAGTTGCAGACGTGAAGCATGAAATTGTGAAAGCGTACGATATCGAGCACCCAGAAGCTGGTGTAGCGTTCCGTGCATCTTTCTTAATCGACGAAGAAGGTAACGTACGTCACCAAGTAGTAAACGACTTACCACTTGGCCGTAACATCGACGAAATGCTTCGTATGGTAGATGCATTATTGTTCCATGAAGAGCACGGTGAAGTTTGCCCTGCAGGTTGGAACAAAGGCGACGAAGGTATGAAAGCAGATGCGAAAGGCGTTGCTGATTACTTGAGCAAAAACCAAGCTAAACTTTAATAATTAAAGTTTTACCTTAAGGTTTTAAGAAAAACGGCTCCTCGAAGGGGCCGTTTTTTTATTCTCCTTGCCAGCCTCCAAGCTGACTCCAGCGGTTTACTATCCAGCAGAACAACTCAGCTGTGCGCTCTGTGTCGTAAACAGCCGAATGCGCCTCCTTTTGGTCGAACTCTATACCTGCGGCTTTGCAAGCCTTCACCAAGACCGTTTGTCCGAGCGCTAAAGCAGAAAGTGAGGTGGTATCGAATGTTACGAACGGGTGGAAAGGGTTTCTCTTAAGGTTGGCGCGCTCCGCGGCAGCCATCATAAAGTTGTGATCAAAAGTTGCGTTGTGACCGACCAAAACCGAGCGTTGGCAGCCAGCCTCTTTTTGCGCCTTTCTTACTTCTTTAAATATATCTCTTAACGCTTCGCTTTCACTCACAGCTCCTCGTAAGGGGCTATGTGGATCAATGCCATTAAACTCGATTGCTGCCTGTTCGATATTGGCGCCTTCGAAAGGTTCTACATGAGCATGCACTGTTTTATAGGGCTCAAGGTCTCCACTTTCATTAAATGCTAACAGAACCGCTGCAATCTCTAATAATGCATCGGTTTGAGCATTAAAACCTGCGGTTTCGACATCAATAACAACCGGCAAGTACCCACGAAAGCGAGACTTCATCAAACTAAAATCGAGTGACATGCAAACTCCTTTATTTCTTAGGGTTAAAGTATGCCAGAAGGCACTGCGAATGGCTAAAGGAATGACTAAAGTTAGTAAGGGGAAGGTCGATACATAAGCATAATGTTTTAACCATGATAGAGGGCGTAATGCGACAGATTGTATTCGCAGTGTCATTAGCTTTAGGAGTCACGTCATTTGCGTCGGCCGCAACAGACGTGAGAATGTACCGAGCGAATAATGAACATGCTGAATGGCGCGTGAGCGAATACTCACCTCTGCAATGTACCCTGGCTCATGAAATTCCTCGATATGGTGAAGTGCGCTTTGAAAGTGAAGCGAATCGTCAATCGAATATGCGCGTAATTTTGGATATGCGCAGGCTTCCTGAAACGTATGACAATGCGTTAGTTTATTCTGCCCCACCAGTTTGGCGTCCAGGAGCAGCTCCGAGGTTGTTAGGCGAACTCCCTTTGTATCGTCAGTACGACAGTGAGCTTGGTATGGAAATGTCTTGGGTTTTGTTGACTGAACTGGAAAAAGGTATGGCGCCCACCTTTAGCTATCAAGACTGGCATAACGCGCAAGATGAAGTGCAAGTGCAGGTTTCAGCCGTGAATTTTCAGCAACGCTACGATGACTTTATGGACTGCGTAGCGCAGTTATTGCCTTATGGGTTTGATGATATTTCATTTACGGTTTTAACGTACGAAGAGAAAACGACCGAGCTGACAAACTCTGCGAAGCGCAAGTTGATGCGTGTTGGTAATTTCCTTGTACATGATCAAAATATCGAATTAGTACTGGTCGCCGGTTATACCGACGCTTATGGTAGCTTCGATGAAAACGAGCAGCTCTCTACTGCTAGAGCGCAGTCAGTAAAAGATTTTCTGGTTGAGCAAGGCATAAACGAGTCCCAAATTTCCATTCAAGGGCATGGTGAAATGCGGCACATAGCGGGCAATGAAAATGAGCTCGAGCGCGCTCAAAACAGACGTGTTGTAGTTCAAATTAGCCGCCCGTTTAACGAGGAGCTATTGTCAAGCCGTTAGTGCTTTAAGTGTTTTATATGCCAATAAAGCCTCGATAGACATCATCTGGTTAGTATTGGGTATTCTTTACATTCATTTGCTTCGTGAAATAGGACTGCAAAAAATTAAGTACTAATCTCAATTTTTTCGAATTTGCAGTACCTGGTGGGAAGACACCATAAACATTGATGTCGCTAAAATCATAGTCATCAAGAGCTGTTTGAAGCGTACCAGCCTGTATTTTAGGCCATGCATCGTATAGTGGGATTCGTGCTAATCCATGCCCAGCCTCGACAAATGCAGTTCTAGCTGCCGCATTGTTGGTACTAATACTGCCTTTGGTAGCAACCTTATAAGAGCGGCTGCCTTTAGTGATGTTTAGTTCGCTAGAGGTTAACTTGTACATCACCCATTGGTGATCAACCAAGTCATTAGGGTGGTCAGGTTGCCCATATTTCAAAAAGTATTCTGGAGAACCGCATAGACAAGTCTTCAACGTAGCGAGTTTACTTGCCTGTAACCCAGAGTCTGGCAATGGTGCTCCACGTACTGCTAAGTCGATTCCCTCTTTCATGATATTAACCACTTCGTCCGTCAGCATGATATCGAGACTAATCCTAGGATATATTCGTTTAAACTCGTTGAGAGCCGGCACTATAGTCTGCAAGCCAACATTGACTGGGCAAGTTATTCTAAGCAAGCCGGCAGGCTCGCTTTTTGTATTCTCAATTTGCTGATTGGCTGCATTGGCTTGCTCTGCGATAGCATGACAACGTTCATAATATGCTCGGCCAGCCTCTGTGAGGTTAATGGTTCGAGTTGAACGGTTGAGCAATTTCACGTCGAGTTGGTCTTCAAGTTTTTTCAAGTGGTAACTCACCACTGCTCGAGAGAGCCCTAAATGCGTAGCTGCTGCGCTTAGACTGCCTTGTTCAATCACCTGAGCAAAAACAACCATGCTTTTGAGTCGCTCTAAGGAAACATTCATATATTGTCCACAAAAGAAATAGCGAAGTTAATTGTATCAATTATTCATACAATGTTTTTAGTTTTATCTGCATTGTTCACTTAAGTTAGTGACCCTATACTTTACAGCAATGAAATAGAACTAAAATTGAACAAATAAATTTAGTTGATAACGGGGTAATAAATATGACGAAGAAGATTTTGATGGTGCTAACTTCACACGATCAACTAGGTGACACGGGCAAAAAAACAGGTTTTTGGGTTGAAGAATTTGCTGCCCCATATTATGCGTTTATTGACGCTGGAGCCGAGGTTACTTTGGCTACACCGAAAGGCGGTCAAGCTCCAATTGATCCAACAAGCACATTAGAGGACTTCCAAACAGAGGCGACTGAACGGTTCGATGCTGATAGAGATGCTCAGGCTAAAATTGCGGCAACGTTAAAACTATCTGACATAAATGAAAGTGACTACGACGCCGTTTTTTACCCGGGCGGTCATGGCCCACTTTGGGATCTCACCGACAATAGGGAATCAATCGCTTTAATTGAGAGTTTTTTGAACTCAGGTAAAGCTGTATCGGCAGTATGTCATGCTAGTGCCGCATTGCTTAACGTAAAAAACGCTTCTGGTGACTTCGTTATCAAAGATAAAAAGGTGACCGGCTTTACCAACAGTGAGGAAGAAGCAGTTCAATTGACAGAAGTTGTGCCTTTCTTGCTGGAAGATGAGCTTGTTAAACGTGGTGGTGACTATCAAAAAGGGCAAGACTGGGAAGCATTTGCTGTACAAGATGGTCTAATTGTTACGGGTCAAAACCCAGCTAGTTCAGCTTTAGTGGCTGACAAGTTACTCGCTCAAATTTCAGACTGAGCAGAGACTAGTTCTGCGGGAATCACCGACCGGAATGAAGTGGGGAAGTAACTGTTTACAGCGGCTTTCCCCTTTTTTTTCAGTAAGAGACAATTGTAAGAGTCTTAAATCTCTGTTTTATCCTTAAACTCACACAAGTCTTCAATAATGCATGAACCGCAGCGTGGCTTGCGAGCCACGCAGGTGTAGCGTCCATGTAAAATAAGCCAGTGATGTACGTCTACCTTAAACTCTGCGGGCACGACTTTGAGTAGCTTCTGTTCTACCTGGTCTACGTTTTTACCCATGGCGAACTTTGTACGGTTGCTCACCCGGAATATGTGCGTGTCGACTGCAATTGTCGGCCAGCCAAAAGCGGTATTTAGCACTACGTTCGCGGTTTTTCGGCCTACACCTGGTAGCGCTTCTAGCGCAGCGCGGTCTTCAGGAACTTCGCCGTTGTACTTATCAATCAGTATTTTGCAGGTTTTAATTGCGTTTTCTGCTTTGGTGTTAAAAAGGCCTATGGTTTTTATGTAGGACTTTAAACCGTCGACACCAAGTGCATACATGTCATGTGGGTTGTTGGCAATTTTAAAAAGAGGCCCGGTGGCTTTGTTTACGCCCACATCAGTTGCTTGTGCTGACAAAAGAACGGCGATAAGCAACTCAAAAGGGTTTGAGAAGTTAAGCTCCGTGGTCGGATGTGGATTGTTGTCTCTTAAGCGCGTTAGTATTTCTCTTCGTTTTTCTTTATTCATATTGTGATCAAACTTAAGTTTGCCCTGTAACTCGTGCGCGTGTTGCTTTGGTTACGGCTTGTTTTTCTTGTTTTGCTGCATGTAGCCGGTCGATACCATTTTTTATAGCAATAAGGAATCCTAAACCAATAAAGGCTCCGGGTGGAAGAATTGCTAGCAGAAGCGGGTAATCGAATTGAATAACTTCGATGCGCAGTGCGGCAGCCCATTCACCTAGAAGTAATTCAGCGCCATCAAATAGCGTGCCTTGGCCAATAATTTCTCTAACAGCACCTAGCAACACGAGTACGCCACCAAAACCTAAGCCCATGGCAAGACCATCGTAGGCTGCTAAATGCCAAGGATTCTTAGAAGCGTAGGCTTCTGCTCGACCGATAATCGCGCAGTTGGTCACAATGAGGGGAATGAAAATACCTAATGACAAATACAAGCTGTATGCGAAGGCATTCATAAGCAATTCTATCATTGTTACAAAGGTCGCAATGACGATTACAAAGACAGGTATTCTAATTTCGTTCGGAACCCATTCTCTAACTAAAGAAACTGTAATGTTTGAGCCCACCAACACTAAGAGAGTGGCAAGGCCAAGCCCCAAGGCGTTGGTTACTGTAGTGGTTACAGCGAGTAGGGGACAAAGTCCTAATAGTTGGACTAAAGCAGGATTATTTTCCCATAACCCGTTTTTTGACAAGGTTTTAATTTCACTCATCGGCTATCACCTGACTGCTGGCAGTTTGATGGTGCATTAAATAACGATTCTTGTTGCGCGTTTGCCCAAATAATAGTGCGCTCAACCGCATTAATCACTGCTCGTGGCGTAATAGTTGCCCCTGTAAATTGGTCAAATGCGCCTCCATCTTTACGAACTTCCCACCTTGGGCTTTCTTGAGCAGGAATATTCTGTTGGGTGAAAGACAATATCCAATCACTTTTTCGAGTTTCTATCTTGTCACCAAGCCCAGGAGTTTCTCTGTGCTGAAGTACGCGAACGCCCATAACTTTATTGTTTGTATTTATCGCAACAAGCATATCAATGTTTCCACTGTAACCATTTGGCGCCGTGGTTCGAATAGCGATGGCGGTATTGCCGTTGGTTGAGCGAGCCCTGTAGACAGGTTGAGGAGAAGAGCGACCTAGAACATCTGGGTTGGTCACTAAGGTGCAGTCCGCAAACAGGTCATTGCTGTGCATTTCTTCAGGTATCAGTGTATTCAGCGTGCCCATTAATTCTGCGCGTTGTTGTTGTTCAATTCGGTCAGCGGTTAAAAACTGAGTTACCACCAAAAGCCCTGTTGCAGCTAGTGCAAAAGCTCCAAGAATAAGACCGTTCTTTTTCATATTCTTGAAGATCATTCTGCAGACTCCTTGGCTTTGACATTGCCATACGGGCGAGGTTTAGAGAAGTAATCGATAGTGGGCACACATAAGTTAGCCAACAGCACCGCAAAAGCCATAGCGTCTGGGTAACCACCCCAAGTACGGATTACATAAACCAGCACGCCAATGAGAGCCGCGTATATTACTTTGCCTTTATTTGAAGTGGCTGCAGATACTGGGTCTGTGGCTATAAAAAACGCGCCTAGCATGGTTGCGCCACTCAGCAAGTGAATGTTTACTCCGGGCAACTGGTCGATTGCAAACGTAGTACCTAAACCAGAGGCAACGAGTAGAGTGCCTAACAACGCCACCGGTATATGCCATGTGATAACTCGGCGAGCGACAAGATAAGCCCCCCCGAGGAAATACGCCATGTTAACTTCCTGCCAACCCAAACCGGCTAAACCACCAAAAATAGGTGAGTTAAGCGACTCGCTTAGTGTATAGCCTTGCGAAAGCTGATTGCGTATGTGGTCGAGCGGTGTAGCCATAGAAACTGCATCGATGCCTTGCCCTAATTGCACCATTGTTACTTGCATGACACTGAAACCGTCTGTGGTGTACTGCGTGAAAAATAACCATAGACTGTCTATAAAACTTAGGTTAAAAGTAGCGAGGTGGGCTGGGGGCATCCATTGCGTCATTTGCACAGGGAAAGACACCAGAAGTAAAACATAGCCTGCCATTGCTGGGTTAAAGATGTTCTGGCCGACGCCTCCAAAAACTTGCTTGACCACTACGATAGAAAAAATGACACCTATAAATATGACCCACCAAGGCGCGAGCGGCGGAATGCTCACCGCTAGCAATGCCGCAGTAAGAATAGCTGTATTATCTCTTAAAGCGGGTTTAATAGGCTTATCTCTAAAAGCTAGGAACAAAGACTCTGCAACAATCGCAGTAACAATAGCGAAGGCGAGCTGAATAAGTACTCCCCAACCGAAGATCCAAACTTGAGCAAGCACACCTGGCACCATGGCCAGTAAAACCTGTTGCATGACCCACTGGGTATTTCGGCGCACGTGATTATGTGGTGAGGACGCTATAAAAAAACTCATGACGATTCAGAGTCTCCTCGTTCGCTTGTTGTGACACTATTTTGTTGTTTTTGTTGTTCAGCTTTCTTCGCCTTTGCTCTCGCTACAGCTGCTGCCACTCTTCTTTTCTTTTCTGCTTCTGCATTGTCAGACTGCTGTGATGACTGTTTCGCTTTGTCGTCTTCTGGGGTTGCTGATTCTGCTTGTGCAGCCTTTTTAGCTTTCGCGCGAGCTACGGCTTCAGCAACTCTCGCCTTTTTGTCGTCTTCTGCGGTTGCTGATTCTGCTTGCGCAGCCTTTTTAGCTTTCGCGCGAGCTACGGCTTCAGCAACTCTCGCCTTTTTGTCGTCTTCTGCGGTTGCTGATTCTGCTTGCGCAGCCTTTTTAGCTTTCGCGCGAGCTACGGCTTCAGCAACTCTCGCCTTTTTGTCGTCTTCTGCGGTTGCTGATTCTGCTTGCGCAGCCTTTTTAGCTTTCGCGCGAGCTACGGCTTCAGCAACTCTCGCCTTTTTGTCGTCTTCTGCGGTTGCTGATTCTGCTTGCGCAGCGTTTTTAGCTTTGGCTCGCGCTATGGCTGCAGCGACTTTCGACTGCTTCTCACCGTTGTTTGCTGCTGTATCTGCTGTGCTTTGTTCTGTTGGGTCTGCCTCAGCTGCAGCGGCTCTCGCAGCAAGCGCGGCCTGACGTGCCTCAGCCGCTTTCTTGTGCTTTTCTAATCTAGCTTGCTTCTCTCGCTCTAGTCTAGCCTGTCTGGCCTCAAATCGTTGTCGAGCAATATCGGCTTTTTGCTGTTCAATGAGTTCTTCACGAATTTCCGCTTTTGCTTTTCTGTAATAGTGCACAAGTGGAATTTCACTTGGACAAACATAAGCACACGCACCACACTCAATACAGTCTTTTAAGTGGTGTTGTTTAAGAGCATCGTGATCACTTGCTTTTGCGTACCAGTAAAGTTGTTGCGGTAATAATGACGCGGGACACACTTGCTCACACTGACCACAACGAATGCATGCCATTTCGTGGCCTGTAGCTGGCAGTTCTGACTCTGTTGGACACAAAATACAGTTAGTCGATTTAACAACAGGAACTTCTAAATCTGAAATCGTGTAACCCATCATTGGGCCGCCGATAATAACTTTTTGCTTAGAGCTTGCCTGTAAGCTAGCACTATCTAGCAAGTGTGACACCGGTGTACCCAATAACGCCCATACCGTGCCTGGTTTTTGTAAGGCCTCACCGGTTAAGGTCACGATGCGCTCCATCAGCGGCTTGCCTAAATAAATAGCCTCATGAATAGCATACGCAGTACCCACATTCTGCATAAGAATACCCATGTCTGAAGGGTAGCCGTTGGAAGGTACCTCTTTTCCTGTAAGTAACTGAATAAGTTGCTTTTCACCGCCCGAAGGGTATTTCGTAGGAACTACCGCCACCGCTGCTTCAATACTAGCGCTTTCTATTGCTTGGCGCATGGCTTGAATGGCTTCAGGCTTATTGTCTTCAATAGCGACAATGGTTTGCTGAGCTTGAAGCGCAGATTGCAAAATAGTGATACCTGATACTATTTCCTCGGCATGCTCTCGCATAAGCCTGTCGTCGGACACGATATAAGGCTCACACTCAACACCGTTGATAATGAGTAATTCAGTATTCTGGGTTTGGCTAAGTTTCTGCGCGGTAGGGTAAGCGGCACCGCCTAACCCTGCGATACCTGCTTCTCGAATATATTTAATAAGTTCTTGTGGACTTTGCTCTAGCGGGTTTTCAACGGCAGTGAACTCGATTGATTCATGTTTACCGTCGAGTTTAATAGTAATCGTTAAGGTCGGAATTCCCGAAGGATGATTACTAGTATGCTCAGCAATATTTATTACGGTTCCAGAACTTGGTGCGTGAACAGGTAAACCACCACTCATTCCCGGTTGAGTGAGTGCTTGCCCTCTAAGCACAGTGTCGCCAGGTTGAACCAAGAGTTGACCTTCTGCACCAATATGCTGTTTAACCGGCACATATACTTTTTCCGGCAATTCTGTTGTAGCAGTAGCCGTTTGGTTAGCTAACGTTTTTCTCTCTGGAGGGTGGACTCCTCCAGGGAAGCTCCAAATTTTGATCGCGGAAGCCACTTATACACCCTCCACTTGTCGGGAAGCTGCGGGCGCAGTGTCAACGTTCACGGGTATCGACTCTAGGTCCCACTTCCAGCGCTCTGCTTTGGTCGGTATCGGAATCATGTCTATGCAGTCTACCGGGCAAGGATCTACACATAGGTCGCATCCGGTGCACTCGTCGGCAATAACCGTGTGCATTTGCTTATTTGCACCCATAATAGCGTCTACCGGACACGCTTGAATGCATTTGGTACAGCCAATGCACTCGTCTTCTCGAATGTAGGCGACTTTCTTAACGTCTTCTACACCATGAGCTTCGTCGAGTGGTTTTGCTTCTTTACCAGTAAGCTCTGAAAGTTTTTGAATAGTTGCTTCGCCACCAGGAGGGCACTTATTAATCTCGTCTCCATTTGCTATCGCTTCTGCATAAGGGCGACAGCCAGGATAGCCACACTGACCGCACTGCGTTTGTGGCAATATTTCGTCGATTTGGTCTACGAGAGGATCGCCTTCCACTTTGAAACGCACTGCAGCAAACCCAAGTACTAAACCGAACACTAGGGCAATAATGGATACAACAAAAACTCCGGTCAATAAGCTCATGAACCACTCACCAAACCGCTAAATCCCATAAAAGCCAGTGACATTAAACCGGCGGTAATCATCCCAATGGCAGCACCTTTAAATACCACGGGAACGTCTGCTGCGGCGATACGTTCGCGCAGAGCTGAGAACAAAACCAATACTAAACTAAAGCCAATGGCGGCACCTAAACCGTAAAACACAGACTCTATAAAGTTATGTTGTTCAGTAATGTTTAGAAGCGCAACACCCAACACGGCACAGTTAGTGGTAATTAAGGGAAGGAAAATGCCTAGTAGCCGGTATAGAGTGGGACTGGTTTTGTGTACAACCATTTCCGTAAACTGAACGACTACCGCGATAACAAGAATAAAGCTAAGCGTTCTTAACGCGGTTAGCTCAAGTGGTAATAAAATGTATTGATTAACAAGATAACTTGAGACCGAGGCAAGCGTAAGTACAAATGTGGTTGCAGCCGACATGCCTATTGCCGTTTCAAGCTTATTTGAAACGCCCATAAACGGACACAAACCAAGGAATTGCACCAATACGAAATTGTTGACCAGTACCGTAGCTATCAGCAGTAATAAAATTTCAGTCATAAATCCACAAGTTGACGAGGCTGTATGTTGTTTGCGGTAGAAGATCCTGTTTTGCTATTATCCTGATTTAAGGCGGTTGACACAACTTTATAGGCATATTCCTATCAAATTCGGTACTATAGGTGTTCACCAATCAGGGACAATGAATAAAAGCTCGCGAGGAACTTACTCTGTCTAACTTTTTCCAACTCATGCGCACAGCCGACGAAACCGCGTTTTACTGGTTATTTGACCGTACTCGTCCGTTGAGAAAGTCTAGGCTAGCGTTTTGGTTGTCTCGAAGCGGAGACGGTCCTTATTACGCATTATTTACGTTGCTCGTGATCATTGCGACATTAGAAGGCAGCTGGTTATTCTTGCAACGAGCTTTACTGGCGTTTGCTATTGAAGTTCCGCTGTTTATTTGGCTAAAGAATATTTTGAAGCGTAACCGTCCTGCTGTGCGTGCTCAGTTTCGTCCCGTTATTAAACCCGCCGATAAATTTAGCTTCCCGTCTGGGCACTCTACGGCAGCATTCTTGTTTGCTGCGCTAGTGATAGCAAGTTTTCCCGTATGGTCTTCTGTAGTTTATGTTTGGGCTTTTGGTGTGGCGATTTCACGTGTTGCACTGGGTGTCCACTTCCCAAGTGATGTTATTGCAGGAGCGATTTTGGGTACATCTATAGGTGCAGCAGTAATGGCTGTACTGCAGTAATTCAAATAGAAAACATTTTAATGTAGAAGTAAAGAGGGAGATTTTTCGTGGCTCCCCAGGTTGGATTCGAACCAACGACACATGGATTAACAGTCCACCGCTCTAACCAACTGAGCTACTGGGGAATCGAAAAGGAATGTTAAGCTTGGCTCCCCAGGTTGGATTCGAACCAACGACACATGGATTAACAGTCCACCGCTCTAACCAACTGAGCTACTGGGGAATCGAAAAGGAATGTTAAGCGTGGCTCCCCAGGTTGGATTCGAACCAACGACACATGGATTAACAGTCCACCGCTCTAACCAACTGAGCTACTGGGGAATCGAAAAGGAATGTTAAGCTTGGCTCCCCAGGTTGGATTCGAACCAACGACACATGGATTAACAGTCCACCGCTCTAACCAACTGAGCTACTGGGGAATCGCTTAACGGTGCGGAATGTTAATGCGGGACTTAGTTGCTGTCAACCATAACAACAATAAATTTAGGCTGAATTGCTTCAACTGAACAAATAATACTCATTTTCTGTTATTTGAGTGTGAAAATGGCACGAAACGCTCATTTTTCATCATTATCTCTAAAGCCCTTGTATTTCGTGAGTTGTTTTCTGACTCGTAAACTCCTCTAAATTTATCCACATTTTTAACAAACCCTTGAAAGTAGTGGGTTGCATGATCTTATCCACGAAATCTGTGGATAACTTTGTGGTTAAGTATGTGAAGGGCTAGTAAAAGCGTAGGATATAGCCGATTGTAGCAATTGCTCAAAATCTGGCATGTTTTTTAAAGGTGATATAAATCAACAACTTAAAGCCAATCTTTTAAGGGGTTAGAAATTGGGCAAGTATTACACAAGTGTGACAGTTTTTGTTCGGATTTGTGGTGTTACTTGTAGTGGCGCGGTGGAAAACTCGACTTTTGGGGCTTTGTGAGTGGTTACTCTCGTTTAAAAGTATATAGAGTGTCTGTTTTAATTTTGTTAAGTAATTTACATCAACTTTTTGGCTTTGTAGGGTTCGCCAAAAAAGTGATTCCGCCATAAAAATTAGGGAAAAATTGCGGCATATCACGGTAAGTTCATTGTATTTTGGGTGTACTTAGCTATTGAAACACCAAAGAACAATGGTTTAGCTAGTTTGTATTAATGTCTAATTGGGGCAGGATGCCCTTGATATACCTTTATCAAGGGCATCGAAGTGAGCTAGGATTTAGCGAAACGAGTGATTCGCTTAATAGCTTCGTCTAGTGTAGAGGTTGCAGCTGCGAAGGAGAGGCGGAAGTGTCCCGGAGCTCCAAAGGCTGAGCCCGGAACTAATGCTACGTTTTCTTCTTCTAGCAACAGCTCACACAGTTCTACGTCAGTGGCTACATTCTTTGCCTGCATTAATACTTCGATATTAGGGAACGTATAAAAGGTACCCTGACCCGCAATCGCTTTGATACCAGGAATATCATTAAGCTGTTGGACTAACCGGTCGTGACGTCCTTTAAATTCAGTAACCATCTCTTCAATAAAGCTTTGATCACCCTGCAACGCAGCAAGGGCTGCATGTTGCGCAATAGAACACGGATTTGAGGTGCTCTGCGATTGCACTTTTTTCATGGCTTTAATAATGGTGGCAGGTCCTGCCGCATAACCAATACGCCACCCTGTCATGGCGTAGGCTTTTGATACGCCGGAAAGAACAATAGTGCGCGACTTTAGCTCTGGTGCCACCATCACAATATTGTGGAATGGCTCTTTGTCCCAGAGTATGTGCTCGTACATATCGTCTGTAGCAATAAGAATATTAGGGTGCTTTTTCAATACAGCGGCCAGACTTTCTAGCTCCGCTTTTGAATAAGCCATTCCGGTCGGATTTGACGGGCTATTTAAAAACAATAACTTGGTATTTTCTGTAATCGCTTGCTCTAGTTGCGCTGCAGTAATCTTGTATTGCTGATCAATACCGGCTTCAATAGTGACTGGTTTGCCACCCAATAATGTGGTCATGTCAGGATAAGACACCCAATACGGGGCGGGAATAATGACCTCGTCACCTTCATTGATCCAAGCGGTTAGTAAATTGAAAATACTATGTTTACCGCCTGCTGAAATAAGAATTTCATCTAGATCGTAAGAAAGACCATTGTCACGTTGAAACTTGTCAGCAACCGCCTTTTTTAGTTCAGGAATACCGTCTACAGCTGTGTACCGTGTAAAGCGTTTGTCGATTGCCTCTTTTGCGGCTTCACAAATGAAGTCTGGTGTACTGAAGTCGGGCTCGCCGACACCAAGACCAATAACGTCTTTACCTAGAGCTTTTAATTCAGCAGCTTTTTGGCTAACAGCAAGAGTAGGTGAGGGCGCAATCGCGTTCACACGATGGGAAAGTTTATAGTCCACGGCGATTCCTGAGTACCTATCAAAAGTACAATGTTAAAGGTGAGTTTTGTCATTTTTCATGACGTCTAAAACAGCCGAAACTATAAGGATTTTATGGCGAAAAGTCTAGTTCTTGCGTTGTGTGAGCGTAGCAATTCATGTTGTTTTTACGTACCATGTTCATCTCTGTAGTCCCTCGTTAAAAGCCAGTTTTAGGAGTACGAATGGCATCCGCTCAAGCATCAAAAGCAATACTGAATGCTCCTGTAGGAAGCAAGCTTTGGTCGATGACTTGGCCGGTCATTTTTGGCGTAGCAACACTAATCAGCTTCAACTTTGTTGATACCTTCTTTATTAGTTTAATTGGTACAGAAGAACTCGCAGCTGTGGGTTTTACATTCCCCGTGAGCTTTACTGTTATTAGCCTCACTATAGGCCTAGGTATTGGTACCTCAGCGGTGATGGCGAGAAAGCTGGGCGGTGACGACCATGAGGGTGCTAGAAGTGTAGGTAGTAGTGCTCTCTACTTGGCAGCTGCATTAGTTGGGACATTAGCATTCATTTTCTTCCTGCTCACCGACTTTATTTTTACCTCGCTCGGCGCAACAGACAGCCTTATGCCGTTGATTAAAGACTATATGTATATTTGGTACGCAGGTGCGGTGTTGCTTGTTACCCCTATGGTGGGGAATAGCATATTACGTGCATCTGGCGACACAAAAACCCCTTCTTTTATTATGGGCGTAGGTGGGCTTCTTAACGCGGTATTAGATCCTATATTCATTTTTGGGCTTGGACCTATCCCTGCTATGGGTATAAAAGGAGCTGCACTAGCCAGTGTGGTTTCTTGGAGCATTGGCTTTAGCCTGATTATTTATCTTCTTGTGGGACGAAAAAAGCTGATCGACTGGATACCTGCAAGTATGCAGTCATTTATGGAATCTTCACGTCAGTTACTTAAAATCGGGATACCCGCAGCTGGCGCAAATATGCTAACGCCTATTTCGGCTGGTGTGCTAACAAGTGTAGTGGCCAACCATGGAACCGCTGCTGTTGCGGCTTTTGGGGTGGGAATTCGCTTAGAGTCGCTTGCTTCGGTGGTTATTCTGGCATTGTCGATGAGCCTTCCGCCTTTTATTAGCCAAAACTTCGGTGCTAATAAAATGGGGCGTGTGCGCGAAGCTTATAGAAAGTCATTAATCTTTATTCTTGCTTTGCAGTTCTTTATTTACCTTGCGTTGCTCGCTTTACTACCCCTATTGCTGGCTGCGTTCGCACGTGATGTTGAAGTTGCTCAAGTACTAGCGTGGTTCGTAGCCATTATGCCGCTAGGTTACGGCTTGCAAGGCTGTATCATTTTAACGAACTCGTCATTTAATGCGTTACATCTACCTATGCAGGCTCTAATGGTGAGCATTGTTAGGTTGTTCGTTATGTATGTGCCTATTTCTATCCTAGGGAATTGGCTATACGGCTTGCAAGGAATGTTCGTGGGGGGCGTAATAGCGAATCTATTGACGGCTATTATTGCGTATAACTGGTTTATGCGCAGAAGCCACAAGGGAGAGTAGTGTGGAAAACGAGAGAAGTGAAAAAGGTCGCCCTTTTGAGTTGGTTTCTGAATATCAACCTGCCGGTGACCAGCCGGCAGCGATAGACAAGATCATTGATAATTTAGAGTCGGGATTAGCTCATCAGACTTTACTAGGGGTAACCGGCTCGGGTAAGACATTTACCATGGCGAATGTGATCGCTAAAACAGGTCGTCCAACGCTTATTCTTGCACACAACAAAACACTAGCAGCTCAGCTATATGGTGAGATGAAGGAGTTCTTCCCAAACAATGCGGTGGAGTATTTCGTTTCTTATTATGACTACTACCAACCGGAAGCTTATGTGCCCACCACGGACACATTTATAGAGAAAGACGCGTCTATTAATGAACACATAGAGCAAATGCGACTCTCCGCAACTAAAGCTCTTATGGAGCGACGCGATGTTGTTCTCATTGCCTCGGTGTCCGCAATTTATGGTTTGGGTGACCCGGACTCTTATATGAAAATGATGTTGCACCTTAGACGCGGGGACATTATTGATCAAAGAGAGATACTAAGAACATTAGCCACGCTTCAATATACTCGTAACGATCAGGCATTTGCGCGAGGAACCTATCGTGTTCGAGGTGAGGTCATAGATATCTTTCCAGCGGAGTCGGACGAGTTAGCGGTAAGGCTAGAGCTTTTTGATGACGAAATAGAACGCATTTCTATTTTTGAGCCGCTAACAGGGCAAATTGTGCAGCCTAATGTGGCACGCTTCACGGTGTACCCAAAAACCCACTACGTAACACCAAGAGATAAAATTGTTGATGCAGTAGAGAGAATTAAAGATGAGCTCAAAGAGCGTCGTCAACAATTCTTAGACACTAGCAAGCTTATTGAAGAGCAACGAATACGAGAACGAACTCAATTCGATATTGAAATGATGTTAGAGCTTGGTTATTGCTCGGGTATCGAAAACTATTCTCGATATTTATCGGGTCGTGCTCCTGGCGAGCCACCTCCAACCCTAATGGACTACTTACCTGACGACGCCTTGCTTATTATTGATGAGTCTCATGTCACAGTGTCGCAAGTAGGAGCTATGTATAAGGGCGATCGCTCTAGGAAAGAAAACTTAGTGAATTTTGGCTTTCGCTTGCCTTCAGCACTAGATAACCGACCGCTCAAGTTTGATGAATTTGAAGCCATAGCACCGCAAACGCTATACGTATCAGCTACACCTGGTAAATACGAGTTAGAACGTTGCGATGGTGAATTTGTTGAGCAAGTTGTACGCCCCACAGGACTTATTGATCCTGAGATTGAAGTTCGTCCAGTAGCTACGCAGGTGGACGATGTAATGTCTGAGATTCGACTTCGAAGCGAGAAGAACGAGCGGGTTCTAGTGACTACTTTAACGAAGAAAATGGCAGAGGATTTAACCGACTACCTCTCTGAACACGACATTAAAGTTCGTTATTTGCATTCGGATATCGACACAGTAGAACGTATGGAGATTATTCGAGACTTACGACTCGGTGAGTTTGACGTGTTGGTAGGTATTAACCTTTTGCGAGAAGGTTTGGATATGCCGGAAGTGTCGTTAGTTGCGATTTTAGATGCGGATAAAGAAGGCTTCTTGCGGGCTGAGCGTTCTCTTATTCAAACCATTGGTCGTGCTGCGCGAAATGTTAATGGTCGCGCTATTTTGTACGGCGATAAAATTACCAACTCTATGCAAAAGGCTATCGACGAAACGAAGCGTCGTCGTGAGAAACAAATGGCTCATAACGCCGCTCACGGAATTGTTCCTAAGGGACTGAATAAACGCGTAACCGATGTTATGGACCTTGGTGGCGATCCAAATAAACGTAAGCGTGCGGAGAAGGCTAAAGCGGCTAAGAAAGATGCAGTATTGAAAGAGTTCTCAAGTACGAAAGAGATTCTTGCTAAGATTGCTGCAGAAGAAAAGGCGATGTATAAAGCTGCGCAGGATCTTGAGTTTGAAAAAGCAGCCGCAATTCGAGATCAGCTTCACGAACTGCGAGAAAATTTAAAGTTATATAGCTAATTTGTTTGTTAATTAGCAAAAATGAATCAATTTTGAGCAGTTGAACTAGAATAGACAAAAAAGGGTAGGAAATGAGTTGACAGTATTTTCCACGTCCCTATAATAGCGCTCCGTGTTCAAGGACAGCCGTTAAGGCAGAACACTTTGGATGGTTAGCTCAGCTGGGAGAGCACCGCCCTTACAAGGCGGGGGTCACTGGTTCGATCCCAGTACCATCCACCATATTCCAGGCTACACGATACGTCGGGTAGCAACCAACTTCGGATGGTTAGCTCAGCTGGGAGAGCACCGCCCTTACAAGGCGGGGGTCACTGGTTCGATCCCAGTACCATCCACCATATTCCAGGCTACACGATACGTCGGGTAGCAACCAACTTCGGATGGTTAGCTCAGCTGGGAGAGCACCGCCCTTACAAGGCGGGGGTCACTGGTTCGATCCCAGTACCATCCACCATATAAGAAAGCCAGACTCGCAAATCGCAGTCTGGCTTTTTTGTTTTTCTGCTTCGGGTTAATTACCCCAAATCGCTCTTCCAGCCATTACGAAAGCGGCAATCATTCCAGTAATCCATATAACAGAGCGAAGGCTCGCTTTGTCAAACCAGTAGCAAATTAAGTACAGCACGCGCGAAGCCACAAACACCCAAGCCAAAGTTACTGTCAACGTATCAATAGTTTGGTTTTGGATAACGCATACCACCGCAAAGATATAAACGATAAGTGCTTCAAAGCTATTGTAATGTGCAGCATTAGCGCGAAGGCCAAACCCTTTTAAGTTTGCTTGTTGTTGCCTTGGGTATTTATTGTTGTAACCACCAGACTCTTTATTCATAGCAAGCACTAGGGGGAGTTTTGCAATGAAAGGTAGTAGGGCAATGATAAACAATGAAGTGAAAAGTTGAGTCATGATTGCTGCTCCATTTCCTGAATTTTTTGCCAAAGCGTGTCTGCTTCAGACGCCAATTCTGAGCTTGTTCTAATATCGCCTTTTCGTTGTGCCTGCATCGACTTTTCCTGCAGTTGTGCCAATTCTTTGCGCAATTTTTTGGTTGGGTTTGGTTTGAATAAGTTAAACATTCGGCTACTCCTCGTTGAACCTGACTTACTAACGTTGGAAAACTGAATTGAGATCTGTTTCCTTTACTATGGTTTGACCTGCCGTTCTTGCACACTTCTGATATAATTCGCGCAATTAATGTTTTTTAATAAGGAATTGAGTTCATGTCTGTGGTTTCTCGTTTTGCCCCTAGCCCAACAGGTTACTTGCACGTTGGTGGTGCGCGTACAGCATTGTATGCATGGTTAGTGGCGAAAGCAGCAGGGGGTAAGTTTGTACTGCGTATTGAAGATACCGACCGCGAGCGTTCAACGCAGCCTGCGATTGACGCCATTTTTGAAGGTATGAAATGGCTCGGCCTGAACTGGGACGAAGAACCTGTTTATCAAACACAACGCTTTGACCGCTACGGCAAGTTAATTGATGAGCTAATGCAAGAAGATAAAGCTTACAAATGCTATTGCTCACAAGAACGTTTAGAGAAAATGCGTGAAGAGCAAATGGAAGCAGGTTTGAAGCCTCGCTATGATGGTAAGTGTCGTCATTTAACTGCTGAACAGAGAGAAGAAAAAGAAGGTCAGCCGTTCGTTATTCGGTTTAGAAACCCGCAAGAGGGAAGTGTGGTGTTTGATGACCACGTTCGCGGTCGGATTGAAATTTCGAACCAAGAATTAGACGACCTTATTATTGCCCGAACAGACGGCACTCCAACCTATAACTTCTGTGTTGTGGTTGACGACTGGGACATGGGTATTACTCATGTGGTTCGTGGCGAAGACCATATCAACAACACACCACGCCAGATTAACATTCTCAAAGCTCTAGACGCGCCAATTCCAGAATATGCGCACGTTTCGATGATTCTTGGCGACGATGGTAAAAAACTATCGAAACGCCACGGTGCGGTAAGCGTAACTGAGTATCGCGATAAGGGATATTTACCGGAAGCGATGATCAACTATTTAGTGCGCTTGGGATGGTCTCACGGTGATCAGGAAGTCTTTAGCCGTGACGAATTGATTCAGCTTTTCAAATTGAGCGATATCAACAAAGCGGCTTCTGCATTTAATACTGAAAAATTGAACTGGCTGAACCAACATTACATGAAAACTTTACCTGCCAAACAAGTGGCGGCTGAGTTGGCGTGGCATTTCGAGCTACAAGGCGTAGACACCAATAATGGCCCAGATCTTGAGAAAGTAGTTCAACTGCAAGCAGACCGAGTGAAAACACTGAAAGAGATGGCTGAAATTAGCCAGTACTTTTATAGCCCTGTAACTGAATTTGAAGCAGGTGCGGCGAAGAAGCACCTACGTCCTGTCGCGAAAGAGGCGTTAGTCGACATTCAACAACGCTTAAGTGACTTAAAATCTTGGGACGCTGAAAGCATTCAACAAGCGATTAAAGACACCTGTGAAGCCCTTGAGATAGGAATGGGTAAAGTCGGTATGCCATTGCGTGTAGCCGTTACAGGTGGCGGCAATTCGCCCTCTCTTGATGCCACCATAGAACTAATTCCACAAAACATCGTAAAAGACCGTATAGAGCTGGCTTTGGACTTTATCCAACAGCGTGAGGAATCGGCAAATGCCTAAAATCCGTGAGTTACTGGATAATAATGTTCGATGGGCTGGTAAGAAGACGGACAACGACCCAGAGTTCTTTGAGCGTCTTGCGGCGCAACAGAAACCCGAATACTTATGGATAGGCTGTGCCGACAGCCGCGTACCTGCAAATGAAATAGTAGGTATGGACCCCGGAGAGCTGTTCGTTCACCGTAATATTGCAAACCAGGTCATACAGACCGATTTTAATTGCCTAGCAGTAGTTGAATATGCGGTGAAGCAATTAAAGGTAAAACATATCCTCGTTGTGGGGCATTACGGTTGTGGTGGTGTGGCAGCATCAATGGGGTCGTCGCGACATGGTATTGTTGACCACTGGCTTCATTCTATTAAGGGCGTATATCGTAAGAATGAAAGTGTGTTGAAAGACTTACCTGCGCCCGCGAAGCTAGACAGAATGTGCGAGTTGAATGTCATGCAACAAGTAGAAAACTTGTCGCAAAATCACATCATTCAAGAAGCTTGGGCTGAAGGGCAAGAGTTAGCTATCCATGGCTGGATTTATTCCATCAAAAATGGGTTAGCTCACGACCTTGGCGTGACCGTGAAAGGAAAGTCTGAGGTTGATCCGATCTATCAATATGGTGACGAGGCCGTTTAGACTTTCGTTATCCAAAGAGAGGAATGGAGCAGGGGATTTAGAGCCGATTTGACTGTATTTTGAATGATTAGCTATAAAATTAAGCAAACGCACCAATAATCTTAAAAAACAGTTGACACTTACCCCCGCTATTTTTAGAATGCGCCTCGCTGTTCAGACAGCCTCGAAATATAGACTCAGGTTTTGGGGCTATAGCTCAGCTGGGAGAGCGCTTGCATGGCATGCAAGAGGTCAGCGGTTCGATCCCGCTTAGCTCCACCAAACCGAAAGTCCAGGGTCCCCTTCGTCTAGAGGCCTAGGACACCGCCCTTTCACGGCGGTAACAGGGGTTCGAATCCCCTAGGGGACGCCATATATTTAACCGCCGTCAGGCGGTGTTGCCACCGCGCTCTCGTTTAGCACGACGGTAACAGGGTGAACCCCTAAGGGGACGCCACATATTCAACCGCCATGAGGCGGTGTTGCCACTGCGCTACCATTTAGCACGGCGGTAATAAACTCTGAAAAGAGAAAGAAAGTCCAGGGTCCCCTTCGTCTAGAGGCCTAGGACACCGCCCTTTCACGGCGGTAACAGGGGTTCGAATCCCCTAGGGGACGCCATCTATTTGAAAGCCTGCTTGGAAACAAGCAGGCTTTTTTGTATCCGCCGTGAGGGCGGTGTAACCACCGCGCTCTCGATTAGCACGGCGGTAACAGGGGTTCGAATCCCGTAGGGGACGCCATCTATTTGAAAGCCTGCTTGGAAACAAGCAGGCTTTTTTGTATCCGCCGTGAGGGCGGTGTAACCACCGCGCTCTCGATTAGCACGGCGGTAACAGGGGTTCGAATCCCGTAGGGGACGCCATCTATTTGAAAGCCTGCTTGGAAACAAGCAGGCTTTTTTTGTACGCGAAATCTGATGGGGTCAGAGCACTTTGTGCTCTGACCCCATCTTGGTTTTCATCGATGATCTTTTTGATGGGCTGTGCTGTAATTAGGTTATCTGATTTAAAGTGTGGTAATTATGGATAACTCTTCTCTTCCTGTTGCAGTGATTACGGGCGCAAGCCGTCGTTTGGGACTACTTATGGTGTCTTCGTTTCTTGCGCGGGGATGGCGTGTAGTGGCTCTTACACGAACAGTTTCCGACGAGCTCAGTAATTTGTCCTGTGACGAGTTAGAGTGTGTGCATTTTGATGCGCTAGATGCTAGCAATATTGAAACTGTAGTAAAGCGTCTTCAGGCTCGATACGAACACATCGACTTCTTACTTCACAATGCCTCAATCTATGAAAAAGACGCCGAGCATGAAGACGATTTTAGTGATTTTTATGACTCGCTTTATAAGATTCATATGAAGACGCCCGCTCAGTTAAACCGAAGACTAGAGGGGCAACTGACCAAATCAATTCGCCCAACCGCGAATGTTATTCATATAACCGACATCTACGTATCAAATCCGAACCCAGATTACGCCCTATATTGCTCGACGAAGGCAGGCCTTGAGAGCTTAATGATTTCTGATGCGAAGAGGCTTGCGCCTAAGGTTCGGGTAAATGCGATACGACCGGGTCCTGTAAAGTTTCTGCCTGAGCACAGTGATAGCGATCAAAAAAAGGTACTGCAAGAAACATTACTTGCTACAGAGGGCGGTTTCGAGGTTCTGGAGCAGGCTATCTGGTCGATCCTCGACAATGAATATATGACTGCCGCCGTGGTCAAAGTGGATGGTGGCCGCTCGGTCGCTCGTTAAGTGGCCTAAAACAGATATTGCATGAGTATTTGCTTTCGCCCCTTGCGCGGCCTCAATACAAATTCGCGTGTAGGGCTCTTCACTAGTTGTAAAGGGCTCAACAGATAGTTTGTCAGACACGGACAGAATGTCGATGTCTAATGGCCTGTCCTTCTGACTGCTAAGCGGGTCTGTTCTATCTCGTCCTTCCTGCTCTTCTAACTCTACAAAGTATGCTTTTAAATCGTCTGGGGCGAGGTCGGTACGAATAATCATGACAGCATTCAGGAATACATTGGAAGTATTAATGTTGCACGGTTGGGTTTGCACAATAGGAGATAAAAACGCCGCACCAAACTTTTCGATAATGGTTTCAATCGCTTTTTGTAAGTGATTTTCGGGTTCGATATTGGCGCCTAGACTCAAATAATACCAATCCATTAGTTTGACCTCTCTAATAGCGCTCGCAGTTGTGGTTCCATGATTCGTGCGATTTTGGGTTGTGCCGATAAGTTGGGGTGAATACCATCGTTTTGCATCCACTCAGGCCGGGTCGCAATTTCTAACATGAAGAACGGCACTAATTCTACGTTGTGCTCTTGAGCAACTTGAACATAGATTTGTTCAAACATTTGGGTATATCGCGGGCCGAAATTGGGTGGTATTGCAACAGCACTAAGTGCCACATTCACATTATTGTTTTTGCTGATTTGAATCATTTCAGATAGGTTTGCCCGTACTTCTGAAATTTGGAACCCTCGTAAACCGTCATTACCACCTAACTCAATAAATACCCAGTCAGGTTGATGCTGCTCGAGAAGACTCGGAAGTCGCCTTAAACCTCCTTCGGTAGTTTCTCCACTAATGCTCGCGTTGATTAGCTCAAAACTTGGTTGTTCCTGTTGCCATTGATCCTGAATGAGCGAAACCCATGCATCGGACTCAGAAAGTCCGTAACCCGCACTTAAACTGTCTCCTAAAATAATCATTGAGACTTTTTCTGCGTTCACCCGTATAGAAAAGCATGTCAAGATAAGAAAACAGACAATAACGAGGAATTGTTGACCACTATGGCGTTTATTGAAGCTCATTCTATTTCCCGAAAAGTTGAAACTGCGACCGGCGAATTACAAATTTTGTCGAATGTAGACCTATCTATTAACCGAGCTGAAACACTGGCCATCGTGGGCGCCTCTGGCTCGGGTAAATCAACACTTCTGTCTTTACTTGCTGGTTTGGACTTACCATCTACCGGTTATGTTGCCATAGATAACGTAAATTTATCAGATTTGGATGAAGAATCCCGCGCAATTCTTCGCGGTGACAAAGTCGGTTTCATTTTTCAGTCGTTCCTTCTGGTTCAGAGTTTAACTGCTCTAGAGAACGTGATGTTGCCGGCAGAACTTGCGGGTGTGCGCAACCCAGAGGACCACGCTAAGGAACTGTTGAAAAAGGTAGGCCTTGCTGAGCGTGTAACCCATTTCCCTAATCAGTTATCAGGAGGAGAGCAGCAGCGTGTCGCGATTGCTCGGGCGTTCATTGGTAAGCCTGAAATTCTTTTCGCGGACGAGCCTACCGGTAATCTGGACCGTGCCACAGGTGAAAAGGTAGAAGACTTACTATTTGAGTTAAACCGTGAATTTGGCACAACACTTGTGGTGGTTACCCATGACGAACGACTCGCAGAGCGTTGTCACCGTATTATCCGCATAGAGCAAGGCACGGTGGTAAACCAAAACAAAGAAGCAGAGGTTTAACTCATGCGTGTTGCAAACTGGCTGAAGATTTCCTTTCGCTTGCTTCGCCACGAGCTTAAACGGGGCGAGCTGACTATTATGGCCATAGCAATTGCGTTTTCTGTGGCGTCGGTGCTTTCTCTATCAGTTTTTAGTGAGCGCCTACAAGCTGGCATTTTGGCTCAAAGTTCAGAGTTCTTAGCAGCTGATCGTGTTTTACGTTCTCGGCAAGAAATTCCCATTCGTTGGATTGAGCAAGCGAGAGAGCAAGGCTTACAGAGTGCAAGAAGAACTACGTTTAACTCCATGGTGTTTGCCTCTAATGAATTGGCATTGGCGGATATAAAAGCCGTAAGTGAGGAATATCCGTTGCGCGGCACCTTGGAAATTGCTGAGCAGCCTTTTGCACAAGGTAATGCGACAGAAAGTTTACCAGTGCCGGGTGAAGCTTGGGTTCATTCAGGTCTTTTCCAACAGCTCCCTATTGAGCTAGGTGATTCGATAGAAGTTGGGAACACGAGCTTTGTTGTTACTAAAGTACTTATTAAAGAGCCTGACAGTGGTTTCAGTGTGTTTGCAGATGCGCCGACAGTACTTATTCCCTACAGCGACCTAGCCGCTACAGGTTTAATTCAACCGGGTAGTCGAGTTAGTTTTAATTACTTATTTGCGGGCGAGCCTGAAGATATAGATACCTATGAGCAGTGGATAATCCCACAACTTGATGACTTAACGCAGAGCTGGCGAGGCATTCGAGACGGTGACTCACCGTTGGCTTCAGCATTGAACCGAGCTGAACGATTTATGTTACTTGCGAGTCTGTTAGGCGTTGTATTAGCGGCGACAGCAGTGGCTGTAGCGGCGCAGAGATATTGTCAGCGTAATTACGACGCAGTCGCAATCATGAAAACATTAGGCGGAAACAATGGGTTTGTTCGTTCGATTTTCGTTACCCATTTATTACTGCTCTCTTTGTTTAGCATATTCATCGGTAGTGTTCTCGGCTACTTCATTCAGCTGGGTGTAGGCCACTGGGTGGCAAAGCAATTAGCTTATAGTTTACCTGCGGCAAGTTGGAAGCCTTGGGGGCTTGCAATTAGTACGGGGTTACTAAGTGCGCTTTTGTTTAGCTTATACCCATTGTTGCGCTTATTAAGCATTCCTCCATTGCGGGTCTTACGTCGTGAGCTGGATGGAGACAACGTAAAGCGAGTTATTCATTGGTTCGCGTGTGGTGGCGGAATACTGTTGCTCATGGTGCTTTATAGCCGAAATTTAACTCTTTCGTTAGCACTATTTGCGGGCGGGGCTTTCGCGGCTATGGTTTTGCTGTTGATAGGGCGATTACTGATTCGCCTTAGCCGACAAGCGGGGATGCAGGCAGGAAGTAGCTGGCGATTAGCTATGGCTGGCATGCAAAGACGCGCGAAGGAAAACAGTTTACAAATGTTGAGCTTTGCTACCGCTATTATGTTGCTTTTGCTGGTATTGGCGCTGAGAACCGAGTTGCTTGACGACTGGCAAAACCAACTGCCTGAAAACGCACCTAACTTTTTTGTCGTGAATGTAGCACCAGAGCAGGTGAGTGATATGCAGACGATGTTCACAGCAGAGAACATTCAGGCAACTGATTTATATCCCATTACGCCTGGGCGCTTGGTTTCAATCAATGGTCAATTAGTTCGCGATGAAGTGAGTAAAGAAGACCGAGACAATAGTGATGTGCGCGAGGGGTTTGGCAGAGAACTTCAGCTTACTTGGCGTAGCACTTTACCACCTGAAAATAACTTGATTTCAGGGCGTTGGTTTGAAGGTGAAGAGTTAGGTGTGTCTGTTGAGTCTGAGGTAGCAGAGCGCTTGGCATTGAAACTCGGTGATATATTGGAATTTCGTGTAGGAGGTGCGGAATTTGAAGTTCCAGTGTTGAGTATCCGTGAAGTTGATTGGAATACAATGCAGCCGAACTTCTACATGATTTTTAATGAAAACACGATTAGCCAGAATTCAGCCACCTATATTGCGAGTTTCTATTTGCCATCGGAGCGAAAAGCGGAGCTGTATGACTTATTTAAGAGTTTTCCCCAAGCGTCACTTATCGATGTAGACGACATAATCCAGCAAATCCGCGGAGTGATCGGCCATGTATCGATGGCAATTACGTTTGTTATGGTATTAGTAATGTTTGCCGGTGGTTTGGTGTTGCTTGCTCAGGTTCAGGCTTCACTGGAAGAGCGAGAACAGGAAATTGTGATTTTAAGAACCTTAGGGGCTCGCAGTAAACTTCTTACTCAGGCAGTGAGTTATGAGTTCATCATTTTGGGAGCATTGGCAGGGTTTATAGCTGCAGTTGCGATGGAAGCGTCAATCTATATTTTGCAAACCCAAGTTTTTGAAATGGCACCAACGATACACTGGCGATTCTGGCTGTTAGGTCCGGTGGTGGGAGCCTCAGTGGTAACGTTGCTAGGTTGGTTCAGCTGTCGTAGCCTTTTACGACAGCGAACCGGAACGCTCATTCGCGCACTAGCGTGAGGGAAAAATAGCTTTAAGGCAGGGCTCTATGTGTTCATATTTAAACGTAAAGCCTTGCTCTTGAAGTTTCTGCGGTAAAACGGCTTGGCCTGTGAGTAGCAAGTCCGCCATCTCTCCAAAAGCTAGCCGCATGGTAAACGCAGGAACGCGAAACAGGCACGGGCGATTTAACGTTTGTGCAAGGCATTTGCTGAATTTTTCATTGCTGACTGGCTGGGGCGCAGTCGCATTAAATACACCTTGGCAGTTCTCGTTTTCCAACAGGAATTGAATCATTTCAATCATGTCTTCGATATGTACCCAAGACATCATTTGTTGACCGTGGCCAATGGGTCCTCCTAAGCCAAGTTTGAACGGTGTAACCATTCGGTTCAATGCACCACCTGATGGCGACAAAACGATACCCGTTCTTAGAAGGCATAATCGGGTTTTGGTTTCTGCTTGTTTCGCTTTGTCTTCCCATGTTTTGCAAAGCTCGTGGCTAAACTCGTCGTGCGCAATGTAATCTCGCTCTGTGACTTTTTCATCTCCCTGGCGCCCGTAATAACCTACCGCAGAGCCTGAAATAAAAGTAGCTGCCGGCTTACTTGAGGCTTCAAATAATGCCACTAGCTCATCAGTGGTTTGCCAACGACTTTTCTCAATTCGCGCTTTATGTTTTTTGGTCCAGCGCTTCTCTGCAATGGGTTCTCCGGCAAGGTTAATTACAGCGTCAAAGTCGTTCAAGTTCTTTAATTCTGACAGACGATTGATATAGGTGTGTTTATCACTCAACTGTCGAGCTGCACTTTCAGGTCGACGCGTCAAAATAGTGTAGTCGTGGTCATACCGTTCGATGAATGCCGAACCAATAAGTCCTGTACCGCCTGTAATCAGTATTTTCACAAAAGCTCCTAGAACCGCAATTTACTCAATATACGTAAGTTTAGCCATTTAGCTCATTTCAGCACCTAGATTGCTTACATTACGTTCAACTTGTCATTGTGACAAGTTGCCCATGATGTGCTTTTCACGTATGTTCGTGATTTAGTTTTTACAATAAAGGGAAAGCTTGTGAATACGCCTCTAGAGTCTTACGGTGCGGTAAGTCGGTTGTTTGTTATTGTCGCCGCAGTTGTTGTTGTGTTGGCAGGCCTAAAAGCTGCTAGCGTAATTATCGTTCCGTTGTTGCTGGCTATCTTTATCGCAGTCATTATGCAGCCGATGCTAGCTTGGTTTAAGTCTAGAGGTTTTCCAACCGTACTGGCCATCGCCGCTGTTTTCGTAATTATTTCTGTTTTCGCATTTGGCTTAACTATGCTTATTGTGCAATCAGTGAATGACTTCTCTGCAAGTTTTCCAGAATACCGAGACCGGCTAACAGGTGAGTTTGCTGGCATCGTTTCATTACTTGCCCGATTCAATATCAATATTAATGTTGAGTTGTTGCAATCGCAGCTAGACCCAAGCCGTATCATGACTTTTTTAATGAGTATGCTTTCTGGGCTTGGTGGCATGATGACCAATGCATTTTTGGTGATTCTGATCGTGGTATTCATTTTAAGTGAAGCTGCAAACCTGCCAAGAAAAATAGCGATGGCTTTCGATAAAGCCGACGACCAATTACACTCACTTACATCGTTACTAAGCTCTATTAATAAATACCTCGCGTTAAAAACCGTAATTAGTTTAGTGACGGGCTTAACAATAGGTTTTGGTTTATGGCTTATGGGCGTAGACCACTATGTACTGTGGGGTGTGCTTGCGTTCGTTTTGAATTACATTCCAAATATCGGTTCTATATTAGCAGCCGTACCAGCAATCCTTTTGGCGCTCATTCAACACCACCCAGCAATGGCTGGCGCTGTAGCTTTGCTATTTTTGGCCGTTAACGTAGTTATGGGTAATTTAGTTGAACCCCGCGTTATGGGACAAAGATTAGGTTTATCAACCTTGGTGGTGTTTTTGTCGTTAATATTTTGGGGGTGGCTACTTGGGCCTGTAGGCATGTTACTTTCGGTGCCTCTGACTATGATGGTGAAGATAGGTCTACAAGAGAACCCAGATACGCGTTGGCTTGCTATTCTTTTGAGTGGTGATGAGGTGTTACACAGCCGCGCACATGCATTAACCGACGAGTCTAAACAACAGAAGCAGAGCGATGATTGATGTAGCAACAGGTCCGCTGTGGAGCACAGCTAGCCAAGTTTTTAGCCAAAGAAATCAGTTTCAAGCGGAACTTGATCGGCAAGATAACCTGCGAAAAACGCCTGAGCGCGAGCGGAGCAGGGTTGCGGACTATTTACGTCAAAATAAAGACTTAAACCGGGCTCAAGTGCGTTATCCGTTTGATAATCTCAACGCTACGGTGAACATTCAAATGCCACCGAGCGTTGTGAATATCTACGTATGAGCAGTTACATTAAGACCTTGTAGCTGCCTTCATTGATGCCGTGAACTCAGCGAGCTGTTCAAGCATTGCCACTTCATTTTCTAAATTATCTGCAATAATTTTCACCACCGCTGAGCCGCTAATTGCTCCAGAAGCGCCACTTTCTAATGCAGTTCGAACATGCTCTGGGGAGCTTATTCCAAAACCGAGAAGTGGGGGACTACTGTTCGCTTGTTGTAACTCCGCAATAGCTTCAGTTGCTGGTTTTTGTAATGTATCGCCCGTTCCGGTTACACCAGCTCTGCTCAGTAAATAAACATATCCTTGGCTATTTTGAGCTACTTGTTTACGTAAATCTGCTGTCGCATCAGGTGGGCATATATAAACCGACTCAACACCGTTGCTATTCGCTATATCTCTGTAACCACTCGACTCTCTCATCGGTACATCGGCTATGAGCACCGAATCTACACCAACTTCAGCGCATAGCTTGAAGAAGTGCTCAACGCCATTCGCGTGAACCAAATTACAATACACTAATAACCCGATGGGTAAGTCTGGGTATTTGTCCCGAACACGCTTAAGCAGTGAAAAGCAGTTTGCAACGGTTGTTCCTGCAGCAAGGGAACGAAAGTTTGCGGCTTGAATTACCGGGCCGTCGGCAACGGGATCAGAAAACGGTAAGCCTAGTTCAAGTGCGTCTGCGCCACCTTCTACTAGCGCATCAATAACTTTTTCGCTGCTCTCCAAATTAGGATCACCAAGCGTGACAAAGGGAACAAATGCGCCTTCATTGGCAGATTTTAGGCGAGAAAACATGGTTGTATATCTAGACATTATTCTGCGCCTCCTTGAGCCATAATTTTTCGTACATGATCAATGTCTTTATCTCCACGGCCTGAAAGGTTGAGTACTAATATTTCAGGCGATGTTGCTTCTTTAACGCGTTTCAATGCATAAGCTATTGCATGTGCAGACTCTAAAGCCGGAATAATGCCTTCTTTCTGACTTAATTGTTTGAACGCATCTAGTGCTTCGTCGTCGGTTACACTGGTGTACTGTGCGCGGCCAATGGATTGCAGGTATGCGTGCTGCGGGCCAACTCCAGGGTAGTCTAATCCTGCAGATACAGAGTAAGACTCTTCTATTTGACCTTCTTGCGTTTGCATAAGATACGAACGACAGCCATGTAATACACCCGGTTTACCTGCACTTAGAGTTGCGCCGTGCTCTCCAGAATCAACACCATGACCGGCAGGTTCAACCCCTGTTAGTTTTACGGAGCTTTCGTCAATAAACTCGGCAAACATACCAATAGCGTTAGAGCCGCCACCCACGCAGGCGATAACTTCATCGGGCAGGCGTCCTTCCGCTTTGAGTACTTGCTCTTTTGCCTCCGCACCTATCATACGGTGAAATTCTCTAACGATAGTTGGGAATGGGTGTGGGCCAGCTGCTGTACCAAGTAAATAGTGGGTTGTGCTATAGCTTGCAGTCCAGTCGCGTAGAGCTTCGTTTACCGCGTCTTTTAGAGTGCCACTACCCGTGTCTACCGGAATAACCTCGGCTCCCATTAGCTCCATTCGAAACACATTGGGTTGTTGTCTTTCGGCATCTTTTTTACCCATGTAAATGACACAGTCTAGGTCTAATAACGCACATGCTAATGCGGTAGCTGTTCCATGTTGGCCTGCGCCGGTTTCGGCGATGATGCGTTTCTTACCCATGCGTTTTGCAAGTAAAGCCTGACCAAGAACTTGGTTAGTTTTATGAGCACCGCCATGAAGCAAATCTTCCCGTTTTAGGTAGAGTTTTACTGGGCTATTTTCAGTTAAGTTTTGGCACAAAGTTAGCGGAGTTGGTCGACCCAAGTAGGTATTTAATAATCCCTGAAACTCTCGTTGAAACTCAGGATCTTCTTGCGCGTTGTAGAAAGCCTGCTCCAGCTGATCAAGCGCAGGTAATAATATCTCGGGGACGTACTGCCCTCCGAACTCACCAAAGTATGCGTCAAACTGTTTCATGATTACTGCTCCTGTTTCCGTTCAACGTGTCGTCCGTATTTACGGATAATTTTGAATAATTGAGAAATTGCATGTGCATTTTTAAAGCCTGGCTGGGTTTCTAAGCGCGAGTTAAAGTCGTAACCACGGCAGCCTGTCGATATTGCCTCTAAAACATTCGAGGACCCAAGACCGCCTGCGAGCATAAGGTTTGCGCGTTGCTTAGGCAGTAATGACCAGTCGAATTGCTGACCTGTGCCTCCGCGACCATGATCTACAACGTAGCGAGCTGCAGTTAAGTCAGGCAAGTTAGGTTTTTCGGAGTTTAAATTGACTGCTGCCCACACTTCACAAGACGCCGGAATTCGGTCTTTAATCTGCTGAATAATTTGGTTCGCGCTGTCTTCCTGCTTTGGAAGGTCGTGAATTTGAACCCCGAATAAACGTGCCTCGCGAACCCACATGACCACCAATTCAGCATTAAATTGGGGATCTTCAGCACTAAAAACGCCGATGTAATTAAGTTCAGGTACTTGTTTGGTAATGGTTGCTGCTTGTGTCAGCTCTACTTTTCGTGGAGAGCGAGACACGTGAATAAATCCACCAAACACTGCTCCACTGGCAGCTGCCACTCTTGCAGTATTCGGGTGAGTGATTCCGCAAACTTTATTTTCACCAAAAATAAGTTGGCGGCATGCTAAGTCTATGTCGACTTGCGCCGTAAGGTGACTGCCCACTAAAAAACCGTCTACAACAGCACCATGTTTCCTGACATCATCGTGCGTTGTATACCCAGACTCGGCAATAAGGACAGCGTCGCTTGGTGCTAATGCGGCAAGTTTATCCGTTTGTGATAAGTCCACAGTTAAATCACGGAGGTTACGATTATTAATGCCAATGATGCTTGCACCTAATTCTTTGGCGCGCTGCATTTCTACCTCGTTACTTACTTCGGTAAGCACTTCCAATTTAAGTTTGGTTGCTAGTTCGCATAGCTCCGCATATTGACGGTCGTCGAGAATGGAAAGCATTAATAAAATAGCGTCTGCACCAAAATATTTCGCTAAAGCAACTTGGTAGGGCAAAACAATAAAGTCTTTGCATAGCAGCGGCAACGAAACTTGAGACCGAACTGCTTGAAGGTAGTCAAAGCTACCTTGGAAAAAATCTGGCTCGGTTAATACTGAAATTGCCGAAGCATAGGGTTGGTAAGTTTTAGCAATAGCTACCGGATCGAAGTCAGAGCGAATCACACCTTTGGAAGGCGACGCTTTTTTACACTCCAAAATAAACCCTGGTTCTCCCTGCAATAAGTTCTCTTTTAGGCTGCGAGAAAATTTTTCCTGACGAACCATATTCATCGCTTGTTGCAAAACATGCTCTGGTGAATAGTGCTGCTCAAGCTTCTTCAAGCTTTCTAACCTTTGCTCGACTATTTTTGTAAGCACAGTGGGCACTGCTGAGCTTGTAGAATAACTCATAAACATAGCTCCGCTTGGAACTGTTGCAGGTGAGTTAGAGCTTGTCCCGAATCTAAAAAGGATATGGCTTCAGCTGTTCCAGCTTTCAGCGTTGTTGCTCGTTGGGTCATATATAAAATGGCTCCTACATTCATTGCTATCGCGTCTCTGTGCGCAACACGGCCTTTGCCGGCAAAAACATCTTTCATAAACTGTGCGTTTCTCTCGGCGTCTCCCCCTTTAAGGTCGTTAACACTTGCCCTTTGAACACCGAAATCTTCAGGGGTAACGGTATATTCGATAATTTCACCTTGATTAAGTTCGGCGATAATTGTTTCGTCATGCAAAGCTAACTCATCTAAACCGCTCCCATGAACAACCATTGCTCGCGGACAGTTGAGCAGTTTGAGTGTTTCTGCAACAGGTGCACAAAGTTCGGGTTTATATACACCAAGTAGTTGTACGTCGGGTTGCGCTGGATTGATTAGAGGCCCAAGCAAATTAAATAGTGTCCGTGTTTTCAAAGCTTGCCTTGCCGGCATCGCGTATCGTACTCCCGGATGATAATGCGGCGCGAAAAGAAAGCAAAACCCATGTTGGTCGAGAAGTTTCCGGTTGTCGTCTGGCGAGCCTTCTAACGGAATGGATAGGGCTTCTAGGACGTCTGCAGAGCCGGAGCGTGAGGACACGCTTCGGTTACCATGTTTAGCAACAGGCACACCCATTGCTGCGGCAACCAAACCAGCAGAAGTAGAAATATTAATGGTATTGCTACCGTCGCCGCCTGTTCCACAAGTATCCGCTAACAGACCTTTTGGGCGTGGAAATGGTTTTGCTGCTTGTCGAAGTGCTTGAGCTGCACCTGCAAGTTCTTCAGGTGTTTCGCCCTTAATTTTTAGTGCCATTAACATGCCGGCAATTTGCGTATCCGAAAGTTGTCCTGCAATAAGGTGGTTGAACAGTTTGTAGGTTTGCTCTTGATTCAGGCTTTCTCCGTTTAAAACCTTAGTTAACTCATTCATTGTGCCACCTCTGTAGTGCTTGATTTGTTCATTAGGTAGTTAACCGTTTGTGCTAAAAGTTGTTCGCCCTGTTGCGAAAGGATGGATTCAGGGTGAAATTGAAATCCCATTACAGGGAGGTGAGAGTGCTCAATCGCCATGGGGATGTCTTGAAAACTGGCTATAACATTCAATTGCTCACTCACTCGATGAGCCATTAACGAGTGATAGCGGGCTACCGGCAGCGGTGCCGCTAGGTTCGAGAAAATGTTGTGAGCTTCGGTATCTATATGCGACGTTTTACCGTGGACGGTCTCATAGCAGCGCGCGACTTGACCTCCGAAGTACTCCACCAAAGCCTGAAAGCCCAAGCAAATACCAAGCATTGGAAATCTATTTTCGCAAAGCCCAATTAATTCGATGAGTACGCCGGCTTCGCGGGGATGCCCAGGTCCTGGTGACATGACAACCAGTACCGGCCCTAATCCTTCAAGCTCTGTTAGCTTTGCTTCTAAGGTATTGATAGGTGTTGTATTTCGGTATACCTCAAGGTGATAACCTAAACTCGCCAAATCATCCACAAGGTTATAAGTAAAGCTGTCTTGATTATCGAGCATAAGAACGGACTGCTGCATTATCGTGTTCCTCTCGTTTGGCTAAGTTTTGACTCTGTAGTCGATATTGCGCTCAGAACTGCTTGCGCCTTTTGTACAGTTTCTTGCAATTCAGATTCAGGATTTGAGTCGTGAACAACACCGGCGCCTGCTTGCACGGTGGCGATACCGTTTTGCACGAAGGCGGAACGAATCACGATACAGGTGTCCATATCACCGTTACCTGTTAGATAGCCGACAGCACCGCCATAACTGCCTCGCCGCTGCTTCTCATGTTCTCGAATGAACCTCGCTGCACTTAACTTTGGTGCTCCAACTAAGGTGCCCATATTCATACAGGCTCGGTACGCATCTACAGCGTCTAACTCTGGCTTGAGGGTACATACCACTCGCGACACAAGGTGCATCACGTGTGAGTAGCGGTCCACTTTCAATAAGTCGGCGACATAACGGGAACCGGGTACGCCAATGCGCGCTAAGTCATTTCTGGCTAAATCAACGAGCATCATGTGCTCTGAAAGTTCTTTTTGATCGCTTCTAAGGGCAACCTCAGTGCGTGCGTCGAGGTCTAGATTTATAGAGCCGTCTTGGTGTTTTCCTCGGGGGAGTGTACCTGCTATGGGATAAAGTTCAGCTTGTCGCGTTGCTGCGGTGTATTTCAAAGCTGACTCTGGTGATGCGCCAAATAGTTCAAAGCTATCTGCTTGCATGTAGAACATGTAAGGACTTGGGTTGTCTTGTTTGAGTTGCGCATAACTTCGAAGTGCATTCGAGCAATTCAGTTTAAATTCCCGTGAGGGTACAACTTGGAATAGTTCTCCGTTTCTTATGTTTTCCTTTAATGCTGTGACCGTATTCATAAAACTTGCTTCATCTGGAGTCACAGAGATATGGACAAGATCTCCCATAAGGTTTTCTTTTTCTTGATGATCCATCTTGGGCATTTGTACGCGCGCCAATATTTCTCCCATTCGACTACAAAGTGTTTGGTAGCGTGCCTTAACGTCTTCACCACCCGGAAGTGTCCCTATCAGCGTGGCATCTTGTTGCTGGTGGTCAATAACAAGTAGTGTCTCGGCAAGGTAGTATTGGAAATCTGGGCATGTGTTAGAACCTTCTGGAACATCAGGAAGTTGTTCAAAAGACGCAAGGTAGTCATAAGCAAATACGCCAGCTAAAAAGGGCATAAGTGGTTCATCGCTTAACGACTTTAGCTTAAGTTGAAGGGTTCTCAGTACATCAATAGAGCTTGGATACAGCAGCCTTTCTGACTCACTGACTCCAACTGGTGGCGTTTGGAATTGAATAGTTAACGTTGACTCTTGAAGCGTGGACAATTCCTCAAACTCGCTTTTTAACCATGTGAGCAATTGTTTACCGTTTTTGGTTAAGGCAGTCACATTTACACTTTGATGAGTGCAGTTAATTCTTAGTGAGGCATCAATAAGAATTAAGCTTTTCAGGTGGTTTCTAGAGTCTATTTCTGCAGACTCTAAAAGAATGTGTTCTCCATTCTCCTCCCGCAAGCTTAAAAAGGCATTTAACGGCTCCTGTTGATACGGAGTAGTTAGGTGAAGGGGAACCACCTGCCCAGGTTTTATTGCGGTTAATGTTTCAAATTGATCCATGTTCTATGACTCGCTATCTCGTAATTTCTGCTAATGATTGGCGAGCCAAATACAAAAAAGCCCGCTTCAGAAGCGGGCTTTTCGAAGTTTGTAATTATAAAAAAGTTACAATACACCGTCACCCGCAAGCTGCGAGTGCCACCAAAAATTATGTTGTGTATTGTTTAAGTAATTCATATTTTCTCTAAATGCTTTTTCTTCTAAATGCGTGAACTCGAGAGAGTTATTATCAACTCGGAACTAATCGAGCTAAGTTGTACAGCGAAAAGATACCGATGCTTGTCATTTGTGTCAATAGAAATTTCAGGCGTTTGCCAGAAAGTTAAAATTAACACGGTAAATGGTGAGTTTATGAGCAAAAGGGCGTACCATATCTCGTTATGAACACGAACGAAGCCAAGACCCCGATGAGAATCGATCTGCACATGCATACCAACATATCTGATGGCGAGCTTACGCCCGAGCTTCTAATGCTTAGAGCCAACCAGATGCAGCTCGATTATATTGCTATTACCGATCACGATGCCGTGAGTGCTACAACACTTGCGCGCCAAGCGAAGACTCAGTATTCATTAAAATCACCGGAAGTTATTAGCGGAATAGAAGTGAGTTGCCGTTGGCATACTTTTGAAATTCACGTGTTGGGCTGGAACTTTGATGAGTCTCACGCCGCGATGGAAGCGTTAGTCCTAGAGCAACAAAACAAACGAGCTGAGCGAGCGAGAAAAATTGCCGAAAAATTAGTAAAGGCTGGCGTTAAAGCCGAACACTTGCCAACTAGTTCTAGCGACATAGACATCTCATCCCCTCGCGTACTCACACGACCTCACTTCGCTGATGCTCTTGTGCGTCATGGCTACGTAAAGACGCATGAGCAGGCATTCAAGCAATACCTAACCAAAGGAGCGCGTGCCTATGTACCTACCGCCTGGACTTCTATTGAAGATGCCGTAGCTGTAATAAAGCAAGCCGGAGGAACAACAGGTCTTGCGCATCCGTTAGCCTATAAAATGAGTTCGAAGTGGTTGCGTCGACTTATACAAGAGTTTAAAGCCGTTGGTGGCGATGCATTAGAAGTTGTATCCTGCCAACAAACAAAAGAACAACGTGCTTGGTTACAGGAGCTGGCCGATACTTATCAGCTTCCCGTATCCGTAGGTTCAGACTTTCACCGTCCGGGTCCATGGAGAGAACTTGGCAGGAATTTACAATTACCTGAGAACGCGACGCCCGTATGGTCGTCATGGAATATTACCCAGCGTCACGTGGAATAGAGCATGAGCGAATACATTGAAATACATCCCGTAAATCCGCAGTCTCGACTTATTCAAGCTGCCGTTACTGCTATTAAGAATGGGGCCGTTGTGGTTTACCCGACTGACTCGGGCTACGCCATTGGCTGTCAGTTGGAAAACAAAAATGCGGTGCAAACCATTTGCAGAATTAGAAACATCGGCAAAGACCATAACTTCACACTAATGTGTCGTGATTTGTCGGAGCTTTCGGTTTACGCGCGAGTAGACAACCAAGCTTTCAGGCTTTTAAAAAATAACACTCCTGGCGCGTATACGTTTGTATTGAAAGGTACCAAAGAAGTACCTCGCCGGCTGTTAAATCCGAAAAGAAAAACGATTGGTTTGCGTGTGCCTGAAAATAAAATAGCACAGGCGTTGCTGGAAGAGCTTGGTGAACCACTGATGTCGACTACGCTTATTTTACCAGGGCAAGATTTTGCTGAGGCTGATCCTGAAGATATCCGCGATAAACTCGACAGCCAAGTCGACGTTATTATTGACGGTGGCCGTATTGGAGAGCAGCCAACGACTGTTGTCGACATGAGCGATGGTGAAGTTAATATTTTGCGAGTTGGGCAAGGTGACCCAGATCCATTTGAGTTCTAAATATGAACGACAACGTTGAACTAACAGCTGATTCAGAATTGGGAGAACAACAGTCCTTACCACTTGGCTTCGTGCGTGGTGAGCCTGTTATTGAACGCCCAGAAGACTTGTATATTCCCCCTGAAGCTTTAGAGATCATGTTAGATGCTTTTTCTGGGCCCATGGATTTGTTGTTGTATCTTATTCGGCGTCAAAAAGTAGATATTCTTGACCTTCCTATACTGTCGATAACGAAACAGTATATGGAGTATGTGGAGCTCATGCGTGAGTTAAAGTTGGAGCTCGCAGCCGACTACTTAGTTATGGCAGCTATGCTTGCTGAGATTAAGAGCCGGTTGTTATTGCCTAAACCTCCTTCTGAAGATGATGAAGAAGAAGACCCAAGAGCCGAGTTAATTCGTAGACTGCGAGAATATGAAGTTATTCGTGAAGGTGCTCATCAACTCGACCAACAGCCACAACTGGAACGTGATTTCTTTTTTGCAGCGGCGACCACTGACGCTAAAGACTTAGCTGCCCATACGCCGCCGGAAGTGTCGATGGAAGAGTTAAGTTTGGCGTTAGCGCGAGTTATGCGGGTTGTACAAGCTCAAACGCACCATCATATAAAAAGAGAAGCACTGTCTACCCGAGAAAGAATGAGCGCAGTGTTAGAACGCTTAGCGGATAATGAAAACGTAGATTTCATTACTTTATTTAAAGTGGAAGAGGGTAAGCCGGGTGTTGTGGTAACTTTCTTAGCTATTTTAGAGCTCAACAAGGAAGGTTTAATTAAACTTGTTCAAGCCGAGCCGTATTCAGATATTTATGTCAGTCGAGCTAGTGAGCAAGCTACTGAGCTAGAGGCGTAATATGATTAACGATAAACAGTTAAAGCAACTGGTTGAAGCAGCTATTTTTTCGTCCGAGCAGCCGGTAACCATTGACCAGTTGCTCACTGGCGTGTTGGCTCAGTACTCATTAAACAAGCCTCGTATTCGCCAGGTAATCGATCAGTTACAAAATGAATACAACGAAAAAGGTGTAAACCTTGTCGAGTTAGCTTCGGGCTATCGGTTTCAAACGCGTCCAGAACTTGGTCCCGCATTATCTCAAATGTGGGCAGAACGCGCACCTCGATACTCAGCAGCGCTGATGGAAACGCTGGCGCTTATTGCATGGCGACAACCCATAACTCGCGGTGAAATAGAAGCGGTTCGTGGCGTTTCGGTAAGCACGCAAATTATGAAAACCTTGCAAGAGCGAGGTTGGGTAAAGGTTGTTGGTCACAAAGAAGTTCCTGGACGTCCAGCTCTTTTTGCCACGACCAAGACATTTTTAGACTATTTTTCTATTCAATCCGTGGCGGATATTCCTGCTTTAGCAGAACCGCCAGAGTCCGACACGCGGGAGCGTGACAATCAAGAGGAAATACCAAGTGGATAACACTGAAAAGTTGCAGAAAGTATTAGCACGAGCTGGCGTTGGTTCCAGACGCGAAGTTGAGTCGATGATTAAGGCTGGAAGAATTCGTGTGAACCAGCAGGTTGCTCACTTAGGAGAGCGTGTGGGTCCCGGCGCCGATATTCGCGTTGACGGACATAAAGTAAAAGTTCCTGATGCTGATGCCGTACCGTGCCGTGTAATTGTTTACCACAAACCAGAAGGGGAGCTAGTTACAAGGAAAGACCCAGAAGGCAGACCCACTGTTTACGAATCGTTACCGAAAGTGAGTAATGGCCGATGGATTGCTATAGGTCGATTAGATATAAATACTTCTGGGTTATTGTTATTCACAACCGACGGTGAGCTTGCGAACCGTATGATGCACCCGAAGTATGAAATTGAGCGTGAATATGCGGTGCGTGTATTCGGTGAAGTTACTGAAGCGAATGTGCAGCAGCTTAGAAAAGGAATTCAGCTCGAAGACGGCATGGCGAGCTTTAAGCAAATTAAGCGTCGCGGTGGTGAAGGCATTAATCAATGGTTCCATGTTGTACTTACAGAAGGACGTAACCGAGAAGTAAGGCGTATGTGGGAAGCATTGGGGCTTACTGTAAGTAGGCTTATGCGCATTAGAATGGGTGACCAATTGCTACCTAAAGGCTTAGTTCAGGGTGGCTGGCTTGATTTGAATTTGAAAGAAGTAAACCATTTACGCAGTTTGGTTAAAATGCCAGAGCTAGAGTCGGCACCGGTGATTACCAAGGAAGATAGGCAACGAGACATGAAAAGAGCCAGACGCTCAAAACAAGCGAAGTATCAAAAGAGGTCCTAAGCCTTGCCAGCAAGTTTGGTCCCCGAATGGATTCCTAGTAAGGCGCTTTGGTTACGTTGGCCGGAGCGCCCCGATGTTTGGCCGAACCACGGGAAAGCTACTCAACAAGAACTTCTATTGTTATGCAAAGCTTTGCGTGACTCTACAGAAGTTAGTGAGATAGCGATTAATCTTATGGTGAGTACCGCATCTAGTAGTTATGTACACAACCAACTCGCACAACATAACCTCACTCACGTCCAGTTATTTGAAGTCGCCTATGCGGACCTGTGGAGCAGAGATTGCGCTCCTTTAGTCTGTTCCGACGGTAGCTTGCACCACTTTAATTTTGATGGCTGGAGTGGCATTGACCATCAATGGCAACTCGATATTTCAGCAAGAAACTGGTTGAGCCAAAAGCTACAAGCTGAAACGCCGAGCTTGCTGATTGCAGAACATGATTTTGTCTTAGAAGGTGGAGCAATTCATACCGATGGGCAAGGAACCGCGCTTGTATGTGCCGGTAGCTTGTTACAAAGGGAAAAGAATAAACATTATTCAACTCAAGATATCGAAGCCTTACTAAAAGACGCTCTGGGTTTGAAGAAAGTGATTTGGCTTCCAGGAACAATGTCCGCTGACGAAACGGGTGGCCATGTGGATAATATGGCATGCTTTTTAGCACCTGGTGTGGTGGCTGTGAACGATACTGATTACTCGAATGAGCTGACTACGCGCCAGACACATCCAGATCATCAACAATGTTTAGCTGTAGAACGCGTGCTTAGCGAGAGAACCGATGCTAACGGCAATGCATTTGAACTGGTGAAATTACCATTGCCTATGCCGCCAAGATTAACTATGGAAGAGTCTTGTGCTATCGAGTCGTCGAGTAGTGTGCGTGAAAGGCCAAGTCAAATGCCTTTGATGGCAACCTACGTAAACTTTATAAGATTGAACAATACTATTGTTTTGCCGGCATTTGGTTGCTCGTTAGATCAAACCGCTAAGTCGATAATGACAACTCACTTTCCACAATTCGAAATTATTCAGACACCTTGTCGCGCCCTTCTGGTAGGTGGTGGAGGCTGGCATTGCGCAAGCTGGAATGAACCTGATTTTGAGAAGCTAGCAAAACTATGAAAAACAAAGACCCGCAACAGGAATTGAACGACGACGAGTCGCAAATTGAAGAGCGTGCAGTTGGATTACTTAGTCGACGTGAACACAGCTATGTGGAGCTGAAGCGTAAGTTAATCCAAAAGGGTTTCGAGAGTGATGCAGTGCTGCGCGTACTTAACAAACTTCAGGAAAGGGGTTGGCAATCCGATCAAAGGTTTAGCGAAGGGTTTGTGCGGCAACGGATTATGCAACGCCGTGGACCTTTGAAGATCAAGTCCGATCTTATGCAAAAGGGAATTCACTCCTCGCAAATGGAAGAGGCGATGAGCGTTGAAGACGTTGACTGGAAAACATTGGCTGTAGAAACATTGGTAAGAAAGTTTAGAGAGCCGGCAAAAGGCGACTTAAAAGCCCTTGCCAAGAGACAAAGGTTTCTTGCTAGCCGAGGCTTTTTGCCTGATCACATTCGTTACGCGATTGACGTTACAGAAAGCGATGATTGGGACTGGGAACACGCTATATTCTAACGCCAAAGCGTGGTATATTTTCGCCTTAATTTCACGCGTTTTCGCATAGTTGCGAGAGCGCTTCAGTTGTAAATCCAATAAGTTAATTCGGGATAGCATTCCATGAGTATGACAAGTGCTGAAATTCGTTCTGCGTTTTTTAAATTTTTTGAAGACCGTGGCCACACTGTGGTTCCTAGTGGTTCATTGATTCCCGGAAACGATGCAACACTGTTATTTACCAATGCCGGAATGGTGCCTTTTAAAGACGTATTTTTAGGGACTGACAAGCGAAACTACACCCGTGCGACAAGCTCTCAGCGCTGCGTAAGAGCTGGTGGTAAACATAATGATTTAGAAAATGTAGGCTATACCGCACGTCACCATACGTTTTTTGAGATGCTGGGTAACTTTAGTTTTGGTGACTACTTTAAGCGCGAAGCTATTCAGTATGCTTGGTCTTTCTTAACTGAAGAACTGAAACTACCTAAAGAAAAGCTTTGGGTAACGGTGTTTGAAGAAGACGACGAAGCATACGATATCTGGGCGCAAGAAATTGGCGTAAATGAAGACCGTATCAGCCGTATTGGCGCAAAAGATAATTTCTGGCAGATGGGTGATACCGGGCCATGTGGTCCATGCTCTGAGATCTTTTATGATCACGGCGAAGAAGTGTGGGGCGGTCCTCCGGGAACTCCTGAAGAAGACGGTGACCGATACATCGAAATTTGGAATTTAGTTTTCATGCAGTACAACCGTCAAGCCGACGGTACGCTAGACCCATTGCCGAACCCTTCAATTGACACCGGTATGGGATTAGAGCGCATTGCGGCGGTAATGCAGCATGTTCACTCGAACTATGAAACTGATACCTTCGTTGCGCTCATCAATAAAGCAGCTGAACTTACGCACACTAGCGATCTTTCGCAGCAGTCTTTACGTGTAATTGCAGACCACATTCGTAGCTGTTCGTTTTTAATTACGGACGGTGTTTTGCCTTCTAACGAGGGACGCGGTTACGTTTTGCGTCGTATTATTCGCCGTGCTATTCGTCATGGGCATAAGCTTGGTACCAGTGAACCATTTTTCCATAAGTTAGTTGCAGAATTGGTTCGTCTTATGGGCGACGCATTCCCTGAATTAGCGAAGGCCGAAAAGGCTATTGTAAAAGCGTTGCAGCAAGAAGAAGACCAGTTTGCTAGAACTGTGCAGCGCGGATTAAGTTTGTTAGAAGACGCTATGTCCGACTTAACTGAAGGTGACGTTCTGGCTGGCGATGTTGCGTTTAAACTTTATGACACATATGGATTTCCGCTTGATTTAACGGCCGACATTACCCGCGAAAAAGGTATTAAAATCGACCAGAAGGGTTTCGATGACGCGATGGCCGAGCAGCGTGAACGCGCGCAAAAAGCTTCAAACTTTGGCGTTGATTACAACGCTCAAGTTACTTCAGCCACTGTAACTGACTTTGTTGGCTATACAGAAACACAAAAAGACCAGGCCGAAGTCGTTGAACTATTCGTTGAGGGTAGTGCGGTAGACGCTGTTGCTCCGGGCACAGAGGCAACTGTTGTGCTGGCGCAAACTCCTTTTTATGCAGAAAGTGGTGGTCAGGTTGGCGACCAAGGCGTGTTTAACAAGGCAAGTAGTGAAGTTTTCGTAGTACAAGACACCCAATACCTAGGAAAGGGGATTGGCCATGTGGGTAAGGCTACTCAAGCTTTGAAAGTGGGTGATAAGGTCGAGGCGGTTATTAATGCTGAGCGCCGAGCGGCTATAAAGCGTAATCACTCCGCAACCCATTTAATTCACGCTGCGTTGAAAAACATTCTTGGCGACCATGTAAACCAGAAAGGTTCGTTAGTTGAAGCTGAGCGTTTCCGCTTTGACTTTTCCCATAGCCAAGCCTTAACAGCGGATGAATTGAAGGCCATTGAACTTCAGGTGAACCAACAGGTGTTGGCAAATCACACTTTGAAAACGCAAGTGATGCCTATCGAAGAAGCAAAAGCAGCTGGCGCAATGGCATTGTTTGGCGAAAAATATGACGACGATGTCCGTGTTGTTTCCATGGGGGAATACTCTATGGAATTGTGTGGTGGCACGCATGTTGAACGCACAGGCGACATTGGCTTATTCCGTATTTTGTCTGAGGGCGGTATCGCATCAGGCGTACGCCGTATTGAAGCGGTTACCGGAGATGCTGCATTGGCATTTATGCAAGGGCAGTCTGAACAGTTGCGAACACTGGCTTCTGTATTGAAAACCGATCCAAATAAAGTTTCGGAGCGTATCCAACAGGTACTTGAGAAGCAAAGAGGCTTAGAGAAAGAACTTGCTGATTTGCAGAAAGCAGCATCGGCTGAAGCTGGAGCCAAGCTCGCAGATTCTCCGGAAATGATTCATGGTGTAAAAACCGTTATTGCTTCTATACCGGGTGCAGATCCTAAGGGCTTGCGCGAGTTAGTAGACCAACTGAAAACACGCTTACAAGAAGGTATTGTACTTATTGCCGTCCCTGGTGATGACAAAGTAAGTTTAATTGCAGGTGTGTCAAAAGGACTAACAGGCAAAGTTAAGGCTGGTGAGCTAGTAAACGTAGCTGCTGGATATGTTGGTGGTAAAGGTGGCGGACGGCCTGATATGGCTCAAGCCGGTGGTAACGAACCAGCACACACAGAGAAAGCATTGGCTGAAGCCAAAACATGGTTAAATGAAAAGCTTGGATAGTTTGGTCGCATAACCTATTAATTTCAGCGCTGTTTTGAAATGTTGTTACTCCTGACTTAATAAGTTGTGCTATGCTTTTTGTTAGAGAGCAAGGTCAGCAGGTGCTGTTTACATAAGTAATAATTAATATACTACTTATGTTATAGTGTCATTCTTAATCAACTTGATACTATGCGTGCGCAGTAGCGCTTCAGTGGGAAACTCGAAGCCTATTTGGAATCGGTATTGAAGGAGCCAACTAAATGCTAATCTTAACCCGCCGGGTAGGTGAAACACTCATGATCGGTGATGACGTCACCGTGACTGTTCTGGGTGTAAAGGGAAATCAGGTGCGTATTGGTGTTAATGCGCCCAAGGATGTCTCGGTACATCGGGAAGAGATATACATGAGAATTCAGCAGGAAAAAGACGGGAACGACACTGCTGACGAATAAAGTTTAAATTTAAGAAACCGGCTCTTCGCCGGTTTTTTTGACCGAAATTGAATCATTTTGGCTATTAAAACCGCAATCAGTGGAAGAATTCCTAAAAAGCGTTGACATATTCGCTAATTTCTCTAGAATTCACGCCCACAAGTCGCGGTGAGGTGGCCGAGAGGCTGAAGGCGCTCCCCTGCTAAGGGAGTATAGGGTTTGTAGCCCTATCGAGGGTTCGAATCCCTCCCTCACCGCCAGTTAAAACAACGCGCTCGTAGCTCAACTGGATAGAGTACCTGGCTACGAACCAGGCGGTTGGAGGTTCGAGTCCTCCCGAGCGCGCCAGTTTTAACACATACCAACTTTATGATGCGCTCGTAGCTCAACTGGATAGAGTACCTGGCTACGAACCAGGCGGTTGGAGGTTCGAGTCCTCCCGAGCGCGCCATTTCCTTGTTTTATATCTACTATTACAAATGACACGGCATTTCCTTGCCTTGTACCCTCGAATATTTCTGCGCGTTCTGTACACTTAGATAATTCATTTACTCGTTGGAGTAAATATTAAATTCAGAAGAGCGCGAGTTTATGTCGAATCAATTAATTACAAACGCAGTTGAACTCATGTTTGCAGGAATGGGCGTAGTCTTTTTGTTCTTGCTCGTATTAACTACGGTCACCTATATCTTAGGTTGGATCGCACCGAGTAAAGAACCCGCTCAACGTGAAACTGCCACATCGACCAATACTTCAGATCATTCTTCCATAGTTGCGGCCATCGCTGTTGCTGTGAAGCAGTACCGTAAGGACAAGGGGAGTCAAAAATGAGTCAGCCATTAAAACTAACAGAACTAGTGCTAAGAGACGCTCACCAATCATTGTTGGCAACGCGGTTTAGACTAGAAGACATGCTTCCTATTGCTGAGAAGCTAGACCAAGTTGGTTATTGGTCTATGGAGAGCTGGGGTGGCGCGACTTTTGACTCTTGCATTCGTTATTTAGGCGAAGATCCTTGGGAGCGCTTAAGAGAAATTAAGAAGGCAATGCCAAACACGCCTCAGCAAATGCTGCTGCGCGGACAAAACCTATTAGGCTATCGTCATTATGCTGATGACGTAGTAAAGCGCTTTGTGGAGCGTGCTAAAACGAATGGTGTAGATGTTTTCAGAATTTTCGACGCCATGAATGATGTACGTAACCTAAAGACGGCTATTCAAGCAACCATAGACAATGACGGACATGCTCAAGGCACAATGTCTTATACAGTGAGCCCGGTGCATACGCTTGAGAAATGGTTAGATATGGCTGAAGAGCTTGAGTCTTTGGGATGTCATTCGATTTGTATCAAAGACATGGCCGGGCTTTTACGTCCGTACGATGCACATGAATTAATCACTGGCTTGAAAAAGCGAGTTTCTATTCCTATCGCCATGCAATGCCACGCAACAACTGGTTTAAGTACTGCAACGTACATGAAAGCCATCGATGCTGGAATAGACATGTTAGACACCGCTGTATCTTCCATGAGCATGACTTATGGCCACACAGCAACTGAAACTATTGTTGCAACAACGGAAGGCTCTGAGCGCGATACAGGTCTTTCTCTCGAGCGTTTGGAAGAGATTGCTACATATTTCCGTGGAGTACGGAAAAAATACGCCAAGTTTGAAGGTGCGCTTAAAGGCATTGATGCGCGAATTCTGTTGGCACAAGTTCCAGGTGGCATGCTTACGAATATGGAAAATCAACTGCGTGAGCAGGGGGCTGCGGATAAATTTGATGAAGTACTCGCCGAGATACCAAAGGTTAGAGAAGATTTAGGTTTTATTCCTCTGGTTACACCAACCTCTCAAATTGTTGGTACTCAAGCTGTATTAAACGTTCTTACTGGGGAACGGTACAAGTCTATTTCGAAGGAAACAGCTGCTGTACTGAAAGGTGAGTATGGCGCTACAGCTGCACCAGTGAACGAAGACATTCAAAAACGCGTGCTTGACGGTGGCGAAGCCATTACATGCAGACCAGCGGATTTGCTTGAGAACGAATTTGATAGCATCAAGAGTGAGCTTCAAGAAAAAGCCAAAGCGTCTAACATCGAACTTGCTGAAGATTTAGATGACGACGTACTCACATATGCGTTGTTCCCACAGGTAGGGCTTAAGTTTCTTGAAAATAGAAATAACCCAGATGCTTTTGAGCCAGCTCCAACGGGAGAAGAAACGACCAGTTCAGCAACTCCTCAATCAAATACCGGCTCAGAAACTTATGATGTGCGAGTGGACGGCAAGGTGTTCAATGTTGAAGTAGGTCCGAATGGTAGTCTGCAAAACATTAAACAAACCTCATCTCAAAAAGAAGATGCTCAACCTGCTCCTAGCACGACTGGAAATGGTGCTGAAATAAATGCTCCATTGTCAGGCAACGTCTGGAAAATCCTTGTGAAGAAAGGTGATCAGGTCGCAGCAGGGGATGTCGTTATTATTCTTGAAGCGATGAAAATGGAAACTGAGATCAGAGCTGAAGAGGGCGGCATAGTTCAAGATTTACACGTCGCAGAAGGCGCAAGTGTTCAGACTGGAGAGGCGTTAATTAGCCTGCAGGGAGAGTAACCAAAATGGACATTCTTAATACACTTTGGGAGTCAACAGGAGTTGGCTCGCTGTCTCTCGGCATGGCTGCGATGATAGCGGTAGGCTTATTGCTTATTTACCTAGCCGTAGTCCATAAGTTTGAACCCTTGCTACTACTTCCTATTGGTTTTGGAGCCATCCTGACCAATATTCCATTGGCCGGATTAAACGAAGACGGTGGCTTGCTGTATTACCTTTATGCGGCGGGTATCAGTACAGGTGTATTTCCGTTGCTGATCTTTATGGGTGTTGGTGCACTGACGGACTTTGGCGCATTGTTGGCTAACCCGAAGGTCATGGTACTTGGCGCCGCGGCTCAATTTGGTATTTTCGCAACCTTGATTGGTGCGGTGGCTTTGAATGTTGTGCCAGGACTCGAGTTTACACTTCAACAAGCATCGGCTATCGCGATTATTGGTGGGGCAGATGGTCCAACCGCTATTTATCTAGCATCACAGTTGGCACCAGAACTATTGGGTCCCATTGCTGTGGCTGCATATTCTTACATGGCTCTTGTACCGATTATTCAACCGCCGGTTATGCGTTTATTAACAAACGAGAAAGAGCGAAAAATTCGTATGGTGCAGCTTAAGCCTGTGTCTAAACGTGCGAAAATTCTATTTCCATTGTTAGTGTTATTACTTACTGCGATGCTGTTGCCTACCGCTGCTCCTTTGGTGGGAATGTTTTGCTTGGGGAATCTGATGCGCGAAAGCGGCGTAGTAGAGCGTCTAAGTGGTGCCGCGCAGAATGAGCTCATTAATATTGTAACGATTTTCCTTGGCTTGTCTGTGGGCGCACAGTTGTCAGCTGCCAAGTTTTTATCGGTGCAAACGCTAGGCATTTTGGTACTCGGTGCGATTGCCTTTGTTATTGGAACAGCAGCCGGCGTGCTTATGGCGAAGCTTATGAACGTATTTAGCAAGCAGCCAATAAATCCGCTTATTGGTGCTGCTGGGGTGTCTGCAGTGCCTATGGCCGCGCGAGTGGTGAACAAGGAAGGCTTAAAAGCCGATCCGCAGAACTTCTTGCTGATGCATGCCATGGGACCAAACGTCGCCGGCGTACTTGGCTCTGCGGTTGCTGCAGGTGTTCTATTGGCACTTGTTGGCTAAATGAACTAGTCGAGCTGCGTAAGCCACATCATTAACGTGTAAAACGCAGCGATAACACAGCTGAAAATGAGGATATACAAGAACCCTTGTTTTCCTTGTTTGAGGCTGTAGCCCCTTGTTTGTAAGTAAAATACCCAAATGAGGCAGAGCACTAGTGGTATTAAGAAGAGTAGTCTAATCATTGCTTTGTCTCGTTGTTTAATTCAGTTTGAACCATCTGTAAGTCATGTGACGCTTGCTCTGCTTGATCGAGCAGGGTCTCTAACCCCATAATTTGGTCTGCAATTGCCCCGGAGTCTTCCGCGCTTGCTGCAGTTTCTAACGCAGCTGCCTTTTTGTGCAATGCATTTAGCCCTAAATTACCAGCCGCACCTTTTAAGGTGTGAAAATAACGTCTGGCTTCATCGTACTTTCCTTTATAAATGAAGTCAGACACTTTCTGAGCACTTTGTCTGTATTGTGCTACAAGTTGCGACACCAATTTAATATAAAGGCCTATGTTCTGATTAAGGCGCTTTAAGGCACCTTCGAAGTCGACACCCTTTACAATCGGGTAACGCACAGTGGGTGCGCTCGTTGTTTCTACTTTAGGTTTAATTTCTTTCTGCTCGTATGGACCTGGTAATGCCCATTTGTTGATCTGGTTAATCAAGAACTCTTCGTCGATAGGTTTAGGAATATGTCCTTGCATACCAGCAGCCAGTGACTTCTCTATATCTCCACTCATTGCATTCGCAGTCATCGCTAATATAGGAAGTTGTTGATAACTAAACTGCTGTCGAATCGACTCTGAAGCTTTATAGCCGTCCATAATAGGCATTTGAATATCCATAAGAACAAGCGCGTAAACGCGGTTTTGAACTTGCTCTACGGCTTCTTGCCCATGATTTGCAATGTCGACCTGAAAACCTAAGTTTTCCAGTATTTCTCGGGCCACATGCTGGTTCACTTCGTTGTCTTCGACGACCAAAATAGGCGCGTTACGTAGTGACTCAGAAATTTTGTGTTCTGATTTCGAAGCCTGCCCGTCTTCAAGCTGTGATTTTGTCTTGAATACCGCTGAAGAAATGACGCGCGCAAGCGTGTTTGTTGTGTAAGGCTTGGTAATAAAGTCTCGGGCCCCAACTTGTTTAACTTTTTCAGCTAATTCTTCAGCATAGTAGCCCGTCGCAATAATCATTTGCGGGCAATTTTCTTCACTAAACTCTTGGTGTACGCGCTCTACTAACGTTACGCCGTCGATGCCAGGTAGCCGCCAGTCGATGAGCATTACCTGGTAGGGCTCTCCGTTTTTCACCGCCTCATGTAGAATATCGAGAGCTTGCTCACCTGTTCGTGCCACTTTTGCGTCCATGTCGTATGAGCGGAGTGTTTCGTATAGCATTTCACGAGTACTTAAATTGTCATCTACGGCAAGAATACGCGTGCCGCTTAGCTTTTCTAATATGAGTTGATGGTGAGACACGTCTTGGTCGCTTTGAATAGGTAACGCCAACTCAATGTAGAAGGTAGAACCTTGTCCTTGCGAACTGGTTACACCCATATCTCCGTTCATAAGGGTAATAAGACGACGCGAAATAGTGAGTCCTAAACCTGTTCCGCCAAACTTCCTCGTGGTAGAAGAGTCGGCTTGGGTGAATGCCTGAAAGAGGTTTGCGCGCTGCTCTTCGCTCATACCTATGCCAGTGTCGGTAACCGAAATACGCAAGTAAATTTGACTGGAAGTTTGCTCGAGCAAAGTACAGGTTACGGAGATTTCACCTTCTTCGGTAAATTTAATGGCATTGCTCACAAGGTTGATCAACACCTGACTTAAGCGCATTGGGTCGCCCAGCAGCATCGTGGGAATATTTGCTGGAAGGTTGATAATAAACTCTAGGTCTTTGTCATAGGCTTTGTAGGCGAACATATCGGCTAGTGTGCCTAAGACTTCGTCGAGGTCGAAAGGAATTCGCTCAATCGTAAGCTTATTAGCCTCGATTTTGGAAAAGTCGAGGATATCGTTAATAACCCCGAGAAGAGCTTTAGAGGAACTGTCTATGACTTTCAAGTAACGCTTTTGCTTAGCGTCGAGCTCGGTTTTTAATGTAAGGTTAGCCATTCCGACAATAGCGTTTATCGGCGTGCGAATTTCGTGGCTCATATTGGCAAGAAAGTCACTTTTAGACTGGTTCGCATGTTCTGCTTCATCTTTCGCTTGTTCCGCAGCTATTTTCGCTTTTTCCATTTGCTCAGAGGCCGCGCGTACACTAGTAATGTCGTAGTAACTACATAACACGCCAATAACTTCGCCATATTCTGAGTATAAAGGAACACAGCTATGCTCTACCCAGCGTTGTTGGTTGTTCGCATCTGTAATTTGTAGCGACAGCTCTCGGGGGAGGTTCTTGTCCTGATTTTTCAAATCTTCTGTGGTGAAGTTGAATAGGGCTTGATTGGCTTGAAAGCTTTCAAAGTTTTCAACACTTTCACCAATGATATCTTCAGGTTGTTGAAAGCCAAAATCTTTGAGGAACGCTTGGTTTGCACCCAAAAAGTTCATATTTTGGTCGAACCAATAAACTCGATTGGGTAAATCGTTAAAAACTTGCTGGAGTAATTGTGTGCTACTTGGTGCAAAAAATGCGGGTGAAGCTGTTGCTGTATGAAGCTCGCTGTCTTTCCAACCCGAACGTGTTTTCCAGCCATAAACCAATGAGGCAAGTAGTAAAACCACCAGCAAACCAACAGCTGGCGTTTTGGGTAACAAAAATACACATACCAAACCTAAGGCATTAAATAACCAGTATCCGTGTTGGAACCAAGTCCAGATTTTTGGACGAGATGTTGCGTTCAATCGCAGCTCCTTTGTATGTATTTTTCTGTAGAGTGTGGCAAACTACGCGGCATCATATCAAACATTAACTGGAACGTTATGCAGTTACATTATGGACTTGCGCCAGACGCTTTGTTGGAGCTACCGGAAATTCGTAGTAGCTTGCAACATTTACAAAGAGGTATTGAACGCGAAGCACTGCGCATAACACCTCAAGGACGTCTTGCAACCACGTTACACCCAGAAAGTCAGTTGGGCGCCACGCTTACGCATCCGCATATCACCACAGATTATGCTGAAGCTCTTATGGAATTTATCACACCTGTGGCAAGGTCGGTACAAGAAACACTGGCTCAGTTGCGTGATCTCCACCGTATTACGTTTAACGCAATTGGTGACGAATTGCTGTGGCCATTGAGTATGCCGTGCTATGTAAACGAATTAAGTGATATTCGCATTGCGCAGTATGGTTCTTCGCACACAGGGCAAATGAAGCAAGTATACCGCAAGGGCTTAACTCATCGGTACGGCGCGATGATGCAAACGATTGCCGGCGTGCATTATAACTTTTCTGTACCAGACTCGTTTTGGAAAGCGTTATCGCAGGCGAACGGAGAAATTGACTCAGTAGAATATCGCTCGAGCCGTTATTTTGCGCTTATACGTAATTTCAAGCGGTTAGCTTGGGTTATTCCATACTTCTTCGGGGCTTCTCCTTTGCTTTGCCAGTCTTTCCTGAAACACGCAAATGGCGATCTTGAGCTAGAAAAATATCCTGGCGGTTGGGCGGGACTGCCATACGCCACTTCATTAAGAATGAGCGATTTAGGCTACACCAACAAAGAGCAAGCTGAGTTGGGTATAACTTACAACTCATTGGAAGAATATGTCGCGGGCTTGCGCAGAGCCGTGTTCACGCCGTCAAAGTCTTTTGAGGCTATTGGCGTTCGTGCGGGTGATGACTGGAAGCAGCTCAATAGCAATATTTTACAAATTGAAAACGAATTCTACTCGCCAATTCGCCCTAAACAAGTTGCGAAATCTGGTGAAACTCCAACACAAGCCCTAGAGCGGGGTGGGGTTGAGTACATTGAGGTTCGAGCATTAGATGTAAACCCGTGGAGCTCAGTAGGTATTACTGAAACCCAAATGCGCTTCCTTGATATGTTTTTATTACATTGTTTAATTTCACCGAGTGCTGACCTGTCTATTGAAGAGCAATTAGATACTGAACGTTTGGTGACTGAGGTTGTACTTGAGGGAAGAAAGCCGCACCTAGTGCTAACCGACGAAGCTGGAGCCATTTCAGTACAAGAGCGTTTGGAAAACCTTTTTGAAGCGTTTCAACCTATCGCTGAAGCATTAGATGAATCTCGTGAAAGCACGCCTTACCACGACGTAATCAATGAACTAACGGTTGCTATCGAAGACCCTGAGCAGACTATGTCTGGCAAGTTGTCTGCGCATCTTCAGAATTCTGTAGGTGATCAAGAGCATCCAGCAATGGTTTGGGCTGAACAGTATAAACAGCAGTTGCAAACTAGCTCGCTGGAGTTTTATACGAGTGAACATGTTGAACAATGGCGAGAAGAGTCTTTAAGCGCAAAAGCCAAAGTAGAGCAAGACTCTGAAGGTTCGTTTGCTGAGTTCTTGGAAGCTTACTTTAATAGGGCTCAGGAAAAAAAACAGCGCGCCGAATGGGGCGCGCTTAAATAAGATTTACAACTTTTCCAGGGGATGAAGGCTTACATCTTAACCTTTCAGTAAGTATGAGTGCGGGATAAGAAAAAGGTTCAAAAAAATGCAGAAAAAATTTTTAGCGCTTACAGCCTCGGCGATTTTAGTGACTTCTCTTGCGGGCTGTACAACGGCTCCGCCCCGAGAGCCGGAAAATATTTGTAATATATTTGAAGAACGTCGCGACTGGTGGAAAGACGCTAAACGAATGCGTGATGAGTGGGGCGCTCCTATTCATGTACCCATGGCGATGATGTATCAAGAAAGCTCCTTCCAAGCTCGAGCTCAGCCTCCTCGCCGCTATGTTCTAGGCTTTATCCCTTGGGGCCGGATTAGTGACGCGTATGGTTACGCTCAGGCAAAAACCATGACTTGGGACGACTATATTCGTGAAACAGGAAGTCGCAGAGCGCGCAGAGACAACTTCGGTGACGCTATCGACTTTATGGGGTGGTTCATTAGCAAGTCTCAGCAAATAAACGGCGTATCGAAGTGGGATGCTTATGCCCAATATCTCAACTATCACGAAGGTTGGGGTGGCTATCAGCGCAGAAGCTATAACCAGAAGCAGTGGCTAATCCGCGTGGCGCGTCAGGTCGATGAGCGCTCTACGCGTTATGCACAGCAGTTAGCGGGTTGTGAGAAAGACTTGAACCGTGGATGGTTATGGCGTTTGTTCTTCGGTTAGAAAAGTAATTTAAAAAAGCGAGCTTAGCTCGCTTTTTTTCTGGACTTTTTCCGAGTGCTAGGCAGGATACGAACCTCTTTAATCACACTATCGGTGACTTCGATAATTTCAATGCGATGGTTCGCTATTTCCACACACATGACGCTGTCTGGAATGTCTCCAATATGCTCTGTTAACAAGCCATTGAGTGTTTTTGGACCGTCGATAGGGAAGTTTAACTGCAACTCTTTATTGAGTTCTCGTAGGTTAGCCGTTCCTTCAACTACCATGCTGCCGTCTTCTTCACGGGTCATGTTATCGGTTGTTTGACCTGCGATTGTTGTCGTGAAGTCACCCACGATCTCTTCAAGAATATCCTCTAGTGTAACTAGACCTTGAATGTCGCCATATTCGTCAACAACTAACCCGATGCGTTCTTTATTTTGCTGGAACTTCACAAGTTGCACGTTCAGCGGCGTTCCTTCTGGAATAAAATAAATGTCACGCGCAGCTCTTACTAACGAGGGTTTGTCGGCTTCATCTTGGTATTTAGTAATGAGTCGAACCATGTCTCTGGCGTGAAGGAAGCCGATTGCGTCGTCTATTTCACCGCGGAACAATACGACCAACGTGTTTTGCATATTAATTAACTGGCGCGTAATTACGCCCCAGTCTGCATTGATATCAATAGCATTGATGTCGTTGCGCGGAATCATGATGTCGTCTACGGTCACTTTTTCTAAATCGAGAATGCTAAGTAACATTTCTTGGTGTCGAGACGGAATGAGTTGGCCTGCTTCGTGAACTACAGTACGAAGCTCTTCAGCGGACAACGTGTCCTTTCCTGCAGCTTGTGGGTTAATACCCATCATGCGCATAAGACCATTGGTAATGAAGTTAACAGCTGCAACTAATGGGTAGAATATTTTGAGCATTGGCTTAAGCAGCCAAGAGCTAGGAAAAGCAATGCGCTCTGGATGCAATGCAGCAATTGTTTTCGGCGTTACTTCGGCAAAAATGAGTACCATAAGTGTCAGTACAACGGTGGCTATAGCGATACCGTAATCACCGTAAAGGCGCATACCAATAATGGTAGCGATAGCCGATGCGGCTATGTTTACTAGGTTGTTGCCGATAAGAATCAGACCGATCAGCCTGTCGGGTCTGTCGAGCAGGAAAGAAACGCGCCTCGCGCCACGGTGGCCGCTTTGTGCTAGGTGTCTCAGGCGATACCTGTTAACCGACATCATGCCAGTTTCAGAGCCCGAAAAGTAACCAGAGATAAGTAACAGAATGCCTAGTGCGATAAACAGCGTACTAAGGGGAAGTTCGTCCAAGTTATTTTCCTGTTATGAATACGAGGTTACTAATGTATGGACGCGCGCGAGGATGTCAAGTTCTCTTTTCAACGAACGTGATTAAGAGATAATCACGTCGCGAACAATTCGGCTACCAAAATACGCAATACTTAGAATAATTGAAGCAATAATCGTCCAAATAACAACTGGACGACCGCGTGCTCCATTGAAGTAATGAACCGCAATAATTGAGCCATAGCCCAGCCAAGCGGCGATAGAAAGTACTGTTTTATGGAGCTGTTCAGAGGCAAACAAGTTATCTACAAACAAGAAACCTGCGACAATAGCTAGCGAAAGCACTATTGTGCCGGCAGTCAGAAGACGAAAGAAATATTGTTCTACAGACATAAGCGGCGGTAAGCGCTCGTCTAACGCTTTTGCAGAACGTTGTTTTAATACCTTGTTCAGGTGAAGGATTTGCAGCGCGTATAAAGTGGCTAGTAATAACAAACTAAATGCCAACAAAGACAATACGATATGTACAACCAATCCTACCGATAAGCTACCGGTGGTTTGGCTCGATGAACCTGCGAACAATAACGCAAGAATAACGCTGACTAAGGCAAAGCCAAATATGGCCGGGCGCAACATAAGCGAAGCAAGCTGTTGCCCTCTACTGAGTGAAAAAACGCCTAATAGCCAAGCAATTGCTGTAAAAGCGGTCAGGAAGTCGAGTGACTCCATTCCCATACTGTTAATAATGATGGCGATAAAGAAACCGTGAAGTACGACTGCACTGACGCTGGTAACGGTAACGCGTTGCTGCAAAGTACGAGAGGCAGTTAATCGCTGGTTAAGGAAATAAATAGAAAATGCGTAAGCGACCAGGCTCAGAAGGGCTAGTGTGCTAGAAAGAATAGGCGCAGTCATTTTATTATCCTGATTTTTGAGAATGATTCGCATTAAGATTTTGAGATTATAAGCGGTTTCATCGCCAAACCCAAATGCTTTAAGTATAATACCGAAAACTTTGTCGACAGGAAGAAAACATGTTTGAGAATTTAAGTGAACGTCTCTCGCAAACTTTAAAGAATATTAGCGGGCGCGGGCGTCTTACTGAAGACAACATCAAAGATACTTTACGTGAAGTGCGAATGGCGCTGTTAGAAGCCGATGTTGCACTTCCTGTAGTAAAAGACTTTATTGCTAAGGTTAAAGAGCGTGCACTGGGTGTAGAGGTCAATAAAAACCTTAACCCTGGGCAAGTATTTGTAAAAATTGTTCGCACCGAGCTAGAAGTAGCCATGGGCGAAGCAAATGTACCGTTAGACCTGTCTACTCAACCTCCGGCCGTAATCATGATGGCGGGCTTGCAAGGCGCGGGTAAAACCACAAGTGTGGGTAAGCTTGCGCGTCATTTGCGAGAGAAACAAAAGAAAAAAGTTTTGGTGGTGAGTGCCGACGTGTACCGCCCAGCAGCGATAGCGCAGCTAGAGCGATTGGCGGAAGAGGTTGAAGTTGAGTTTTTCCCTTCAAGCACAGAACAAAAGCCAGTAGATATTGCTAACGCTGCAATTGCGCACGCGAAGAAAAAGTTTCTTGATGTTGTATTGGTGGATACCGCTGGTCGATTAGCGGTTGATCAAGAAATGATGGAGGAAATTAAAAACCTTCATCAAGCCATTACGCCGATCGAGACTTTATTCGTGGTTGACGCCATGACAGGTCAAGACGCGGCAAACACAGCGAAAGCGTTTAACGAAGCTCTACCGCTTACTGGTGTCATTCTTACTAAAATTGACGGTGATGCACGTGGCGGTGCTGCGCTTTCTATTCGTCATATCACGGGTAAACCCATTAAGTTCCTTGGTGTTGGTGAGAAAAACACTGCGCTAGAGCCATTCCATCCAGACCGTATCGCTGGTCGTATTTTGGGTATGGGCGATGTCCTGAGTCTTATCGAGGAAGTTGAACAAAGAGTCGATAAGGAAAAAGCCGAAAAAGTTGCCAAAAAGGTCATGAAAAGCGGGAAGTTTAGTTTAGAAGACTTTCGTGAGCAGCTGGCGCAAATGCGGAATATGGGTGGCATGATGGGACTAATGGATAAGTTGCCAGGCATGGGACAAATGGCGGGCAAAATGCAGGGGCAACTAGACGACAAGTCGACCTTGCGCATGGAAGCCATTATTAGCTCTATGACCGCGCAGGAACGAAATCATCCTGACATTATTAAAGGCTCAAGAAAACGCAGAATCGCTGCTGGCTCTGGTGTCCAAGTACAAGATGTGAACCGCTTATTAAAGCAGTTCACGCAAATGCAAAAAATGATGAAGAAGATGAAAGGCGGCGGCATGGCTAAAATGATGCGCCAAATGGGCGGAAAAATGCCGCCTGGAATGTTTCCTGGTGGCCGTTAATCAGCCTTTTTACTTGCTTTTTGGCGAAAAATCCGTAGAATCGTGCGACCTCTCAATCTAGGTTGAGGGGTACTTTAACTTTGAACATTCATTTTGCAGTTGAAAAATTGCAAACCAGAACTAATTGAGGACGGTAATGGTAACCATTCGTTTACAACGGGGTGGCGCGAAAAAGCGTCCATTCTACCAAATGGTTGTTACTGACAGTCGTAATGCTCGTGATGGGCGTTTCATCGAAAATGTCGGTTTCTTTAACCCTCTGGCTCGTGGCCAGGAAGAAAAACTACGTATTGACTTAGGTCGCGTTGATCATTGGTTAGGCCAAGGTGCCCAACTTTCTGATCGTGTAGCGAAACTTGTTCGCGAACACAAAGCAGCAGCCTAAGGTTAAATATTCGATGACTTCAGACGCAGTAAAGGACGAAGATCTCGTAGTTTTAGGAACGCTTGGTGCTGTTTACGGGATCAAGGGTTGGCTTCGAATCAACGCGTTTACGGACGAAGCATCAGGAATATTTGAATATGCACCGTGGTTTATTGGCCGTAAAGGTGCATGGCAACAAACTGAAGTCAGCCAATGGCGCTGGCATAATAAAGGTTTAGTTGCGAAATTAGCGGGAATTGAAGACCGAGACGCAGCAGCGCTGTTAACGGGTATGGAGATTGCCGTACCGGCAAGTGAATTGCCGGAGCTTGAAGAGAACGAATTTTATTGGCGTGATCTTGCAGGCATGCGTGTTGTAAATGAAAAAGGTTACGACATGGGTGTTGTGGATCACTTACTGTCCACAGTTGCTAACGACGTTTTAGTGGTAACTGCAAACAGTAACGATGCCTTCGGAAAGCGTGAACGTTTGATTCCGTTTATTCAGTCTCAATATGTGACTGAAGTAAACAAAGAGTCGAACACGATAACGGTAGACTGGCCTGCGGATTTCTAATGGCTAATGAACTACACGTTGGGGTGGTTACACTGTTTCCGGAAATGCTAAGTGCAATTACGGAATACGGCGTAACACGACGCGCAGTTAAAGAAGGTTTGCTTTCAGTAGACGCGTGGAATCCTAGAGATTACACAACTGACAAGCATCGTACCGTGGACGACCGGCCTTATGGTGGTGGTCCTGGAATGCTCATGATGGTAGAGCCTTTAAGAGCGGCGATAGCCGACGCAAAGCAAGCTATTCAAGAGAGCTCTGGTACGAAACCCAAAGTGATTTATTTGTCGCCGCAAGGTCGACGCTTAGATCAAAAGGGTGTTGTTGGTTTAAGTCAAACTCGTTCGCTGGTTCTCGTAGCTGGGCGTTACGAAGGAATTGACGAGCGTGTTATTGAAAGCGATATCGACGAAGAGTGGTCGATTGGCGATTTTGTGCTTTCGGGCGGAGAGTTACCGGCGATGGTTCTTATCGATGCATTGGCAAGGCAGGTTCCTGGTGTATTGGGACATAACGACTCAGCGCAAGAGGACTCTTTTGCAAACGGGCTGTTAGACTTCCCACAGTACACGAGACCTGAAGTTCTTGATGGCAAATCGGTGCCTGCTGTATTACTCAGCGGACATCATGAAGAAATTAACAGGTGGCGGTTAACACAGTCTTTAAAAAGAACGTGGGAACGGCGACCCGACTTAATCAATGACCTAGCTCTGACTGACGAGCAACGAGATATTTTGGCGAAAATTGTCGACCAAGAAGAACGTTAATCGGGTGGTTTATCTAGGAGGAGAAAACAGATGGCTAAAGTAAATAAAGCTATTCTTCTTGAGCTCGAAAACGAGCAATTGAAGCAAGATGTACCGGAGTTCGCTCCAGGTGACACCATTATCGTCAATGTTAAAGTTAAAGAAGGTAACCGTGAGCGTGTACAGGCCTTTGAAGGTGTTGTAATTCGTAAGCGTAACCGTGGTTTACACAGTGCTTTTACAGTTCGTAAAGTATCTAGTGGTGAAGGCGTAGAGCGTACGTTCCAAACTCACAGCCCATTAATCGACAGCGTGAAAGTTAAGCGTCGTGGTGCTGTACGTCGTGCGAAACTTTACTATCTTCGCGAGCGTAGCGGTAAATCTGCACGTATCAAAGAAAAGTTGGGTTAATTCTCGACACGAAAATCCCGGCACTTGCCGGGATTTTTTTTGTCTGTACACTGGCAAATATGAATAAAGAAGCCATACAAACCGCTGTAGAAACTATTCTTTTGGCACAAGTGGGTTCGCTAAAGGAATTTGAGCTTATTCAAAAATTACAATCTCCGCCCTATGAAATTTTGAGTAAGAAAGCTTTACACGGAGAGCTTTCACTCTTTCAAACCCACTTCTTAGTTTTCCATTGCTTATATAAAATTCGCCAACAATGGCGGAAAGAGCAGTTCCTTGATTTGAATATTGACGCTTTAGATATTCGGTTAATGCCATACGACGCCGGGCAGTCGGGTTTAGTTGTCGAAGATAAACTTGAAAAATACTATCTCGACTGGGATGAGTGGGAAAAAACTACACAAGCCGATGTGGAATCTTTACTGAATCAATTCTGGTCAGGGTTTATCGAAGAGAGTCGCCCGCCCAGTGTGTCTAAAGATGATGCATTAGTGACACTTTCTCTGGAAGCCTTGCCAAGTAAAAAGTCCGAATTAAAGGATGCATATCGGCGAGCAATTCATCGTACTCATCCCGACAAAGGTGGAAGCGCAGAAGAAGCCCAAGCCGTGCAACTAGCCTATGAGTCACTGCTGTTTTACGTTTAAGTCGTTATAGGTATTGTTGCATCACTTCGTCTAAAGCGTCTGGGGAAACGGGCTTATGGAGCGTATGGTTCATTCCTGCTTCTCGGCATGCGTTTAGCTCGTTAGAACTCTGATGGCCGGTAAGCGCAATGATTGGAGTGTGTATAAACGCCTCTTGCGTACGCAGCTTTTCGCAGACTTCCGCACCGTTTAGCTTAGGCATTTCATAATCTAAGATAATTAGCGATGGGGTACATGATTGAGCCTTTTCTAAAGCTTCCTCGCCATCGCCCGCAGTTACAATTTGGCACTCGTAAGAGCTTAGCATTGCTTTAAGTACTTCAAGGCTAATAAAGTCGTCATCTGCAATTAAAACAGAATTCATGGCTTGTCCAAATTTGCTTAGTGGCCCTTCAGACTATCATAGCTATATCTAAAATGAGAACTACCCCAAAAGCCATGTTAGCCATGCTGCATTCACAGCAAGCAATAAGTAACCCCACCAGCCAGATACGAGGCGAACTTGAGGTGCGGGGGAAATAGCCTTTTTTCCGTGAATCATGGCCATAGCGAGAGGTTTGCCTAGAAATCTATAAGCTATGATTGCTGAAATATGAAGAATGATGAGTATTTTTAGGACTGACCACAATGAGTGGTGAATTGAAGTAAGCGTATAAGCTAGGTCGGTGCTTACCCAAGGGGCTAAAGGCCCGCGAAAGAATATACCATCGTCTGTAAACAAGCCTGTTATTCCTTGGCTCAGAATGATGACCAGCATGAGTAATACAGACCAACCACCTAGCGGGTTGTGGGTAACACCAAGATCTTTTTGCGTTTCAGATTTAAAATTCTTAATGTAGTTTAAGGTCGCTTTGGGTGAGCTTATAAAATAACTGAAGCGAGCGTTTTCACTTCCGATAAAGCCCCAAATAAAACGAGTGAGTACGAGTGAAAGCATGAGAACACCAATTTGCTGGTGTAAATCGACGTATTCCGGTTTACCGCCGGTAAACCATAAACATAGAATACCGATAATTAGAAGGCCGTGAAAACCACGTATAAATCCGTCCCAAACTTTCACAAGTACAACTCCTTTGTTGATTTAGTCAGCGCGGTAATTGTTATGGCATTCACGGCACGTTTGTACGGTAGCCATAAATTTCGCTCTTATCTGACCCATATTGTCGTCTTCGGCGGCTAACGCTAACTCTGCAGATGCGTCTACTAAAGCTTGTGCTTTTTGTTCAAAGTCACTCCAGTCTTCCCAGATTTCTGGCAGTGCGTCAGTGCCTTCGCTAGTGTTTGCACCCGCGCCGGTAAAGCCGTCCCATGGAATATGTGCTAAGTGAGATAAGTTTTTACTTTTCTGCGCGAATACTGCGGCGTCAAATTCAACATCGCCACGCACCATGTCAGCCATAACGCCGAAGTTGGCGCGAATAAGTTGTAATGCGCTTTGGCGATACTCGATAGCGTCTTGTGCTTCATCCGATTGTGCCAGCGCGGAGGTTGCACTGCTTAATAATAGAACTGTTAAGCCACTTGCTAAAAGCTTATTGAATTTACCTTTCATAGAACATCTCCTGAATGCCTTAGCATTGATGGGTTGAAATTGTATTCCTTTCGTATGACAAGATTATGGCATTTTTTTGGTCGTTCTGTGCTATCCATTCGTCTACGAAGACTTGCTATTCTTCTCAATATAAAGGAGAAATGGGTGTATTAAAATTTCTTGTGAGGAAAAACACATGAGGGGAAAGTTTCAGTTAGCTGCATTGAGTGTTTTGTTAGGAACCTTTCCGGCATTGGCAGATCAAACCACGCCAGTGCAAGGAATTCATAACAACAATCCTTCCGTTGTAGCGTTAACTAACGCAACTATTATCACCGAGCCTGGTGAGCGTATCGAGAATGCAACGCTTGTGGTTCAAGACGGCTTAATTCAGAGCATTGAACGAAGTAATCGAGCTCCTTCTGGAGCGCGTGTTGTAGACGCTACAGGTTACACCGTATATCCAGGTTTTATTGACGCTTACAGTAATTACGGTGTTGAGCAGCCAGGTGATCGTCCACGAGGTGGCAGAAGCAATGCTCCTGTTTATACGAATGAGCGCCAAGGCGGTAATGCGAGTAATGCAGCGGTGCACGCAGAACAGCAGTGGTTCGAAACAGTAACTCCTGATGCTAGCGAAGCACAGTCTTATGTACAGCATGGCTTTACCTCTGTGCAGTCGGTAAGAATGGACGGCATTTTCCGAGGCCGAACCACGACGCTTTCTCTTGCCGATAAACTACCAAACGACATTATTTATAATGCTGTGGGCCACCATGCAGCATCTTTTGACAAAGGTAGCTCAAGTCAACAGTACCCCAACTCTCTTATGGGTAGCATAGCGTTGATTCGTCAAACGCTTTCTGACGCTGCTTGGTATGCAGAAGCTGCAGGCTTAAACACTTTACAGGGCCCTGTAGAGTTTAATAGCGCGTTGGATAGCTTGAAAAGTTTGAATTCAGAGCGCGTCATTTTTGAAGCCTCTGATGATTTAAATCTTTTAAGAGCACGTCGTGTGTTTGCTGAGTTCTCAGTGCCTTTTACTGGTGTCGGTTCAGGTTTCGAGTATTCTCGAATTGATGAAATTAAAGCAGCCGATTTAGACCTAATTCTTCCGGTAAACTTCCCAGCAGCTCCAGAAATGGGTGATCAGTTCTCTGAACTAGACGTTTCTCTTGCTGACTTGCGTCACTGGGAGCGTGCTCCAGCTAACGCAGCGGCTTTGGAGCAAGCTCAAGTGCGCTTCTCGTTCACGATGCACGGTTTAGACAACAAACGAGACTTTTGGAAAAATATCCGCAAAGCAGTGGATTATGGATTGTCTGAGCGACAAGCTCTGGCCGCGTTAACCACAATTCCAGCAGCACAAGCAGGTGTGTCAGGGCAGGTGGGGCGAATTTCTCCAGGATATCGCGCTGACTTTGTTGTGGCTCGTGGAAACTTATTTGAAGACGGGGAAATTGTCTCCGTTTGGTTGCAGGGTGAAGAACAAGAAATTGGTAACATGCATCCGGTTTCTTTCTCTGGTGAATATGCAATGTCGCTGTTTGACCATGACCTTAGCCTGACAGTAAGTGACTCTGGAAGAGTAAGCGCGACGTTAAAGATTTCTGAAGATGAAGAAATTTCAGTACGTGACGCTCGCGTTGAAGACGACAAGTTGAAGTTTTTGGCAGACCTTTCCGCTTTAGATATGCCGGGGACTTATCGTTTCGAATTAGAAAGGGAAACCGTTACTACACTAGCTGGCCGAGCGCAGAGTGCTGGTGGGGCGTTAGACACTATCGTGGCAACGAGCACTGCAAATGATGAGGAAAGTAGCGCTTCTGAGCAAAACTCAGGAGATGCGCAACAGCCTGTGGAGTTCGTTAGCCGTTTAACTTATCCAAATGTAGGTTTTGGTCGCGAAAGTCAGCCAGAGCAAATGAATCTTCATATTCGTAACGCCACGATTTGGACAGCAGACGACCAAGGTGTATTGGAAAACGCTGATATGTTGGTGCGCGACGGACGTATCCATCGTATTGGTCGCGACTTGTCTACGCCTCGTGGTTATGAAGTTATCGATGCGACCGGTATGCATGTGACACCAGGTATGGTTGATGAGCATTCTCATATTGCTATCTCGCAAGGTGTAAACGAGGGTACAGAAGCCGTTACTGCAGAAGTTCGTATTGGTGACGTTGTTAACCCAGATGACATTCATATTTACCGCTCTCTGGCTGGTGGAACAACAGTAGCTCACTTGTTACATGGTTCGGCTAACCCGATTGGTGGACAAGGCCAAGCGATTAAATTGCGATGGGGCGAGAGTGCCGAAGGACTGAAGTTCGACCAAACACCGCCAACTATCAAAATGGCGCTTGGTGAGAACGTGAAACAAAGTAACTGGGGTGACTTATACACCGCACGTTACCCTCAAACGCGTATGGGTGTAGCAGCGATTATGCGTGACTACTTCCAGACCGCACAAGAATATACAGAAGCTCAAGAGCAGTATGCCGACTTAAGCCGTTCAGAGAGACGCAGAACTGCGCCGCCTCGCACGAACTATCGACTGCAAGCTCTAGCTGAAATTCTGCAGGGTGAGCGTTTTACTCACGTACACAGCTATGTGGCATCAGAAGTGTTGTCGTTGCTAACTGTTGCTGAAGACCTTGGTTTTAGAATTCAAACGTTCACGCATATTCTTGAAGGCTATAAAGTAGCAGAAGAACTTGCGGAACATGGCGCCGGCGCCTCAACATTCGCCGACTGGTGGGCCTTTAAGTTTGAGGCCTATGACGCTATTCCATTTAACGCTTGTTTAATGATGGAACAGGGCGTGTTAACGAGTATTAACTCTGACAGCCGTGACTTGCAGCGCCGTTTGAATACCGAAGCTGCTAAATCTGTTCGTTATTGCGATATGGATGAGCATGAAGCTTTAAAAATGGCGACTATTTATCCTGCAATGCAGCTTCGCATTGACGAGTACGTGGGTAGCTTAACGCCGGGTAAACATGCGGACTTTGTGATTTGGAACGAACATCCGTTGTCTGCCTATGCGCAACCACAACAAACTTGGATTGAAGGGCGTAAGTACTTTGACCGTAGTGATGATTTAGCACAACGAGCATTGATCGCTGAAGAGCGAGAAATGCTCATTGAAGCTGTACTTAATGCAGGACAGGAAGCTCACCGCGGTGCACGTGGAGGTTATCGTCAGGCACAGCCAGAATGGCATTGTAACGACAACCATGATGTTTGGTTGGAAGATATTTATCATAGTCACGCGCTTGAGCAGGCAACGAGGGAGCTACACTAATGAAAAAGTTTATATTTAGTATTATCGCATGTGTTTCTTTCTCAGTGAGTGCTCACAACATAGCTCCGGGAAGTTCATCAGAGCAGTCTATTTTGTTACAGGGTGGAACCGTCCATACGGTTTCTAGCGGTACTTACCCTGAAACAGATATTCTAATGACCGGCGACACTATTACCGCTATAGGTCGAGACATCACTGCACCAGAAGGAACACGCGTTATTGATGTTTCAGGCCAGCATATTTACCCTGGTCTGATCGCTATAGACACAACCTTGGGTTTAATTGAGCTAGAACAAGCTCGACCTACCGACGACGTGGAAGAAGTGGGTGACGTGACGCCGGAAGTGGTTGCGCACCATGCATTTAACGCCGACTCCGAGATCATTCCTACGGTTCGCTACCTAGGTATTACTCATTCGTTGATCGTCCCTGAAGGAGACCTTGTGCGAGGTCAGTCTAGCTTAATGCACCTTGATGGTTGGAACTGGCAAGATGCACTGCAATTGGGCTCGCTGGGAATGCATGTAACTTGGCCTAGAACCGGTTTAAACAATGCGTGGTGGGAGTGGAGAACTCCAGCACAGCAACGTGAAGCAAATGCCGAAGCTCGCCGTGAACTCCAAGACGTGTTTACAACTGCTGAGGCTTATCATCATGCTCGTACAAGCGGCAACCAAGACCGTATCGATCAACGCTGGGAAGCTATGCGAGGTTTGTTTTCAGGTGACATGAAGCTATTTATTCACGCCAATGATCGTCGTCAAATTGAAGAAGCCCTCGCGTTCAATGCAGAGTATGGCTTTGACATGGTACTTGTAGGTGGACGTGACGCTTGGATGATGACCGACGTACTGGTTGAAAATGACCTTCCAGTTGTCTTTACATCCCCTTACGGTTTGCCTGCTCGTGAAGACGAAGCTTATGACACGGCATATGCTACACCGGCTAAGCTCTATGAAGCTGGTGTTCAATTTGCGATAGGTTACGCCGGTTACTGGGACAGTCGTAACTTAGCTTTCGGTGCGGGTAATGCCGTAGCGTACGGTCTTGAATACCAACAAGCATTGCGTTCAATTACGCTGTCTGCAGCCGAGATTCTGGGTGTTGAAGATACTCTAGGCTCGATTCAAGTAGGTAAGCAGGCGACGTTGATTGTGTCTCGCGGCGACGTTCTTGATCACCTTGGACAAGACCTGTCAATGATGTTTATAGAAGGGCGAGAAGTAGAACTTACAAGTAAGCAAAAGCAATTGTTCGAGAAGTACCAAGAGAGAATAACGGAATAAGTAATTTATTCGTTATCTAACAATTGTTTTAGTGTTCTACGCAAGATTTCTGGTGCGAATGGTTTATCGGTTAAAGCATTCACACCAGCTTGCTCAATTTGAGTTAACTGTAATTCGTCAGCCCGTGCCGAAACCATAAGAATTGGAATGTGTTCGTGTCCGGGCTGATTTCTCACTGCTTCTGCAAGCTCTCTACCATCCATTTCCGGCATATGATAGTCGGTACAGATTAAGTCAAAGTCATTGTGTTCAGCAGCCGATACACCTTCTTTACCATTCGCGGCTTCTACGATACTCGACACGCCAATACTCTCAAAAACTCGGCGTAAATAATGACGCGATAGATTACTGTCGTCGACAAGTAACACTCTAAGATCTTCCACATCAAAGTGGTCGAGGTTAAAGTCTTCTGGTGCTATAAGGTCTAGCGTGGCGTTTATTGCAGTTTGTAAGTCTTTTGACGTAAAGGGCTTAGGTAATATTGCTATGCAACCGGCTTGTTTGAAGAGTTCTAGATGTTCACGTTTGTGTTCGCTTGAAACCAGCATAAATAGAGTCTGTTCAAGAGCAGGATGCTCGCCAATGAAATGCAGTAAATCCATCGCTTCACCGTCTGCGAAGTACATGGCGCTGGTTACAAGATCCGGTTGGAACGATGGTAATTTCGCTTTAGCTTCTTCAATCGACCCGGCTGACTCTACATGGGTTATGCCTTCTTCTTCTAGATGACGAAGGATAACCTTGCGCTGAACGTCAGAGGGTTCTACAAGAAGAATTGATAACTGGTCAGTCGTTAAATTAGCCATACTTAGGTTCAAAACCCTTTAAACACACATCGTTGTTCTCAGAGAGTATGGCAAACGTCAGAGTTTGACAAGCTTTAAGCATATTCAAAACAGGGGTAGACTAGCAGCATTAGAGCGCATATTTTAATAACAACAGCACTTGAGGTACGAACATGAACCTTTTTACGGAATACTCTAGCGATCGGAAGCAGTTTACCATTCGTGTGAAAGGGAAATTTGACTTTAGTATGGTACAGGAGTTTCGCCAAGCGTACTCTGAGATAGGCAATGAACCCGTTAATATAGTTATCGATTTCCGCGAAACCGAATATATCGACAGTGCCGCATTGGGTATGTTGCTCAATATGCGTAAGGCCTTGGGAACCTCTGCAAAGTCTATTCAGTTGATCAATTGCCGCTCTGAAATCAGAAATATTCTAGATATTTCAAGATTCGACAAGTTGTTTCAAATCGACTAAAGCTTGTGCGTGTTTTAATCGTCGACGACCAGTCTATTATTCGTCACGAACTAGGCACCATGGTTGCTCAGTTTGGTTATACCCCTTTAACTGTAGATAGCGGTTTAGAGGCTATTGAGGTCTATCCGGAATTTAACCCAGACATCGTGTTACTCGACGTTATTATGCCAGGATTAAAAGGCTATGAGGTTGCAGTAGAGCTCAAGAAGCTGGCAGGGCATGTCCATTTACCCATTATATTTATCACAGCACTCGACGACAAAAGAAGCTTGCTTAGAGGATTTGAAGCGGGTGGAGATGACTTCATCAGTAAGCCATTTGATCCTTTAATTTTAAGTGCGAAGTTACGAGCGCACATGCGAACAAGAAGTTTAAGCCAAAGTTTAGAAGAGAAAAATAAGCGGCTAGCGTACTTTAACTCTCGTACTGAGAGAGAGTATCGAATTGTTCAACATATCTTTAGTAACGCGCTGGACAAGAACCTACCGAAACTTAATCAACTTCAATCGTTGTTTCTTCCTCAATCTGAATTTAACGGAGATGTCTTTCTTACCGCGTGTGGGCCACTGGGAAATCTATATTTGTTTTTTGGAGACTTTACAGGCCATGGGCTCGCGGCAGCCATAGGAACATTACCGACGTCACAAACATTTTTCACTATGGCGTCACGAGGTAGTTCAATTACCGAGATAGTTAGCGAACTTAATAAACGGTTGCAGCAACTTTTACCTGAAGATATGTTTTGTGCTGCGGTGGTTATGGAGCTCTCGGCTTCTGGAGAACGGATTTCATATTGGAATGGTGGAATGACGCCACCGGCATTGATTGACCCAGATGGTGGCTTACATAATTATTTGACGCCACAGCACGTTGCGTTGGGTATCCTAGAAAACGAGCAATTCGACTCTGGAATTACCTCTTTCGCCGTAGAGCTAGGTAGTAAAGTTATCCTAACTACAGATGGATTGACTGAGTTCGTGGAGCCTTCGGGTAAAATGATGGGGATGGATGGTGTAATCAATCTGCTCGAAAGACATAGTTACTCTTTTGACAAAATTAAAGAAGATATTTGCGACCGCCTCGAAAACCACCAACAAAAAGACGATATTACGTTAGCGGTATTAGATTGCGTGCCTACGCAACTCAATGTTTCACATACGCCCGAGGCTCTTTCTACCATGCCGTTTGAACTGCGGGTTCATTTGAACGTAGAGCAGATTCGAAGCCATGATCCGGTTACGCGTATATTACGTGCATTTAAAGCCGTAGAGGGTTTCAGAGCTCACGCCACTGCAATATTCACTTTAATGTCGGAAGTATATGTGAATGCCATCGATCATGGTCTTCTGGGTATGGACAGCTCTTTGAAAAACTCCTACGAGGGGTTTGAAAAGTATTACCTTGAGCGGGAGAAGCGGTTAGATAATTTACGAGAAGGTCATGTAGAAATTAACGTAAATTATGTACCTGAAGATAAAAAGATATATTTTGAAGTGACTGATTCAGGGGAGGGGTTAACTAGCCTTCAGCAAAATGAAGCTATTGAATTTTCTGAATTGAGTTATGGCAGAGGTTTGAGCCTCATTAAGGAACTTGCCGCAAATGTAGAATGGTTAAACGAAGGTAAGACTATTCGGGTAAGTTATGACTTGGCCAGGTCAACCACCGGCTAACTTTACGGTATAACCTTCTTGTTCCAGCAATGCCTTGCACACTTCACGCTGATCGCCTTGAATTTCAATGGTAAAGTCTTTCACACTGCCGCCAACACCACATTTCTTTTTAAGCTTTTTAGACAACTGCTTCAGGTCTTCTGAACCTAATTGAAGTCCATCAATCACTGTTACGCCTTTGCCTTTCCGACCCTTAGTTTCTCGACGAATACGAACAATGCCATCACCATCTGGGATGGATTCTGGTTCCTTTTCTTGGTCGATACGTCCGGTGTCAGTGCTGTAAACTAGTTGGCTGAGTTGGTCTTTAAAGCTCATGTACTACCATTTCTTTTTCGGCTGGAATAACTCGTCTAAATCGTCTTTCTTATTACGCTTTTTAGCATCAGCAGCATTAGAGTCTCTGAGTTGCGACATGATTTCTTCGAGTTGAGTGTCGATATAATGCGCCTTTTCAGTTACGTAATCGTCTGTTACCGCTGTGTCTCCTAGCATTTTAACAGCTTTCTCATAGTACTGACGAGCAGAGCCCAACATGTTCGACTTTTTCGCGTTATCACCTCTGCGAACTAAACTCTCTACGCTAATCTTAATAAGGAGCTTTTCGATACGAGTTTCTTCTTCGTGGAAGGTTTGGCTATCGACGCGGTTACGACCGTGTTCAGCACGCAACGTTTGCCTAATTCTTTTTAGTGCTTTAATCATAGTGACAATCTGCTTGTCACCTTCTGGTACGGTAAAGGATTCTAGCAATAGTCCTTTGTCTTCTGGGTTGTATGCCGCAATCGCCTGTTCGTATTCATCTAATCGAGTTTTTAGATCGTTCGACTTGGGTTGAATGTCCACAAGTAGTTTCAGAGCATCGCGAGCTCTAACACGGAGTACTTGAACGATAGATTTGCCTAAGGGGAAGTCGCTACATACTGCAATGAGGTCTTCAGTTTGATCTAATACCCCACGATAGCGCAGCAATTGTTGGCGGCGCTCTAGGTCGGTTTTTTGCTTATGCTGTTGAATCGCGTTTACGCCTACGGCAAGCGCAGATAAAGCGAGTATCAGTATAATTATTATGGTTATAAGCATATTGGCGTTAATCGCTTCCTATTTAATCTAATACTCTACCTGAGTTCATTGTTTTAGGGTAGCCTTAGCGTAAATAAGCTACCTCCTAATGCACTGTCATTACTTAGAAAAATACTGCCATTACGATCTTCCACTTGATGAGCTTGCGCAATCAACTTAGCAAAATATAAGCCCAATCCGGTCCGGCCTGAATCTAATTCCATCGCCTGCGGGCTAGTTCTACTTGCATCGAGCATAGACAGTGGGTAGCCGCTTCCATCGTCTCCAATTTCTATAACTAACTCGTTGTTGATTGTGTCTACACCTATTTCAACCGCAACCTTACTTTTCGCGTAACGTAGAGCGTTAATGATCACATCATTGACTAGAATAAGAATTAAGTTTTGGTCAAAAAACCAACTGCCATCATGCTTAACCGAAGTAGTTAACTCAATTCCATGATGAGCTGCATAAAACTGATTACTCGCCTCAAGCTCTTCCGCTAATTCGTCTAAAAAATGCTCTTCTTTGTTTATTGGAAGCTCATCTTTTTGTTGACGGAAAAGGCTCAGCAGTTGCATTAATCCTGTGTTTAGTCTTTGTGTCTCATAATGAATATCGGCAAGTTGGCGTCGAGGTTGAGGTTTTTCTACTTCTTCAGCCACACTTTCAATAGCTTGCAGCAAAAGAAACAACGAATTTTTCATGTCGTGAACGCTTGCTGCAAGAACGGACGAGAAATCGAGGTTATCGTTTTGTTTGACAGGAGGCATAGATACTGACACTCTCATAAGAATTAGGAATAACAAATCATAGAACAACCTCACGGAATTTCTCATGAAGCTGCAACAGTTGCGTTATATCGTAGAAGTGTTGAATAACAATCTCAATGTTTCTGCAACTGCAGAACACCTTTATACCTCTCAGCCAGGAATAAGCAAACAAGTTCGTATGTTGGAAGATGAACTTGGTATTCAAATTTTTGGACGAAGTGGTAAGCATCTAACGCACGTTACCCCGGCGGGCCAGCAAGTTATCGAGATTGCTCAGAATATTCTAAGCCAGGTAGAGGCTGTAAAGTCTGTAGCGGCTGAGCATACTCACCCGAAGCAAGGTAAGTTGAATATTGCTACTACACACACCCAGGCTCGCTATGCGTTACCCGGTGTAATTCAGGATTTTATAAAAAGATACCCAGATGTAAGCCTACATATGCATCAAGGTTCGCCCTCGCAAATAAGTGAAATGGCGGCGAAAGGTGTTGCCGACTTTGCGATTGCGACAGAGGCACTGCACTTGTATCAAGACCTTATTATGTTGCCTTGTTATCACTGGAATCGCTCGCTGCTGGTTCCAAAGGGACATCCTTTAACCGCGCTTGACACGGTTACAATCAAAGACCTAGCCGAGTACTCATTGGTTACTTATGTTTATGGTTTTACTGGACGTTCGCAACTCGACGAGGCTTTTAACAAAGCACGCTTAGAGCCCAAGATAGTGTTTACAGCGACAGATGCGGACGTGATTAAAACTTATGTTCGTATGGGGTTAGGCGTTGGTGTGTTAGCTACAATGGCTTATGAACCAAGCAGAGACTCTGATTTAGTGGCAATACCCGCAGGGCACTTGTTTGCGCCGAGCACAACCAAAATTGGATTTCGCCGTGGCACCTTTTTACGTGGCTACATGTACGATTTTCTTGAGGGGTTTGCGCCACACCTTACGAAGGATAAAATTGAGCAAGCTATGCCACTTCGACACCAAGAAGATATTGATGCTTTGTTCGATTTAGACAAACTGCCCACGCTTTAACACGTGGGCTTTTGAACCTTACAACTCAGAGTGTTTAGCACTCAGTAATGTTGACCGCTAAACCACCGCGTGCGGTTTCTTTGTATTTTGTCTTCATGTCATTGCCTGTGTCCCACATTGTCTTAATTACTTTGTCTAAAGACACTTTGTGGTCGCCACTGCCTCGAATAGCTAATCGAGCAGCATTAATAGCCTTCACAGCACCCATTGCATTACGTTCAATACATGGAACTTGAACAAGGCCACCCACTGGGTCACATGTTAGGCCTAAGTTGTGCTCCATGCCAATTTCCGCGGCGTTCTCAACTTGGCTAATGTCGCCGCCCATTAATTCAGCTAGCGCGCCTGCTGCCATTGAACAAGCGACACCAACCTCACCTTGGCAACCTACTTCTGCACCTGAAATAGAAGCGTTCTTCTTGTAGAGAATACCGATCGCCGCTGAAGTGAGCAGGAATCTGCAAATTGCGTCATCGTCTAACTTCTCAATGAACTTGTCTGCATAACGCATAACCGCAGGAATAATGCCCGCAGCACCATTAGTCGGAGCTGTAACTACACGACCACCGGCTGCATTTTCTTCGTTCACTGCAAGAGCAAACAGACTCACCCAGTCCATAGCCTGCATAGGATCTGTAGACTTTTCGTTTTTAAGACGCTGATAAAACGCTGGTGCACGACGACGAACTTTCAGTCCACCTGGCAAGATGCCCTCGGTTTTAATTCCGGTGTCGATGCACTGAAACATGGTGTTCCAAATATGGACAAGACCTGAGCGAATTTCGTCTTCGCTTCGGAATACTTTTTCATTCGCCATCATCAAAGAGCTAACACGTAATCCGTTTGTTTTACATTGCTCCATTAACTCGGTTGCCGTGTCAAAGGGATAGGGAATGGGCTTATTGTTCTGCTCAATAGCTTCTTCCAGAGTTTCGTCGAACTCTGCATCACGCACGATAAAGCCGCCACCAATGGAATAATAAAGATCGCTAAACAACTCTTTGTCGTCTTTAAAGAGTATAATTTCCATCGCATTGGCATGTTTAGGCATGGTTTTTCTGCGATGAAATTGAATTGCTCCGCTACGAGGAAACGAAATTTCATGCTTACCGAGCAACTTTAGTGTTTCTTCTTTGTCGACTTGTTCTAAAAAGCTGTCGACTTTAGTTGTGTCACAAGTCTCCGGAGCATCTCCAGCAAGACCCAATATAACGGCTTTCCCGGTACCATGACCTTTACCCGTTTGGCCAAGAGAACCATAGAGCTCGACTTTTATATGAGTAACGTCCGCTAAATTACCTCCTTCATTCTCATATTGCATAAGGAACTCTCGGGCGGCTCTCATTGGGCCAACCGTATGGGAACTTGAAGGGCCAATACCTACTTTGTAAATATCGAAAACACTTATCATATAAATTCTTTTAGTTACTCTTGATGGGTTTGGAAATGAACATGGTGCGTAGTGTGGTGATTTTCAATCAGTATAGCAAGCTTCTAAAACACTGGTCGGTACACTTCTTGGCCAGATGGATTAAGCTGATCGGCTAAGCGGCGAATAATTGCGGCCGTTGCGCCCCAAATCAGACTATTTTGCCATGGAATAAAGTGCACCATTGGATACATGGAATTATTGCGGCTAATTTGCAAATGGTTTGCTTGTTCAACTAATTCCGCAAGCGGAACCACAAGCACTTCTGAAACTTCGTTGGCGTCGGGCACTATTTCAACATGAGTTTCTACGATGCCAATAAAAGGTTGAATAACAAATCGCGTTAAAACGGGCTGCGGAGGTAGTGTACCTATTACATTTACAGCTTCTGGCGCAATCCCCAATTCTTCATGGGTTTCTCTAAGTGCTGTAGCTCTTAAATCTATGTCAGAGGGTTCACGCCGCCCCCCTGGGAAACAAATTTGATTGGCATGGTGTCGCATAAACGCAGGGCGCCGCGTAAGTATCACCTCGAGCTCGCCATTGTTGTCCCGAATAGGCACAAGAACACCGCTTGGCTGCCAGTCTAATTGTGGCCAAGTAGGGTAACTAGGCTGATGAAGAGAAAACCTAGCGTGCAGCTCTTCTAACGTATAGTTTGCCATTCAGTGGGGTTGTTCCATTAAAGGTAAAATTTTAGCAACCTTGTCGAAAGTTTCTCTATATTCAATTTCCGCGGTGGAGTCGATGACAATACCACCACCGGCCCAGCAATAAATATGACCTTCCGTTGTGCAAAGGGTGCGAATAGTTATGCTACTGTCTGCTCGACCATGCCTTGAGAAGTAAGCTAAGCTTCCACAATAAACCGATCGTCGGTGTGGCTCTAACTCTTCAATAATCTCCATCGCTCTTACTTTTGGCGCTCCAGTAATAGAGCCGCCCGGAAACATAGCGCGCATAAGGTCGAAAGCGGAATAATTTGGATTGAGTTCACCTACAACAGTGCTGACTAAGTGATGAACTGCTGGAAAGCTCTCGAGTTTAAAAAGCTCGGGTACATGAACTGTACCTGGCATACAAACGCGACTCATGTCATTGCGAAGTAGATCTGCAATCATGAGATTCTCAGCACGGTCTTTCTCACTTGCCAATAGCGCTTGAGCTTCGGCTTGGTCTTGTTTTTCGGAACTGCCTCGGGGGCGAGTTCCCTTTATGGGGCGTGTTTGAACATGCTTGTTGTCTGTCACCTTCACAAAGCGCTCGGGTGATAGGCTCAGTACAGCACCGTCATTCAGTTGAATATAGCCTGAGAACGGAGCTTTGTTGTGGCTTCTAAGGTGACAATACGCAGACCAACTGGAGCCCTGAAAGGATGCTTGGAAACGTTGTGCAAAGTTGATTTGATACGCGTCCCCAGCCTTCAAGTACTCAATTATTTGCTCAAATTGCTTTTCATATTCAGGCTGAGTCATGTTGCTTTGCCAAGCCGAGGTAAGTTGAAAACTATCGCTTGATTCTTGCTGATACGGTGTTTGCCAAAACTCTATTTCACTGTCGCGGGTGCTTTGCTTTGGAGATACAGCAAAGACTTTTTGGTGTTTGTGGTCTAAAACCAATGCTCGCTGATAAATGCCAAAACATGCGTCAGGTAAATTAATGTCGTGCTTTGCTTTTGTAGGCAAACGTTCAATAGTTCTGCCCATGTCGTATCCAATGTAACCCAAAGCCCCACCTAAAAACGGTAGGTCGCTGTTTTCCATGGAAGTACTTTCTAACGATTCGTTCTCTAGCGACAAGTTTTCGCTAAGTGGATGCACTAAGCTTTCTAAGGTTTCGAAAAACTCAGCTTGGGCGATAGATTTGCCATCCACAAAAGTAACCCCATTTCTACTCTCGATTACTTGGTAAGGCTTTCGTACCAGAATGTCGAAACGACTGTCTGGATGATTTGAATTGGCAGAATCAAAAAGCATGGCATAAGGTTCGTTAGCGAACCGCGAGAAAACTTCTAATGCTTTTCCCCATTTAGCGTAGGGCAATTCAATCAATTTTATTGTATTTGATGACATGGACCTGCTTCTAACGACTGGCGAGAACACGACGAAGAGAGTATCATACCGCACACTTTTCGGCATTAAATCGATACATCATTAGCGTGCAATGATGTTTGTATACAGGAGGTCTAAATGACTGTTATTCGTCAGCAGGACTTTATTGATTCAATTGAAGACGCACTCCAATTTATTTCTTACTACCACCCAATCGACTTTGTTGAAGCGCTTGCTGAAGCATACGAAAAAGAGCAAAGCGAAGCGGCAAAAAATGCTATTGCACAAATGCTCGTGAATTCACGCATGTCGGCGCAAGGGCGCAGACCTTTGTGTCAAGACACCGGTATCGTTACCTGCTTCGTCAAAGTAGGTATGGGTGTGAGCTGGGACAAAACTGACTTAACTGTTCAAGAAATGGTTGATGAAGGAACGCGACGCGCATACACCAATGCAGATAATCCATTGCGAGCTTCGATTGTGGCAGACCCAACAGGGGCAAGAAAAAACACCAAAGACAACACACCGTCGGTGGTGCATATCGATATGGTGCCGGGTGACGAAATTGAAGTCATGATTGCCGCCAAAGGTGGCGGGTCAGAGAACAAAACCAAAATGGCGATGTTGAATCCTAGCGATAACATTGCTGACTGGGTAGTAGAAACCTTGCCGAAAATGGGTGCAGGTTGGTGTCCTCCTGGAATATTAGGCATTGGTGTTGGCGGTACAGCAGAGAAGTCTGCAGTTCTGGCTAAAGAGTCGTTAATGGAACCTGTAGACATTCAGGAACTTATTGCGCGCGGACCACAAAATGCCGAAGAAGAGTTGCGCTTAGAAATCTACGAACGTGTCAACAAGCTTGGTATCGGTGCTCAAGGTTTAGGCGGTTTAACTACAGTCGTTGACGTAAAGATTAATTCTTTGCCAACGCATGCGGCATCTAAGCCTGTAACCATGATTCCGAACTGTGCGGCTACGCGCCATGTTCATTTCCACCTTGACGGTTCAGGGCCGGCTCATTTAGAGCCTCCTAAATTAGAAGATTGGCCGGACATTACCTTTGAAGTGGGCGACAATGCACGCCGTGTAAACTTAGATGAGTTAACGCGAGAAGACATCGCCTCTTGGAAGATGGGCGAAACTGTATTGTTGTCGGGTAAATTACTGACCGGCCGTGACGCTGCTCACAAACGCATTAAAGAAATGTTAGACAAGGGTGAAGAGCTACCTGTCGATTTTACTAACAAGTTCATTTACTACGTGGGTCCAGTTGACCCTGTAGGCGACGAAGTTGTTGGACCTGCAGGGCCGACAACTTCTACTCGCATGGATAAGTTCACCGACATGATGCTGGACCAAACCGGTATTTTAGGCATGATCGGTAAAGCTGAACGGGGCCAAGCAACGGTAGAGAGTATCGCGAAACATAAAGCGGTTTATCTAATGGCCGTTGGTGGTGCAGCTTACCTTGTTGCGAAAGCAATCAAAAAGGCTGAGGTAGTAGCATTTGAAGACTTGGGAATGGAAGCTATTTACGAGTTTGAAGTAGAAGATATGCCAGTAACTGTTGCTGTAGACAGTAATGGACAAAATGCTCACCAACAAGGACCTGCAATTTGGTCAGTGAAAATTGCCGAATTAGAAAACGCCTAAAATTTTCTGAATTTTTTTGATAAAAGAGCGGCTTCAATAGCCGCTCTTTTCGATCTCAACGGGAATATTTTTGGTGCGGTTCGTCGTTATGGGACGTTTTACAGCTCGAATGAATGCGCAGGTTAGTGGCTTATCCTGAATCGGAAGAGTTAACCATAAGTAGCGAATTTTTTGCTTCGAGTGCGCAATTTTTAATGTGACTTGCTGTGGCACATGAGTTTTTTCACATTGCAGCATGGCATACAGTAAACGGTCGCGCTGGCAAGGCTCATACCAACTCAAAAATTGTTGTAGATTTTGTTTGGTGCCATACCGTGGGGACTCGTCGTGAAGTTCTGAAGCTTGATCAGACCAAAAGCAGAGCTGCTTTTGAGCTTCAAAAATCATAAAGCCAAGAGGCTCGTCTTGGTCATGTTGTATGGGAATGATAAAAGCGAAGATATGATGTCCGCCGGCGTCTAGCTTGGTCATGAGTAATGTACCCACTTGTACTTCTCGAGCTGTATTCAGATATGCAATAGACTGCCCCTTGTGCGGAAGGGCTTTACTTTCGAAGTCGGGCTGGTTGAGGCAGTAGTCGTGCCAGCATGTGCGGGTTGGCGTAGTGCGTACACGTTCGCACTGATTGTTTACCGCTAATACAAAACCTTTTTGGCTTAATATAAATGCGGGTAAACACTCATCTTCTAATGTCCGCAACAACGCGTTGTAGCGGGTTTCGTACTGTGATTGAATCATCCTTAATTCCTCTTGCTGCTGTACTGTCCATAGTTGTATTCAAGGGAGATCAAGTATGGTCACGACACGAAAGTTTGCAAAGGTTGGAAGCTTTCTTAAGAGATTGTTGAGTGGATTAGTGAGAAACAGTTGTGCCTAAGTTTTTATGGTTTTACACTGGAACTTCAATAACAACAAAAAGAACAAATGCGTTTAAAATACATCCGACTCGCGGGTTTTAAATCCTTCGTAGATAACACCAAAGTTGCGTTTCCTGAGCAAATGACTTGCATTGTCGGGCCGAACGGCTGTGGCAAGTCGAATGTGATTGACGCAGTGCGCTGGGTGCTGGGTGAAAGCTCTGCAAAGAATCTGCGCGGTGACGCAATGATCGATGTTATTTTTAACGGCTCGCAAGCCCGCAAACCAGTGGGGCAAGCTAGTGTTGAATTAGTATTCGACAACCAAGATCACAGGTTACAAGGTGAGTTTGCTGACTTTGATGAGGTGTCAGTAAAACGAGTTGTTACACGTGACGCTCAGTCGTTGTATTTTTTGAACAATGCAAAGTGTCGCCGACGAGACATAACGGACCTGTTTTTAGGTACTGGGCTTGGACCTCGTAGCTATGCCATTATTGAACAAGGCATGATCTCTCGCCTTATTGAGTCTAAACCACAGGAGCTTCGAGTATTCATCGAAGAGGCTGCTGGGATTTCTAAGTACAAAGAGCGTCGTAAGGAAACGGAGAGTCGTATTGGCCGTACGCGTGAAAATCTCGAGCGCCTGACTGATGTCCGAGAAGAGTTAGGTCAACAACTGGCTAAACTTCAGCGACAAGCTTCGGCCGCAAAGCGTTACCAAACGCTAAAAGCAGAAGAAAGAACCTTTAAAAGCCAGTTGCAAGCTTTGAAATGGCTTCATTACCAGCAGCAATGCGACCGTGTTGAACGAGATCTTCAAGCAGAAGAAACAGAGTTAGAGAAATGGTTAGCCGAACAACGTGGAAGTGAGCGTGGGCAAACTGAATTTCGACAAAAAGAGCTCGACTTACAAGAGCAGGTTGACCAAGTTCAAGAGAAATTTTATCAAGCATCTAGCCAAGTCACTTCGGTGGAGCAGCAAATTCGTCACCAACGTCAACTGGCACAAGAAAAGCGCAAGCAACAAGAAGAAATTTCACAGCAGATAAAATTTGCAAAAGAAGAACTGGCAAGTGAGCAGGAGCAGTTGGCTACTTTAGATAGTGTTATCTCGGATGTTGAAGAAACACTCGCACAGCAGCAAGAGGTTTATGAAGAGCGCCTTATTCACCAAGAGCAAGCACAGGAAAGGTTGAACGCTTGGAACGAAAAATGGCAGCAACTGCAAGCAGATGTTCGGCAAGTTGAACAAGATATTTCTCTCGCGCAAGCTCAGCTTAATGCTAATCAGCAAATGTTACAGCAACAGCAAGCAAGGTTTGACACAGTTGTTTCCGAACTTGAGTTATTGAAAACGGAAGCTCCTGCCAGCCCTAAAGCTCTTGAGGAAGAGCTGACAGAACTTGCTAAAGACGAAGAGAAGCAGAAAGAGCTTTTGCACGCTAAAAAAGAACTCCAAAAAGCCATTAAAGAGCAAATAGCGGAACAGCGAGAAGCTAACGATCATCAACAAGAAGTACTGCATACATTGCAAGGTCAACAAGCTTCGTATAAGCAGTTGATTCAGTCTCAGGAAGTCGAGCTAGATAACTTTTCTAAAGGCTGGCTTGAAGAGAACGGTGTTGTCGGTACAGTTAGTGAGTACCTAGAAGTCCCTGAGCAGTGGCGACAAGCTGTCGAGCTATGGTGTCAAAGCGCACTATCAGCACCCGTTATTTCAGGCGCGGTAACAGATGTCCCGAATCAATTTAAAGGTTTATTCTTCACTTTACCTGCCCAGAGAAACGTTGAGTTGCCTGCTTTGGCGGCGCGATTGAGCGGTAAAATGACGTCTTCAAGTTTATTTAATGGCATTGCTGCGGCTGAAAGTTGGGCAGAAGCGCAAGAACTACTATTGAACTCTGAATGGCGCGCAGTGGCATTACCCGACGGTCGTGTAGTGGGGAAAGACTTTTTACTCTCACAAACCGGTGAGCAAGACAGTGTGCTGGCGTGGCAGTCGGCGCTGTCAGATGTAGAAGAAAACCTTAAAACGACTCAGGCAGAAATTACTCAGAACAAAGCGAGGCTTACTGAGCTTGAACAACAGCTAGCGCAATCCGATATAGATATTGACCAGCAGCAAGAATCGTTAGCAAACGCGCAGCGTGCTGCAACAGAGGCAAGAGAACGCTTTAATTATGCTGCCTCTGCGCTTGAGAGACATGAAAAACAGGTGCGCAAGCTGGCGGATGAGAAGGTTGTGTTGGAAGAGTCGATTGCTTTACTTGTGGCCGAACAAGAAGAAGGCCAAATGAAAATGCTCGGTCTTGAAGAGCAATTAGAAGCGGCTAGACCGACCATGAATGAGCATGAAACCTCAGGTCTTACGGTAAAAGCTAATGCTGAGAGCAGCAGCCAGGCTGTCGCCGACGCGCAAAGCCAACTGCATACTATTCAATTGTCAGAGCAGGAGAAGAAAAGCCAACTTGTTCACGCACAAAAGCATATTCAGCGGTTAGAAAAAACATTGTTAGAGCTTTCTGAAAGGCAAGGCTCACAAGTAGACGATGAAAGCTACGAATTTGAGATTCAGCTTTTAGAAGAACAACTAGCCGAGCACTTAATGCAAAGAGAAAGTGCGGAAACAGAGCTTGTCACTGTAAAAGAACAGTTAAGTGCTATTCAAGAAGAGTTAAGTGTATTAAATAAGGGACAGTCGGCAGTGCACGAGCGCATCGCGGCACAACGAGAGAAGGTGGAAAGCCGGAAGTTGGAACTAGCAGCTTCTCGCGAGCGCGGTCATGCATTGTTAGAGAGTTTTAGTGAGGAACAAGTATCACTAAAAGAGGTCTTAGAAAACATGCCTGAAGAGGCAAATGAAACGGAATGGCAAAAAGCCCTCGACGAACGCGCAAGAAAGATTCAGCAATTAGGTGCAATAAACCTTGCGGCAATAGACGAAGTCGAGGCGCAGTCGGAACGTAAAGAATATTTAGATAATCAATATGAAGACTTATCTTCTTCGCTAGAAACGTTAGAAGACGCCATTAAGAAGATAGACCGTGAAACGAGAAGCCGATTTAAGAAAACTTATGATCAGGTAAACGCTGATTTGCAGGCTTTGTTTCCGAAGGTATTTGGCGGTGGTTCGGCATATTTAGATTTAACCGAGGACGACTTGCTCGAGACGGGCGTAACCATTATGGCGCGACCTCCGGGCAAGAAAAATAGCACCATACACTTGCTGTCTGGCGGGGAGAAAGCTTTGACCGCGTTAGCGTTAGTGTTTGCTATTTTCAGACTGAACCCAGCTCCATTTTGTTTGCTCGACGAGGTTGATGCACCACTCGACGATGTGAACGTAGGGAGATTTTGCCGTTTAGTGCAAGAAATGTCAGAATCGGTGCAGTTTATTTACATTAGTCATAATAAAATCGCGATGGAAATGGCCACTCATCTTGCAGGGGTAACTATGCAAGAGCCAGGTGTGTCAAGGTTGGTTGCAGTTGACGTAGACGAAGCTGTAGCTCTCGCGGAAGCGTCTTAATTATAAGAAACAGGAATAGGAATGGACGGCGTGCGCATAATTCTCATTGTTCTGGGATTAATCGTAATTTTAGGTTTGCTTGGGCATGGCCTTTGGAGTATCCGCAAAGGGCAAGGTGGGGCGCGCAGAAATCCGCGGTCTAAAAAGCAGGGTGCGCATAGAAATACTGAAGCAACGAATAGTCGCCAAGTAGACGCTTCAGGATTCGACCAAGACGGTATAGGCCAAGTACGAACTATTAAAGCAACGAGCTCTAGCGTGTCTGGCGTAGCATCAAATAAAAAGACTGAAGCAAAGCCGGTTAAAGAAAAGCCTTTGGTTGAGAAAGGTCCTAAAGAAAAGAAAGAACCCTCGATTGCTCAACCATCGCTCTCACAGCAAACTCTTTTCGAAGAGCTGGAAGAAGAGCAGGTCACCAAGCAAGAGAAGCCTAGGCAAGAGCCTTCGATTGGCGCAGAACAAATCTCTCTCGGTTTTGATGATGAGCCTGAAATATCCAAGCCCGAGCAGGAAGAACACGAGGCAGAAGAGCCGCATGCTGAGCCCACAAGTGAAGCGGATGACTCGGATGATGAACAGTTACAGGATCATGTTACTGATGAGCAAGAAACGGGCGTTGAAGGCGAGACTGACGGTGAGCATGAGGCTCAAGAGAATGACATAGAAGTGATAACCCTTTTCGTTTCCGGGGATATTCAGGGTGCAATCTTGCTACAAACGCTTACCGAGCTTGGATTGAAGTTTGGAGAAATGGATATTTTCCACCGCCATGAAGATACCGCAGGAAAAGGGCCTAAGCTGTTCAGTATCGCTAATATGTATAACCCAGGCGTATTTGATTTAGACGGTATCGAGAACTTCTCGACTCGCGGGGTCGCGTTATTTATGACTTTGCCTATAGAGTCAGACGGTCACAATGCATTTACCATGATGTACAATGCAGCCAACAAAATAGCAGAGGCTATGCCGCGTGCAGCTGTTCTAGATGGCAATAGAAACCCAATTACTAAACAGTCTGTACAGCATACCTACCAAAAGATTAGAGAATTCGAGCGCAGGCAGAAAATAGCTGGCGCGTCACGATAGTTTTGGAGTTGAGTCGTGCCCTTAAATTTTTCTAGCGTTGAAGAAGAAGTTAGTTACTTACGCGACACCATATTTGAACTTGATTACCAATATTATGTGCAAGATCAACCAACAGTCCCAGACGCAGAATACGACAGACTGTATCAGCGTTTAGTTGATCTTGAAAAGGCAAACCCAGAGTTACGCTCAGAGCAATCACCGACACAACGTGTTGGCGGGGTAGCTTCTGGGCAGTTCCCCTCAGTAACGCATGAGCAACCAATGTTGTCTCTCGACAAAGCAATGTCGGAGGACGACTTCCTAGCTTTCCAGAAACGCGCTCACGAGCGCCTTGATATTCAGACTACGTTGGCCTGGTGTGTAGAACCAAAACTAGATGGTCTTGCGGTAAGCCTGCTATACGAGAACGGCCTACTGGTTCGTGGGGCAACTAGGGGCGACGGTAGTACCGGGGAAAATATTACCGACAATGTTAAAACGATTCGTTCTATTCCGCTTAAACTTCGCGGTGACTTCCCTGAAAGGTTAGAAGTGCGCGGTGAAGTATTTATGCGTAGAGACGTTTTTGAGCATATGAATGAGCAGGCATTGAAGGACGGTAGCAAAGTTTTCGCGAATCCCAGAAATGCCGCCGCCGGAAGCTTACGCCAGCTAGACGCGAGTATAACTGCAAGCCGCCAACTATCTTTTTATGCTTATTCGATGGGTGCGGTGGTACCGGAACGACAACTAAACAACGACAGTCATTATGCTCGGCTACAGCAGCTTAAGGACTGGGGCTTTCCAATGTGTCCAGAGACTAAACGACTAGACTCTGACCAAGCGTGTATTGATTATTATCAGTACATATTAGAGCAACGAGACGCGCTAAATTACGAAATTGATGGTGTAGTTCTTAAAGTGGACGCCATTTCACAGCAGCAAAACCTAGGCTTCTCTGCTCGAGCGCCAAGGTGGGCTGTTGCTTGGAAGTTTTCAGCTCAAGAAGAGTTAACGTGGCTTCGTGGTGTCGACTTTCAAGTAGGAAGAACGGGAGCAATAACGCCCGTAGCACGGTTAGAACCTGTGCAGGTAGCGGGTGTGACGGTATCTAATGCAACACTGCATAATGCTGATGAGATAGAGCGTTTAGACGCTAGAGTCGGCGACCGGGTTACTGTGCGTAGAGCAGGCGATGTTATTCCGCAAATTGTTGGCGTGGTTTTAGAAGAGCGTCCGGAACACACTGAAGTTATTTTATTTCCAGACAGTTGCCCAATTTGCGGCTCTCACGTCGAACGCGTTGAGGGTGAGGCGGTAGCGCGTTGCACAGGTGGTTTATTTTGTGCTGCACAAAGAAAGGAAGCCTTGAAGCACTTTGCCTCTCGAAAGGCTATGGATATCGATGGTCTCGGCGATAAGCTTATTGATGCATTAGTTGAACGGGATTGGGTTAAAGATCCTGCAGACTTGTATGGATTAACTCTACACCAGTTAAGTGTATTGCCTCGGATGGGACAAAAATCTGCGCAAAATCTATTGAATGCTATTCAAAAAAGCCGAGAAACAACCTTGCCAAGGTTCTTGTATAGCCTAGGTATTCGAGAGGTTGGCGAAGCAACTGCGATGAATTTGGCGCATTATTTTGGCGAACTAGAGCCTCTGAGAGAAGCTTCTATGGACGCATTGCAGGAAGTGCCTGATGTAGGTCTTATTGTCGCCAAACATATTTATAACTTCTTCCGAGAAGCACATAACCTTGAAGTGATTCAGCGACTGACGGAAGGTGAACAAGCCGTTTCTTGGTCGAGTATAGAGTCTGTCGAGAAGTCAGACGACTTAGCAGGTAGAACCTATGTGCTTACCGGAACATTGTCAAAAATGACTCGTGACGAGGCCAAAGCAGCACTGCAAGCTCGAGGTGCAAAAGTATCGGGAAGTGTTTCAGGTAAAACAACAGCGGTGGTTGCAGGTGAAAGTGCTGGGTCTAAATTGACTAAAGCTGAGCAACTCGGTGTACCGGTTCTAACCGAAGACGACTTATTAGAGTTACTCAACTCTGCGTGAAGATAAGTCTCGCACAAAGCCGTCACTGGTGATATCAACAATGCCGGTTTCGTCGAGTTCAAACTTAATGCTAGGCGTACGCTTTTCGAAGATAAGCGCGTTGTCGTCAATGGCGACTCGAATTCCGAATAAAACGTTCGCAAGGCTGGGTTCAAGCACTAGCTTATGTTCGCCTATTTCAACGCTAAACGAGCGCATATAACGGTTGGCAAATTCTTGAATATAAACCATTGAGTCAGCTTCCAGCACAGCTAGCTGAAGGTTGTAACTTTGTGGGGGAGAGGACATGGCTACAGCTTGAGAGCCTGCTCGGAAATGCCAAATACCATTGCGTTGCTCGAAAGCTAGTGGATAATTTACGGTAACCTCTGTACCGTCCCCAAGAACGGCCGTGCCGGTAAATGCTAACTGAAAGCCGCGTTCATTTTCGTTTTGTTCTTGGCTGTTTGCGGTTGCCACGAAACCCAACAAAGCAACCAGAAATAGGCTTTTCAAGATATTCATGCTTAACCCCCTTGGGTAATATCCACATGTAATTTAAGTAATTCACCGGGCTGCAGGTAGCGCTCGCGAGTGATTGAGTTCCATCGTTCAATGTCTGCAACAGTAACACGAAATCGACTAGCAATACGTGCTAATGAATCACCTTGGCGAACTCGGTATTCGACAGTACGCGTTATGGCTTGTGGGGTTGGTGCTGATTGAGAGCTAACACTATCGGTATCGTCGTCTATCCAAATGGCTAACTGTTGACCCAAACGCAAAGTATCGCCTGGTGCCATATTATTCCAACGTGCTAATTCATTTACGCCAACACCATGCTGGCGACTAATTTCCCAAAGCGAGTCGCCTGCCTGCACTTCGTGGTTAATTCTGCGGTCACCTTCTGGTTCGTTTTGACGTTGTTGGCGTCGTTGATCGCTCGCCAGCTGGTATACTTCAGCAGCTTCGCTTGCTACAGGAATAAGTAGATAGTCACCTGAACGAATTAAGCTACCCGAGATATTGTTCGCACGCTGAATCGCGCCTGGAGTTGTGTTATAGGTGCGGGCAATGGAAATTAAGCTCTCCCCCCCACGTACACGGTGTCTTTCCCACTCTACCCACTGGGTGCGGTCGGACTCGGCCATGGCACGTTGAAATGACTCGGCAGCAGCCTGCGGCATGAGTAAATGGAAAGGACCGTCCGGAGCCGTCGCCCAGCGGTTATAACCCGAATTGAAGCGATGTAACTCATTCACTTCCATTCCCGCCATGGATGCGGCTAAGGCTAAGTCCATTTGTTGTCCTACATCAACAATTTCGAGTACCGGTTGGTTAGGTGTAAAGCGCCATGCAATATCTTGTTGATGACGTTCCGCAAGTAAACTACTGAGCGCTAATATTTTGGGTACATAATTTCTGGTTTCGCGTGGTAACGATAAACTCCAGAAATCCGTGGGTAAGCCGCGAGATTCATTTCGACGAATCGCGTTGGCTACGCGGCCCTGCCCACCATTGTACGCCGCAATAGCGAGTAACCAGTCACCGTCGAAGGTGTCATTGAGACGTGCAAAATAATCAAGCGCAGTATGAGTTGCAGCAACAACGTCTCTGCGACCGTCGTACCACCAGTTAATATCCAAACCGTAATGCAAGGCGGTGCTTGGGATAAATTGCCATAAGCCACTTGCGCGCCCATGAGAATAGGCAAATGTGTCGAAAGCACTTTCTACGATAGGTACAAACGCCAACTCTAAAGGTAGTCCACGTTTTTCAATTTCTTCGACAATGAAGTACATGAGTGGCGCGGCACGCTGTGTGACGCGAGGAATATAACTAGGGTTATTTAGATACCACTGGCGGTGAGCTTCAATACTTGCTTGGTCAGGTATTTCGATATCAAGTTGTAAACGCACGCGCTCCCATAAGTCTGCCTGTTGTTGAGGAGACAATGTTTGTTGTTCTGGTTGCTGATATGGAGCAGGGCGGCTAAGCGTATATTTTTGAATACCAGTGTCACGGGGAAGTTGTTCAGGTGTAACTGGAGCAAGTTCACTAAAAGGAAGATATTGAGTTAACTGGCAAGCGGTTAACACCATAGACGCTAGTGCTAAAGAAGAAATCTTCAGACATAACCAGCCTTTGGCTTTTCGCCTTAGAGTGTCTTGGCTCATACTTTTCCCCAAAAAATGTTGTGGTGCTTTTGTATATTATTTGACTTGTATTGTATGTAATTATGCTGTGTCTTTCCACTGGCGAACTGCAGCGAAAACGTCAATGGGCGTCGCCAAATTAGAGTTACTGTGCGCTTCTGCAGCTTTGCGAACTGTATTTGTATGAGTTCGCAAAAATGGGTTGGTCGCTAGTTCGTTTTTAAGCAGAGAAGGAACGGTTGCGATACCTTTTTCTCGCATGTTTTTAACGCAACTATATCGCTCTTGTAATGCCTTGTTGTTGGGCTCTACTTGCATCGCAAAGTTAAGATTCGCAAGCGTGTATTCATGCGCGCAGAAAACTTGGGTGTCGGCTGGTAATTGCGCTAGTTTACTGAGCGAGCCATGAAACACTGTAGGTGTACCCTCGAACATACGGCCGCAGCCACCAGCAAATAATGTATCACCGCAAAATAACCATGGTTTAGCATAATAAGCGATGTGGCCGTTGGTATGGCCTGGACAACTGAGCACCTGGAACGATGGAAACCCCTTCACATCTGCGTTCTGTCCTTCTGTTAAAGGATGGGTGATATGTTTAATCTTTTCGTTTTCGGGCCCGAACACTAGAGTATCGCTCGTGGCTAAATCATTCACTCCACCCGTATGGTCGGCGTGATGATGAGTAATAAGAATAGCTTTTAGGTTAAGGCCGTGCTCGCTTATGAACTTTGCAACGCCTGATGCCTCACCGGGGTCAACAACAATACATTCTTGTTGGTCATTTACTAATAACCAAATATAGTTGTCGTTAAAAGCCGAAATGCGATGAATTTGCATCATACCTCCGAAATTTTATGCTATGCGTGCAGTATATGAGGAAATCGAATGTTTTTAAAACCAGCTCGGAACTCAAAACAACGCCGCAAACCTGAAACCTGGGAAGACTTAGAGCATGGGGATTGGTGGTACTCGTCTTTAAGTGCGTGGTTACACGAAAGCGATCCTATTGTATTTGGACAGTATATGGTGTCGCTAGGTCAGTTTGATATTCCTTGGCCAGACTGTCGCATTAAAGCTCATTACTCTGTAGCCCCTGAGCCCGGTGCAGATGTTATTGCAGAATGGACAGAGCTGCCTTTCGCCATTGATTCGGTAGACTGGGTTTCTCTTCCATTTGTACTCGAATATTCATCAGACCCGCACCGGATTTTGAGAGAGGCAGATCGAATGTTGCGGGCGGATGGGCACATGATGATTGTATGTAATAACCCATGGGGTTTGCATAATGCCATTCGGGTCTTACCCAAAATGCGCAAACGAGCACCTTGGAATAGCCGAATGTTCACTGCACAAAGAATTATGGACTGGTTGTCTTTATTAAATTATGAAGTAGTGCATTTCGGCTATTTCGGTTCGGGTTGTCCATGGCCAAGTACAGCGCATAAGCCAGTGAAAGATTCCTTCTTTTATAGTCGGGTACCCTTGTTTAGTGCCGGTTTTGCCATTATTGTTCGTAAACGTGAGTGGCCGATTACTTGGAGTAAGTTGAAAGCCAAGAAACGACAAAGGCTTTCGAGTTCAGAGATTGTTCCTGTCGGTCGTCACGCGTCACAGCGGAACTGAACATAAGCGTTTTAGTCCGAAACATAACCGTAAAGAAATAGGAGACAATATGAAGTCTGCTCAACAGTTAGTCGCAGAGGCTAAAGAGAATATCCAAGAAATGAGCGTGGATGAACTTGAGTCTAGTCTGCAAAAAAGCGATGAATCAGTGGTGATTGATGTGCGTGAACCCGCAGAATACGCCAATGGACACATCGCGCATTCTGTAAATTTACCGAGAGGTATTTTAGAGTTCCAACTTGCATCTTTGCCGCAAGTAGCTTCGGCAAGTTGCGCACCTGAGGTTGCATTAGAACAGCTTCGTCAAAATCGTGTATATCTTATCTGTCGCACAGGCGGTCGCAGTGCACTAGCTGCCCAGTCATTGCAGCAAATGGGATTTAATGACGTTGTTTCTATCGATGGCGGTATGACTGCGTGGGAAGCTTCTGGTAAAGCTATGCATAAATAAATGCACGATTAATCCATTTGACAAAACATTAGTTAATGCTAATATATGGGTATGAATATGACACATATCTCCGTAGAGGAAATGCAGAAAAATGCTTCTGCAGCAGAGAAGTTACTAAAGTCATTGGCGAACAGCCATCGACTTATGGTGTTGTGTCATTTGGTACAGGGAGAGAGTACTGTTGGTGAACTCGAAGCCAAGCTAGATATTTCGCAGTCGTCTCTGTCGCAGCATTTAGCAAAGCTAAGAAGCCAAGGTATTGTAGGTTATCGCAAAGAGGGCACAACGGTGTTTTATCGTATTGAAGACAAGAAAGCATTAGCGGTTCTTGACTCGCTATACGGTATATTTTGTAAGCCGTAAATTTTTTTTTGCGTTTTATTATTAGCATTTTCTAATTTAGGGGTATCTTATGAATATAGATCGTTTTGTTTTAGGTTTTGCAGGAGCAATGGTATTGCTTTCAGCTGTATTAGCTTGGCAGGTAAATACTTGGTGGTTGTTGCTAACTGCGTTTGTTGGACTAAATTTGTTTCAAAGTGCTTTTACTGGGTTTTGCCCACTCGCCATCATATTAGCGAAGCTGGGTATTAAGTCAGGTTGTGCTTTTAAATAATGCTTCGACATATCAACAGTTTAAAATAAGAGGAACGTGACATGGAAAAAGGTCAAAACGGCGGCATTATCGCTAAATTTTTATCGAGCACGTTTCCTCCTATTTTTATTATTTTCGCTATAGTCGCGGGCTTTATCGCGTTATTGTTAACGCCGAAGGAAGAAGACCCACAAATTGTCGTGCCTATGGCCGACATCCTTGTGTCTGCTCCTGGCTTATCCTCTGAGCAAGTCAGCACGCAAGTCACTGAGCCTGTTGAACGCCTAGTGTCGCAGATTGATGGAGTGGAATACGTTTATTCTCAATCACAGCGTGATAGCGCAGTGATTACCGTGAGGTTTTATGTCGGTGAAGAACGTGAAGAATCACTCGTAAAGTTATACAACAAGCTTTATTCCAATCAAGACCAGATTCCAAGTTTTGTTGCCCACTGGGCGATAAAACCGGTAGAGATTGACGATGTACCTATTGTAGTGGCAGCGCTTTACTCAACCTCTCCAGAAACTATAGATTCTCACCATTTACGACGGGTTGCTGAAGAGGCGACACAGACCTTAAAAGCATTGCCGCATACGAACCGTGTTGAGGTTGTAGGTGGCGAGTCGAGAAGAATTCAAATCTCATTAGACAGCTCGGCATTAGCTGCTCATAACACAACAATAGACGATATCTCATTTGCTTTAAGCGCGAGTAATGTGCAGCAAAGCGCGGGTGAGCTGACACAAATGAACGAAGCTATTCGTGTAGAAAGTGGTCAGTTCATTCGGTCTGCAAATGAAATGAAAGACTTGGTGGTGAATGTTGTTAATGGGCGTCCAGTTTATTTGCAAGACGTAGCGTCGATTGTGGATGATGCGCATGAACCTGAAAGCTACACGTTGTTTTATCCCAATATTTCATCGACCTCAGTGCAACAGGATCTTGGTCCGTATCCGGCAGTATTTGTGTCCGTTGCAAAGCAGCGGGGAGCAAATGCCGTTTCAGTTGCGCAAGATGTTCTCACAGCTTTAGATCAAATAGATTCGCAATGGTTGCCCGAGAACGTACAAGTCGAGGTTATACGAAACTATGGTGAAACCGCTGAAAGTAAAGTAGGTGAACTGGTTTCGAGCCTAGCTGTGGCTATTATTGTGGTGGTCGTTTTTGTGGGCTTGTTTTTGAATTGGCGCGCGGCTGCGGTAGTGGCGATCGCCATTCCTATTAGTTATGGCGCTACGCTAGGCGTTGACCTGTTGTTCGGTTACACCATTAACCGCGTAACCATGTTCGCGCTCATTCTAGCGCTTGGGTTAATTGTGGACGACCCTATCGCAGCGATAGACAACATTGAACGCCACATGAGTGAGCAGGGTAAGAAAACTAAATCTGCCATTGTGGGTGGTATGCTAGAAATTCGTAGTGCGCTGTTAATGTCTACTGTGGCAATTATCATCGTATTTACGCCCATGTTTTTTATTACGGGAATGATGGGCCCTTACATGGGCCCCATGGCGTTTAATGTTCCTGTTGCCGTTATATTTTCTACTCTGACCGCGTTTTTGGTAACGCCTTGGTTGGCGTGGAAAATTATGAAAGTGGCTGAAAATAAGGGGGCGTATAATCCGCAGAACTCATTGCTGTATAAAGGCTACAGAAAAATTTTAGAGCCAGCATTAGACACAGCTAAGCGAAGAAAAATATTTTTATGGTCGGTGTTTGGGCTGTTTATCGTAGCAGCAGCCTTACCCGCTTTGCGGTTGGTTCCGCTTAAACTATTACCCCACGACAATAAAAACGAGTTTCAGGTTGTGCTCGATATGCCAGAGGGTACGCCTCTGGAAGCAACTTCTAATGCTCTGAATGATCTTGCTCGTTATTTGCAGCGTGTTCCTGAAGTAGAGTCGGTGTCTAGCTTCGCAGGTGTAGCTTCTCCTATGGACTTTAATGGCATGGTGCGCCATTACTTTAAGCGCTCGTATAGCTATCAAGGCGAACTCAGAATCGTATTGGTCGATAAATTCGAGCGAAGCATGCAGTCCAATGAAGTTGTTACGCGGTTGCGTGATCCCTTGGAGCGAATCGCGGAGCGCCATGAAGCGCATATTGAATTGGTACAGGTTCCTCCGGGACCTCCAGTTTTGGCTACTATTGTTGCTGAAGTGTATGGCGATGAAATGACGTCTTATTACGAATTAGAGCAGGCCGGTGCTACTGTTGCTGAGCGCTTGAGACAAGAAGACTATGTGAGTCAAGTCGATACTTCGGTACCGGCAGCCCAACAAGTCTGGCGTTTTGTTGTGGACCAAGAAAAAGCGGCGCGTTCAGGAATTGCTCCTGCCGACATTCACAGTACATTAGCCGCAGCTATTGAAGGTCGTGATATCGGTATTCTTCATGTACCAGCGGAAGTGAATCCATTACCTATCGAAATTCGCTTACCGCCAGAACAGCGTAATAGCCTAGGAAGACTTTTATCATTAAAAGTACGAGGGCAGCAGGGCTTTGTTACTTCGAGTGAGGGAGAATTAGAGTCTGCTCCAGCTCCGATGGTTGCTTTGTCTGAACTTGGGGAGTTCCAGCAAGAATTCTTAGATCGGCCCATTATGCACAAAAACCTAAAACCCGTAGTTTATGTTTACGGTGAAGTAACCGGTCGCGTTCCTGCCGATGCTGTGGTCGACACAATGGTTGACCAAGGAAGTGATTCTTCGAGTTACCGACCGCGTTGGCTGCGTACGTACTTTAGCAATGGTTCGGGGCTAGGTTGGACCGTGCCGGATGACATTTCCGTAGTTTGGAATGGTGAAGGTGAGTGGAAAATCACACTGGACGTATTTAGAGATTTAGGTATCGCTTATGGCGTCGCTTTGCTCGGTGTATATATTGTTATGGTTCTGCAAACTGGTTTGAAAGCCGTATCAGGTATTATGATGCTTTCTATTCCATTGACCATTATTGGGATAATGCCCGGGTTTTGGTTCTTAAATTTATTTTCAGCCGATATAGCGGGATATCCTAATCCAACATTGTTTACCGCAACCGCCATGATTGGAATGATCGCGTTGGCGGGAATTGTTGTGCGAAATGCTCTGATTCTTATCGAATTTATTCAGCAACGACTACAAACCGGTTGTGAGCTGAAAGATGCCCTTTTTGATGCGGGTGCTGCGAGAACACGGCCGATTTTGCTTACAGCAGGTACAACTATGCTAGCGAACGTGGTTATTACATTAGATCCTATTTTTAATGGATTAGCTTGGGCCGTTATTTTTGGTATTACCGCTTCTACTTTATTTACTCTGCTGGTTATTCCGGTGGTTTATTACAGTATGTATCACGACAGTCCAGGACATGGTCTTCCAGAGTCCGCATTAGCCCAGAACTCTGGCGATCAATAAAGGAGAAAGAAAATGACTAGAACGAAACTAATATCTATTGTCGCGTCGGTGGTCGCTCTTTTGATTGTATTTTCTATTCTCGCTGGAATGTGGGTGCCAAAAGTTGACTCGACAAATTTGGCGGAGCAGCGCACTGAGGCACCTGAAACAATGCGTTTAACGCTTACAACCTCTCCTGAATATCGTTATTTCAGTGGTCAGGTTTACCCTCGTCAAACTTCGTCCTTGTCTTCGCGTATTACCGCGCGCGTGGCCGAAGTTTTGGTGAACGCGGGAGACTCAGTGCAAGCTGGAGATGTATTGCTAAGGCTCGAGAATGACGACCTAAGTGCCCGAGTGCGTCAACAGCAACAAGCTTTAGCTGCTGCTCAGGCTCGTGTAAATGAAGCGCGAACAAGCTTCCAGCGTGTAGAGGCTTTAGTGGCTGAACGCTTACTTCCGCAGGCTGCTTTAGATGAGGCAAGGGCATCGAAAGATACTTCTGAAGCAGAGCTAAACGGCGCGAGAGAAGCTTTGAGTGAAGCCCAAACGAGCGAGAGCTTTAGTGTTATTACCGCACCTTATAGTGGCATCATTAGTGAGCGGAGCGTGTATACCGGTGATATCGCAACTCCTGGAATGCGCTTAGTAAGTATGTATGCGCCAACTAGCTTGCGGTTAGAAGTTCACGTAAGTGAGTCAATCTTAAGTGAGTTACAGCTTGGTGATACGTTAACTGCTGACCTGACGGCTATCGACGCGTCAATGCGTGCCGTAGTAACCGAGATTGAACCGGCAGCCGACCCAGGCTCACGAAGCTTTACCGTGAAGTTGGAGTTAGCAGATACCGCAGGGTTATACCCGGGGATGTATGGGCAAATCAGCGTCGTCAACCAAATGAGTGAGCAACTTTGGGTGCCAAAAGCCTATGTTTTAACCATTGGACAGTTAGACTACCTCGACGTATTTAGCGACGGTCGAACCGAGCGCCGAATAGTGAAGCTTGGCGAGGAGTTCCAGAGGGAGTCGGGTGAGTATGTTCAAGTATTATCTGGCGTTACTGCCGGTGAGTCGGTTGTCATACCTTGATCTTCTTGGGTAGGTTTTCCCGCTGCAATTCGGGCTAGTTCGTCGCACCTTTCATTTTCAGGGTGCCCTGAATGACCTTTCACCCAGTGCCATGAAATATGGTGGCGTTCAGTCGCTTTGTCTAAACGCTGCCATAAATCTGCATTTTTTACAGGTTTCTTCTGGCTGTTTTTCCAACCCTTTTTCTTCCAACCATGTATCCATTGAGTAATACCTTGGCGAACATATTCGCTGTCGGTCCATAACTCTATATGACAACTTCTTGTAAGCGTTTCTAACGCAACTATTGCCGCGAGAAGCTCCATGCGGTTGTTGGTGGTTAAATGAAACCCTGCGCTGAGTTCCTTGCGGTGTTTGCCGTATACTAAAATTGCGCCATAACCACCGGGGCCAGGATTACCTAAGCAAGAGCCATCTGTATATATAGCGACTTCTTTTTTCCCGAATTCTTTTTCCTGACCCATGGAAGCTGATACCATTCATTATTATTTGTGAAGAGTATACTTGGCGAAATCAGATGACTCAATTCGAAAGCCCAAGCCGGCAAATTATTCTGGACACCGAAACTACGGGTATAAACCCAAAAGACGGCCACCGCATTATTGAAATTGGCTGTGTTGAGATGATTGACCGGAAGTTAACGGGTAATCACTTCCACGTTTATATCAACCCTGAACGAGTTGTTGAGCAAGAAGCAATTAACGTTCACGGTATCACGAATGAGTTTTTGGAAGATAAACCTGTATTTGCTCAGGTTGCCTCTGATTTTATTGAATTTATAAAAGGGGCGGAACTTGTTATTCACAATGCCCCGTTCGATGTAGGCTTCTTAGATCATGAGTTTTCGCTATTAAGCCCTGCTCCAGGTGAAATTGCTGACTTCTCTACCGTGTTCGATACTTTGGTATTTGCCAGAAAGCAATTCCCAGGGCAACGAGCCAGTCTAGATGCTCTGTGTAAGCGATATGACATCGACAACTCTCACCGTACCTTGCACGGCGCTTTACTCGATGCGGAAATTCTAGCTGAAGTTTATCTTTTTCTTACAGGAGGACAACGTAAACTAGGGTTTCAAGGTGCACAAAGTGAATCAGATTCTGATGATGCACAAGCGATAGTGAAGCTAGATTCTAACCGCCCGAAATTAAAGGTTTTACGTGCTTCTGCCGAAGAAGATAAAAGACATCAAGAATACCTCGAAGGCTTGGCCAAAAATGGAGAATGCATTTGGTCACAAATAGAATCAGTTTCAGAGTAAAAGAACTTACCAAAGCTGCCGTTAATGGCTTAGCTTTGGTGTTTTGTTGTGCTTTTTTAGGCGCTTTCCCTGTAAATGCACAATCAGACGAGATGAATGAGAACGACCCAAGACGGGCGTTCACGCTGTTAGAACAAGAGCCTCGCCAACAACTCCCATTAGAAAACGACCGCTTCCGTATAGACTACGAAGTTGATGAAATAATTCTCGTATTTTTTCGACTCCCAGACACTGCACCTGTTGTTCTCACACGCCCTGATGGCAGTAAGTGGTATGCTTCTCGTCACCCGCAGGGAGAAGTAACTTGGCACAGCGGTCATGACTTTGACATGATTCGTATTCGAGAGCCCATGCCTGGTCCTTGGCAAGCTACGGGAATGATCAGGCCGAACAGTCGCGCAATGGTCTATACCGACGTACAGTTGCATCCGGAAGACTTCCCAGAACTGGTTTTTGTGGGTGAGCGTTTGCGGCTAGAAGGGCATTTAACCGAGAACGGTGAACCTGTTTCTCAGCTCGACTTTCGTAGTGCGATAAAGCTGGAAATTAAGATGCAAAGCACGAATAACCCGAACTATGACAACTTCGGGCAGCCGCCTTTGCCTGTAGGAGAGTTTTTAGATGATGGCAGGGGAATGGATGCTGTGCCGCGAGACGGAACTTTCACGGGGCAGTTTGAGTTAGATATTGCGTCTGGTGAGTATATTCCTACGTTTTATGTAGAAACACCGTTACATCGTCGAGTTGTGGAAGGCGACGTAATGATGGTTCGACAAGTACCAGTACGGCCTAGAATGGAAGTTTCCGATGAGGAAGGTGAACCTCACCGCATGTTTTTCACAGTGGATGAAGAATATGTTCGTTTAGACGATATTGTAGTGTCTGGTCGTGTCGATTTTCCAAATGGTGAAACAGAGAACATTGCCCTAAGCACAAGGCAGGGCGACGAGCTTTATGCGGAAATCCCAAGCTATACCTTCGGTGTTTTCGAAGTTGTGATGCGTTTAAGCGCTACCGATGTTAATGGTAGAGAGTTCCAATTGAATATTCCTCCATTTGATTTTCGAGCTCAACCGCCTGCGCCACCAGGACCTACCGCAGCTGAAATTGCGGCTGCGGAAGCTGCCGAACAAGAGCGTATCCACCAACAAGAATTGGCGGAAATAGAAGCTGAAAGGCAAAAAGTTCAGAACCGAATTATATTGGTGGTTGGCATCAATTTAGGGATTGTAGCTCTCTGGAGTATCTATATTTTAATTCGTCCCAGTGCAAGTAAACGGAAATTAAAAGCAGCAAAAAAGAAGAAGAAAAAGAAGGATAAAAAAGGAGCAGAAGACGAGATGACAGAGCTTTAATCTCGATATTCGCTGCAAAGATAATCAATTAGCACGAGATTATAGAAAAAGGGGTTGACTAGCCATGCCCTTACTCGTATTATCCTCGCCGCATTGAGGGACACCTTCAAAGCACAAGTAACGTGGAGCGGTAGTTCAGTTGGTTAGAATACCGGCCTGTCACGCCGGGGGTCGCGGGTTCGAGTCCCGTCCGCTCCGCCACTTACTTTTTCGCTTTCCTCTCTTAGATGCAAATTCCAGTGTGGAGCGGTAGTTCAGTTGGTTAGAATACCGGCCTGTCACGCCGGGGGTCGCGGGTTCGAGTCCCGTCCGCTCCGCCACTGCTGGAAGACTTACCGTTGGAGCGGTAGTTCAGTTGGTTAGAATACCGGCCTGTCACGCCGGGGGTCGCGGGTTCGAGTCCCGTCCGCTCCGCCATTTTACGAATCCTCTGTAAGCTCACTATATTCTATGGCTTTGTTTTTGCCCGATTGTTTTGCGGCATACATGGCTCTGTCTGCGTATCGAATCAATAGTTCTGGGTCTTGTGCATCGTCAGGGAAGTTGGCCATACCGATACTTGAAGAAACTCGCACCTTGTTACCTTGTATGTTCACTGGTTGCTGTAAGTACTTTTGAAGCCTTTCAATAAGAGGGTGATAAGCGTTGTCAGACTCATGATTGAGAAGCACAATAAACTCATCCCCACCGATGCGTGCGACAGTGTCGCTTTTGCGAACACTCGTGCTGAGCCGTTTGGCAACAACTTCTAATAGATAGTCACCAGCTGCATGACCATAAGTGTCATTTACCGGCTTGAAATCGTCCAGATCAACGTAGACAAGGGTAAGTGTATTGCCGCTGCGTTTAGCTGCTTCAACCGCCATGTATAGCCTGTCGTTGAGCAAGGTTCTATTGGGTAAGTTAGTGAGTGGATCGTAGTGAGCGAGTTGCTCTAAGCGTTCTTGTTGCTGTTTTAGCAGTGTTACGTCACTAAAAATACCCACAAACTGTTCGATGTTTCCGAGATCGTCATACACCGCCGAGATCGTTTTTCTCTCACAATATATGCTCCCATTCTTCCGACGATTCCAAACTTCACCTTGCCATAAACCGTCATGAAGTAGGCTTTGCCACATATCGGTGTAGAATGCTTTTTCATGCTTACCAGAGGATAAGATACTCGGTTGTTGCCCAATAATTTCATCACGGCTATAGCCTGTGATTCGAGTGAATGTAGGGTTTATTTCAATAATGGTGCCATCGACACTAGTGACCATAATTCCGTCATGGGTGTTTTTGAAAACGCTAGAGGCGACTTTCAGGTCTTTCTCGGCTTCTTTTTCATCGGTAATGTCCATGATGTAACCATGCCAAACCAAATTTCCCGAGGTTTGCTTTTCTGGTCTAGCTTCACCCCTTACCCAGCGCTCACCTTTCCCCGGTAATAAAACTCTGTATTCTTGACGCCACAGGGTGAGTTGTTTACCCGATAAATCGATAGTGTTTAACACTGTATCTAAGTCATCGGGGTGAATCTGGGCTGCTGCGTTCCAAGCGTCTTCCCGGGCTTGTTCAGGAGATACCCCATAAATATCTTTAATATGTGCAGAGGAGAAGGGGAAGTACATGTGCCCATCAGGTTCTTTCACGAATTGATAGAGCATACCAGGAACTTGCTTAGTAATTTGGTTGAGCAACTTTTCGCGCTCTTTCAGTGCGTACTCCCACTCTTTTCTCTCAGAAATGTCGGTATGGAGACCGAGCATCCGCGCGGGGTTTCCATCTTCATCCCACTCTACAACTTGACCACGGCAGGCTATCCAAAGCCAGTAATCGTCCGCATGGTAAAACCGAAACTCGGTGTCTAGTTTATCTCCGTCAATTTTAAGAGCTTCTCTAATGAGTGCCTCGGTTCTTTTTAAATCGTCTGGGTGAACTATAGACTGCCATTTGCTGTAAGAAATGAATGGAAACTCACTACGTTTCATTCCCAGCATGTCGTAATTGGTGGCGCTCCAATATATTTCATTGGTTTTTATGTTCCAGTCCCATAAACCGTCCCCTGTCGCTTGTAGTGTGAAGCGAAGCCGTTCCTCTTGTTCTTCTAATTTTTGCTGAGCTTCCATTTCTGAGGTAATGTCGCGCCAAACCCCATACACACGCGTAGTCTTTGAGTTCTCATCCTGAATAATGCGCATCTCGTCACGTATCCAGTGATAAGTTCCATCTGCGAATTTCCAGCGATATTCGTAAATTAGATAACCTTGAGTGAGCAGGGCTTCGTTGGCTTGGCTCTCCACTTGTCTATCGTCGGGGTGTATTTGCTCACTCCACCAGCCTTTTTTTAGTACGGTTTGCTCGTTGTAACCGGTGATGTCCTTAATATTTTCACTCACCCAGTCGGCTACAGGCTCTTTCTCGTCAACATACATGGTGTAGAGCACTGTAGCGTTAGCACTTTGAGTTAAACGAGAGCTGTGCTCTGTAAGATGAGACTTGTCCGTGTTTTGCATATTTTATTCCGGCAACTGCTTCTTAGGACCTTGACCTATTTATGTGTAGCATGAATTTCTATTGTTTGCTTTTACGAACCTGCAACTTGAGGCACAATAGTGAACTTATTTTTAGATTTCAAACAGCCATGGGTGTGTTGTAACAGGCCCTAAATGCTTATCGGTTTATAACTATAAAAATCAAATGAAAACATCTCCTTTTGTACATCTACATATTCACAGTGACTTCTCGATGCGAGACGGTTTGCAGAAAGTAAAACCGCTTTGCGCTGAAGTTGCGAAAGCAAACATGCCGGCCATGGCTATAACCGATGAGATGAATTTATGTGGACTTGTGCGCTATTACCAGAATGCTCGAAGTGCAGGCATTAAACCAATCGTAGGCGCTGATCTTCGGGTTATTTTTGACGACTGGCCAGATGAAGCTTTGCGTATCACTGCATTGGTGATGAACGACGAAGGCTACAAAAACCTGAAAATTCTTATTTCAGAGGCTTATTTAAAAGGACATCGCTTGGGCTACCCTTGTGTCGACCAAGAATGGTTGAGTAGATACAACGAAGGGCTAATTATTTTGTCTGGCGCTCAATTCGGTGACGTTGGACAAGCTATTCTGAAACGTAATAGGGAAGCGTTGCAGCGCTCAATATCGTTTTATCAGACCTATTTTCCTGACCGTTATTATCTCGAGTTAACACGCACCGGAAGACCTGGTGAAACCGAGTGCGTTAATGGCGCAGTAGACATCGCTGCCGAATTTAACTTACCGGTAGTGGCAACTAACGATGTTGCGTTTATTAATAGTTCGGACTTCGATGCGCATGAGATTCGTGTAGCTATCCATGATGGGTATACGTTAGCTGATCCACGCAGACCCAAAAAGTATACGGAGCAGCAGTATTTGCGTTCCGCTGAAGAAATGGTGGAATTGTTCTCTGACCTTCCAGAAGCTATCGAAAATACGCTGGAGATTGCGAAGCGTTGTAACTTAGAAATTCGATTAAATGAGTACTTCCTGCCTCAGTTTCCCACAGAGGGTATGTCTGAACCTGACTTTTTAGTGAAAAAATCAGAGGAAGGATTAGAAGATCGACTCAGACAACTATTTCCTGACGAGGCTGAAAGAGCAGAAAAAAGACCTCCTTATGACGAAAGGTTGAAAATTGAATTAGATGTAATCAATAGCATGGGATTTCCTGGTTACTTCCTTATCGTGATGGAGTTTATTCAGTGGAGTAAAGACGAAGGGATTCCAGTAGGGCCGGGTCGTGGTTCAGGAGCAGGATCTCTGGTCGCTTATGCGCTTAAAATTACAGATTTAGACCCACTTGAGTTCGAACTACTATTCGAGAGATTTCTAAACCCAGAGCGGGTTTCCATGCCCGACTTCGACGTCGACTTTTGTATGGACCGCCGTGATGAAGTTATCGAGCACGTAGCAGAACTCTATGGTCGAGACGCAGTTTCGCAAATCATTACTTTCGGAACCATGGCAGCAAAAGCAGTAGTGCGCGACGTGGGTAGGGTGTTAGGACACCCTTATGGTTTCGTGGATCGAATTTCCAAGCTTATTCCCGGCACTCCGGGAATGACTCTTGAGGGCGCATTTGAAGAAGAACCGCGGTTACCCCAGCTATACGACTCTGACGATGAAGTTCGCGAAGTGATCGATATGGCGCGAAGGTTAGAAGGGGTAACTCGGAACGCTGGTAAACACGCGGGTGGCGTAGTTATATCTCCGACAACAATAACTGACTTCTCGCCGCTTTATTGCGATGAGGAAGGGAATTATCCAGTTACCCAATTTGATAAGAACGATGTTGAAACAGCAGGTTTGGTTAAGTTTGACTTCCTCGGTTTAAGAACGCTAACCATTATTCAATGGGCTGTGGATATGGCCAATGAGCGTTTACAGCGAGAAGGTAAAAAGGCAATCAATATAGAGTCCATACCTTTAAATGACTCTCGTTGTTACGACGTTCTGAAACGCGGAGAGACAACCGCTGTATTTCAGCTTGAATCTCGCGGCATGAAAGAGCTTATTAAACGTCTGCTGCCAGACATTTTTGAAGATATTATCGCATTGGTTGCTCTATTCCGTCCTGGGCCATTGCAGTCAGGCATGGTCGACAACTTTATTGACCGAAAGCACGGGCGCGAAGAGATTTCTTATCCCGACAAGACTTGGCAACACAAATGCCTAGAGCCAATTCTACAGCCGACCTATGGCGTTATTTTGTATCAAGAGCAAGTTATGCAGATTGCGCAGGAAATGGCTGGGTACACTCTGGGGGGGGCCGACCTATTACGCCGAGCCATGGGTAAGAAAAAGCCAGAAGAAATGGCAAAGCAGCGTGAAGTGTTTCAAAGTGGTGCTGCAAATAACAATATAGACCCCGAGCTTGCGATAAAAATATTCGACTTAGTAGAAAAGTTTGCTGGTTACGGGTTCAACAAATCGCACTCTGCAGCATATGCGTTGGTGGCTTACCAAACGTTGTGGATGAAGGTGCATTTCCCGGCAGAATATATGGCTGCGGTTATGTCTGCTGATATGGATAACACGGACAAAATAGTTACCCTGGTGGATGAATGTGACCGCATGGGCATAAAAATACTGCCACCAGACGTTAATGCAGGCAAATACAAGTTTAGCGTTAATGAAGAGCAGCAAGTAGTTTACGGCATCGGCGCTATTAAAGGGGTGGGTGAAGGCCCGATCGAGAGTATTATAGCTTCTCGTACCGAAGGCGGGCCTTTCGTAGACTTATTTGATTTTTGCCGTCGTGTGGACCTTAAGAAACTTAATCGCCGAGTTATGGAGCGACTTATAAAGGCGGGTGCGCTGGATAATTTAGGGCCACATCGTGCTGCGCTTATGGCAAACCTTGAAAAAGCCATGCGTCAAGCTGATCAGGAAGCGCAAGCTGCTGCTGTAGGACAAGCAGACCTATTTGGGATGTCTGATGATAGCGCCGACAACGAAGCTAAAGGTGGTAACTTTGATGAAGTACCGCGTTGGCAGGAGTCAGTATGGTTAGACGGTGAACGTGAAACCTTGGGGCTTTATTTAACCGGACACCCGATTAATCGTTATGTGTCTGAGCTGAAGTACTATACTCAATTGAAGCTAAAGGACATTGCAGACGCGCGAAAGGGTGACCAAGTTGCTGTCGCAGGCTTAGTTCTTGATGTACGAGCGATGGTGAATAAGAAAGGTCAGCGTTGGGGGCTTGTGACCTTAGATGACAAGTCCGCGCGAATCGATGTAAAGCTGTTTAGTGAAGCATTTGAAGCGTGTGAAGCTTTGTTGCAAAAGGACGCGGTTATATGGATGCGCGGAGAGGTCGGCTTTGATCATTTCAATAGCACGAATACAATGACCGCCAATGAAGTTCTTACGATAGAACAAGCACGAGCACAGTTTGTCAAACGGTTGGCAATCTCGTTAGACTGTGACGAGGTTTCTGAAGATCGCAAACGACCGAATGAAACACGGGTCGACCGTTTATTGAAAGCGATAAAGAATGCACCGCGAGGTACTTGCCCAGTTCTTATGCATTGTAGCATTGAAGGTGCTGTTGGCAGCTATCAGGTAGGGCCTAATTGGTATATTGAGCCACTAGACGATGTGGTTTACGAGTTAAGCCTATTAGTAGGCGAGCAGAACGTACAATTTGAATTTGAATCTTAGGCGGAAAGCGTAAGCATGAATCAGAATTTTTTGGAATTTGAGCAGCCTATTGCAGAGTTGCAAGCGCAAATTGATGAACTTCAAGCCGTAGGCGCAAAAGGCGGCTTGGATATCGATTTAGAGTCGGAAGTTAAACAGCTGAAAAAGAAACGCGGTGAATTAGTGAAGAAAATTTTCTCTAATTTGTCGGCGTGGCAGGTGGCGCAACTGGCTCGTCATCCATTGCGTCCATATACCCAAGACTACATTAAACATATTTTCACTGACTTTGATGAGCTTGCCGGTGACCGCGCATATGCTGACGACAAAGCTATTGTGGGTGGTGTTGCTCGTTTAGACGACTCTCCAGTGATGGTGATTGGTCAACAGAAAGGGCGTGAAACGAAAGAAAAAGTGAAACGTAATTTCGGTATGCCAAAACCAGAGGGCTATCGAAAAGCCATGCGTCTTATGGAAATGGCGGAGCGCTTCAACATGCCTGTAGTCACCTTTATCGATACTCCGGGAGCCTATCCAGGTATTGGCGCTGAAGAACGAGGCCAAAGTGAGGCTATTGCGCGAAACTTGAAGATTATGTCGAGGCTTACTGTTCCTACTGTTTGTACGGTAATCGGTGAAGGTGGTTCTGGAGGTGCTTTAGCTATCGGTGTGGGCGACCGCGTGAACATGCTGCAATACAGTACTTATTCAGTTATTTCTCCTGAAGGTTGTGCATCTATCCTTTGGAAAAGCGCAACGAAAGCTGAGCTTGCCGCTGAAGCTATGGGTGTTACAGCACAACGTTCGTTAGAGCTTGGTTTGGTTGACGCTATTATTGAAGAACCCGTCGGCGGAGCTCATCGAGACCATGAAGAAATGGCGATGCGGGTAAAGCGCCAATTGCGCGAAGACTTAACGTCATTAAAAGAGTCTTCAAAGCAAGAGCTGCTCGAGAAGCGATATCAAAAACTTATGAATTTTGGTTACTGCTAATTGTTAGAAACAGCTTTTTACCAATCCTTTGACAGATTAATGGCGCAGCTGCAGCTGCGCCCAGGGCAACAGGTTGTTGTTGCTTTAGGTGGCGGAGCTGACTCTCAGTCGGTGTTAGCTTTGTGCGACCAATTCAGAAAACTTCATCCAGAATTCCAATATCTCGCAATTCACTTAGACCATGCATTTCACGAAAACTCGCCACAATGGGCAGAGTTTTTGGCTAAGGACTGTAAGCGACGAAATTTTCCGACGCATATTGAGCCATTACGCGTTCCTCAAGGGGCTCGAATTAGCAAAGAAGCAGCGGGTAGAGAAGCTCGTTACCGTCGACTTGCTGAGCTTACTGAAAATGATGCAGTTATTCTGTTGGGGCAACATCGCTCAGACCAAGCGGAAACCTTTTTATTGCAACTAAAGCGCGGTGCAGGACCAAAAGGCCTCTCGGCGATGGCTGTAACCGCTGACTTTACCGCAGAAAGAACATTAGCTAGGCCACTACTTGAGTTTACCAAAGACGAGATCTACGACTTTGCAAACCAATTCGAATTATCGTGGATTGAGGATGACACCAACACTGATACGTCGATTGATCGTAACTTTTTGCGTCATGAAATAATGCCCCGTTTAAAAGCCCGTTGGCCGAGCATAGAGAAAACTATAGCGCGTTCTAGCGAGCTTTGTGCGGAACATGAGGCTTTGCTGCAAGAGCTTCTAGAAGATGAAATGAGGCAAAGGGTAAATGATGACAATAGCTTGAGTTTACTCGATTGGGCTTCACTCTCGGAGGCGAAGCAAAAAGCGATTATTCGTATTTGGTTAGAGCAGTTGGGGGCAACGTTACCGTCACAGTCGATTATGCATGAATTAATGGCTCAACTTGCCCGTTTCCCCCAAGGAAAGGTTGGAGTGCGTTGGGCAAGCTACCAAGTTGTTCGCGTCAAAAAATCGTTGGTATTGCAGCACAACGATTAGTTGGCAAAGCAAATCTTATTTTTACCGCTTAATTTAGCTTCGTAGAGTGCTGTGTCTGCGCGGTTGAGTAAAACTTGTTCTTCTTCAGGTTTGTTTGACATCAACGCAGCCCCAGCGCTGCAGCCGATATTATATTCAGCAAGCATAGAGTCATGCTTCATGCCGAGCTGTATACGTTCAAAAACCTGAGATGCACTTTTCTCGTCTGCATCTTTCAGTAGCAGTACAAACTCGTCTCCGCCATATCTAAATATTTCGTCGTAGCCACGCAGTTGCGCCTTAGCGGTGCGGGCGAAACGTTGCAGAATTCTGTCGCCAACGAGGTGCCCAGCGTTGTCGTTTACTGCTTTGAAACCATCTAAATCAAGAATAACGATTAAGTATGGGATGTCGAAACGCGCTTGACTGGCTTTAGCACGAACAATGGCTTCTTCCATCAGCAAGCGATTACCAACCCCTGTCATGTGGTCGTGCATAGCCTGCCGACGCACTCGCGCATACCGCATTGCATTACGTAGCGGAAAAATAAGTTTCTGGTGGTATTGATTGAGCTTCTTAATATCGTTAGCACTAAAGCCAGATGCTTTGCTGTATACCAGTTGTCCTAGATACTCGCCGTCAGCGTATATTGCTGCGCTATGTTGAGGTTGCTGCTCGACATAGCCAAAAACCGCAAACACTAGTTCGTCGGCAGCGAAAGTTAAGCTACTAATTTGTAGTGTTTGCTGCACTTCTTTACCGTATAGAGCGAGGAGTTGCTCAATGTCTAGTGTGGTTTGCAACTGCTCAGCAAGCTTTCCTCGCTTTTGGAAAGTTTCCGAGCAGGCAAGTACCTGAACCGTATTTTGTTCTTTCTGCAATTCAATAGTTACCACGTTCTTTACCTCTATGGAGGAATTGATGTGGCAAATAAAGCAAATTACGTGCCTATATGCTTAAGTCTTTGTTATTCATTTAATAATTCATCGCTTACGGGGTGCTTTAATGAGCTTCTTTACAAAAGAGGCAAAATATTGCCAATTATTCGACAGGCTTTCCGCCTAGCTCTAAAAATGGGTGAATTTCTTCGCTTTGCTTCATTGCATCTTGGTAGCCCAACTCAATGAGTTCACGGCAATATTCTTTTTCGAAGAGTAAGTAACTAATTAAGCTCGACGGTGTGTCGCGGCTAACACCGAGTATGCTTAATACTCGGCGAACCGCTTTAGGCATGCGTTTGTAATGGCGGTGCGCTATTTCGTTAAAGTCATGGGCAGAATGGATGAGCTGCGAGTCGATACGCCGCAATGTTTCATGAGGCACACCCGCTTGCTCCAGCTGGTGTGTTGTTTTATTGACGCGTTCAAGGCGCTCCAAGTCCGAATTTAGGGTGTCGGCAAAAATAGTATCGAGTAAATGACCGGCAATAGCACCGCCACTGGGTGGCTCGGTTGAAATGGTTTTAGATTCTATTTGCGGTTGCTCTAAGCCAATAACTAGGATTTTGCTGGCGCCCAAGTGAACTGGTGCACTCAACGGTGCCATTTGGTGAATAGAGCCGTCGCCATAGTAGGTTTGATTTACACGTGTGGCAGGAAACAACAAAGGAATAGCTGAAGAAGCCATTAAGTGCTCTGTATTTAATCTTACGCGTGTACCTCTGCGCTTGGCGCGCAACCAGTTTTCATACTGTGGTATGCCCTCAAAAAAGCTTACCGACTCACCTGTGCTATAAGACGATGCCGTCACGGACACTGCGCGTAGATGTCCATTATGAATATGACGATCAATGCGCTTAAAGTCGATGACTTCGGAGAGTAATTCGCGAAGCGGTTGGTTGTTAAACAAACTTGGCGAGTTACGTCTTACACTATCTTGTTGGAATAAGTGACCAATACGACTGAATAATTGCCCAAATATCGCAGAGTTACTGCATTGGTAGACTTGCTCGGTAGTGAAGTTGCTCCACACATGCTCTAAGCGCTTAACTGACAAACGAAAATTAGAGGCGTAACAGGCAAGGGCTGTGGCGTTTATAGCGCCTGCTGAAGTACCACAAAGAATTCTAAAAGGCAGAGGGTGCGCGCGCGGAACCATGGCTGCAATACCTTTCAATACACCAACTTGGTATGCAGCTCTGGCACCACCGCCAGTTAAGAGTAATGCAGGTTCCCTCGATGAAATCATAGCGTTCTGGCAGCCTTATTTGTCACTAGATGTGAACTAAGAAACACTCGGTTACATATTTATGAGAATAGAAACACAACTTCTACGTACTGTATATGTCACACCCGTGTTATTTAATTCATAATATGTCGAGTTGGCTATAGATCTCAATTGGCTCGTTCTTAATTTTATCGAATAAGGAAAGGCATTCGATGGCTGTTCACAAAAGACAAATTATTCTACCGTTTGTAATCATTCTTTTTGCTCTATTTATATTAGTAGTGCTTTCTAGCATGCGACCACAACCTATGCGCGGTCAGCCACCGAGGCCTGCCGTGTTAGTGGAAGTGGTTGAAGTTGAGAAGAAAGACGAAACCTTTGTGGTGGATGGTTACGGTACGGTGAACCCACGCTACCAAACTCAAATTGTAACGGAAGTGAGCGGCCGTGTAGTTCGAATATCCGAAAAGTTTGTGGCAGGTGGTTTCTTTCAAGAAGGCGAAGTACTCCTTGAGATTGACCCTTCTGATTATGAAGCTAATCTCGAAGATGCACGGGCAAACGTTGCGCGCGCGCAGTCTTCGCTGGCAACCGAGCGTGCGCTAGGACGAGTTGCGGAAGCAGAGTGGCGCTCAATTGAAGCGGGTGAAATTCCAGAACTTGGTTTGCGTCAACCTCAATTAGCCAGTGAACTTGCCAATTTGCGTGCAGCAGAAGCACAACTTGATCGAGCAGAGCGTAACTTAGAGCGCACGGTGGTAAGAGCCCCGTTCTCGGGTCTATTACAGGCAAAACAAGCTAATTTAGGCCAATACTTGGGTGTGGGTACGTCTATTGGTATGTTTTACGGCACTGAAGTCGCCGAAGTTCGAGTTCCGCTTACCGACTATGATTTGTCTTTCCTTGACCAACAAATGATTAACTCTGAAACCTCGGCGGGCCCTTCTGTATCGGTCACTGCTGAAGTAGCTGGAGAGTTTCGTAGTTGGCAAGGTCATTTGGTAAGAACAGAGGGTGTATTAGACCCAACGAGCCGCGTGATCTACGGGGTGGTAGAAATTCAAGACCCATATAATCGTGAACATCGAACCCATGAAACCCCATTGCAGTTCGGTCGCTTTGTAACCGCTAACGTTGAGGGGGTTACGGTTCAGGGACTCATCGAATTGCCTCGTCATGCTATTAATACAAACGGAGAAGTATGGGTAGTTACCGAGGAGCGTTTACTTGAGCGTCGCGAAGTCGTTTCTTACCGGCTAGATGAACAAACCGTGTTTGTATCGTCTGGACTAGAGAATGGCGAGCTTGTAATGACAACACAATTAGACAATCCTCTGCCAGGTATGAAAGTTCGCTTGCCTGGAGACCCTTTGATTCCGCAAGAGGAAGCGGCTGAGCCTGAAGCGGAAAACGGAGAGGAGGGTTAAGTCATGAGCGAAGAAAGAGCCATGAGCGAAGAAAAAGGTATTATTGCCTGGTTCACGCGCAATAAAGTGGCCGCCAACTTATTAATGGCGGTTATCATTATCTCCGGTATTTTTGCTGTGTTTGCAATTCGCAAAGAAACATTCCCGATGGGCGAGAGTAACCAGATTACCGTAAGAGTGGTATATCCTGGAGCTGCTCCTCAAGAGGTTGAACAAGGCATAATTATTCGTATTGAAGATGCGATTGATGATGTTCAAGGAATCAAAGAGATTCGCAGCACCGCTAATGAGGGAATGGCTACGGTTTCGATAGAGACTGATACTGACTATGACATTCAGGAAGTTATGGACGAAATCCAAATGAATGTGGACAGTATTTCCAGCTTCCCTGCTCAGATTGAACCTCCGTTAGTATATCGGGGACGCCCAACTACACAAATTCTATGGATGTCTCTTTACGGAGATATTGATGAACGCGCAAGAAAGCTTCTTGCAAACGATATTCGTGATGAGATTCGTAATTTACCTGGAGTAAGTCAGGCGGATGTCGTTGGTACGCGAAATTATGAAATTGCCATAGAAATATCTGAGGAGAACCTACGCCGCTATAACCTAACGTTCCAGCAGGTCGTGCAGGCAGTTCGAGGCACCTCACTTGATGTGCCGGGTGGTTCTATTCGTACGCCCAACGGCGATATTTTATTACGCGCCAAAAACCAAAGCTATGTGGGACGTGAGTTTGAGAATATTGTTTTAATTAGCCGTCAAGATGGAACTGAGCTGACGTTAGGCGAAGTGGCTGAAGTGCAGGATGGATTTGTCGAGCGCCGCTTTTTTGCTGAGTTCGACGGTAAACCCTCCACTTTTATTCGTGTAAATAGTTTAGGTACACAAAACGATTTAGCCATAGCTGAAACAGTTAAAAGCTATATAGAGCGCAAGAAAAGTGAGTTGCCGCAAGGTGTGCAACTGGATTACTGGGGCGACAGTTCTTATTACCTTAAGGGCCGTTTAAACTTAATGCTGAAAAACCTTATTTTTGGGGTTGTTTTAGTACTCGTAGCGCTCTCTCTATTTCTGCAAATTCGCTTAGCGTTCTGGGTAATGGTAGGCATTCCGGTGTGCTTCTTGGGTACATTTGCCATGATGAATTTACCGATGATTGGTGTGTCGGTAAATATGATTTCTTTGTTTGGATTTATATTGGTGCTCGGCATTGTGGTCGATGACGCCATAATTATTGGAGAAAGCGCATATACCGAAATAGAAGAGAAAGGTTCAAGTGACGAAAATGTTATCCGTGGTGCTAAGAAGGTAGCGGTACCTGCAACTTTTGGGGTATTAACGACAGTAGTGGCGTTCCTTCCCATGCTATTTGTGGATGGGCAAATGGAAACCATTTTGCAGTCGATTGCCTTTGTAGTAATTCTTGCGTTGCTGTTTTCTTTGATCGAGTCGAAGTGGATTCTACCTGCCCATATTAGCTCTATGAAATTTTCGAAAGATGGGCAAACCAAACAAAACGGCTTTCAGCGTATGCGCAACGGCATTTCCGACGGACTTAAGCGTTTTGTTGAGTCGAAATACAAGCCTTTTGCGAGAAAATGTGTCGAATACCGCTATACCACCATTGCTACGTTCTTTGCGTTAATGATTGTGATGATAGGTCTTATTCAGTCGGGTGCTGTACGTTGGGTGTTCTTCCCGAACGTACCTAGTGACATGATTTTCAGTAGTATTACGATGCAGCCGGGTACTCATGAGTCGCAAACTATTTCGTCACTTCGTCAGATTGAGAGTGTAATCAGAAATATAGACGAAGAGTATCAAGAAGAATACGGACAAAATCTGATCTCGCATACAGCTATGTTCCTTAACGGTGATAGCGGTGGTCAAATTTTAGTCGAGCTAGAAAAAGGTGAAAACCGAGAAATTAATGGTTTTGAGATTGTAAATCGTTGGCGCCAGCGTGTTCCTGAACTTATTGGCGTGAAGGAACTTAATTTCCAAGCGAGTATTGGACCTGGTGGCGGCGGTTTCGACCTTGAATTTCAGTTGAGCGGCTCTGATTTAGATGAGTTGGCAGCTGCGGCGCAGGAGTTGAAAGAAGTTGTTGGAGGCTACAGTGGTGTGTTTGACGTTTCTGACACGTTCGGTACACCACAAGAGGAAATTCAACTTACCTTGAAGCCGGCTGCGGAGTCTTTAGGCTTGCAACTTCAAGACGTTGCAACTCAAGTGCGTTATGCCTTCTACGGAGCAGAGGCTCAACGTATACCTCGCGATGACGAAGAAGTGCGTGTAATGGTGCGTTACCCACTAGCCGAACGTACGTCGATCGGCAATTTAGAGTCTATGATGATTCGCACCGACGATGGTCGTGAAATTCCGTTTAGAGAAGTAGCTGAAGCTACATTTGCAGATGGGTTTAGCAGCATCAACCGTATTGGTGGGGTGCGCTCAGTTAACGTACGAGCGCGTGTCGACAAAAGTAGCGTAGAACCGCGTGAGGTGGTTATGGACGTTATGATGAATCGCTTGCCTTCTATTCTCGAGAAATATCCTAATGTTCAATTTGGACTGGAAGGTGCGAGCCAAGATGAGCAAGAAGCCTTGGGCTCTCTGATCTTTGGTTTTATCTTAGCTATGTTTGCTATTTACGCGTTGATGGCCATTCCACTGAAGTCGTATTCCCAGCCTCTCATCATAATGTCTGTTATACCGTTTGGTTTCATCGGTGCAGTGTTAGGACACTTGGTTTTGGGCATGTCGATAAGCATTCTAAGCTTGTTCGGACTGATTGCTCTCGCTGGTGTTGTTGTGAACGATAGCTTAATTTTGGTGGACCATGTCAACCAAAATAAAGATGACAAGAAGTCGATCAAAGATGTTGTGGTAGATGCCGGTGGCGCGCGCTTTAGGGCTATCGTGCTTACCTCATTAACAACATTCTTAGGCCTAGCTCCTATGGTGGTAGAAAAGAGTTTACAGGCTAAAATTGTTATACCTATGGCGGTGTCGTTGGCCTTTGGTATTTTGTTTGCAACGGTAATTACCTTGCTGCTTATTCCATGCTTGTACGTGGTTCTTGACGATATTGCGCGTTGGTGGAGAAAAGAACCGAGAACAGTACAGGAAATTGACTAAAAATCAGTTAAACTATGGGCTCCGTTATATGGTCTGATGGAGCCCACATGGAATTTTTGCCACTGTTCGACCTGATTGCGATTGGATGGTTTTTCACGTTTTGGGTTGGCTACACAATTTATGCGCGTAAACGCGCTAAAAAATACAACTCGCTAAGTAGTATTTTATGTACGCTGCGCGTGGACTGGATGAACGCGGTAGTGCGCAAGGAGCAACATATTGCCGACGCCGCTCTAATTGGAAACGTCGAACGTACAGTAACGTTCTTCGCCTCTTCGACCATTCTTGTCCTCGCGGGTGTGCTCACCGTCACTGCGTCAAACGACGCTTTCGTGAGTGTTCTCGATGAACTTCCTTTTACAGCCGAGCAAAGCCATACATTGGTGCTACTGAAGTTAGCAGGTCTTGCTACGGTTATGGTTTATGCTTTTTTCAAGTTTACTTGGTCGGTTCGTCAATTTGGTTTCGTATCTATTTTATTGGGAATGGCTCCATCTGTAATCGGCTCTAAAGTCACTGAAGAAGCTCGTGAACGTTTTTCGCTAAATGCAGCTAAAATACTAGACCAAGCAGGCCATGAATATAACTACGGACTTAGAGCTTATTACTTCGCTTTGGCTTATCTTTGTTGGTTTGTAAGCCCGTGGTTGTTTATGTTGGCCACATTGGTGGTGACCCATGTACTGTTTCGTCGTGAGTACAATTCTAAGGTTCTTCGTGCTTTGTTAGCGGTACACGACAAACAGCCAGGCCCGAAAGCTAACCAGCCTGAATAAACTAATACAAATGAATTGGAGGTAGGTTTGTTACCTACAGAGAACTTTTTGAGTTGGACTCGTAAAAACGAGTGGGGTACTTCTTCAACTTCTAGTGAAATTTTAAGTAATGGAGTAAAGGTAGAAGTTTGGGATAGTGGCGTTATTGCTTTTACTCCTGAACAAGCTAATCAACGTGACTTGGTTCTATCGTCTGCGGTGCACGGAGATGAAACTGCGCCTATTGAAATATGTGACCAATTAATAGAGGCCATTCGAGCCGGTGAGTTAGTGCCTCAATGCAGAGTGTTATTTTTGTTTGCTAACCCTGCAGCAATAAATGTTGGTCGTAGATTTGTAGAAGAAAACATGAACCGTTTGTTCAATGGCGGGCACAGCCAGGGCGAAGGTTTAGTAAATAAAGAGAGAGTGCGGGCGAAGCAAATCGAAAGCTATGTCGCCAAGTTCTTTGATGAAGCTCCAACTGGTGAGCGTGAGCGATTACACTACGATCTACACACGGCTATTCGTGATTCTAAGCATGAAAAGTTTGCAGTTTATCCATTTACTCATGGCAAGCCTTATAAGAAGCGTCAGCTTCAACTACTACATGCTATGGGTGTGCCGGTTATCTTGTTAAATGATGGACCAACGACAACTTTTTCTTACCACTCGGTAAAGCATCATGGTGCTGACGCCTTCACGGTTGAGTTAGGCAAGGTGAAGCCATTCGGCCAAAACGATATGAAAAGCTTTGCACCTACAATAAAAACCTTAAAAGCATTGCTTACAGAGAAAGAGCCGGAACTAGCTCCATTTTCTCCGCAAGATTTCAGTATCTTCCAAGTGCTTAGGAGCATTAATAGAACAGTAGAAGACTTCGAATTAAATTTCTCTGACTCGTTAGCTAATTTTACGCCATTTGAAGAAGGTGAGTTGTTAGCAAGAGACGGTGAAAAGGAATACAGAGCCCAATGTGACGGTGAAGCAGTCATTTTCCCGAATGCAAAGGTGGCATTAGGACAAAGAGCTTTGTTAACAGTGGTTTCCAAGCCCGCAGAGTCTTTTGATCTGGTCTGATGTCAGGTTTGTACACTGAAAGTTTATGTTCAAAATTTGCAACGACCTTTACGTAAAGGTAAAGTTGCGCCCAAATAGCGAATGAAAAGATTCTGAGGAATCGTACAAGAGAAAACGTTATGGCAAATAAAGCAGCAACAACGAACAATATTGTGACCCAATTGGAAGTGATTCCGGGTGACGCAATCAAAATTCCTACGTTTCAGCTTTTGAAAGAAGATGGAACCGTTAATAAAGGTGCGAAGTTACCTGAAATTGACAAAGAGCTCGCACTGAAAATGTTCAGCACCATGCAGTTTATCCGCTTGTTGGACGAACGTATGTTTGCGGCGCAGCGCCAAGGTCGTATTAGCTTTTACTTATCTTCGTTAGGTGAAGAAGCGGCGAGTATTGGCTCTGCTGCGGCACTTAAGTTTGAAGACATGATTATGGGGCAATATCGTGAACAGGGCGCTTTAGCGTACCGAGGTTTTACGGTTGAGCAGTTCATGGATCAGCTTTTCTCAAACGAGAAAGACTTGGGTAAAGGACGTCAAATGCCAGTGCATTATGGCTGTGCTGCATTGAACTTTATGACTATATCTTCGCCTTTGGGCACGCAAATTCCTCAAGCGACGGGTTATGCGTATGGTCAGAAACAAGATGGCAAAGGCGAATGTACGCTTGTTTACTTTGGTGAAGGTGCAGCGTCAGAGGGTGACTTCCACGCTGGCTTAAACATGGCTGCCGTTTCTAAGGTTCCTGTCATTTTCTTTTGTCGTAACAACCGTTATGCCATTTCCACTCCTTCTACAGAGCAATTTGCGGGTGACGGTATTGCGCCTCGCGCAGCTGGTTACGGTATGAAAGCAATTCGTGTCGACGGTAATGATATTTTTGCTGTTTATGCGGCGACTAAAGAAGCTCGCAGAATTGCAGTAGAAGAAAATGAACCAGTGCTTATCGAAGCAATGTCTTACCGTATGGCTGGTCACTCAACTTCAGATGATCCGACGGGCTACCGTACCAAAGAGGAAGAAGAAGAATGGCGTGGAAAAGAGCCTATGATTCGCTTCCGCAATTGGTTGATTAAGAAGGGTTGGATCACCGAGGAAGAAGCTGACGCGCAAATGGCGGAGCATAAAAAAGCGGTACTAGCTGAGCTGAAAAAAGCTGAGCAAGTTCCGGCGCCACATGTTGACGAAATTATTGAAGATGTTTACGACACTCCGCCAGAGCACTTGAAGAAGCAGCTTGAAGCATTAAAAGAGCATATTCGTAAGTATCCTGAAGCGTATCCGGCAACTTCAAAAGGAGTGAAATAATGGCCAAGATGAATTTACTACAAGCCATTAATAGCGCACTTGATGTTGCAATGGCGAAGAACAATAAGGTTTGTATTTTTGGTGAAGACGTAGGGCACTTTGGTGGTGTTTTCCGTGCAACTAGTGGTTTACAAGAAAAATACGGCCGTGATCGTTGTTTCAACACACCATTGGTAGAGCAAGGCATTGCAGGTTTTGCAAACGGATTAGCGGCGCAAGGCGGCTTTCCTATCGCTGAAATCCAGTTTGGTGATTATATTTTCCCTGCTTTTGACCAAATCGTGAATGAAACGGCTAAGTTCCGTTATCGCTCAGGTAATGAGTTTAATGTAGGTGGTTTAACTATCCGTACACCTTATGGCGGTGGTATTCACGGTGGCCATTATCACTCACAATCTCCAGAAGCTTATTTTGCTCACACTCCAGGTTTGAAAATTGTGGTTCCGCGTAACCCGTATCAAGCGAAAGGGTTATTGTTGAGCTCTATTTTTGACCCGAATCCAGTTTTATTCATGGAGCCTAAGCGCTTATACCGTGCTGCGGTTGGTGACGTTCCTGAAGAAGAATACACTTTGCCACTAGGTAAAGCTGAGGTGGTAAAAGAAGGTACAGACGTAACCGTACTGGGCTGGGGTGCACAGGTAGAGGTTATTGAAAAAGCCGTTGAGATGGCAGAAAAAGACGGCGTAAGTGCGGAAATCATCGATTTACGTTCTATTTTGCCATGGGACGTAGAAACAGTAGCTAAATCTGTCATGAAAACTGGGCGTCTTGTTATCAGTCAGGAAGCGCCTCACACCATGGCATTTGGTAGTGAAGTAGCCGCCACAATCCAAGACCAGTGCTTCTTGTACTTGGAAGCACCCATAATGCGAGCTTCGGGCTTAGACACACCTTACCCGTTAGCGCATGAGAAAGAATACTTCTCGGATCACTTAAAAACATACGAAGCCATTAAACGCTCGTTAAATTATTAATAGGAGTGACCATGAGTACTGATTTTATATTGCCGGATATCGGTGAAGGTATTGTAGAGTGCGAAATTGTTGAATGGGTTGTTCAAGAAGGCGACAGCATTCAAGAAGACCAAGTCGTTGTGGAAGTGATGACCGATAAAGCGGTTGTTGAAATTCCTGCAAAATTCGATGGTACTGTGACCAAGCTGTACTACGCGAAGGGTGATATTGCCAAAGTGGGTGAGCCTCTGTTCGCTATTGACGCTGAAGGAAGTGCTTCAGCACCAGCTGAAACAGAAACCAAGCCACAAACCAAAGAGCCTGCACCGACACCTGAAAAAGCTGCGTCTAACGACCAAGCGTCAACAAGTTCAAGTGATTTTATCTTACCGGATATTGGTGAAGGTATTGTTGAGTGTGAAATCGTGGAATGGAAGGTTTCACAAGGCGATACCGTTGAAGAAGACCAAGTTGTTGTAGAGGTGATGACTGATAAAGCGGTTGTTGAGATTCCCGCAAAGTCGGACGGAACCATTGGTAAGCTTTATTACGCGAAAGGCGACATCGCTCGTGTTGGTGAGCCACTGTTCTCGTTAGTTTCAGAAGGTGGCGAAGCAAGCAGTAGCGAGCCTCAGAATGATGCTCCAGCTCAGCCAGCAACGGCTGAGCAAGTTAGTACTCGAGCTGAAGGTGGTGAGTTTGAACCACCACAACCCGCTGCGCCGGGTAAAGTATTGGCCAGCCCTGCTGTGCGCCGACTAGCGCGCGAGAAGGATATCGACTTAACGCAAGTACAAGGCAGCGGTAAGAAAGGCCGCATTCTCAAGGAAGACGTAAAATCGGGCGGAGCCGCACAAGAAGTTAAGTCTTCAGGGACTCAGTCTTCAGCTCCAGCAAAAATGTCTACATCTGGTGGTACTCGCACAGAGCCTATGCGCGGTGTTCGTGCTGCTATGGCGAAGCAAATGGCGGAATCTGTTCGCACCATACCGCACTTTACTTATGCAGAAGAATTCGATTTGACCGAGTTGCGGAAACTTCATGCCAAGTTAAAAGCGCAGTATGCAGAGCAAGGTATTCGCTTAACGTTAATGCCTTTCTTTATAAAAGCTTTGTCTTTGGCGATGAGCGAATTCCCAATCATGAATGCGCAGCTTAACGACGATGCAACCGAAATTACCTATTACGATGACCACAATATCGGTATGGCTGTGGCCACTAAAGTTGGGCTTATGGTGCCGAACATTAAAGGTGTTCAAAACATGTCGTTATTGGAAGTTGCAGAGGAAGTTAACCGTTTAACCGCTTCTGCACGCGAAGGTAAAGTTGCACAAGCAGATATGAAAGGTGGCACTATTACCATCTCTAATATCGGCGTTGTAGGTGGCACGGTAACAACTCCAATCATTAATAAGCCAGAAGCTGCAATTGTTGCATTAGGCAAGGTACAAACCTTACCTCGCTTTGCTGATGACGGCTCTGTGGTTGGACGCGATATGATGACTGCAAGTTGGTCTGGCGATCACCGCATTATTGACGGTGCGACTATTGCGAACTTCAACAAACGTTGGCAGCAATTCTTAGAAGAACCTATGCAAATGCTGACGGTAATGAAATAAAGTTCAGCTATGTTGATGTTTATAAAGGCGCTTTTCACATAAAGCGCCTTTTTTATATCTACAAAAGCTTGCAAGTTTTTGTGTAAACGCTAAAAATGAGTCAACTCAATACAATTAAATTCGCATTGGAAATAACAAAAATACTAAGGACACTTATGAGCGACTATGAACCAAACACAGGTGTATTAACGCCTAGAGAAGAGCAAGCAAAAACCAGTGCGCTTATTGCGTATGGTTTGATGGTTGCAGGAATGTTTACGGGTATTTTCTGGATTGCCGGTGTGATTTGGGCGTTTATAAAACGCGGGGAAGCTGTAGGAACTATCTTTGAAAGCCATTTCACCAATGTAATTAAAATATGGGTTTGGGGCTTAATTTGGCTTGTTGTGGGCACAATACTGCTGATAGTAGGTATCGGCTTCATTATCTATTTTGCGGCATGGGTATGGACTATCTATCGCTTAGTCAAAGGACTTTCTAGGTTGACGTCTCACCAGCCTTATTTATAAGCCTTCATGTACGAGCCAAAGACTAAACCGAATAATAGCAGCGTGAGTTCATTTCTGGCTGCTGTGAAAGATGAGAGTAAGCGAGAGGACTGCTTCAAGCTTCTAGACCTTTTTACTGAAATAACAGGTTGTGAAGCAAAAATGTGGGGCAGTTCTATTGTTGGCTTTGGCTCGTATCAATACCAAAGTAAAAGTGGTTATCAATCGGAATGGATGAGAACTGGGTTTTCGCCAAGAGCGCAGGCTTTGTCGTTGTATATTATGCCTGGGTTTTCGGAAGAGTCGGAGCTTCTGTCCAAACTTGGGAAATATAAGACTGGAAAGTCTTGTTTGTATGTAAAGCGACTTTCAGATATCGACGAGGAGGTATTGAGAGCGCTCATAGTCCAAGGTTTTCAAACAATGAACGAGCGCTACCCAACCGAAGAATAAAACTTATCTGTTCGCGACTAGCTTTCTCACTAAACCAGGAAATAAACGCTGAAGTCTCGGCGCTAACTTACTTAATCCCGAACCGACAACAACTTCTGCCTTGTCTTTTTCGATGGCCTGAACGATCTCTTTGGCGCATTGCTCTGCAGAAATGCCACCAGCGTTGTCTGGGTCTGCTTTATTCAGTTTCTCACCCGTGCCGGTAAGGGCATTGTGAGCGATTTGGGTGTGTACAAAGCCCGGACAAATGGTTGTACACGGGATATTATTTTCTTTCATTTCTGCGCGTATGCAGTCCATATAGCCAATAATGCCAAATTTAGAGCCCGCATAACCACTTCTAAGCTTTGTACCCACCTTACCGGCTACAGAGGACACTGTGACGATATGACCGGATCTACGAGCTACCATCGTTGGAAGTACTGCCTGAGTGAGCGCAACAACGCTAAAATAGTTTATTTCCATAAGATCACGGAAAACTTTTAGGTCGGTTTCAAGGGCTAGGCTTCGCTGAGAGACTCCGGCGTTGTTAATCAGTATATCTATTTCTTTTTCATTCGCTAAAGCTTGTGCTTGCTGAAAAGCAGCTTCTGGCTTCATTAAGTCCATAGGCACGACTTCGTGCGCTCCGGGTAATTTTTCTGCCAGAGCTTTTAACTTATCTTCACTGCGCGCAGTAAGAATGAGTTTTGCTCCACGTGCTGCGAGCGCCTCAGCGAGAGCTAAACCAATGCCTGAAGACGCGCCTGTTAACCAAATTGTTTTTCCCTGAATATGACTCATGCGTTGCCTCTTATGATTTTTCTAATAGCACTTTAACAGGTCTGAAGCTTTTACGGTGAATTGGACATACACCGTGACTTTCTAATAATTCTAGATGTAATTTTGTTGGGTAGGCTTTATGTTTGGCAAATTGATACTGTGGGTACTTTTCGTCCCATGCCAACATTTGGCGGTCACGTTCTACTTTGGCCAAAATCGAGGCTGCACTAATTGCTGGCTCTACAGCGTCCCCACCAACAATTGCTTGTGCTGGAATAGTTAGGCCCGTGGGTACTTTATTGCCGTCAATAAGCGCCTCTTGCGCCTGAATAGGCAAGGCTTCTATTGCACGACGCATGGCTAACAGCGATGCATGCAGAATATTGAGTTCGTCAATTTCTTCAGGATCACATTGAGCAATAGCCCAAGATAGCGCTTTTTCTCGGATCTCAACATTCAGTTTTTCACGTTTCTTTTCACTGATCTTCTTAGAGTCGGCTAACCCTTCAATAGGGTTGTTGGGGTCTAGAATAACCGCAGCAGCAACCACTGGGCCTGCAATAGGACCCCTTCCTGCTTCATCAACACCACAAATCACAAACACATTTCCTTGATCATGCGCTCAATCATATTTAGTGAGGGCTTTATTTCGTCTAAACGAATGAACTCGTCAGGTTGGTGGGCTTGGTTAATTGAGCCAGGACCCATAACTATAGTTTGGCATCCCAAATCATCAATAAAAGGGGCCTCAGTACAATAGTTTGCTGGCTGTGAGCTTTGGCCGCTTACTCGTTCTGCCATTTTGACTAATGCACTGTCGGCAGCACATTGGTAGCCCGGAATAGGTTCATGCATGGCTTCAATAACAAGTGCGTTTGGAAAACGCTTTTGAATTTCACTCAGTTGCTGGTGTAAAAGTTCACTAAGTAAATCTACCGACATGCCCGGGAGAGGGCGCATGTCCATGTGAAGTTCACAGCAGGCACAAATGCGGTTCGCAGCGTCACCACCATGGATATGGCCAAAGTTCATTGTTGGGTAAGGAACTTTGAAAGCGGGCTCATGGTAGTTGTCTTTTAAATGGCTTTTTAGCACTTTTAGTTCGCCTAATACCTCGTGCATGATGTCGATGGCATTCACGCCTGCTTCGGGGTCTGAACTATGTCCAGACTTCCCTAATATGCGAACACAGTCGGTACTGTGTCCTTTGTGCATACGCACGGGAGTCATTGAAGTGGGCTCGCCTATAATGGCGTAGTCTGGCTTTAGGTTGGGAAACTTAGAGAGTTCACGTGCTCCTGCCATGCTGGTCTCTTCGTCGGCGGTGGCGAGCACATAAATAGGCTTTGTGAGCTTGGATAAATCGATATTTTTTAGAGCTTCGAGTACAAAAACGAAAAAGCCCTTCATGTCTGCGCTACCTAACCCGTAAAGCTTGCCGTCGGCTTCAGTTAGCGTAAATGGGTCACGCGTCCAGCGGCCTTCGTCCCAAGGTACTGTGTCTGTATGACCTGACAGTAGAAGTCCGCCTTGAGCATGGGCGGGGCCAATATGTGCAAGCAGATTAAATTTATTGGGCTGGCTCGATAACGGTTCAATTTGCACATGAAAACCAAGCCCTTCTAGCCATTGACCGAGTTGTTGAATAACCTTTTCATTGGACATGTCCCATTGAGGGTTTAAACAACTCACCGACGGTAGGGCAATCAGAGACTTATACATTGAAATAAACTCTGGTAACGCTGCCATGAATAATTCTCCTGCTCACTCTTATAATCGTGTTAAGTCTATCATGATAGATACAAAAAGAGCTGCACAAGGCAGCTCTTTCATTATGCGTTATTGCTATTAGCTATAGCATTAACCGGCTGGGTACAAGTAATTTGATTGAATACCTAGCGGTAGGCCAACAGTCCAATAGATAAGTAGGAAGGTTGTCCAAATGATAAGTAAGCTCACACTGAATGGCAGCATCATAGAAACCAATGTTCCAATACCTGTATTTTTCACGTAGCGCTGACAGTAAACAACGACCAGTGGGAAATAAGGTAGTAGTGGGGTAATTATGTTACTTACGGAATCGCCAACACGGTAAGCCGCCTGAGTAAGGTCGGGTGAAATACCAAGTTGCATAAGCATCGGTACGAAGATAGGTGAAATAAGCAACCATTTAGCACTTGCTGAGCCCACAAATAGGTTAATTACTGCAACCAGTAAAATAATACCGATAAGTGTAACTGGCCCTGGAACGCCCAAGCTTCCAAGGAAGTTAGCGCCTTTCATTGCAATAAGAATACCGAGGTTTGAGTCGCCAAAAGCCTTGATAAATAATGCGCAGAAAAATGCCATAACGAGGTAATAAGCCATGGTTTCCATGGTTTTTGACATCGCCATAATGATGTCTTTTGACTCTTTAAATGCGCCAGACACATAGCCGTGAACGATACCTGGTGCCCAGAACAGCAAGAAGATAAGCGGTACGATTGACTGCATAAGTGGTGCGTCAAAAGCTGCAATTTCACCAGAAGGAGAACGAAGCGCTGAAGTTTCAGGCCATACAGCTGCAACAAGTAAAACCACGCCTAGTAACATAGTTAGACCACCAGCACGGAATGCTTTGCGGTCTTGTGCACTCACTTCTTCAATTTCAGGCATGTCATCTTTGTCACCGTCGATTTCTACCCCTTTTAAGCGAGGCTCAACAATCTTGTCGGTGATATACCAGCCCACCAATACAACGACAATTGAAGACAGACCTGTAAACATCCAGTTATTAAGTGGATTGAGGATAATGTCTGGATCGTATAACTGAGCTGCGGTTTGCGTAATGCCTTGTAGCATTGGGTCGATAGCACTTGGTACAAAGTTGGCACTAAAGCCCCCTGAAACACCGGCAAATGCTGCAGCGATACCTGCTAGCGGGTGTCTGCCGGCAGCATAGAAGATAATACCGCCTAGAGGAATAACCAATACATAACCTGCGTCTACAGCCGTGTGGCTCACAATAGCAACAAGGATAAGAAGCGGTGTAAGTAGGAATTTCGCGGTATTATTTAAAAGCAACTTAATGGCTACATTAATAAAGCCACTGCGCTCTGCAACACCAATACCCAGCATTGCAACAAGTACAACACCTAACGGCGCAAACGAAGTAAAGGTAGTTACCATGCTTGCTAAGAACTGTGCTAAAGCGTCAGGTGCAAGTAGGTTGTTTACAACGATTGGCGCGCCTGTTCTTGGGTCGGCTTCGCCATAGCTGAACTGTGAAAAGATTAAACTTAGAATCCAGACTATGACCAATAGGCCTGCGAACATAACTGCAGGGTCTGGGAGTTTGTTTCCGATGATCTCAACGCGATTGAGAATGCGGTTGAGGAGGCCGTTTTGGTTATCGGCCTGAGCATTATTTTGACTCATTGTTGTTCCCCGTGTTTACGCACGTGTTTTTATATAATGAATTCAAATTCCCTTCGAAATGTATGTGCACATTTCGAAGGAAACGCTAACTAAGAAGCCTAAGAATACATGGAACACCGCTTAGGGGGTAGGGGAAAACACAATTTTGTCGATTAGAAGCTGAATCTTGCGCCGATTCCCCAACTAGAGCCTGAATATACCTCTTCGAATGTCACTCCGAGAGAGAATTGTGGGCTGAAGTACCACCAGCCAGAAGCTACGGCGCCAGAGTCAGAAGGTGCGTTGTCAAAGTTGATATAGCGATAACCCAAACGAGTTTCAAATACCTCAAATCTATTCCTGAAGCTAGTATTTAGAGTGTAGAAATCCATACCGCTTCCGAATAAGTTACCACCGTCGGCTAGTCGGCCAATAGAGGCAGAAAAGTCCATGGTTACGCCGTCAGCTATGGTGAAATACTTACCCACCCCTGCGTCGTAAAGCGACTCTCTTCGTGAGCCTCCACCAACGACTCTGTAACTAGAGTTTTGGTAACGGCCAAACACAAATAACTTGTGGTTGAGCTCATATTCCGCGTCAAAAAATATACCGCTCTCACTGCGGCTACTGTCTAAATATGTGGCATTGATATGCGTATAGTTAGGTTGGCTCATGCTTACGGCTTTTGCCGGTAGTGCAATGGTAGTTGCAGCAGCGATTGTGACTAAAGGTAATAGCTTGATAAGTTGACGCATGAATAACACTCCCTTTTCTATTTGTCGTGGCCGAGTATACCATTCCCAATCGTCAAAAAAGTCCAGTTTGCCGAATTTTTGCGTTTCAAATTGTTGCTTTGTGTTAGCATTTTTACAAAATCGATAAGGTTGGTAAAACTATGAAAACAACAATGAAGTTATCTGTTTTAGTGAGCACTATTTTATGTGGTGGCTTGCTGACTGTTCCTTTGCACGCGATAGAGCGTGAAGATATCCGAGTTAGTGCAGTAGATGCTCCTCGCTACATCTCTTTGGGGGAAAGTGAACATACTCAAGCGCTTCGTGACAGTATTGCCTCGCAATACTTTGGCTTATTGGCACAAGGTCAAGAGCTTTCAGGGATTTCGGGTGCTACTCCGTCCGTTGCTGTATTACAGCTTCCAGTAGGCACTCAAAGGTTTACTCAAGGGGCTCTTGAAGTTGAAGGAGCTGAAAACGTGAGCTTCTATTTGAATGGCGAACGTTTAACGAGTCAGAACGGAACGGTAGACCTAGCTTTGCCAACCGGTGACCATTTATTGACTGTGTTGGCTGAGGGTATTGAGCAATGGTCTAGCGTTGATATGGATTGGCAAGGTAAGGCAGACCATGATGTTATTGACACTAGCTATCAAACGGAAGTTCGATTAGGACAAACCCACTCTTTTGACGCCCCGACGGCAACCGTATTTGCTGCATCCGCAGACGGAAAATATCTAGTCTGGAGAAAGCAGAGCTTCGGACATGAAACGGGAAATAATGCCCAAAACGAACTTGAGATTGTAGACACGACAACAAATCGTACTGTTTATCGTTGGAATCAAGCCAGCGCTCATAGTTTTGCATGGCACCCAGATCAGAACACTTTGGCTTTCATCGATGGCGGTGTAGTTCATCTTCTTGACATTCAAAGCATGAACTTGCGTAGCTTAACTTCTTCATTGGAAAGTATTGGCGGACTTCATTGGTTGGGTAACGACCAGTTGCTCTTTAGTTGGCGTAAAGCTGGAGAGCAAGACGGTGATATGGTCAAACGTTACCGAGCTCTTGAAGATCGTTGGTCTTATTTCCGCGACAATAGCCAGATTTACCTATTAAACACCCAAACAAAACTTATATCGCAAGTGTCGGACTCCTCAGTAAGTACAAGCTTAGAGTCTGTGCATGGCAGCGGCGACCGTATTTTGGTTAGCAGAAGTGTTGTCGATTACCGAGAGCCCGCTCACTATTTAGTTGAACTTTATGAATTGGCGTTAGCTACGGGTGAAGAAACTCAAATAGGCCAATATCGTACTTTTAACCAAGCGATGTACATGGGTGACGACATTTATGTTGTTGCGGGACCTGAGTTTGGTAACGGAGCAGGAAGAAACTTGCCTGAGGGTATGCTGGCAAACAATTATGACGGTCAGTTATACCGCTTAAATGGAAGCAGTGTTGAGCCCTTGAGCCTTGAGTTCGATCCGGCTATCGGTAGCATTGAAAAGTTAAGTGACAACCATTTATTGCTCGACGTAACAGACAAGGACACTTCTCAGTTGTATGTGTTTGACACAGAACAGCGCCAGTTTGAGAAATTAGCGACAAATATGGATGTGGTAAGCACTTACGCTTTGTCAGCAAACAATAAAGAGCGTATCTATTTTGCGGGTACTGATGCGACACAACCCAGCCGCATGGGCGTTGTAGGTGTTAATGGTTCAAATCCTGAAATTCTGTGGGACAGTGCTGATACGCATTATGCGCAGGTAAACATTCATGATATTCGTGAGTGGAACTTCGAAAATGAACGTGGCGATACCATTCACGGTCGTATTTATTTACCGCCAGAGTTCGATCCCTCGGCTCAATATCCTGCTTTAGTCTATTACTATGGTGGAACTTCGCCTGTACAAAGAGCATTCACTGGCCGCTACCCGTTTAATCAATGGGCCGCTCAGGGATATGTGGTTTATGTGTTGCAACCTAGTGGCGCAACAGGTTTTGGTCAAGAGTTCTCGGCTCGGCACGTGAATGCTTGGGGGGAATATACCGCTAATGAAATTATTTACGGTACGGAGCGCTTTCTTGAAGCTCACAGCTTTGTAGATCCAGAAAGAGTAGGCCATTTAGGTGCTTCTTATGGCGGCTTTATGACCATGTTATTAGCTACCATGACAGATATTTACAGTGCTTCTATGTCGCATGCTGGTATTAGTAATATTACGTCGTACTGGGGCCAAGGCTGGTGGGGGTTCCTCTATTCTGGCGAGGCAAGCAAAGGTTCATTCCCGTGGAATAACGAGGAGCTGTACACGCAAAGAAGCCCTATCTATCATGCTGATCAAGTTACCGCCCCAATGCTGTTAATTCACGGAGATGCTGACACAAATGTTCCTCCAGGGGAAAGTCACAATATGTATACGGCATTGAAGTTGCTCGACAAAGAGGTTGAACTCGTAGAGTTCCTAGGGGCTGACCATCATATTATTTATCGCGATGAACGCTTCCGTTGGTGGGATACCTATATGGCGTTTTTCGATAAACATTTGAAAGACGAGCCGCAGTGGTGGGATTACTTGTACCCTGAAGCCGAGTAACCGATCTCTTGCTTAGAGTGAGTTTACCTATACAACCCCAATACGTTCTGCCACCTGTTATGGTGGCAGTTCTATTACTGTTGCTGTTTTGGTTGCCCGACAGTTGGAAGCTACATTTTGTATTTGTGCGTTCAGACATCGAGGCAGGGGAATGGTGGCGAATCATTACCGGCCAATGGATGCACTGGCGGTTCTCTCATCTTGCTTTCAATATTGCGGGGATTGCGATGATTTGGTTTTTGTTCGCCGAACATGCGCCGACGCGAAGGTACCTGCTCTTACTCGCTGTCACTACAATCGGCTGCATGCTGGGAACATATTTGTTTGCAGATAGTATTACCCAATACGTAGGTTTCTCTGGCGCGTTATACGGAATGTTTGCTTGGGGGGCTGTCCGTGATATTCGCGCCAAACGGTATTTGGCTTGGTTATTACTCGCCATTATTTTGGGTAAGGTTTCGTTCGACTACTTCGTTGGGCCTATGAGTTTAGGCTCCACAAATGCAGATGTTTTAGCGACGCCGACACACTTCTTTGGCGTGTTAAGCGGTATAGCGCTAGCGCTTATACAGCGTACTCCCAGTGTTCATAAGCACCCAGCTAGTTAATATATATTTGTCATTACTTTTTGGTGTAGTGCCTCTATGGGTGTGAGTGAAATAGGCTGGAGCAATAACCATCCGGCCCTTCTTGGGCTTTATCTGCCTATCCTGATAGTAGAAGTCTGTTGTTCCACCGTCTTCTACATCATTCAAGTAGTACATAAACAGCAATGTGCGGTGTAAAGCTTCAACGCTTTGGGGTTGCGGGTAAACCTCGCAATGCCAGTAGTTGTAGTTACCTATACCTGCACGATACCTCTGTGCTTGAATGCTCCCCAGTCTATAGAGAAGCTTCATGTACGACTCTTCCTGTCCTTTCGCAACGTCATGGAAGTTTTCGTGCGTTAGGTTCACGACTTTACCTGACCCGGGGTCTTTAACCTTTAAGGCTACTGGCGCAATAAGGCCGAAATGGTATTTCTTAAAGTACGACAATACATGTTGCGCAGTCGTCGCTCGAATATGTTGCAGCGCCGCTTGGTACTCCTGATGCTGATCTAGGTACAAGTCATGACTTACCTTTTTATCTTGCTCTACTCCTGCGCCAGTTCTCCCCTCAACTAAATGAGGGGACTGGTCAAAGGTTTGAATGAATTGATCGCAAAAATCAGCCGGTAAGGCATTATCTATAACTTCTATAAAATCTTGCATGTTATTGGCTGGCGCTTTGGGAGATGGTGCATTGACCATTCACTAATTGTACCGTTGGTTCGGGCATTACTTCGCAAGTAGACATTAGGCCTTCTTGCTCATTAAGTTCAGCCGATAGCGCGTTGTAGCGTTGTGCCAGCATTTCTAAAGTTGCTTGGTCACTCGTTATCGTTGAGTAAGCTAAATATCGCGCTGGTCCACCGCATGGACGTTGTCCGACAGGAAGTACCTTACATTGACTTAACTCGCTTGCTTTGGCCGCACCAATTTCGTTTAGTATGGCGCTCATCAGGTTTTCTTGGTTGTCCTGAGTGACAACACCTGGTTTACCCATATTGGATGGCCCTTCTTGGGAGCTTATTGCACAAGCGGTTAAAGCGAGAGTTGCGCCAAGCAGGGTAGCTAGGTTGATGGTTTGTTTTACCATTTGTTTCATAACAAGCTGTTTCATATTGCCTTCCTTAATCTTTGGCTTTTTTCATTATTTCATTGATTGTATGTGCACTTTTTTGAGGATGAAAGGGTATTTAAAATTCTTTAGCAAAAACGCTGCTTCATTCCTTTCGTATTGGGCTGTTTAACTTGTATAAAACCTACAGTAGTTATAGGATCACAAGGTTATTTTTGAAGTTAATAAAGGCAAAACAATGAGCTCTATTCCTCATGTAAATGTTGGTTTATACGACCAAGATTTTGACAGATTTGTACGTGAACTTGGTGAAGGTTACGAAGAAAATGGATTCGTGGCTTTAACTAGTCATGGTATTGCTGCCGAAAAAATTCACGGTGCTTTAGACACAACGCGTGAGTTGTTCGATTTACCTGAAGACGTGAAAATGCAATATAAGTCCCCACAAGGCGGTGCGCGTGGCTATACGCCGTTTGGAACAGAGATTGCGAAAGACTCTGAGCACGTTGACCTAAAAGAGTTCTGGCATGTGGGAAGAGAGATTGAAGGTGAAGCGCCACACGAACAGTTACTTCCTAACATTTGGCCAAAAGAGCTACCTCAATTTAAAGAGAGAATGTTGGAGCTATACCAAGAGCTAGACGCTTTGGGTAATCGTGTTCTGGAAGGTATTGCTGTTTATTTAAAGCAGCCGCGTGACTACTTTAAACAGCGTGTAAACTTGGGTAACTCAATTCTACGCCCATTACACTACCCACCGATTGTTGAGGAAGGCACACCGTCTGTTCGCGCAGCTGCGCACGAAGACATTAACGTGATCACCTTGTTAGTGGGTTCTCGCGAGCCAGGCTTAGAAGTATTGTCGAAGTCAGGCGCTTGGATTCCAGTGACCATTTTAGAGGGCGCTATTATTTGTAACGTGGGCGATATGCTACAACGTTTAACTAATGGTGTATTGCCTTCGACTACGCACAGAGTGGTTAACCCGCCTGCACCTCATAACAAATCATCGCGTTATAGCATTCCGTTTTTCCTACACTTTAATTCTGACGTTGTGATTGACGCGTTGGACAGCTGTGTGAGTGAAGAAAACCCTAAAAAAGAAGAAGCGATTACTGCGGACGATTACTTGAACGAACGTTTGCGCGAAATCGGTTTACTTAAGTAATGAGTTTACTGGGTCGCTTAGTTTGGATTTTAATCAAGCGATCACGGGTTGGAAAATGTGAGCCTCTCGAAAAACTTCGAGTGCGCTCACGTGTCATGCCTCATGATCTTGATTTAAATTTCCACGTCAACAATGGTCGCTACCTTACTTTTGCAGACTTAGGGCGAATGGACTGGTTTATTCGAACCGGTTGCTTTCAAGCTGCAAGAAAAGAAAAGTGTATGCCGGTTATTGGCGACGTAACTGCACGCTTTATTCGCCAGCTGAAAGCGTTTGACCGGTTTTATGTAGAAACCGAGCTATTGGGTTGGAGCGAAAAGTGGGCGTACATTCAACATACTATTCTAGATAAGCAAAACAGGCCAGCGGCTATCGTGGTTGTGCGGGGAATGTTTTGGAGTAAAGAAAAGGGTGGTATGAAGCCCGTAGACTTACTTGCTGCAACAGGAAACCATAGTTTAACCTCTCCGGAGTTACCTGAGTGGGTACAGAAGTGGGAAGACAGCTTGAATACTTTGTCTGCGAGTTATAAGAAAAAATAGCTTACTTAGCTTGTTGAATGAAAATAAAAAACCCAGCCGAAGCTGGGTTTTTTGTACGTATATATTGAGCTTAATTAAGCTGCGTCTTTGGCTTCACTTTCACCAGACTTTCCTGCAAGCAAGTAGTCGTGGTCGAAGTCATCAACGTTGATCACTCTCAAGCGGCCTTGTTCAGCACGTTGAAGCAATGCAACTTCTTCGTCGTTCAGTACGCCTAGTTCTTTACCTTGCGCTGCTACTTCTTCCAAGCGAGTGAAAGACAAGCGTTTGCCTGCAGCTTTCTCTACTTTTGCATGAAGAGGTTCAGCTGCAATAATGTCTTTAAGCACGGTTTCAAGGTAACCAAATGGTGCGTCTTCAGACAAGCATTGGCCTTCACCTAAACGAGAGCGAACGTCATTTGGCTCCATTAAGATTCTTGAAATCTTGTGTTCAATTACGTCTGACGGAGCTTTTACAAAGCGACCGAACGGATAAGTAACTAAACGTAAGAAGCTACCTACAACACCAAAGTTGTTGTACAGAGCACGCTGGCTTTCTTGTAGCTTGTTCATTGAGTCTTGCATCGCCCAGTGTACGAATGGAAGGTCTTCTTTTGGACGACCATCGTCTTCAAAGCGCTTCAATACCGCCGAACCAATGTACAAGTAACTTAGCATGTCACCTAGACGTGCAGAAATACGTTCTTTACGTTTCAGTTCACCGCCAAGTACGCCCATAGCAACGTCTGACATTAATGCTAGGTTGCTGCTAAAGCGTGTCATTTGTTTGTAGTATTTCGCTGTTGAGTCTTTCGCAGGTGCGTGGCTGAAATGGTAACCACCTAAACCTAACCATAGTGAACGCACGAAGTTACTCATTACGAACCCGATATGGCCAAATAGCGCCTTGTCGAAACGACGTAATCCTTCAGGACCTTTCACGGCTGCTGCTTCCATTTCCTCAAGTACATAAGGATGGCAGCGAATAGCGCCTTGACCGTAAATCATCATGTTACGAGTAAGGATGTTTGCGCCTTCAACCGTAATAGCGATTGGTGTGCCTTGGTAACCGCGTCCAAGATAGTTGTTTGGGCCCAAGCAAATACCTTTACCGCCGTGAATGTCCATCGCGTCGTTCATCACTTCACGAAGTTTCTCGGTCATGTGGTATTTTGCGATAGCAGAGATAACTGAAGGTTTCTCTCCTAGGTCGATACCACCCGTAGACATCTTGGTTACAGAGTCCATTAGGTAAGCATTACCACCAATACGTGCCATCGCTTCTTCAACACCTTCCATTTTTCCGATTGGAAGTTTGAATTGGCGACGAATGCGCGAGTATGCACCGGTAACAAGCGCGATTGATTTGGCACCACCAGCGCTGTTCGAAGGTAGTGTAATAGCACGACCAACTGACAAGCACTCTACTAGCATTCTCCAGCCTTTACCGGCCATGTCTTTACCACCAATAATGTAATCGAGTGGGATAAAAACGTCTTTGCCGCGAATAGGACCGTTATGGAAAGGTACATTTAATGGGAAGTGGCGGCGGCCAATTTCCATACCTTTCGTGTCGCGAGGAAGCAATGCAGCAGTAATACCCAAGTCTTCAGTATCGCCGATTAGGTTTTCTGGGTCGTACAGTTTAAATGCTAAGCCTACAACAGTAGCAATAGGTGCAAGGGTAATGTAACGCTTATTGAAGTTAAGCTTGATACCTACGATTTCTTTACCTTCCCATTCACCTTTGCAAATTACGCCAGTGTCTGGGATAGCACCTGCGTCTGAACCTGCTTCTGGGCTGGTAAGGGCGAAACAAGGAATTTCTTCACCCGTTGCCAAGCGTGGAAGGTAGTGTTGTTTCTGCTCTTCAGTACCGTAGTGTTGAAGTAATTCGCCCGGACCTAAAGAGTTCGGTACACCTACAGTACTTGCCAAAATAGTTGAATGGCCAGCAAGCTTTTGCAATACGCGAGATTGCGCGTAAGCAGAAAACTCTAATCCACCAAATTCTTTCTTGATGATCATCGCAAAGAATTTGTTGTCGCGAAGGAACTGCCATACTTCTGGCGACATATCTGCAAGTTCATGGGTCGACTCCCAGTCGTCCATCATTTTACAAACTTCTTCACACGGACCGTCTAAGAACTCTTGTTCTTCTTTAGATAAGCGAGGAGCAGGGAAGGTATGTAGCTTCTTCCAGTCTGGCTTGCCACGGAAAATTTCGCCGTCCCACCAAACAGTACCTGCTTCGATAGCGTCGCGTTCGGTTTGTGACATCTCAGGCATGATTTTGCGATATACCTTAAGAATGCCGCCCGTAAATAAAGCGCGACGAATAGGGGTGATGAGTAGAGGCAATAGAAGCACGCCTGCAATTACCCAAGGAACCCATAGGAAAATATCTAATGTTGTACCAATAGCTAACATGACAGCAGTACCTGCTGTGAAGGTTAGCAATGACACACGATGGTAGGTTAGTGCGCCTAGCACGATTAATGTAGCTAAACACCAGATTAGGACACTCATTGTTATACTCCTGAATTCGAGGTCTGACCAGTTGCCTTCAAGGTAGATCAAATCTACCTGTTTTGCAAGTTCAAAATCGATGAACTAAACACTAAAAGATATGTCTATCAATACATTCGAGCTTATGAGAAAGTTCACTTTGTGTCCGATGTAGTAGCTGGAGAAAAGTAGTCTGTGGGTACACTAATTCTGAATTCCGTACGAAAAATTGCCGCTAGGGTGATGTTACTCCCTGCGCAGGCTTTCGCCCTGGGCCTTATGATGTTTGCGCTGTCACCACCTCTAGTGGCAGATGAGTCTGTTACTGCGGAAGTGAATCAGCCTTATGTTGCTCATTACGAAGTGACTCGCCGGGGACGTTCTCATGGTGAGGCCATCCGTCGTTTAGAATTATTGGAAAACAGTCAATATCGCTACTACACGGAAACAGAAGTTTCCTTTTTGTTTTTGTCTGATCGACGTGTACAAATTACAGAGTTTGAGTTCGTGCAAGGTCAAATTCACCCTCTAGTGTATGAATATGAGCGCACAGGAACAGGGAGTGACGATCAACTTACTTATGACTTCGCAGAACATTCGAATGAGCAAAATATTCTAGATGCCAACTCTGTGCTCCATCAATTACAGCTCGGCTTGGCGAATGGCCAGTCTGAATTCGAGTTTGACGTACTCAACGAGCATGGAGAAAGAGAAACGTACCGCTTTGAAGTTATGGGAGATGAAACGGTTAGTGTGCCTTATGGAACGCTAGACACGTTAAAAGTTGCTCGAGTGCGTAACTCTCAGCGAAGAGAAACTTACTTTTGGTTTTCGCCGTTGTTGAATTACTCTCTGGTGCAGATGCAACAAATCAAGGAAGGGAAGGAGCAAGCTAAGCTGTCTCTGAAGTCGATACAGCTTAGCGCACTCCAGGAGTCTTAGTCTGCAGCGTAACCTTGTGGCCCTAACAGCGTGCCGTCTAAATGTGCGCCTTGCTCGGTAAGTTTCAGCCGTCCCTCGCATACCCACTTCAGTACAAGTGGGTATATGCGATATTCCTGCTCGTGAACACGTTCTTGCAGGTCTTCAACAGTGTCGCCAGCAAAGATTGGGATTTGTGCTTGCAGCACTACAGGCCCACCGTCTAGTTCTTCACTCACAAAATGCACGCTCACGCCATGAATATCGTCACCGGCGTCTAAAGCTCTCTGGTGTGTATTAAGTCCTTTGTATTTGGGTAACAAAGAAGGGTGGATATTGAGCATTTTACCTGAGAAGTGACGAACCAAATCAGCGGTAAGAATGCGCATGAATCCAGCAAGTACAATAACGTCTGGTTGATAGCTGTCGATAAGCTGCGTTAATGCCTGGTCATAGTCTTCTCGTGTTGCATATTCTTTATGCGAGAGAACTTCGGTGTTTATACCCAGTTGCGCTGCTTTGTCTAAACCTTTTGCGTCGGGTTTATTACTAATCACGGCAACAACTTCACCTGGTATTTGTCCTTCTTGACAGGCCTCAGTTAAATTCACCATGTTGGTGCCTGAGCCTGAAATAAGAATAACGACACGCGCTAAGCTCATTCAGTAAACTCCACCGCTTCTTCCGCGTCATTACGGCTCTCAATGGTTCCGAGTACCCAAGCACTTTCGCCTTGGTCGTTCAGGAATGTTACGGCTTGTTCAGCTTGTTCGGCTGGAACTGCAATAACTAGTCCGACGCCGCAGTTAAAGGTTCTGAACATCTCGTCGCGAGCTATGTTGCCGTTTTCTTGTAACCAACTGAAAATTGTTGGCCACTGCCAACTATTCTTCTTAACAACAGCTTTTGTACCTTCAGGTAGCACACGTGGAATGTTCTCTTGGAAGCCGCCGCCAGTAATGTGAGAAATCGCGTTAACTTGAACGTTCTTGATAAGCTCAAGCACAGGTTTCACATAAATTTTCGTCGGCTCTAGCAAATGCTCTGCGAGAGTTTTCCCTTCTAAGTCTTGATTGATATCGGCACCAGAAACTTCTAATACTTTACGAATCAAAGAGTAACCATTTGAGTGCGGACCAGAAGAAGCCACGCCAATTAATTTGTCACCTGCTTTGACTTGAGTGCCGTCAATAATTTCGCTTTTTTCTACTACACCGACGCAAAAGCCTGCGAGGTCATAGTCGTCGCCTTCGTACATACCAGGCATTTCAGCTGTTTCACCACCAATGAGTGCACAGCCAGATTGCTGACAACCTTCACCTATTCCTGTGACTACGTCGGCTGCAACGTCTACATTTAACTTGCCGGTGGCATAGTAATCTAAGAAGAAAAGAGGCTCTGCGCCTTGAACGATCAGGTCATTCACACACATCGCGACTAGGTCGATACCCACTCCGCTATGTTGTTTTAAATCGATGGCCAATCTTAGTTTAGTACCGACACCGTCTGTGCCAGACACAAGCACGGGCTGCTTGTAACCTGTTGGAATTTCACAAAGAGCACCAAAACCACCAATATTTCCCATAACTTCTGGGCGGTGGGTTTTACGCGTAACGGTTTTGATTCGTTCTACAAGTGCATTTCCAGCGTCGATATCTACGCCAGCGTCTTTATAACTCAAGGAAGGTTTTTGCTCGCTCACGAGTTTGTCCTCAGCACAAAAGTGTCTTCTTGTCGCCCGACAGGCAGGATGTTTGATGTCGGGTGCGAATTCTACCACAATCCTATTCTGCATAAACGACAAATCCTGTTTTTTTATCTTTGTTCACTAGGAAAAGTGGTTCTGTGTCGTTGCAACCGCTAGGATAGTGAAAAGATAGCGCAGCAAGGAGCTTCTCATGGCACGTATTTTAGTACTGTATTATTCCAGTTATGGACACATAGAACGTATGGCTCAAGCTATTGCTGAAGGGGCTCAAGACGGTGGTGTAGACGTAGATATCAAACGAGTACCTGAGTTAGTGAGTAGCGAGATTGCGGAGAAGTCCGGTTACAAGCTCGAGCAAAGTGCGGATATTGCAAAGCCAGAAGATCTCAAAGATTACGATGGTGTTATTTTTGGGACGCCAACTCGCTTTGGCATGATGGCTTCGCAAATGAAAAATTTTTTAGACCAATGCGGTTCACTTTGGGTGAATGGGGACATGGTTGGGAAAGTAGCCGGTGTATTTACGTCTACCGCCACGCAACACGGCGGGCAGGAAGCTACATTACTCAATTTCCACACGGTGCTTTTACATTTGGGTTTCGTTATCGCAGGGTTGCCGTACAGCTTTAAAGGACAAATGGTTATCGATGAAGTGACTGGGGGAAGCCCTTATGGCGCAACAACCTTAGCTGGTGGCGATGGTAGCCGCTGGCCAACAGAAAATGAGCTGGCGGGGGCGAGATTCCAAGGGGAATACATTGCAAAGCTTGCGAGAAAACTTCAATAATATAGACATTAACTTGATGTATTTAACCAGAACGAGACTGATATGAGCGAATCATTGCCGAACTGCCCTAAATGCGACTCCCATTATGTTTATGAAGACCAAGCGTTGTTAATTTGCCCCGAGTGCGGTCATGAATGGAACCCGAGCGAGGTAGTTGGGTCTGATGAGGAAACCTTAGATATTAAAGACACTAACGGACAACCGCTAGTTGAAGGTGACAAAGTCACGTTGGCGAAAGATCTAAAAGTAAAAGGCACTTCACAAACACTTAAAGTGGGTACTAAAGCCGTTATTAAGAGACTTGTAGACGGCGACCACGATATCGACTGTAAGGTTGATGGTGTGGGGCCGATGATGTTGAAGTCTCAATTCGTTAAAAAGGCATGAGGTACTAAAAATGCGTATCAAATTGAAAGTTTTAGCGAGTCTTTGTGCACTAACTGTTGTGGCATGCAGTAGCTCCCCAACCGGCCGCGCAACGATTAACTTCATGAGCAGTGATCAGCTCAATGAAATGGGTCGTGCTTCTTTTACCCAAATGAAAGAAGAGGGCAATGTTACACAAGACCCGGAGTTAAATGCCTACGTACAGTGTATTACAGACCATTTAGTTGCTGTTTTGCCTCAGGAATACCGTGAATATGATTGGGAAGTTGCGGTATTTGAGGAAGAAACGGTTAACGCATTCGCATTACCTGGTGGCTACATGGGCGTATACACAGGAATGATACGACTGGCTGAAAACCAACATCAGCTCGCTGCGGTAATGGGCCATGAGATCGGACATGTGATGGCTGAGCATGGTGGTGAACGCATGAGCGGTAATATTCTAGTGTCTGCTGGATTGTTCGCAGCTGATTTAATCTTGTCTGATCGACCTTCAGAGCAACGGAACTTGATTATGGCTGGGTTGGGTGTAGGGGCTCAAGTGGGAGTGTTGCTTCCATTTAGCCGTACTCACGAGTCTGAAGCCGATGAAATCGGCCTTCAGCTTATGGCTGAGGCTGGGTTTGAACCTGGGCAGTCTGTTCGTTTGTGGGAACTGATGGCTGAGCGGTCACAAGGCAGTGGTCCAGAAATACTCTCTACGCACCCTGCGCCGGAAAGTCGTATCGAAGACTTAGGTGGGCAAGTTCCAAGTGTAATGCCGTATTACCAAGAACGAGCACAACAAGGTAGTTTGCCAAGCTGTGAAAAGCCGCAACTTGACTCGTTGAATACAGACTCAAAAGCGACAAGTAAATGATTAAAGTTGGTTTAGTGGGGGCAACGGGCCGAATGGGGCTACAAGTTGCCCAAGCACTCTTGGGGCATAAAGAAGCGCAGCTTGCAGCTGCTATAACACATAGCCAGTCGACTTCTTTAGGGAAAGAGATAGGCGCTTGTCTTGGCGTGCAAGCTGGGCATTCAGAGCCAGCAGGCCTTCAAATTACAGATCAATATTCAAGTTTGGAAGGTTGTGACGTGGTTATCGATTTTGCCGTTGCCGAGGGTTTGTCGGAACGTTTAAAAACTTACCAAGCAATGAATAAACCTGTAGTGCTTTGTACTACGGGGCTCTCTGAACAAGACACAAATGCTATTCATGAGCTGTCGGAGAGTTTGGCGGTAGTTTATGCAGCAAATACTAGTGTGGGAATCACGTTATTACGACACCTTGTGGAGCAGTCTAGTGCGATATTGGGAATAGACGCCGATATAGAAATTGTTGAGGCGCACCATACTCGTAAGAAAGACGCTCCATCGGGTACTGCATTGTTATTAGGGCAAGCCGCTGCTTCGGGAAGAGGCCAGGATTTGGCACAGGTGAGAGCTTTTGACCGTAATGGCGAGGATATGACGCATGAAAAAGGCTCAATTGGGTTTGCGTCGATTCGTGCTGGAGACATAGTGGGTGAACACACGGTTTACCTAGTTACAGGGTCGGAGAGACTAGAGTTAACCCATAGAGTGGCGTCTAGAGCGACTTTTGCAGAAGGTGCAATTAAGGCTGCGCAATGGCTTGCGGATAAATCTGCAGGAAATTACACCATGGAGGACGTTCTTGGGCTAGACGCAAAGCCGTGAATTTCGTACAATACTAACAATTTGCCGAACGCCGGCAAGCTAACTGTGTCAACGTTCCTTTTTGCGTTCAAAGTAATGTTTAAATAGCGAACGATTTGGCATTGGATACGGTGTTAAAACGGGGAAGTAAGTGCGAAACTTGCCCGTTTTTTTATGTTCGGAGGTTCCCTTGAGTATTCAAGCGAGCAAGACTGCACGCAAAGCAATTTTGGTACTCGCTGATGGCACTGTGTTTTACGGACGCGCAATAGGCGCCGAAGGACACGCCGTCGGAGAAGTCGTCTTCAATACAGCGATGACTGGCTACCAAGAAATTTTAACTGACCCTTCCTATTCAGAACAAATCGTCACCCTGACTTATCCCCACATTGGCAATTACGGCACTAACTCTCAAGACTGTGAATCAAATAGCGTATGGGCTAAAGCGCTCGTTATACGTGAAGAGTCTCCAGTAGCGAGTAATTTCCGTAATGAAATGCCTTTGGGAGAGTATCTAAAGTCGAATAATGTGGTGGGAATTGCGGATATAGATACCCGCAAACTCACGAACAGACTGCGTGAAACGGGTGCACAAAACGGTTGTGTATATACCTACGCCGCAGACGAAGAAGCTCCGGTAGATGAGGCACTGAAACACGCTAAAGCGTTTGGTGGACTAAGCGGCTTAGACTTAGCAAAAGTAGCTACGTGTGACAGCAGCTATCCATGGACAGAGGGCACTTGGACTTTGGAAGATGGCTTCCAAAAGCAACAAGATACTCAGTTCCATGTAGTTGCATACGACTTCGGTGTGAAGCTCAATATTTTACGTATGTTAGCTTCTCGCCACTGCCGCGTTACTGTAGTACCTGCTCAAACGCCTGCGCAAGATGTTTTAGACATGAATCCTGATGGGGTTTTCTTGTCGAATGGTCCTGGTGACCCAGAGCCGTGTGACTATGCTATTTCAGCAATTAAAACGTTCTTAGAGAAAGGTTTGCCGGTATTTGGTATCTGTTTAGGGCACCAACTGCTAGCAATAGCTTCAGGTGCAAAAACCAGCAAAATGAAATTTGGCCACCATGGTGCGAACCACCCAGTGGTAGACCTTGATTCGGGACGTGTGATGATTACCAGTCAAAACCATGGTTTTGCGGTGGACGAAGCTACGTTACCTGAAAACATGAAGGCAACACACAAGTCATTATTTGACGGTTCATTACAAGGTATTCATAGAACAGACAAACCTGCATTCGGTTTTCAAGGTCACCCAGAGGCAAGTCCTGGACCAAACGATGCTGCTCCGTTGTTCGATCACTTTGTTGAACTTATGAAAGCGCACCAAAAAGCCGCGGTTTAAAAAAAGGAAGCAATGTCCCTATGCCAAAGCGTACCGACATAAAAAGTATTCTGATTATCGGCGCCGGTCCAATTGTTATCGGCCAAGCATGTGAGTTCGACTATTCTGGTGCGCAAGCGTGTAAAGCGCTGCGTGAGGAAGGTTATCGCGTAATTCTTGTGAACTCGAACCCTGCAACGATTATGACTGACCCAGAAATGGCTGATGCTACTTACATCGAGCCTATTCATTGGGAAGTTGTAGAGAAAATCATTTCTATTGAAAAGCCAGACGCTATTTTGCCAACGATGGGTGGGCAAACAGCGTTGAACTGTGCGCTAGAGCTTGAAGAGCAGGGTGTACTTAAGAAATATGGCGTGGAAATGATCGGCGCAACGGCTGACGCTATAGATAAAGCGGAAGACCGGGATCGTTTTGACAAAGCAATGAAGGCAATTGGCTTGGAAACACCTCGTGCCGAGATTGCGCAAAGCATGGAAGAAGCATTTGGTGTATTAGACCGTGTTGGCTTCCCATGTATTATTCGTCCGTCATTTACGATGGGCGGAAGCGGTGGTGGTATTGCATACAACCGCGAAGAATTCGAGGAAATTTGTTTACGTGGTTTAGCGTTGTCGCGTACCAACGAATTACTTATTGACGAGTCGTTGATTGGTTGGAAAGAGTACGAAATGGAGGTTGTTCGAGACAAGAACGACAACTGCATTATTGTATGTTCCATTGAAAACTTCGACCCAATGGGTATTCATACGGGTGACTCGATTACGGTAGCTCCGGCGCAAACTTTGTCGGATAAAGAATATCAAATTATGCGCGACGCCTCGATGGCGGTACTACGAGAAATCGGTGTTGAAACCGGTGGCTCAAATGTGCAGTTTGGTATTTGTCCAGACACGGGCCGTATGGTGATCATTGAAATGAACCCGCGGGTAAGCCGTTCTTCAGCACTCGCTTCTAAAGCAACTGGATTCCCGATTGCTAAAGTGGCTGCGAAGCTCGCTGTGGGTTACACGTTAGATGAACTTGAGAACGAAATCACTGGTGGGAAAACACCTGCGTCGTTCGAACCTGCACTTGACTATGTGGTCACAAAGATTCCTCGCTTTAACTTTGAGAAATTTGCTGGCGCCAATGATCGATTAACCACACAAATGAAGTCTGTGGGTGAGGTGATGGCAATAGGCCGTAACCTACAAGAGTCGATGCAAAAAGCGTTGCGCGGACTTGAACTTGGTTCTTCGGGCTTTGATCCAATCGTGGAAGGTGAGGGTGAAGAAGCCAAGGCGCAAATTATTCGTGAATTGAAAGAGCCAGGGGCTGAAAGAATTTGGTATATCGGGGACGCGTTCCGGATTGGTATGAGCGTTGAAGATGTATTCAAACTTACTAAAATCGACCGCTGGTACTTAGTACAAATTGAAGAAATTATTGCGCTAGAAACCGAAATTAAAGAGCTTGGTTTAGCTGGCTTAGATGAACATGCAATGCGTCATATTAAACGCAAAGGGTTCTCGGATTTCCGTATCGCAGCTGTGCTAGGCGTTGCGGAAGACGAAGTACGTGAAAAGCGCCGTAGCTTAAATGTGCTCCCAGTTTATAAGCGTGTGGACACGTGTGCTGCAGAATTCGCCTCTGAAACTGCATACATGTATTCCACCTACGACGAAGAATGTGAGTCGCGTCCGTCGGACAAAGACAAAATCATGGTTATTGGTGGTGGTCCAAACCGAATTGGACAAGGTATTGAGTTCGATTACTGCTGTGTTCATGCCGCCTTAGCTATGCGCGAAGACGGTTACGAAACGATTATGGTGAATTGTAACCCTGAAACCGTGTCTACTGATTACGATACGTCTGATCGCTTATATTTCGAACCTATAACCCTTGAAGACGTTCTTGAGATTGTTCGCGTTGAACAACCTAAAGGGGTTATCGTGCAATACGGCGGTCAGACGCCGCTGAAATTGGCTCGAGCGTTGGAAGCTAACAATGTTCCAATCATCGGTACTTCTCCAGACGCTATCGATATGGCGGAAGACCGTGAACGTTTCCAAAGTGCAGTTAATAAACTGGGCTTGAAGCAACCAGAGAATGCTACGGTAACGGGCTTTGATGAAGCTATTAACGAGTCTCGCCGGATTGGCTATCCGCTTGTTGTTCGTCCGTCTTATGTTCTTGGTGGGCGTGCAATGGAAATTGTGTACGATGAGGCAGACCTGCGCCGCTACCTTACCGAAGCGGTTAAAGTTTCAAATGATGCTCCAGTTCTTCTAGACCGGTTCCTCGATAACGCAATTGAGGTAGATATCGATGCAGTTTGTGATGGCGACACAGTGCTTGTGGGCGGCATTATGCAGCACATTGAGCAGGCAGGGGTTCACTCTGGAGACTCAGCATGTTCATTACCACCATATTCACTGAGTGATGTGATTCAGTCTGAATTACGTGAGCAAGTGCGTAAGTTAGCTCATGAGCTTAATGTTCGCGGTTTGATGAACACGCAGTTCGCTATTCAAGACAATGAGATTTACCTCATTGAGGTAAATCCGCGAGCGGCACGTACTGTACCGTTCGTGTCTAAAGCTACTGGCGTTCCGCTAGCAAAAGTGGCGGCACGTGTAATGGCTGGGCAGTCTTTGAAAGAGCAGGGCCATGTTAGTGAAGTTATTCCTCCGTACTTCTCTGTGAAAGAAGTTGTGGTGCCATTTGCTAAATTCCAAGGCGTGGATCCAATTCGTGGGCCTGAAATGCGCTCTACCGGTGAAGTTATGGGTGTTGGTGAAAGCTTCGAAGAGGCTTACGCCAAGGCTAACTTGGGTTGTGGCCAAGCTTTACCTCGTCAGGGTAAAGCGTTGTTGTCGGTGAGACCAGGCGACAAACATCGTGTAATTGACCTAGCACGCGGACTGATTTCTTTAGGATTTTCTGTAGAAGCTACCCGTGGCACTGCTGCTGCATTGAAAGAAGCGGGTATTCAGTGTTCAGTAGTGAATAAACTACAAGAAGGCCGTCCAAATATAGTCGACGCTATTAAAAATGGTGAGTACAGTTATATTGTAAACACTGTGGAAGGCCGTCAGGCTATAACTGATTCTGTTTATATCCGTCGCGAAGCGCTGCTAAATAATGTAGTCTATACGATTACATTAAATGCTGGGTTTGCCACAGTGAAAGCGCACACGGTCGACGATCGCGCGCGTGTAAGCTCAGTTCAGGATTTACATAAGCGAGTGAAGGAAGTATGAATCAGATACCCATGACAGTTTCTGGCGCGGAAGCATTACGCGCTGAGTTAAAGCGTTTAAAAAGCGAAGAGCGCCCACGCATTATTGAAGCTATTGCGGATGCTCGCGAGCATGGTGATCTTAAAGAAAATGCTGAGTACCATGCTGCGCGTGAGCAACAGAGCTTCTGTGAAGGACGTATTCAAGAAATTGAAGCTAAACTTTCTAACGCTCAAATTATTGATGTAACTAAAATGGCTGAATCTGGCCGTGTTATTTTTGGTGTTACGGTAACCGTATATAACACCAAAACAGACGAAGAAGTTACATACCGTATAGTGGGTGACGATGAAGCGGATATTAAGCAAAACTTAATTTCTGTGAATTCACCTATTGCGCGTGCGTTGATTGGTAAAAGCGTTGATGACGTTGCTGTAGTAGGGACACCTGGCGGTGATGTTGAATACGAGGTGGTAAAGGTAGAACACCTTTAATCGCAACTTAATAAGCAGTAAAAAGCGGCTCAATGCGAATTGAGCCGCTTTTTTTATGCGCTGCTTTTATAAATTATTGGCCTAACAAGTTTCTTAATTCAGATATTTTTGAGGCCCGCTCACTATGAGTGCTTGGAACCTCATGGTTATATTCGGGTACATCCGGAAAAACTTCTTCAACGTTTTTACCGAGTATTTTTGCAATAGCCTCTGCTACACCTTTCGACTTTGCCTGACGTGCAACAACTTTAGATATTAGCGAAGGGCTCTTGTCCAGAGCTTCTGCCACCATTGTGAGGTCGTATCCTTGCGTGGCGAGCTCTTTTTTAATTTGATTTTTGTCCATTTTTGTAATTACATACTGACTCAAATGTGATTCAAATTCGACTCAAATGAAAGTAAAAATATTCAAATGAATAGTTCGGACACTAGACCATATAAGCAGGACGAAAGCAAATCTAAGACTGAGATGGACTTAGACACGGTGATGCGACGCTTAGAGATCATCGTGGGAAGTGATAAACAAGTAGATATTGTGCGTTGGTTAGGGGTGAATCTTTCGAGCATAAACAATTGGAAACGGCGTGGTACGGTTCCCTATAAAGCTATTGTTGAAGCATTGTTGGCACGTAATATCTCGTTAGATTCCTTTTTTGCTCCGAGCAATTCGTTACATGCACCTGAAGCATTGTTACTCCATGAAACTTTGAGTTACCACGGCAAGTCGGTGGAAGCCGAAAAGTCAGACGAAAGAACTCGTATTTTGCATGCGAGTCGTGCGAGTAGCGCGTTTTTGAAGCGTCATGGAATCGAAGAGAATAATGATACGCTAGCTCAGTGCGTAGAACTGTGGTTGTATGACGACGGAGAGTTGATGTCAGAAAAGAGGTTTCAAGAGACTGCTATTAGCCTCTTGAAACGTATGGAGAGCGTTACTTCGGAAGCTTAATCGTCGGCTCTTTTGCTGGACGATAGAACACAGCTACTTTACCGATAGACTGAACCAGGTTCGCGTTCAGGTGTTCGGAGATGGTTGCCTGAATAGCGTCTCGCATCTCTTTTTCTTCTGGAATTTTCACTTTAATTAATTCGTGATGCTCCAGCGCACCATCAATTTCAGCTAACACACCTTCAGTGAGTCCATTTCCGCCAAGTAAAACGACAGGTTTTAGTGGATGAGCTTGTGCTTTCAAAAATTGCTTCTGTTTGTTTGTTAGTTGAATCAATGTGTTTTCCTTACTTACCTTTTCGAATTGTTCAATATTCAAAGCGATTGTTCGATTTCCACTGCTTCTCTATTGAATTTACGATATTCTACCCTCATATCGATTAACGAGCTAGCCAAATACGATAGGTGCCCATGGGCAAGAAAAGAACAGCCAGCAGTAGACGTTGGTTAAAAGAGCATTTTGACGACCCTTTTGTGAAAAAAGCGCAAAAGCAGGGATTTCGTTCAAGAGCTGTATTTAAATTAGAAGAAATTCAGAATAAAGACAAAATTCTGAAGCCGAATCAGATCGTTGTAGATCTCGGAGCTGCTCCGGGTGGATGGTCACAATACGTTGCTTCGCTGCAAGATGGTAAAGGTGAAGTGATTGGCTGTGACATCCTTGAGATGGACCCTTTGCCGGGCGTTGATTTCTTGCAAGGTGACTTTCGAGAAGAAGCGGTTTTGAATGCATTATTGAACCGAATCGGCGGAAAAAACGTTGATGTAGTATTGTCTGACATGGCGCCGAATATGAGTGGAAACGAAGCGGTGGATATTCCGCGTTCCATGTATTTAGTGGAGCTCGCATTAGATATGTGCCATCAAGTATTGAAACCTGGCGGTGCTTTTGCGGTCAAAGTGTTTCAAGGCGAAGGATTCGATGAGTTTTTGAAAGCCGCAAGAGATGCTTTCAAGCAAGTTAAAGTGCGTAAACCCGACTCTTCTCGAGCAAGGTCTAGAGAAGTGTATTTGGTAGCGACTGGATACAAATTATAGTACCCTGCAAGGGATACGAAGTAGTGAGAGGTAAAAGCGTTGAGCGATATGGCGAAGAATCTAATTCTCTGGTTGGTCATTGCCGTTGTGCTAATGAGCGTGTTTCAAGGATTCAACCCGGGTGGAACAGATGCGAATTCATATGCGTACAGTGAATTTGTGCGCAGTGTTAACCGTGGTGATGTTCGAGACGTAACCATTAATGAGCCAAACCGTCTAATTACCGGTAGCATGCGTAGCGGTGAACAATTCCGTACGGTTATGCCGAGTCAAGACCCTGAGTTACTTAATGAGTTACTAACTCAAAGTAATGTACAGGTAAATTTTGTTGAGCCTGAAAAGCGCAGTTTATTAGGAACTATTTTTATTTCTTGGTTCCCAATGCTACTTCTTATCGCGGTGTGGATATTTTTCATGCGACAAATGCAAGGTGGCGGTGGCCGCGGTGCGATGTCGTTTGGTAAGAGCAAGGCACGCCTGATGAGCGAAGATCAAGTGAAAACCACTTTGACCGACGTAGCAGGGTGTGAAGAAGCGAAAGAGGAAGTTGCAGAGCTAGTCGACTTCCTTAGAGACCCTTCAAAGTTCCAACGCCTTGGTGGACGCATTCCGAAAGGTGTTTTAATGGTAGGCCCGCCAGGTACGGGTAAAACTTTGCTCGCGAAAGCTGTTGCGGGTGAAGCAAAAGTTCCATTCTTTACCATTTCTGGTTCAGACTTTGTTGAAATGTTTGTCGGTGTGGGTGCTTCGCGTGTTCGTGATATGTTCGAGCAAGCCAAAAAAGCTGCACCTTGCATTATCTTTATCGACGAAATTGACGCTGTAGGCCGTCAACGTGGTGCTGGTTTAGGTGGTGGTCACGATGAACGTGAGCAAACCTTGAACCAAATGCTGGTAGAAATGGACGGATTTGAAGGTAATGAGGGCATTATTGTTATTGCCGCGACAAACCGTCCTGACGTTCTTGATCCAGCATTACTTCGCCCTGGACGATTCGACAGACAAGTAACTGTTGGCTTGCCAGATGTGCGTGGCCGTGAGCAAATTTTAAAAGTTCACATGCGCAAAGTGCCATTGGCTGACGACGTAGAGCCAGCCCTTATCGCACGTGGTACTCCTGGTTTCTCAGGTGCTGATCTAGCAAACTTGGTGAACGAAGCAGCATTGTTCGCCGCGCGCGGTAATCAACGCATGGTTTCAATGACCGAGTTTGAGAAAGCGAAAGACAAAATATTGATGGGTGCAGAGCGCAAATCAATGGTGATGTCTGAGTCTGAGAAAGAAATGACGGCTTACCACGAATCGGGACATGCCATTGTCGGACGTTTAGTTCCGGAACATGACCCAGTGTATAAAGTTTCTATTATTCCTCGTGGACGTGCTTTAGGTGTAACGATGTACTTGCCAGAGCAAGACCGCGTGAGTCACAGCAAGCGTCACTTGGAAAGTATGCTTTCAAGCTTATACGGTGGTCGTTTAGCAGAAGCAATTATTTACGGCGAAGACGCAGTAACCACAGGTGCGTCCAACGACATCGAACGTGCGACTGATATTGCTCGCAAGATGGTTACTCAGTGGGGCTTATCTTCAAAAATGGGACCTCTATTGTATGCTGAGGACGATGATCAAGTATTTTTAGGTCGTTCTGTAGCGCAGAACAAACAGATGTCTGATGAAACAATGAAGTCTATTGATGCTGAGATTCGTGAAGTTATTGATAGAAACTACACCCGTGCTCAGCAAATTCTGGAAGAAAATATCGATATTCTTCATGCTATGAAAGATGCCTTAATGAAATATGAAACCATCGATGCGGCTCAAATTGATGACTTGATGGCACGACGCCCAGTTCGCGAGCCAGAGAGTTGGCACGATAAGAACGATGGTTCTTCTGAGGGCGACTCTGGTTCTGAGGTGCCTGTAGAAGCTGAGAAGCCGAAGAAGAAAAACGTTGGGCTCGATAAGCCTGGCGAAAATCCGGCAAGTTAAAAAATCACAATGCCCCGTTTTCGGGGCATTTTTTTGAGCATATAAGACTAGAGGAAGGTTTCATGCCAGTGTCTGCTTTTCCTATCGAAGTTATGGGTATTTTAAATGTTACGCCCGACTCGTTTTCAGACGGTGGAAGTTTTAACACAACAGACAAAGCACTGCGTCATGCAGAGAAGATGATTGCAGAAGGTGCGGATTGGTTAGATATTGGTGGAGAGTCGACCCGTCCTGGTGCGAAGGATGTTCAAGAGCAAGAAGAAGTTGATCGCGTACTTCCTGTGCTAGAAAAAATTCGCGATAATTTTGAGGTTAAGGTTTCGGTAGATACCAGTAAAGCCAAAGTCATGTCTGAGTCGATTCGAGTAGGCGTCGACATGATTAATGATGTGAGAGCATTGCGCGAAACTGGGGCATTAGAAGCAGTGGCAGATGCTGACTGTTATGTGTGCTTAATGCATATGATGGGGCAGCCAAGAGTTATGCAAGACAACCCAGAATATGAAGACGTTGTTTTAGAAGTGAAAGCTTTCCTAGAGGAGCGGGTGCGGGTCTGTGAGGCTGCGGGTATTTCTAAAAACCGCGTCATGATAGACCCTGGGTTTGGATTTGGAAAAACCGTAAGGCACAATTATCAATTACTGAATAAACTACAAGCCTTTCATGAAATGGATTTACCGATGCTTATTGGGCTTTCTAGAAAGTCTATGCTTGGCGCAGTGACTGATCGCGCTGTCGATGAGCGCTTGGCAGCCAGTTTGGCTGGAGCAACGATTTCAGCAATGAAAGGCGCAAAAATTTTAAGAGTACATGATGTTGCTCAAACCAAAGACATCGTTCAGGTGGTTATGGCAACAATAACAGGGGAATGTTAGAAGTTATGGGAAAATATTTCGGTACGGACGGAATTCGTGGGCATGTTGGCCAAAGTCCGATTACACCTGATTTTGTATTAAAGCTCGGTTGGGCTGCGGGTAAAGTGTTAGCGGCACAAGGTAATACACGTGTTCTTATCGGTAAAGACACGCGTATTTCTGGATATATGCTGGAGTCGGCACTTGAAGCCGGGTTTTCTGCAGCTGGTGTTAAAGTAGCTTTTCTTGGTCCGATGCCAACACCAGCCATAGCATACTTAACCAGTACGTTCAGAGCGGCTGCTGGTATTGTTATTTCTGCTTCACATAACCCTTATTACGACAACGGCATTAAGTTCTTCTCAGACACCGGCCACAAGCTTTCGGGTGAAATAGAAGCTGCGATTGAAGAGATGATCGATAAGCCTATGGATTGTGTGCCATCGGAACAGTTGGGACGTGCCTCCCGTATCCATGATGCGTCAGGACGCTATATCGAATTCTGTAAAAGCATTTTCCCGTCGGAATTGTCTTTAACTGGTCGTAAGTTAGTTATCGATTGTGCGCATGGAGCTACATATCACATAGCGCCAAGCGTATTTCGCGAATTGGGCGCTGAAGTTGTCGAAATTGGTACACAGCCGGATGGTTTAAATATCAATGCCGGTTGTGGCGCGACAGACACCGCAGCACTCTCTAAAGCGGTTGTGGAGCATAGTGCAGAACTAGGGTTAGCTTTTGATGGAGACGGAGACCGCCTTATGGTGGTTGATCATCAAGGTAAACTCGTAGATGGCGATGAGATAGTTTATATCTTAGCGAAAAACCTATTGGATGACGGTGAGCTAGAGGGCGGAGTTGCAGGTACCCTTATGAGTAATATGGGACTAGAGCTCGCATTAGAGAAACTTGGCGTACCTTTTATTCGCACTGCCGTGGGTGACCGCCACGTAATGGAAGGATTACAAGAACGACGTTGGGCGCTTGGTGGTGAAAACTCAGGTCACATTATTAACCTGAGGCATCATACTACCGGAGACGGAATTCTAGCCGCTATTCAGTTAATGACGGCACTGGTGAGAAAGGGAGCTACTGTACGAGAAATGCTTGCGGGCATGGAAAAGCTACCTCAAGTTTTAGTGAATGTTAGGTTCCAGCAAGGAACGGATCCGCTAAACGCCGACAATGTTATTTCCGCGGTTACTGAAGTTGAGAAGGCCCTTGGTAAAAAAGGGCGCGTACTTCTTCGTAAGTCGGGAACTGAACCTTTAATTCGTGTAATGGTTGAAGGGCAAGACGCGAAAGTAGTTCGCGCGTACGCTCAGCAAATTGCACAAGAAGTTGAAGCAGTGAGTAGCGATTAAACGAACAGCGTGAATTGAGATAAAAAGTTCACGCTGAAGCTTGTATCTGGCGCGGATGTTAGTTAATATCTGCGCCGCTCTGAATACACGACAGGAGACCGGAATGCGTCAACCTTTGGTGATTGCAAACTGGAAGTTAAACGGAAGTTTGAGTCTAGCTAAAGAGTTCTCTGAAGCTTGGTCATCTTTTGTTACTGAAGGCGTTTCAGCCGCCATTTGCCCGCCGATGGTATACATCGGACAAGTTGCTGCGAACTTTCCAGAAGTTATTTGGGGAGCTCAGAATTGTAGCGAATATGAGCAAGGTGCTTATACGGGTGAAGTGAGTGCGAGCATGATTGCAGAAACAGGCGCGCATTACGTGCTTGTTGGACATTCTGAGCGTCGCACTTTATTTGCTGAGTCGAATAGTTCGGTGGCTAAGAAAGCACAAGCAATACAGAGTGCGGGCATGACTCCTGTGGTTTGTATTGGTGAAACTATAGAAGAGCGTGAAGCTGGTAAAGTTTCAGAGGTTATAGAGCAGCAATTGCAACTTGGTTTAACAGATGTTGATTTAACCAATGTTGTGATAGCGTATGAGCCGGTTTGGGCTATTGGTACAGGTGTAACAGCCTCGCCTGAACAAGCACAAGAAGTGCATGCTGAAATTAGAGCTTGGTTATTCAAACAAAGCGAATCAGCGGCTGAGAAAGTACAGATTTTATATGGCGGCAGCATGAAGCCAGAAAATGCTGCTGAATTGTTAAGTCAAACCGATATCGATGGTGGCTTAATCGGTGGAGCAAGTCTCCATGTGGAACAGTTTGCTGCTATATGTAAAGCAGCTCAAGGTAATTAATTATGTATGAAGTTTTACTTGTCATTTATCTAGTTATCGCAATCTCATTAGTTGCGCTTATTCTTTTGCAAAAAGGTAAGGGTGCGGAAATGGGTGCGTCTTTTGGTTCTGGTGCTTCGAACACTGTTTTTGGTTCGTCTGGCTCTGGCAACTTCTTGACAAGAATGACCGCAATTATGGCGGTTAGCTTCTTCCTACTTAGCTTAATCTTGGGTAATATCGCGTCACAAAGCGCTAACCCAACTGACGATTGGTCTGACTTGAGCCTTCCTAGCTCAGAGCAACCAGTACAGCAGGAAGAAGAGTTACCACCAGGTAACTAAGAAAATCCTCATTTGAATTTGCCGAAGTGGTGGAATTGGTAGACACGCCATCTTGAGGGGGTGGTGCTCTAACGGGCGTACGAGTTCAAGTCTCGTCTTCGGCACCAATAGTTAACTTGTTGTTATATCTATCAAAAATGGAATGGGACGACTTACGGTGGTTGCATTCAATAGGTAACAAGGTATAATGCAAGTATTCGGACGCGGGGTGGAGCAGTCTGGTAGCTCGTCGGGCTCATAACCCGAAGGTCGTAGGTTCAAATCCTGCCCCCGCAACCAGTTCGAATTCGGTACAATAAGTAACGAATTCGGGTCGACAGGCTAATAGTTTTCGGGCCCCGACGTAGTACGGGGCTTTTTTCTATCTGGACTGGCGGCAAGATTAAGTTGATCTAAGAACTGGGCTTTATGCCCTTTTTTTGTTTTTGGAGGTTGCGTTGGCAACATTGGTAGATAAGTTAACAGACATGCTTACACCCGCTGTAGAAGCCGCTGGCTTTGAGTTATGGGGTGTAGAGTTTGTAAGAGCGGGTAAGCACTCAACATTACGTCTTTTTATTGATCATGAGAATGGGATCGATGTGGACGATTGTGCGTTAGTAAGCCGCCAAGTAAGTGCAGTGTTGGACGTAGAAGATCCAATTAGCGCTGAGTACAATTTAGAAGTTTCGTCGCCAGGCATGGATCGACCTTTATTTACACTTGCGCATTATGAAATGTTTGTAGGTGAAAAGGTTGCCGTGCAATTAAACATGCCTGTAGATAACCGCCGTAAATTTACGGGGAAATTGGTAGCCGTGGAAGGCGACCAGTTACAGATCGAAATCGATAATGAAATGTTTAACGTAAGCTTCGCTCAGATTAAAAAAGCGAATCTTGTTCCGGTATTTGATTAAGAGTGTTAACGAGGCAAACGCATGAATAAAGAGATTTTGCTAGTTGCAGAAGCGGTTTCAAATGAAAAGGCCGTACCCAAAGAGCGCATTTTTGAAGCTCTAGAAATTGCGATTGCAACGGCTACGCGCAAAAAGAACAGTGGTGACATCGATGTTCGCGTAGAAATTGACCGTACTACAGGCGACTTTGATACATTCAGACGCTGGATGGTTGTTGAAGACCCAGAGGGTGGTTTAGAAAATCCGTATGCGGAGATTTCTTTGTCTGCAGCTCAGTACGACGATCCAAGTCTTCAAGTTGGCGATTACGTTGAAGAACAAATTGAGTCGATTGCTTTTGACCGTATTACTACGCAAACAGCTAAACAAGTTATTTTCCAAAAGGTTCGTGAAGCCGAGCGTGCTCAAGTTGTTGAGCAATATGAAGACCAAGTAGGCGAACTTATTAGCGGCATGGTAAAGAAAGCGACACGCGACAATATTATCTTAGACTTAGGTAATAACGCTGAAGCTGTGATCTTCCGTGACGATATGCTTCCTCGCGAAATGGTTCGCCCTGGTGACCGTGTTCGCGGTTTACTATACGCGGTTCGCCCCGAAGCTCGCGGTGCTCAGTTATTCGTAAGTAGAACTCACCCTGAGTTCCTTATCGAACTATTTAGAATTGAAGTGCCAGAAATTGGCGAAGAAATGATTGAAATCAAGGGTGCTGCGCGCGACCCAGGTTCACGTGCGAAAATTGCCGTGAAGTCTAACGACCGTCGCATTGACCCAGTTGGTGCTTGTGTTGGTATGCGTGGCGCGCGTGTTCAAGCCGTGTCTGGTGAACTTGGCGGCGAGCGCGTTGATATTGTGATGTGGGACGATAACCCAGCACAGTTCGTAATCAACGCAATGGCTCCAGCTGAAGTTGTTTCTATCGTGATGGACGAAGAAACGCATTCAATGGACATCGCTGTTGAAGAAGGTAACTTAGCGCAAGCAATCGGACGGAATGGTCAAAACATTCGTTTAGCAAGCCAACTTACAGGTTGGGAGCTAAATGTAATGACTACAGAAGACTTTAACTCACGTAACGAAGCCGAGTCTGCTCGCTTAACTGAACTATTTACGTCAGGTTTGGACATCGACGAAGATTTCGCGGCAATCCTGATCGACGAAGGGTTCTCATCATTAGAAGAAGTGGCTTATGTTCCTGTAGCAGAGCTGTTATCTATTGATGGTTTAGACGAAGACACCGTTGAAGAGTTACGTGCTCGTGCTCGCGATTACCTAACGACAAAAGCGCTTGCAAGCGAAGAGTCGTTGGAAGGCGCTGAGCCTGATGAAACATTGTTGAATCTTGAGGGCTTAGAGCGCCACTTGGCGTTTGAGTTGGCTGCCAAAGGTGTAGTAACGCTGGAAGATTTAGCAGAACAAGGTATTGATGACCTTGAAGAAATAGAATCGTTAACACCAGAAATGGCTGGCGAATTAATTATGAAAGCCCGCAATATTTGCTGGTTTAGTGAAGAAGATAACAAGTGAGGTGAGAGTTAAATGGCAGAAGTCAAAATAGATAAACTTGCCAGTGATATCGGTACCTCCGTTGATCGCTTGCTGAAACAATTAAGTGATGCGGGTATTACTAAGAAAGCTGGTGATGCTGTAACTGAAGACGAGAAACAGCAACTATTAGCTCATTTGAATAAAGCGCACGGTGGAGACGGCGATTCAGCGCCTGCTCGTATGACTTTAAAACGCAAAACTCGCAGCACTTTGAGTGTTGGCGGTGGTAGCGGAAACAAGGCTGTACAAGTTGAGGTGCGTAAGAAGCGTACTTACGTGAAGCGCGACCCTGTTGAAGAACAAAAGCGTGAAGAAGAAGAGCGTTTAGCTGCTGAGCAAGCAGCTGCAGAAGCTGCTAAAGCGGAAGAAGAAGCGCGTGCAAAAGCAAAAGCGGAAGCAGAGAAGAAAGAAGCTGAAGCCAAGAAAGCACGTGAAGAAAAGCGTAAAGCTCAGGAAGCAGCGAAAGCTAAAGCGAAAGAGCAAGCAGCTAAAACTCCAGAAGAGAAAGCTGCGGCTGAAGCTGCGCGTGTAGAAGCAGAAAAACTTCGTCAAGCGCAAGAAGCTGAAGCGGCTAAGAAAGCTGAAGAAGAAGCTAAACGTCAAGCTGAAGAAGCTCGTAAGCTAGCTGAAGAAAACCAAGCTCGCTGGGAAGAAGAAGAGCGTCAGCGTAAGAAAGCCGAAGAGGAAGAAGTACACTTTACTACTTCTGAAACTGCGAAATACGCTGAAGAGCAGCAAGACAGCGAAGAAGAGCGTCGCTCTCGTCGCAAGAAAACTAAGCAGAAAAAGACCAAAGAAGAAGAGGAACAACCGCGTCGTGAACGTCGTCGTAAAGGCGGTAAGATGCGTGCACCTCAAACGCTTCAGCATGGGTTTAATAAACCAGCTGCACCGGTAGTGAAGGACGTGAAAATTCCTGAAACTATTACAGTAGGTGATTTGGCAAACCGTATGTCGGTGAAAGCTTCTGAACTTATCAAGACCATGATGAAAATGGGCGAGATGGTTACCATTAACCAGGTTCTCGACCAAGAAACAGCGTCTCTTGTGGTTGAAGAGCTGGGTCACACGCCAATTACTGTAAAAGACAATGCGCTTGAAGAGTCGGTACTTAGCGACCGTGAAGAAGCGGGCGAACTAACGCCACGTGCGCCAGTTGTTACGGTTATGGGTCACGTTGACCACGGTAAGACATCGTTATTGGATTACATTCGTAAAGCCAAGGTTGCAGATGGCGAAGCCGGCGGTATTACGCAGCACATTGGTGCATACCACGTAGACACCGGTCACGGCATGATTACGTTCCTTGATACACCAGGCCACGCCGCATTTACTTCAATGCGTGCTCGCGGTGCAGGTGCTACGGACGTTGTTATTCTTGTTGTCGCTGCAGACGACGGTGTTATGCCTCAAACTATTGAAGCGGTACAGCACGCGAAAGCTGCTGGCGTTCCTTTAGTAGTTGCTGTAAACAAAATTGATAAACCAGAAGCAGACCCAGACCGCGTTAAGAATGAACTTTCTCAGCATGACGTAGTTTCTGAAGAATGGGGTGGTGATACTCAATTCGTTCATGTTTCTGCGAAGTCTGGTGAGAACATCGACGCGCTACTAGAAGCTATCTTGTTGCAAGCTGAGTTACTTGACTTGCAAGCTGACCATAACGGTATGGCACAAGGTATTGTTATCGAATCGCGCTTGGACAAAGGTCGTGGTCCAGTAGCTACAGTACTTGTACAAAGCGGTACGCTAAACCGCGGCGACATCGTGCTTTGTGGTTTGGAATATGGTCGTATTCGAGCGATGCGTGACGAACTCGGTAGAGACATACAGTCTGCTGGTCCTTCAATTCCTGCTGAGATTCTTGGCCTGTCAGGCGTACCTCAAGCTGGTGATGAAGTTACCGTGGTGAAAGACGAGCGTAAAGCCCGTGAAGTTTCGAACTATCGTCAAGGTAAATACCGTGACGTGAAACTGGCTCGCCAGCAAAAAGCTAAACTTGAAAATATGTTTAGTAACATGCAGGAAGGTGATGTTTCTGAGCTTAATATTGTATTGAAGTCTGACGTACAAGGTTCACTGGAAGCAATTTCAGATTCATTAATGAAGCTTTCAACTGATGAAGTGAAGGTAAACATTGTGGGTAGCGGTGTAGGTGGTATTACTGAAACCGACGTAACCTTGGCTGGTGCTTCGAACGCAATCGTAATTGGTTTTAACGTTCGTGCTGATGCTTCTGCGCGTAAAGCTATTGAGAGCGAAACCATCGAGTTACGCTACTACAGCGTAATTTACGACCTAATTGATGAAATCAAGCAAGCAATGACGGGTATGTTGTCGCCTGAATTCAAACAGGAGATTATCGGCCTTGCGGAAGTTCGTGACGTGTTTAAGTCACCGAAGATCGGCGCAATTGCAGGTTGTATGGTTACGGAAGGCATCGTGAAACGTTCTGCTCCAATTCGTGTACTACGTGAAAACGTAGTGATTTACGAAGGTGAGTTGGAGTCACTACGCCGCTTTAAAGATGACGTTCAAGAAGTTCGCAACGGTATGGAATGTGGTATCGGTGTTAAGAACTATAATGACGTTAAAGTAGGCGACCAAATCGAAGTATTCGAGACGGTTCAAGTAGAACGTAGCCTTTAATCGTTAAGACAAAAGCCGATCTGTGTGTCGCACTGATCGGCTTTTTTGACTCTAGGAGAAATAAAATGGGTGACTTTAAGCGCGTGGACCGTTTTTCACAGCAGCTGCAACGAGAAGTCGCGATGATTTTACAGCGTGAAATCAAAGATCCGCGAGTCGTTATGCCTACGGTTTCAGACGTCGAAGTGTCTCGAGACCTTTCATACGCCAAAGTTTTTATTACGTTTTTACAAGACGATGATGAGGCGAACAAGCAAGCACTGTCTGTACTTAACGAAGCTTCTGGCTATATTCGCTCGCTATTAGGTAAGCGTTTGAAAGCACGAGTTACACCTCAACTTAAATTTATGCACGACCAGTCAACCACTGAAGGCATGAGAATGTCAGCATTGGTGCGTGAAGCTCGCGAGTCTGATGAGCTTAAGAAGCGTGGTTCGTCAGAGGAAGAATAAGTGGCGAGAAGAAGAAAGAATGGACGTAACGTTCATGGCATGATTCTTATCGACAAGCCTGAGGGTATTACTTCAAACCGAGTGGTACAGGTTACACGTCGCTTGTTTAATGCGAATCGAGCTGGGCATACCGGTGCGTTAGACCCTTTAGCTACAGGTATGCTTCCGGTGTGTTTAGGTGAGGCGACAAAGTTTTCTCAGTTCCTTTTAGACGCCGACAAGTCTTATCGTGTAACGGCTAAGCTAGGTGAGCGCACCAATACCAGCGACGCCGACGGTGAAGTCATAGAAACTAAAAGTGTACCGTCAGTTGGTGTTCCTGAACTTGAACAAGCCATTGCGCCTTTTAAGGGTGAAATTGAGCAAGTGGCGTCAATGTTTTCTGCGCTGAAATATGAGGGGAAACCTTTATACGAATACGCGCGTGCCGGCATAGAAGTACCAAGAAAGAAACGCCGAATAACGCTTTACAGTATCGACATAGTTGATATTGATTTGCCGTTTATCACATTAGACGTGGCTTGTAGTAAAGGAACTTATATTCGTTCTTTTATTGATGACTTAGGCCAAGCTTTAGGCTGCGGTGCGCACGTTACCGTGTTAAGAAGAACGGCTGTTGCTGATTATCCGATGCAGTCAATGTTGTCGTTATCGGCTCTTGAAGAGTTAGCCAGTAGCCTTCCAGAAGGTGAGTACACTGATTTAGATCAGTTATTGCTTCCTATGGACACGCCAGTGGCTTCGCTTCCGTTAGCTACGGTGAGTGACGTGATGGTTGGTGCATTTACTCATGGGCAGCCTTTAGATCTTGAAGCGAGTGAGCCTTTGCTTCGCATATTTGATGACCAGGGTGTATTTTGGGGACTGGCGGAGCAGCAAGAAGATAAGCGCTTCTGGCCGAAACGCGTCGTGGTCTATAGTTAAATTATAGGTTGTAAATTAATAGGCGGGCTCGTATAATGCGCGCTCGAAATTACTGGGGCTAAATTAGTGATTGGCTTCAGTTGACTTAAACGCAAGCACACTCTTGCATATTTTTTGGAGTAAGTTATGTCACTAACTGCTGAACAGAAAGCACAAGTTGTTAAAGATTTTGCACAAGGCGAAGGCGATACAGGTTCACCTGAAGTACAAGTAGCACTTCTAACTGCCCGCATCACGCACTTGCAAGATCACTTTAAAGAGCACAAGCACGACCACCACTCTCGCCGTGGTTTGCTACGTATGGTTAGCCAACGTCGTAAGTTGCTTGACTACTTAAAAGGTAAGAGCGAACAGCGTTACCTAGACCTGATCAAGCGTCTTGAATTACGTCGCTAATCAGCAAAAATGAAGTTTATTTAAAAAAAGGGGCCTAATTGGCCCCTTTTGTTTTTCGTTCGGGCAATGAATCCGTTATACTGCCTGCGCAAGAAATGTAAGATAAACGGTCTATAGTTAGGCCAAATGCACAAATAAAGAGTTTGTGTATGTCAGTCAGCCCGGGTTGGGCAAATGTAAGCAAAGGAAAAGAAAACGTGAATCCAATTATTAAACAATTTCAATATGGTCAGCACACAGTAACGCTTGAAACAGGTGCTATCGCACGCCAAGCAACTGCTGCAGTAATGGCAACAGTGGACGACACTTCAGTATTAGTATCTGTAGTTGGTAAAAAAGAAGCTCGTCCAGATGCTGACTTCTTCCCGCTCACTGTAAATTATCAAGAAAGAACGTATGCAGCGGGTAAAATTCCAGGAGGCTTTTTCAAACGTGAAGGTCGTCCTTCTGAGAACGAAACATTAACTTGTCGTCTTATCGACCGTCCTATTCGTCCTCTATTCCCTGAAGGGTTTTTTAACGAAGTACAAGTTGTAGCAACTGTTGTGTCGTTAAATCCTGAAGTATCTCCAGACATCGTAGCTCTAATTGGTACTTCTGCAGCTCTAGCAATTTCTGGTATTCCATTTAATGGCCCTATCGGTGCTGCTCGTGTTGGTGTTGTAAACAACGAATATGTTTTGAACCCTTCACAAACTGAACTAGAAAGCTCTGATCTTGACCTAGTGGTAGCTGGTACTGAAGCTGCTGTTCTTATGGTTGAGTCTGAAGCAAATCTTCTTAGCGAAGACACCATGCTAGGTGCAGTTGTATACGGTCACGAGCAAATGCAAGCAGTAGTTTCTGCGATTAACGAATTTGCAGCTGAAGTAAATACGCCTAAGTGGGATTGGTCTCCAGCAGAACCGAATACTTCTCTTATCGAGAAAGTTCGTGCTTTAGCTGCTGAGAAGATTGGCGACGCATACCGCATTACCGATAAAGCTGAGCGTAAAGACGCGATTACAGCTGTTCGTAATGAAATGATGGAAAAACTACGTAGTGAAGACGAAGAGCTGAATGAAAAAGAAGCTGGCGATATCTTCCATGACCTAGAGTCTGAAGTTGTTCGCTCTCGCATTATTGCGGGTGAACCACGTATCGACGGTCGTGAACCAGATATGGTTCGTGCATTACACGTTGCAACAGGTGTGTTGCCACGTACACACGGTTCTGCAATCTTTACTCGCGGCGAAACTCAGGCGCTTGTTACTGCAACGCTTGGTACAGAGCGTGATGCACAAAACATCGATGAAATTCTTGGCGCGCGCACAGACCGCTTCATGCTTCACTATAACTTCCCTCCGTACTGTGTTGGTGAAACAGGTATGGTTGGTTCTCCGAAGCGTCGTGAAATCGGTCATGGTCGTTTGGCGAAGCGCGGTGTGTTAGCGGTAATGCCAAGTGTAGAAGAATTCCCGTACACAGTTCGTGTGGTTTCTGAAATCACAGAATCAAACGGTTCAAGCTCAATGGCTTCTGTTTGTGGTACTTCACTTGCGTTGATGGACGCCGGTGTACCGATTAAATCATCTGTTGCAGGTATCGCAATGGGTCTTGTGAAAGAAGGCGACAAGTTTGTTGTTCTTTCTGACATCTTGGGTGACGAAGATCACCTAGGTGACATGGACTTTAAAGTTGCAGGTAGCACTGAAGGTGTAACTGCACTGCAAATGGATATCAAAATCGAGGGTATCACTAAAGAAATCATGCAACAGGCATTGGCTCAAGCTAAAGCTGCTCGTCTTCATATCTTAACCGTTATGGACGAAGCACTGGGCGGAGCACGTGAAGAAGTATCTTCATTCGCGCCTCGTTTCCATGTGATGAAGATTAACCCTGAGAAGATTCGTGATGTTATCGGTAAAGGTGGTGCAGTGATTCGTGAGTTAACCGAGTCAACCAATACTAATATCGAAATTAACGATGACGGTACAATTAAGATTGCTGCAACTGACGAGAAAGACGCGAAAGCTGCAGTAGAAAAAATTGAAGCGTTAACAGCTGAAGTAGAAGTTGGTCGCATTTACGAAGGTAAAGTTGCACGTATCGTAGACTTTGGTGCGTTCGTAACAGTATTACCTGGTAAAGACGGTCTTGTTCATATCTCTCAAATCGCTGAAGAGCGCGTTGAGAACGTGAACGACTACTTAACTGTTGGTCAAACAGTGAACGTTAAAGTTCTAGAGATTGACCGTCAGGGCCGTGTACGTTTAAGCATGAAAGAGGCTGCTCCGAAAGAAGAAAAGCCTGAAGAGAGTGACGGTTCTGAAGCTTCAGAATAAGCTCTATGCTGATGCAAAAAGGCCACTTCATTTGAAGTGGCCTTTTTATTTGTAAAGATTATTTTAGCAGTGGCTGAAATTTAAAGACGGGTATGCTGTAATGAAAACACTAACGATAAGGAGACGTAAGTGTTAAGAATTCTATCGATTGCCGCATTAGCTGTAGGTCTGAGTGCTTGTGCGCAACTTCCTACGAAAACAATTTCCACTTCTGAGCGCACGGATGAAACTCAGGCTTCAGAGGAACCTTCACGCAGCCCTCGTGCTGACTTAGCGATTATCGAGCCGCTACCCGCCTCTAGAGCCGCACAAAGCGAGGTTGCGCAAATCTCTATGCTGTTAGAAGGTGAGGAGTTGTCGGAAGAGCAACGACCAGTCGCTTTGTATCGTAGAGGCGTGTTATACGACCAAATGGGCTTGCCTGCGCTAGCTATGTTAAGCATGAACCAAGTGATTGAACTTGACCCTCGGTTCTTCGATGCCTGGCACTATATGGGCATTTATTATATGCAGCACGGCGACTATCAACGCGCATATGAAGCCTTCGATAGTGTGTTAGAGCTTAGCCCTGAACACGAGTATGTGTATTTAAATCGTGGTTTAGCTTCTTATTATGACCAGCAATTTGATTTAGCCTTAAATGACTTAGCAGATTTTTACTTTCAGAATACCTCCGATCCATATCGAATTATCTGGTATTACTTTGCCTTTAGAGAAGTGAATGAAACACGCGCTGTTGAACAGCTCAGTTCAAATCGAGACGATATTATTGATGATCCTTGGGGCTTAACCTTAGTGGACTATTTCCTAGGTCGGGTAAGCGAGCAACAGCTTATGAATCGAGCGTTTGATAATGTGGAAAGTCATCGCCAACTACTAGAAAGGCTTTGTGAAGCGTACTTTTATTTAGGAAAAGAAGCGGCTATGGCGAATGAGAACAATAGAGCGATGAACTTCTTTAAACTGTCACTAATGACTAATATTTATGACTTTATCGAGTACCGTGTTGCCCGCACAGAGCTAACACGTCTGAGATCCCAAGACTCTGAACAAGCTCAAGGCAGTGAATCTTAAACATTGCCTCGTCATTTTAGGACTAACATTATTGGTTGTGGGGAGTTCTCCTAGCTGGTCTCCCCAAACACGTCTAGCAATGCCATCTACCGCAGTTAAGGCTGCGGCGAACCAACCTAATTTATATGCCCAGAAAGACCTTGTGCGTGTGTATAACGACCTTCAGAAGCGCTCTGAGCATCAACTGTGGCTTCGTCGCTCTGCGTTACTAGGTGATGTTGAATCCGCTATTACACTCGCTAACCTATTGCCGGATGAGAGCAGAGCTTGGCTAACACACGCGGCAGACTTGGGCTCGACACAAGCGCGAGTTGAATTAAGTTACGCGCAAATAGATACACCTCCTAACTATACAATTGCCAGCGAAGCGATAGCTAATTTAACCGTTCCTCAGCGCAATCAATTAGCAATATTGGCAATGAGCTGGGATCAGCAAGCAACAGCTCAGCATTGGCGTAATATCGCGCCAGAAACAACGCGTTGGCAAAACCGTATTGAAGTCGATGATTGGTTTCGTGCCGCGACTAATCAATGTGATCGACATTTAGTGTTGTACACAGAGAACCCTAGTTCGATACCGAAGTTATATGACTGGCTTTATCAGATTAAAAAGCAATTTACCCCCAGTGCAGGAAGACTATGCGTAAGCAAAGCCCTGCCTCATCAAGCCTTGAGTTGCTCGCCTGTTGAAGGTAGGGCGCATTGCCAGCATCAAAGCTTCGAAGTGGAAAATAGCACGGCTGTTTACGTAACAGAGCGGGGGAGAGCGAATACTCGCAATGGTGTGGTATTTATAAACGACAGTACATCGTGGCATGTGTTCATACATGAACTTGCTCACGCTTGGGGTTTAGCCGATGAGTATCGCATGCACATCAGCGTGCGAGAGCCGTTTTGTGAAGGTCAATTCAGTTTTACGGCGAAAAACCTAGTGGTCTCTGACAGTAGTTTACTCACAGATTCTGAATATCAGAATTTCTTGTCTACCTTACCTTGGAGAGAAGAGCTTACTGTAGAAGCTGCGTCTAGGGTAAGAATTATGGGTATTGATTATTGGCGATTAGGCAGCTCTAGCGGTGACGGTATAGGTTTGTATCCGGCTGCAACATGCGAAGGTACAGGTGTTCAAGCTTGGAAGCCTCTGCGGGCTATGACTTTTATGGAGCAAGCTGAAATAGGGAAGATTCCAACACTATATTTAGAGTGGATGCTAGAGCCTAACTTATAGGCTCTAGCTTTAATGGATTATTTAACTTCAATACCTGCAGCTTGAAGATCTGCATGGTATGAAGAACGCACCAATGGGCCCGACGCCGCTTGAGTGAAGCCCATTTTGTCTGCTTCTTCCTTAAACATCGCGAATTCATCAGGTGTGACATAGCGTGTGACAGGAATATGGTGGCGACTTGGCTGCAAGTATTGACCAATGGTAAGCATGTCTACGTCGTGTCGACGTAAATCTTCCATGACCTGCAAGATTTCCTCATTAGTTTCGCCTAACCCAACCATTAATCCTGACTTTGTGCGAACGTCTGGGCGCCGTTCTTTATATCGCTTCAATAAGTCTAGAGACCATTGATAGTTTGCACCTGGGCGAGCTGCACGGTACATACGAGGCACGGTTTCAAGATTGTGATTGAAAACGTCCGGTGCTTCGTCACTAAGAATATCTAGTGCGATATCCATACGGCCACGAAAGTCAGGTACAAGTATTTCAATTTTAATACCTGGCGTGCGAGAGCGTATTTCACGAATACAATCCGCAAAGTGTTGCGCACCGCCGTCTCGAAGGTCATCACGGTCCACAGAAGTAATTACAACGTAATTTACACCCATATCTGCAATGGTTTCGCCAAGCTTTACGGCTTCTTCTGGATCAACCGGTAGAGGTCGACCATGCGCTACGTCGCAGAAAGGGCATCGGCGTGTACATATTGCGCCAAGAATCATGAACGTTGCCGTACCATGATTAAAGCACTCAGGAAGGTTAGGGCAAGAAGCTTCCTCACATACTGAGTGTAAGCCATGCTTTCGCATCGCCTTTTTAATATGGTCGATACGTTCTGTAGAGGCAGGTAACCTTACTTTCAACCATTCAGGTTTGCGGAGCATTTCATCTCGTTCAGTAGGAACGACTTGAACCGGAATTAACGCCATTTTATCGGCGTCTCTAAGTTTTACACCGGGTTCTACTCTAACTGGCTTTGACATATTGACTCTCTAGTCCGCTTTGTTCTTGAGTGGATTCGTACTGCATTTCTTTAATAAAGGCTTGTGTAACACGTTCAGCCGCTTCCGCGAATGTGGTTGGTCCACCGTGGTCCGCGGTTTGTGTCATCACCATACCGGCATAACCGCATGGATTTATGCGATGAAAAGGCGACAGGTCCATGTTTACATTCAGTGCTAAGCCATGGAAGCTGCACCCCTTACGAATACGCAAGCCTAATGAACATACTTTCTCTTCACCAATATAGACGCCAGGTGCGTCTGGTCTTGGAGCGCTCGTAATACCATACGGCTCAAGTGCCTTTACGACACTGTTCTCTATCGCTGTAACCAAGTTACGCACGCCTATTTTTCTTCGGCGAATGTCGATCATGAAATATACGACAACTTGCCCTGGTCCGTGATAAGTGACTTGTCCGCCTCGGTCAACGGGTACAACAGGAATATCTCCTGGAGCTAAAAGATGTTCTTCTTTACCCGCTTGGCCCTGAGTGAAGACAGGAGGATGTTCAACTACCCAGAGTTCGTCTTGTGTGTCTTGGTCGCGGCTATCCGTAAATTCCTGCATAGCGTGCCATACGGGAACGTAGTCAAGCTGGCCAAGATGGCGAATTATGATCTCATTCATACAGGCTGTGCTCTTATAGAACGTGTCTTACGCCTTCGATACGTGCAAGACTCTGATATAAGGTTTCAACGTGGTCTTTGTCTGTTACCGTAACTCGAATTGTTACCGAGTGGTAATTGCCTTTGCTTGAGGCTTTAGTTTCTGGGTTGTAGTCGCCAGGTGCATGTTCTTGCACAACTTCCACCACTTCTTCAGTAAGTCCGTCTCTTGCGACAGCCATTACTTTGTATGTAAACAAGCAAGGGAAGTCTAATAGTTCATCAAATTTAGTTTTCATCGGTAGACTCCTCAACACTAACCGGACGCGAATTTCTAAATGCTTGAGCAAGTTGGTCGGTTATTCTACCAGTTTTTCCGTCTGCGATCAGTTGTTCGCCAACAGTTCCGACCGGTTGAACTTCTCGGGTTGAGCTTGATAGGAAGCATTCGTCTGCTTGCATGAGGTCTTCGACTGAAAACGCCTCTTCTTTAAGCTCTAAACCCAGTTCGTGGGCTAGCTGAATAATCCACTCTCGAGTGATTCCTGCAAGAATTAGCTCATCTGCGGGCGGGGTGTAAATGACTTCATCTTTAACGATAAAGTAGTTACACGACGCTCCTTCTGTAATGCGTCCTGCGCGATGAAGAATAGGCTCAAACCCACCTTTTCTATGCGCTTCTCTCTTTAGATGAATATTGCCTAACAAGCTAATGCTTTTAATATCGCAACGATGCCAACGGATGTCTTCTAGTAACTCAACATTAACGGGTGGTGGAGTTGTTGTAGGTGGTGTCCAATGGGAGGCTGTTGCCATAAATGTCGGTTCAATATCCTCACTTGGAAGGTGAGCACGAGGATATTCCGCACCTCGAGTCACTTGGATATATACAATGGCGTTCGCTTCTGGTACTTGCTCTGCCAATGTTTGTAAAACACTCACCCATTCGTCGTTCGACAAAGGGTTAGGAATATCTATTGCTTCAAGGCTACGCTCTAGTCTTTCTAAATGATGATCGATAAGTAACGGATGACCTTGATAAAACGGAACGACCTCGTAAATACCGTCCGCAAACAAAAAGCCGCGGTCAAAAACAGAGACCACGGCTTGATCAGGGCGAAGCCACTCGCCGTTTAAATAAACTAGGCTCATTCGTCAGAGAATCTCCGCTTAATACTGTCCATCATGCGCTTAAAGAAGCCACCGCGCTGAACTTCATGTAGCGTTACTAATGGGAATGTCGCTATAACTTCTTCGTCCAAAGTTAGATTAACCGTGCCTACTTGCTCTCCCGCTTCTAAAGGAGCTTCTAGCGGACGGTCTAGAATAAAGTTGGCGTCTAAGTTTTGTCTCTGGCCACGTGGGATTGTTACAACCACGTCGTCTTGTACGCCTAATGTAATTTCGTCGCGGCTACCACCCCAAATGCGCTGGCTAGCAAAGCTTTCACCAGACTGGTATGCGGTGATGGTTTCAAAGTAACGGAAACCATAGTTCAATAGCTTTTTAGACTCTACAGCACGAGAATTCTCGCTGTCAGTGCCCATAACCACAGTAATCAGGCGTGTGTCACCGTCTACAGCTGAAGTAATAAGGCTGTAACCAGACTCGTCTGTATGGCCTGTTTTCACACCGTCTACGTCTAAACTTCTGTCCCAAAGTAGAGAGTTACGGTTATATTGACGAATGTCGTTATACGTAAATTCACGTTCGCTATGTAAGCGGTAAGTTTCTGGCAACTCACGAATTAATGCTGCGGTAAGCAAAGCCATGTCGTAAGCTGTTGTTTCTTGCCCTGGTGCCGGTAACCCGTGAGGGTTTCTAAATACTGTATTGGTCATGCCAATGTCTTGTGCATGAGCATTCATAAGGTCTGCGAAAGAGTCTGAAGCACCAGCGATATGCTCTGCCATAGCTACAGAAGCGTCGTTTCCTGAAGAAATAACGATGCCGCGTTGCAAGTCAGCTACGGAAACCTCGCGACCAACTTCGATAAACATTAATGAAGAACCTGGGAAGTTACGTGCCCACGCGTTCTCGCTAATCGTAACCATGTCGTCTAAAGAAATAGTGCCACGCTCAAGTTCTTTACCAATAATATAATTGGTCATCACTTTGGTTAAACTCGCTGGCCCATGCGTATCATGCTCATTCTCACTGGCGATGATTTGCCCAGTCGTGTAGTCCATAAGAATAAAGCTTCTTGCGTCTATGCTGGGCGCTGGGGGAACTATAGCGTTTGCCGAGAAAGAAAGTGCGGAGAGAAGTACTGCACTGGCTGAAATAAGTGGTTTTAAGACGTTCTTGTTCATGAGTCTAGAAGCTCTCTTTGTTCTTTAATTATGAATGGACAAGATTTAGGTGTTCAATAAACGGCGGAATTATACCAGATTATTCTGGTGCCTCCGAGCTTTCAGAAGGGTTTTGTTCGCTATTTTCAGAGCTGAATTCAACTCTAAATGCGCCTTCATAACCGTCAGCTCGTAATTGAGACAACCACCGTGCAGCCTCTAATTCACCAAATGGACCGGCTAACAGTTTATGTAGACCGTTGTTCTGGTAAATAGTTGCGGATAGGTTAAAGTTTTCTTGAAGTTCTGTCGCTGCGTTTTCGGCATTTTTGCGTTCTTGCGTTGCAGCAATTTGAATAAATAGGCCATGCAAAGATTGTGGCAACTCGCTTTGTTGTTCTTCGGGTGCCGCCACAATAGTCTCACTAACTTCAACGGGCTCTGAACTGTCAGACTGCTCCGCTAAATCTTCTAGCTCTGGCTGTAGCACTTCAATACGTACCTGCGCTGTCCCTGTTTCCGTGACACCCAGGCGGTAGGCAGCAGCATAGGAAAGATCAATGATGCGACCATCATGGAATGGACCGCGGTCATTGACGCGAACAATGGCTTCTTCTCCATTGTCTAAGTTAGTTACGCGCACATAACTCGGTAATGGCAGAGTTTTGTGTGCCGCGGACATACTAAACATATTAAAATACTCACCATTTGAGGTGAGATGGCCATGAAATTTTTGGCCGTACCAAGACGCAATTCCTGTTTCTTCGTATCCTCTTACGTCCTCTACAATTTGGTAGTCTTCACCGAATAAGGAGTAGGGCGCGTTACCTTGCCTAGTGTATGGTTCAAACCTAGGCGTTGGGTCCATAGTTTCAGCTTCAGTCGGCGTACGTGTGGGCGCATGGTCTTGGTCTATTTGGTAACGGCCGCCCGAAGTTTGGCTGCAGCCACTGATTAACAGGCTTAAAGCCGAAACTAGAAAGAGATACTTCTTCATTACATCTGCCTACGAAGACGTTCAGAAAGTTGGAACACCACCATCGCATATAACGGGCTGTGGTTATAGCGCGTTATGGCGTAAAAATTTTGGAAACCCACCCAGTAAGATGCGTTGCCTTGTGCTTCTTCAAATTTAAATAATCGAGCTCTTGTGTTGCTTGTTAGCTCTGTTGTGAACGCAACATGGTGCTCCTGTATCTCACCTACGGTATGGGTAAGTTGTGTGCCTCGAGAAGAGATTAGGGTATTAAATTCATGTTCTGAACTAGGCCACGCTGGCGTTATAATAGGCTGGTTTCTTTGCCAATTATGGCGAGCAAAATAGTTTGCAACACTACCAATGGCGTCAACAGGGTTGTTCAGAAGGTCGCGTTGTCCGTCTTGGTCAAAGTCTACCGCGTAGGCGCGGTAACTAGACGAAATAAATTGACCGAAACCCATAGCTCCTGCATAAGAACCATTTAGCGTACTTGGGTCTAGTTGTTCCTCTGCGACTAATGCTAAAAAGTGTTGCAGCTCCGAACGGAAGAATTGTGCGCGAGGAGGGTAGTGAAAAGCTAGCGTATATAAGCTATCCAGAACGCGATGACGCCCCATAATCTGGCCATATGATGTTTCTACACCAAGGATAGCGAGGATAATTTCGGCTGGAACCCCGTATTCCTCTTCGGCTCGCAAAAGAGTGTCTTGGTGCTCTTGCCAAAAGGCTATGCCGTTGGCTACACGTGATTCGGTTAAAAAGATCGGGTAATACTGAAACCAAGGTTTCGCTTCCCAAGGACGGGCTATCGCGTCTAAAACGTCCTGGCTACGCTGGGCATTTTGTAGGATTTGCTCGGCAGTGGTTCGGTCAATCTGAAACTTCTCTTCCAGTTCCTCATAGAAGTCAGCACTAATCTGAATAGGGGTCGAATTAACTTGTGTAGTGAATAGTATGGCAATGCTTATACATAATGCCTTTAAAGCTTTCATAGAATCCCCTAATTACTGACAACGAGTCGACGATGCGTCGCAATAGCCATGATAATACCGAACCCTGCCATCATGGTCACCATTGATGTACCGCCATAACTGATTAATGGTAGCGGCACGCCTACTACAGGCAGTAAGCCTGAAACCATACCTATATTCACCAACACATAAATAAAGAAGGTTAGGGTGATACTCCCCCCCATCAGGCGAGTAAACATGCTTTGTGCGCGAATGGAAATTAACATACTCCGAGTAATCACGAAGCCATAAAGAATGAGAAGTCCGAGTACACCTATTAAACCGAATTCTTCGCTAAATACCGAGAAAATAAAGTCGGTATGGCGTTCTGGTAGGAACTCTAGTTGAGATTGCGTACCTTGTAGCCAGCCTTTGCCTTCAACGCCACCTGAACCAATGGCTATTTTCGATTGGATAATATGGTAACCCGCACCGAGCGGATCGCTTTCCGGATTAAGAAAAGTGAGTACCCTTTGTTTTTGATAATCGTGTAAAGCAAAAATCCAAAGTAAAGGCAGTGATAATGCCGCTAAGAAGCCACCTAGTGTAATGAGTCGCCAACTCATCCCTGCCAGAAACAACACAAATATACCTGATGTCGCAACCAAAATTGCGGTGCCTAGATCAGGTTGTTTGTAAATTAAAAACGTAGGGATCATGACCAAAATAAGCCCACCAATTACGTGGGTTGTACGTATTGGAAGTTCTTTACGAGCGCAATACCAAGCCAGCATAAAGGGTACGGCTAGCTTCAGCACCTCAGAAGGTTGCACGCGAGCAATGCCCAGGTCTAGCCATCGCTGCGCGCCTTTCCCTGTAACACCAACAAAGAGCACGGCAACCAATAATGCAACACCAAATAAATAAATGAGGACTGCCCAGCTGGAATATCGAGCTGGATTAATTTGCGCGACAATGAACAATATGGCGAACGACAATCCAATACGAATACTTTGCGCAATCATAATTCGGCTATTTTCACCGCCAGCACTATAAATAACGAATAAGCTGACAACACATAGTGCTAACAGCCCCAAAAATAAAGGTCCGTCGATATGCAGCTTAGCTAACAGTGGGTGACGATCTCTTTCTTCAGTCGTTTGCATCTGTAGGCTCCTCTGCGGGTTCCACATAGTCGGCAATTGCTGAGATAGGGCGGCCATCGACACTTAAGTGTTCAAAGTAATAGTCCATAACTTCTCTTGCTATTGGAGCCGCATTACTGCCGCCACCGCCGACGTTTTCGATAGCTATTGCGATCACTATTTCAGGGGTGTCTGCGGGCGCGTAACCGATATAAGTTGCATTATCTCGAAAGCGTTCTTCCACATCCTCTGTTTCTGGACGTTCCGCATCGTCTTCATCAGCCAACCTTACAACCTGTGCGGTACCTGTTTTGCCAGCTGCAGTGTAGTTGGCGTCGTTAAAAGCCCGAAACGCTGTACCGGTAACACGAGAAGTTACGTGTTCCATAGCGGTTTGCACTGCATCCCAATATTCTTCGCTATCTACAACAATAGGCGTTTCAAATTGTGGAACAACTCTTCTCAGGCCTGCGTCTTCCTCCACAGCTCTTAAGAATCTCGGAACGCCTCGGCTACCTCGGTTAGCTAATACTTGAGTGGTCGTTGCCAATTGCAATGGAGTAACGGTCCAGTAACTCTGACCTATACCTACGGAAAGTGTTTCACCGGCAAACCAGGGCTCCCCAAAGCGAGCTTGTTTCCATCCCCGCGTTGGCATAAGTGCTGCGTTTTCTTCCAGAATGTCGACACCTGTTCGGTGGCCAAAGCCTACTTGGTGCATAAAGTCTGACAGTGTGTCGATACCAAGCTGTAACGACAGGTGGTAATAGAACGTATTACAAGACTCGGTTATCGCGCGGTCCAAGTTTACCCAACCATGACCACCGTCTTTCCAGTCCCTCATGCGTCGATCAACACCATCTATTTCGAAGTATCCTGGATCCCAAACGCGTGTTTCGGGTTCAATGATTTGTTCTTGCAGACCTAATAGCCCGATCAATGGCTTTACTGTGGACGCTGGTGGATATCGACCTTGTGTAGCTCGGTTAATCAGCGGGTTGTCTTGGTTTGATAACAGCGAACGGTATTGGGCAACAGAAATACCTCCTACAAACCAGTTAGGGTCGTAGGTAGGGGTACTCGCCATCGCTAGTACTCCTCCTGTTTGCGTATCAAGCACTACAATGGCACCGCGCTTGTCACCAAGTTGCTCAATAGCGACTTGCTGCAAACCTGCATCTACTTCTAAATAGATGTCTTGTCCGGGAGTAGGAGAGTTGAGCTCTAATGTACGTAAAACTCTTCCGCGGTTGTTTACTTCTACGGTTTGGTAGCCAACTTCGCCATGCAGCAGGTTTTCATAAAAACGTTCTACACCAAGCTTGCCCATGGTGCGTGTTGCAGCGTAGTTTGCTGACAGGCCGGCTTCTTCAAGTCGAGTCTCATCTTGCTCGTTAATTCTACCAACATAACCTATCGAGTGGGTAAATAATGGGCCAAATGGGTAATTGCGTTGTAAGCGAGCTTCTACAGAAAATCCTGGGAAACGATGCTGATGTACTGAAAACTGCGCAACTTGCTGTTCGGTTAAGTTATCGGCAAGTGCAATTTGCGGGAAACGTCGCGAGTAACGAAGTTGTTGGTTAAATTGTTCAATATTTTCTAAGGGTAAGCTAAGTAACTCGGTAACCTCAAGTAACCTTTCGTCGAGGTTGCGAACCTCTTCGGGAATGACTTCTAGGCTATATACAGGAATATTCTCAGCAAGAATTCTTCCATTGCGGTCATAGATTAGTCCTCGGTTTGGAGCTACCGGTAAAACCATGATTCGGTTACTGTTGGAGCGAGTTTGATATTCTTCGTGAGACGTAACCTGTAGACGATACAAGTTACCTAATAGCACTAGAAAAACAATGCAGACAACCACCAAACAAAAAGCAGCTCTTCTGAAAAACAGTTGAGCTTCAGCTTGATGGTTTCTAATCGGTACGCGTTTTCTTATCATTTTTATTCGCGATGATATGGGTGGTTATTTAATAAGCTCCAAGCCCTAAATAATGACTCTGCAATTAATACTCTGACGATAGGGTGAGGTAATGTCAACGGCGATAATGACCAGCGTTCATCTTTCGCTGCAATACACGCCGGAGACAACCCCTCTGGGCCGCCAACGAGTAATGAAATATCTCTACCATCAAACTGCCACGACTGAAGTCGCTCGGACAGTTGATGAGTAGTCCACGGCCTACCTTCAACCTCAAGCGTAACAATGCGATTAGACCGAGGGACTGCAGCAAGCATTTTCTCGCCTTCTCGTTCGGTAATTCGCACTGTGTCTGCTTTCTTTCCGCGCTTCTCTGCCGGAATTTCAGTTAAGGAAAACTGAATTTCTGGAGGGAAACGTTTGCTGTATTCAGCAAAACCTTCTTGAACCCAGCCGGGCATTTTTGTGCCTACGGCTACGAGTTGAATTCGCATGACTTACGGGTGGCCCCATAACTTCTCAAGTTGGTAAAAGTCTCTAGCACTGTCTTGCATGACATGAACTACAACGTCACCTAGGTCAACCAATACCCACTCAGACTCGTCTTCTCCCTCTAGTCCTAGAGGAGCGTTACCGGCATGTTTAGCTTCGGTTGCAATGTGGTTCGCAATACTCTTCACATGAGTTTTAGAGTTACCCGAACAAATCACTAAGAAATCGGTAACATCTGTTTTATCGCTAATATCGATAATTTGGATATCTCTAGCTTTAATATCTTCGGCTTTATCTACGACAAAATCTCGTAACGCTGTAGCTTGCAAGTTCAGTTATCTCCAATAATGATTTATGACAGGTAAAGTTTATCACGAGTTCCCGAATAAAGGGATTTAACGGTATAAATTATGTGTTTTTATGTAGTTTGCTACTTCAGGAGAAAGCAAACCGTCGGGCACATTATCGATCCCTTTAGTTTGAATCAATTCGCGAAGCTCTGTTGACGATATATTTACAGTGTTGGTTTGTGGAAAGAATAGCTTTCCTTGTTCTTTTTGCTCAGCAGCCCAAGCATTGAGTTCGGAAGAACACTGTGACAAATCATATTTTGGTCTGCCAAACACCACTAGGCGGGCATAATCAGTGAGCTCTCGCCAGCTTAGCCATTTATCTAAAGATACAAAGCTGTCCATGCCAATTAGGAAGTAAAGCTGGTCAGTAGAGTGTTGTTGTTTAAAATGCTTCAGTGTGGGCAGTGTACGCGAAGGCCTTTTCGAGCTTAATTCATAGTCATTGGCAACGAGATAGTTAGCTGTTTCAGCTGCCAGTTGAACCATCTCCCAACGTTGCTGGTCTGTTGCTATAGGCTGGTCGCGGTAGGGCGGTGTGAAGGTAGGCAATAGGTGAATTTGGTTCCACCCAAATTCATGTTGAACCTCCAACACCGGATCTAAGTGACCCGCATGAATAGGGTCGAAAGTACCCCCTAAAATGGCAACTCGCATTACCTAGCCTCTAGCTCTACGCCCGGAAACTCTTGTAGCTGTTCAACGCAATGTGAACGACATAGTGCAACGCCGAATTCAGCAAAAAGGGTAAATATGTCTTCTCCAGACTCGCGTTTAATCGCGAACTCTAAACGCTCTAATAGGTGTAAAAGGTGATGGTTGAGCGACATTTGATATTGTCTGGCAAGGTGCTCAAATTGTCCTTGCTGCTGAGCCCAAATACGTTCTCTATTGTATATTCCACGTAGGTCTTGCCTGGTAGCTATCGCTCTCGCAAGCTGGTCTAAGGTAGATTGCAACTTACTTAACGTCCAACATATCAGTACGGGTTCGGTACCTACTTCACGAAGCCTACTCAAGGTGTGTAAGTATTGCTTTAAGTTCTGCTGAATTAATGCGTCTCTTAGTGCAAAAATGTCGAAACGGCTTTGGTCCGAACTGGACTGTTGTAGCTCTTCAGCAGACCACACATAACTCGCGTCAGGCTGCCTAAGTTTAAGTTTTTTTAATTCTTGGTCTAACGCTAGCAAATTGCCCTCATACCATGTTGCCAATTGCTGAATGGCTTCTGGCTGCAATTGTATTTGGTAAAGTGAGGCTCTAGTTTTGATATATTGAGGTAACTTTGCTGCGTCGGGGGTGTATACCGGTACGAACACTCCAGCTTGAATAAGTGACTTACACCATTTTGTATTCTGCGTTGCTTTATTAATTCTTGGACCGAACACAATTAATACATGATCGTCAGTTCTTTGTTCAAGATACGCTAACAGCGCTTTGCCTCCTTCTTTGCCAGGCGCCGCTTTAGGCAACTCTAACTCTATAAGCTGTTTGCTCGAGAAGAGCGACATCGACTGAGTGGCGTCTGCAAGTTCAGACCAACTAAACTCTTTATCTTGAACTAGGCTTGTACGTTCCTCAAAACCCTGCTGTAGAGCCGCTTGGCGAATTTGCGCAATATGCTTCTGCAACAAAAAAGGGTCGTCTCCGAAGATCAGATAAACCGGCGCTAGGCTGGTGTTTAAGTGGCTTTGGAGTTGATCTGCTCGCAATTGCATTAGTCTTGCCGAACGTATTGGTTCAATAGAATGAGTGCACGCGAAACTGACTCTTGTCTCATTTCTTCAACGACTAATTCTAACTCTCTCATTTTTGCTAGGGCAAAGTTGGGGTTGTCTTGGTAGTCGCGCGTGAGCTGAATTGTTTGTTTCGCTTCTTTTCCTGAGGCAGTAACAAAGGTTACTGGCAAGGTATAAATCAGTTCGTACTCAGCAACTTGGCCAGAAGGTAATAAGGAGAGAATTCTTCTATCGAGTGTGTCTTGTTCAATGATAATCGACGGTATGCCATCTTGCGGTTGAGTAACTTCCACACCGCGTTGTGACAACGCCTGAATGAGAATCTCTCCAACTTCGCTTCTTTCCGGTGCAGAAACTGCTATTTCTTCCACATGTTCGGGAAGCTGGAAATCGCCACGTAAATGAAAACCGCAGCTGCTTAATAGCAGGACGCACAGAGCACAGAGGCTAAACCAGCCTCTGCGACTCCATGATTTAGCGTTAGTTGGCAACAATGTTAAGAAGCTTCCCTGGTACATAAATAACTTTGCGTATTGTTTTACCTTCTGTAAAAGAAGCAACTTGTGGTTGTTGCAATGCCACTTCCTCAAGCGCTTCTTTACTTATATCGGCGGCAACAGTTAATTTCGCTCTAAGCTTACCGTTAACCTGAACAATAATAAGTTTCTCGTCTTCAACCAAAGCGCTTTGGTCGACAGTAGGCCACTGAGCAAAGTTAATGTCGTTGTCGTGTCCTAGTGCTTGCCAAAGTACCTCACCTGCATGAGGTGTAATAGGGAACAGCATAACAACCATAGCGTCTAATGCTTCCTGCATAATCGCCTTGTCTTGGTCGTTGTCGAGTTTTGCTTTTTGTAAGGCGTTACTTAACTCCATGATCGCCGCAATTGCCGTGTTAAAATTTTGGCGACGGCCCATGTCGTCGGTTACTTTTTCAATGGTCTTGTGCAAGGTTCTGCGTAACGCTTTCTGTTCGTTGGTTAACGCTGCAACGTCTACCTTTCCAGCCGTTTCCACATGAGGCTGGAACTCATAGATAAGTCGCCACAAACGTTTTAAGAAACGGTGCGCACCTTCAACGCCAGACTCTGACCATTCCAATGTCATTTCCGGTGGAGCAGCAAACATCATAAACAAACGCACAGTGTCGGCCCCGTATTGGTCCACCATAATTTGTGGATCAATACCGTTGTTTTTAGATTTTGACATCTTGGTGACGCCAGCATGCTGTACAGGTTTGCCGTCAGCTTTTAATACAGCTTGCTTGATACCCCCTTTTTCATCTCTCTCAAGTTCTACTTCGGTTGGAGAGTACCAAGTTTTACTGCCGTTACTGTTTTCGCGATAAAAACTGTCAGCTAAAACCATGCCTTGACATAGTAAACGCTTGAATGGTTCGTCTGACTCTACTAAACCAGTGTCGCGAAGCAATTTGTGGAAGAAGCGCGCATATAAAAGGTGCAAAATAGCGTGTTCAATACCACCGATATATTGGTCTACGGGTAGCCAATAATTAGCTTGCTCAGGGTCAAGCATGCCATTTTCATAGCGAGGAGAGCAGTAGCGCGCGTAATACCACGAGCTTTCCATGAATGTGTCAAAGGTGTCGGTTTCATGTTCAGCTTCTTTGCCATGCCAACTCGTTTGACGCCACTCAGGATCGGCTTTAATTGGAGACGTTACGCCATTCATCACAACGTCTTCAGGTAACCGCACTGGCAGTTGGTCGTCAGGAACGGGTACAGAGTCGCCATTCTCGAGATTAATCATCGGAATCGGTGCGCCCCAATAACGTTGACGCGAAACACCCCAGTCACGTAAACGGTAATTCACTTGGCGCTCGCCGATGTTCATCGACTCAAGTTTGTCTGCAATCGCATTAAACCCTGATTTGATATCCAGACCGTCAAACTCGCTAGAGTTAATTAAGGTACCGTTATCAGTGAATGCGCTTTTGCTAAAGTCGTGCTCGCCCTCGGTAGGTTGAATAACCGGCTGAACCGTTAACTCATACTTTGTGGCAAATTCCCAGTCGCGTTGGTCGTGTGCAGGTACAGCCATAACCGCACCCGTACCGTAATCCATCAATACAAAATTGGCGACGTAAATCGGAATATCTTTACCCGTTAGCGGATGTTTCGCTGTAAAGCCGGTCGCTATACCACGCTTTTCCATGGTGGCTAGGTCTGCTTCGGCTACCTTTTGCTGTTTGCAAGACTCAACAAATTCAGCCACTTCAGCACTATTTTCTGCTGCTACTTTTGCTAACGGGTGCTGCGCTGCAACCGCCATGTAGGTAACACCGTAAAATGTGTCTGGTCGTGTTGTATATACCGTAAGTTGTTGGTCTAAATCGTTTACCGAAAAACTGATCTGTACACCTTCAGAGCGTCCAATCCAGTTCTTTTGCATGGCTTTAACTTGTTCTGGCCACTCATCTAACTGCTCTAAGTCTTCTAACAACTCTTCAGCGTAATCTGTAATTTTGACAAACCACTGTGGAATCTCTTTTTGTTCTACGGGTGCGCCAGAACGCCAACCTTTACCATCGACGACTTGTTCATTGGCAAGAACAGTTTGGTCTACAGGGTCCCAGTTCACCGTAGCGTTACGCTTATAAACCAACCCTTTCTCGTAAAGGCGAGTGAAAAACCACTGTTCCCAGCGATAATACTCAGGGTGGCAAGTTGCTATTTCACGATGCCAGTCGTACCCGAAGCCAAGCGCTTTAAGTTGTGTGCGCATGTCGCCGATATTTTTGTAAGTCCAATTTGCTGGTGCAGTTTCGTGTTGAATCGCTGCGTTTTCAGCAGGTAAGCCAAAAGCGTCCCAACCGATAGGGTGTAAAACGTTTTTACCTTGTAGTCGCTGAAAACGAGAAACTACGTCAGAGAGCGTATAGTTTCGAACATGTCCCATGTGTAGCTTTCCGCTTGGGTATGGGAACATAGACAAACAGTAAAATTTCTCTTTACTTTCGTCTTCTGAAACGTTGAAAATTTGCTCTTTCTCCCAACGCGCTTGAACTTGTGGCTCAATAGCTTGGGGATTATATTGTTCTTCAATTTTTTGCGTCATTTAACTTACAACCTGTCGACGACCTTGCTTTAAATTGATGTTGGCAAGGCTTAAGAAAGCCACATACCTACCCACATAACGAATGCTACAACGACACCCGCAAAACCGAAAAATGCATACTCGACGCGCGTTTTAGCGAGTTCTTCCGCAGATTGTTCTTCCGAACGTACAGGAATAATAGTCATAACAATGCTGGCAAGCCCTAAACCGAGTGCGCCAATCAAAGCCGTAAATAAAACTGCATGGAATAAATCAAGCATAGGTAATTCCTTGTGAGTACGAAATAGAGCCTAATTAAACTCGTACGAGCGCAGGCCCTAAAAATGAAAAATATAGGGTTAGTTTATCTTATTTTTCACTGGTTTTACTATGGCGAAAGGGGAAGTTTCTAGCGTTTTTTGTAGGCTTTACGGATTAACACGATTGCAGAGAGTAACAGGCTGATAAGCCAAGCAATGCTGTCTCCCCATTTTTGGTAAAGAGTTTCCCCTTCAACGAGCACAATTGTTTCTTGTAGCACGCCAGGAGCGAACTGAGCAATTCGTGCTGCTATATTACCGTTGTCGTCGATAACACCGGTTACGCCGTTGTTGGTGACTCTAAGCATCGGTCGGCCTAACTCTTTGGCACGCATTTGCGCTATCTGAAAATGCTGATGCGGACCATGTGAGCGACCAAACCAAGAGTCGTTGCTTATGGTAAGTAAAATGTCCGTGTCGCTGTTTACTTGTTGACGAATGTAGTCGCTGAATACCACCTCGTAACAAATATTGGCAGCAATATTGGTGTTTGCGACATTCAGGTTGTTTTGCTCCGTATCGCCGCGAGAAAACGAGGACATAGGCAAATTAAATAACGGTCCAAGTTTGCTTAACAGTGTTTGAAAGGGCACAAACTCTCCAATAGGCAATAGGTGGTGTTTTTCGTACCGGTTTTCGCCCATGTATTGATAAGGTTGGCTTTCTGAACCTAGTGTAATAATTGAATTAAAGTATTCGCGGGTTTCTCTGTTGTAATTGATAATGCCCGTGACAACTTCTGTACTTTGGGTACGCACACGATGGTCTAGTTCGTTTAGAGGTTGTTGTGCATACGGCTCAATAAAGGTAACTGCCGATTCAGGCCAAAAAACAATGTCGCTACTGGCATATAGTGGTCGGCTCAAGTCTTGATAGGTGAGATAATTAGGCCATTGTTGTGACTCATCCCACTTCAACGATTGCTGAATATTTCCTTGCACTAAGGCTACCGTTCGCGTTTCTCCAGTAGGTTGCATGGGATTAAAGTTCGGACTAAACCAGGCGATGGCGAACAATAAAACCGGTATAGCTAAATACTCGAGCTTGCGTTTTAGGAGAATTTCACAGAAGGCTATAGCAATAAGCCATAGCACGACGGTTATGCCGATCTCACCCATGTGGGGTGCAAGGTTCCCTAGCGTGCTAGATGTTTGCGTGTAGCCCAAACCCAACCATGGAAAGCCAGTGAGAAGCCAGCTTCTTAACCATTCGGAAAAAAGCCAGAATAGTGGAAATGTCCACAATGCGTAGCTACCTGAACGAATACGAAACTTGTGCCAACTCCATGCAGCGATAGCGGGGTAAAGTGCTAGGTAACCACACAATAGAACCATGAGAAGAACAGAAAACAGTAGGGGCAGGCCACCAAATTGGTCGATACTCACGTAAACCCAACTGACACCAGCTCCAAACCAACCTAAACCGAAGGAGAAGCCCACAAGTAAGGCTTGTTTTGCTGTAGTGCTTCTAACTAGGACAAGTAATAAGCCTGTTAAAAGCACAGGCATAGACAAATGTAAGGAAAATGGTGCGTAGCTAAATACGGTAGTTCCACCCAACAGAGCCGCGGCTATGCAGCGGCCCGAAGGGTATCGCCAAAACGACAACCAAAAGTGTTTATTCAGCAGAAGATTCAACTTCATTCTGATTGGTTACGTGAAGGTGTTGAATACGACGACGATCAGCGGCGGCTACTTTAAAGGTAAAGTCGCCAATATCGACTGACTCTCCAATTTCAGGAACATGACCAAAAGCCTGTGCAACAATACCTCCAACAGTGTCGTGCTCTTCATCAGAGAACTCAGTTGCGAAGTAGTCATTGAAGTCTTCAATGGTGGTCAGGGCTTTTACTGAGTATCTAGAAGTACTCAATCGTCGAATATTAGACTTGCTATCTTCATCGTCAGTCTCGTCTTCAATTTCACCGACAATTTCCTCTAACACGTCTTCGATAGTGACTAGGCCAGAAACTCCGCCATACTCATCGACTACAATCGCCATGTGGTAGCGTTTGGAGCGGAATTCTTTTAGCAAAGCATCAACGCGTTTACTCTCTGGAACAATGACCGCAGGGCGCATAACTTTGTCGATAGAAAAGTCTTCGTCGCGTAGGCCAAATCCAAAAGGAAGAAGATCTTTAGCGAGCAAAATACCCTCGATATGATCTTTGTTTTCAGTGACGACGGGGTAGCGGGAATGCTGTGTTTCTATCACGATAGGTAAAAACGACTCTACCGATTGGCTTTTGTCGATGGTTACCATTTGTGAGCGGGGTATCATGATGTCGCGAACCTTCAGTTCAGCAACATCCAGAACACCTTCAATCATTTCTTTGGTATCTGTATCAATAAGATCGTTGTGTTCTGCGTCTTGGATTATGTCAACTAAGTCCTCTCGGCTACTCGGTTCTGCTGTAAAGCTTTGCAGTAACCTGCTCGCCCAAGATTTTTTAGTTGACTGACCCGACGGAGGGTTTTCATCGCTCATGCGTCGCATTCGCTCCTTTGTGGTTATAATTCAACAATTCTCGTCTCCCTCTAGCGTTCTACGTAAGGGTCTTGAATATTCAATTGCGCAAGAATTTGTCGCTCTAAGTTTTCCATTTCTTCTGCTTCTTCGTCATTTATATGGTCATAGCCAAGTAAATGCAATGCCCCATGTATAATCATGTGCGCCCAATGCTCGTGAAGAGCTTTATTTTGCTCTTTAGCTTCTTGGGCTACAACGCCCGCGCATACGATTAAATCACCAAGCAATGGAATAGGTAATTCTATGTCACTGTCGAATGGAAATGACAGTACATTTGTGGGCTTGTCTTTGCCTCGGTAGTCGTGATTGAGAGTTTGGCTCTCTTTCTCGTCGACAATACGAACGGTGAGTTCACCGTTGCTTAACTTCATGACTTCCGCAAAGGTACGCAACCACAAACTGATATCTTCGTCAGTGGGAAGGTTGTTCTGCTCAGAAACAATTTGTAAATCGAGTTCAAGACTCACGAGGTTCACCAGACTGGTGGGCTTTTTTCTTTTTGTCGAAAGCCTCGTAGGCCTGTACCACTTTTTGCACGACGGGGTGTCGAACTACGTCTGCAGCGCTAAAGAACGTGAAGCTTACGTCTTCAACTTCGTGAAGTATTTCGATTGCCTGACGTAAACCCGAGCGTTGGCCTCTTGGCAGGTCAACTTGAGTAATATCGCCAGTAATTACTGCTTTCGAGTTAAAGCCAATACGGGTGAGGAACATTTTCATTTGTTCAGGTGTCGTGTTTTGGCTCTCATCCAGAATAATAAATGCGTCATTAAGTGTGCGTCCACGCATATAAGCAAGCGGGGCAACTTCAATAACATTACGTTCAATGAGCTTTTCTACTTTCTCAAAACCCAGCATTTCAAACAGAGCGTCGTATAGCGGGCGAAGGTACGGGTCAACTTTTTGCGCTAAATCACCAGGAAGAAAACCAAGCTTTTCGCCGGCTTCGACAGCAGGGCGTGTCAGCAGAATTCGACGAATTTCTTGGCGCTCAAGAGCGTCGACAGCTGCTGCAACCGCAAGATAAGTTTTACCGGTGCCTGCAGGACCGATGCCGAAGTTTATGTCGTGCGCGATCATGGCGCGAACATAGTCTTGTTGATTCTTATTTCGTGGCTTAACCAAGCCACGCTTGGTTTTTATCGTGGTGTGCTTGTCGTCTTCAGGTTCACGCGATTGTTCCATGGCTTGGCTTTCTTGAATCGCCAAGTGAACTTGGTCCGGTTCGACTACCGGCATTTTGCCGCGAACAGGAGCCGTTTCTACGTATAAGTCACGCAAAATTTGAGAGGTAGCAAGAATGCTCGCAGAAGAGCCGATGAGTTGAAAGTGATTGTCTCGATAACTAATTTCAACGCCAAGTCTGCGTTCAATATGCTTGATGTTGTCGTCGAATGGCCCGCAAAGGTTGGCAATTCTCTTGCTGTCTGCGGGCTCTAAATACAATTCAAAAGTGTCGAGTTGCGAGCTCAATCAATATCTCCAATTATTTGTGAGGGTTAGCGGTTGGCACATATTTGCCAACACCAGAAGTGTCCACGGTTTCCGCTTTTTGCTTCTGTAAAATACTCTGTGGCGCAACGTCTACACGAAGTCCCATATCTGCTTCTTCACGAATAAGGTCTCCGCGTAAAGAGTTAGGTAATGCTTCGGTAATTTTTACGTCAACAAACTTACCAATCATATCCGGACGACCTTCGAAGTTAACCACTCGGTTGTTCTCAGTTCGACCTGCTAGCTCCATCGGGTTTTTCTTCGATGGACCCGTCACTAAAATGCGTTGCTCTGTGTGCAGCATTTGTCGCGCGTGACGTTGAGCTTGTTGATTAATGCGTTGTTGTAAAAGCTGTAAACGTTGCTTTTTGGTTTCTTCAGAGACGTCGTCTGGCAAGTCTGCCGCAGGCGTTCCTGGGCGTGCGCTGTAAATAAAGCTAAAGCTAATATCAAAGTCTACAGCTTGAATAAGGTCCATTGTTTTTTGGAAGTCGTCGTCGGTTTCACCAGGGAAGCCGATGATGAAGTCAGACGATAGCGCTATGCCTGGTCGTGCCTTTTTCAATTTGCGAATTTGCGACTTATATTCCAAAGCTGTATGGCCACGCTTCATAAGCGCTAAAACACGGTCTGATCCGCTTTGTACCGGGAGGTGCAAATGACTTACCAGCTCAGGAATAGTTTCATATGCGGCAATAATGTCGTCTGTAAATTCTACTGGGTGTGAAGTGGTGTAACGTATGCGGTCAATTCCGTCTATAGCAGCAATCAGTTCCAATAGCTCTGCGAACGAGCAAATCTCTCCATCGAAATGATTACCACGAAATGCGTTCACGTTTTGGCCGAGTAGATTAACTTCTCGAACGCCTTGCTCTGCAAGCTGTGCAACTTCGTAAAGAACGTCATCGACAGGACGGCTAACTTCTTCACCACGCGTATAAGGCACGACACAAAATGTACAATACTTGCTGCAGCCTTCCATAATGGAAACGAATGCGCTTGGGCCTTCAGCAACAGGTTCCGGTAACCGATCGAATTTTTCGATTTCAGGGAATGAAACGTCTACAACTGAGCCTTTACCGCTTTCCAAATCTGCAATCATTGCGGGTAAACGGTGCAGTGTTTGTGGGCCAAACACAAGGTCGACAAAAGGAGCGCGGGTACGAATTGCCTCGCCTTCTTGTGACGCGACACAGCCACCAACACCAATCACTAGATTTGGGTTATCTTTTTTAAGGTTTTTCCAGCGACCTAGCTGGTGAAATACTTTTTCTTGAGCCTTCTCGCGAATTGAGCAAGTATTTAACAGAATAAGATCAGCGTCTTCGGCTTCGGAAGTGCTTTCATATCCCATTTGAGCGTGTAATAGGTCAGCCATTTTGCCCGAGTCGTACTCGTTCATTTGGCAGCCCCACGTCTTTATGTAAACCTTCTTAGACATACTCTCAACTTCGCTTTACTTCATTAAAAAAGGGCGTGTATTTTACTCCGATCTTAATGCAGATGCTACCGTTGTAACGTGGATTCGGTGATTGGCTGAATATTAAGGCGTTGGGTCTTCTAAAACGGTGCGTTTTTGGCGCTTCAGCGCGAAGTAACCCGCGATAAATATAAGCACTGTACCCAAAATCATTTCATGGGTAATTGCTTCACCCCAAACCCAGTATCCCAATAAAGCAGCAAAGATAACCGAGCTATAGGTGAATACACCAACTTTTGACGGTGACGCCAAACCAAACCCTTTGGTCATTGCGAGTTGGCCCGCCACAGCGAGCACTCCGATACCCACGATTCCGGGCCAAGCTTCAACAGGAACGGGTTGCCAACGTAGCATCATGGGTAAAGCTGATAAGAGCGTGGCTAAAAACGAGAAATAAAAGACTATTTTACTGGAAGACTCGGTCACCGAAAGCTTTCGAATGACTGTTTTCGTAAACGCGGCGAAACAGGCTGCGATAAGTGCAACGAACACCATAGGATGAATTGCTTGCTGCCACGGAGAGAGAAATATAATCGCCCCGGAAAAACCGATTGCAATTGCCATAATGACTTGCAGTGTAATCGACTCTTTTAACCAAAAGTGGCTAATTACTGGAATGATAAAAGGCGCCATAAGAAGAACTAGCGTTGCTTGCGCCAATGGAATGGTTGCGATAACCCAAAAGAAAAGGTACATCGCGGCTATGCCTAAGCAAGCGCGTAAAATATGCAAGCCTGGTTGTTGAGTTTTAAAAGCGTCGCCACGCTTTTTCAGAATCCAAGGTAATAAGATAATAAGCGCAAACAAATTTCTAAAAAATACCAAGTGCTCGTAGGGCAGCAATTGCGATGTATGCTTAACCAATGCACTCACACCTGCAAAACACATTTCTGCCAACAGAACGAGGGCAGACGCAATGAAAAGAGGTGACTTGATAGGCATAAAACTTCTGGCTCGTTAGCAAGTAATTCGAGCCATGTAGCTTATCATATAGGGTGAATTGCGGCATAATAAAACGCTTACAAGACAAGGAATAAAGCTTTGCAATCGAGAATACAAACATCCGTGTTAGTTGTTGGTGCCGGTATGGTTGGAGGCGCTTTAGCGATTGGGCTAGCGAAGAAAGGGTACGACGTAACTGTGCTCGACCCTAACTTTACCAGAGCCTGGAGCGCTGCCAGCGACTACGACCTTCGAATTTCTGCGGTAACGGCAGACAACATTGAGTTACTGCAAAGTCTTGGTGTTTGGCCTGAGATTGCAAAGTGTCGTGCAAATCCTTTCTTTCAACTCGCGGTAACCGATAGTTCGGAAAACTGGTTAGAGTTTGGAGACTCGGAGGAAGGTAATCATCCGCTGGGCTATATGATTGAGAATTCTGTATTGCAATATGCAGTTTTCCAACAACTTCAACAATATCCCAATATTCAATTACTCGAGGCAGGTTTACAGTCTATCGACTTCAATAATAGGGTGGTTAAGGCTGAAACAAAGGCTTCACCGGAAGGTGGGGATGAGTCGCATTATGAGGTTGAATTTGAACATTTGCTAGGCTGCGATGGTGCAAATTCAAAAGTTCGTGAGCAAAGTGGTATTGGTGTATCGGGAAAGCAATACAAAGACGCTTGTTTGTTGGTTAATGTGAAAACTGAAAAGCCGGTGGCGAAGCGGACTTGGGAGAAATTTAGCGCGGATGAAATTCATGCGCTGCTCCCTTTGGACCCGAATCACGCTTGTTTAATCGTGTATGCGAATAAAGAAACAATTTCGAATTGGTCGAGCTCGAAAGATCAATTGGCTGAGCATTTGAACAGTCGCTTCGAAAGTATTGGACCTTTTAGCGTCGAAAGTTACGGACACTTTCCTTTGCAAAGGCAGAGTGCTAATCGGTACGGCATTGCGCCGGTTACGCAAAACTCAGAGTTAAAAACACCTTTTATAGCTTTGTTCGGAGATGCCGCACATACCATACATCCACTTGCAGGGCAGGGTGTGAACCTAGGTTTCAGAGACGTTGAATGCTTTTTACAGCAAGTCGACAAATTTGGCTTTAGTCAGCAAGCTCAAGCTCGATATGAAAAGCAGCGTAGGCTCGACAATGAATTCATGGCGCACAGCCTCGAATGGGTCGGCTGGGGAATGCGTTCTGAAAATAAAGCACTTAAGCGAGTGCGAGCTTTCGGTTTGAATATTTTAGGTAGACTGCCGGGAATGCAATACGCGTTGTCTGCATATGCTAGCCGAGCTTGGAAAGTATCAACGAAAGGTTAATGTCTTGAATGGTGCGGACGGAGAGACTTGAACTCTCACGCCGTGAGGCACTGGAACCTAAATCCAGCGTGTCTACCAATTCCACCACGTCCGCAATTCAAAGGTAGTTCTTTTAGGTTTGGCTGGGGTACCAGGATTCGAACCTGGGAATGGCGGGATCAAAACCCGCTGCCTTGCCGCTTGGCTATACCCCATCAGACCATAGCGAGAGGAAGAAGAGTGGCTGGGGTACCAGGATTCGAACCTGGGAATGGCGGGATCAAAACCCGCTGCCTTGCCGCTTGGCTATACCCCAACAGCTCAGAAACTTGGTGCGGACGGAGAGACTTGAACTCTCACGCCGTGAGGCACTGGAACCTAAATCCAGCGTGTCTACCAATTCCACCACGTCCGCATCGTTTTGTTTTGGTGGCTACGGCGGGATTCGAACCTGCGACCCCATCATTATGAGTGATGTGCTCTAACCAACTGAGCTACGTAGCCATCAATGTTTTGTTTCTGTGCACCTCAGCGCGGCGCGTATTATGCGAATCCACGCCGCTACCGTCAATACTTTTTCACAAAAAAACCGTGTTTCTTTTACTAATTGGTCAAAAAAACACAGGATTGCACAAAAGTCGTGCAATTAGAATGGTAGAACTTCGCCATTGCTATGCCAAAACGTTCCGGTGTTATCGATGTTTAACTCTTCGATACGTTGAATAAGCCGTTCAGCAGCTGTGTCCGCACTTATGTCGCCGGCATGGTTCACCATGTCGGTTTGTACGAATCCTGGGTGTAGAAGCGCAACAGCAATACCTTCACCATGTAAATCTCTCGCTAATGAAACGCCAGCAGCATTCAATGCTGCTTTCGACATGCGGTAGCCGTAGTAGTTACCACTACCATTGTCGGTCATTGAGCCCATACGGCTGGTAATAAGCGCCACTTTGGAGCCTTTAGTTAAATGCTTTTTAAGGGCGATGGTCAGGGTTAGTGGGGCGAGTGCATTCACTTTAAACTGCTGAGTAATAGCTTCAGGAGCTGCATTTTCAATCGACTCGCGGGTTAAAATGCCAGCGTTTTGAATCAGTACGTCCAACTGCGTTGTGCCTAGCGCTTCGTGAATTAACGTTGCGGCGTTGTCTGCTGTTACGTCTACGCCAGAAATAATATTGACGTTGGCATTGCTTGCAAGAGACTGCAACTGTTCAGACGGCTGCCGGCAAACGGCCCAAAGCGTGTGACCCTTTTCGCTAAGTTGGCGCGTAAGTGAAAATCCAATGCCACGGTTTGTGCCTGTAATGAGAATATTCAAAACCAGTTTACTCCTGTTGTGGTTGGGTTAAATTTTTAGGATCAAGAAGAGACTCTAACTCTGCTTTAGAAATATCTGTTTGGCGCGCCGCAACATCGATTATAGGCTCACCTGTTTTGTATGCTTCTTTGGCTATTTCTGCTGCTTTGTTATAGCCCACTCTAGAATTCAATGCGGTTACCAATATTGGGTTCTTCGCTACGGTTTTATCAAGTTGTTTCTCGTTGAACGTTAAGCTAGCAATACATTGGTCGGCTAGGCTAATAGCGCTGTTCGTCATTAATTCGATGCTTTGCAATAAGTTATATGCAATCACAGGCAGCATTACGTTCAATTGAAACGAACCTGATTGACCGGCGACGTTTATCGTAGTTTGATTGCCAAAAACCTGAGCACACGCCATTGCAACGCTCTCTGGAATTACAGGGTTAACTTTCCCTGGCATAATGCTCGAGCCTGGCTGCAACGCCTTTAAAGATGCTTCTCCTAAACCAGAAAGAGGGCCGCTATTCATCCAACGCAGATCGTTACTTATTTTCATAAGTGCTGTAGCTAAAGAACTGGTGATGCCGGCTGTTGCGACCGCAATGTCTTGTCCGGCAATTTGGCTAAATGGATTATGCGTCGGTGTGTAAGGGCATTCAGTAAATTCTGATAGTGATCTACAAAACTCTTCCCGAAATTGAGGGTGCGCGTTAATGCCTGTGCCAATTGCAGTACCACCTTGTGGAAGAGCTCGTAATTGGGGAAGCATTTGTTCGAAGCGCTGCTCTGCAGACTCTATTTGGGCTGCCCATGCGCGTAACTCTTGAGCGACTGTCATCGGCATGGCGTCCATTAAGTGTGTTCGCCCCGTTTTAACCAAGGTCTCATTTTCTGAAGCTCGTTTTTCAATGATCTCTCTTAAATGACTTAGCGCGGGTAGTAGCTTTCGTGTAATTCTGCGGGATGCACTTAGTTGAATTGCAGTAGGTATGACATCGTTACTACTTTGCCCCATATTTACGTCGTCATTGGGGTGAATGGTTAAGCCTGAGGCTCTACTGGCAAGTGTGGCAAGCACTTCATTAACGTTCATGTTTGTACTGGTGCCAGAACCCGTTTGGAAAACATCTACCGGAAATTGCGATTGCCAACGACCCTCGAATACTTCAAGCGCAGCTTGCATAATGGCGTCGGCTTTCTCACTGTCGAGTACACCCAGCTTACTGTTGGCTTCAGCAGCACAATACTTAATTAAGGCAACAGCTCGAATGAAAGCAAAGGGAAGTTGCAACTCACTTATGTTGTGATTGTTCAGCGCGCGCTGAGTTTGCGCGCCATATAGAGCGTCTGAAGGAACCTCTACTTCGCCCATGCTGTCTTTTTCCGTTCTAAACTCACGCATTTGTACTCTCCATTAAGGGTTCACTCTTACTATGGTGGTGACAGTTCTTACAATTTTCAACGTAAATTACGTTTGCTATTTGTTCTATTCAGCGCAACTATAGGTAGGAAAAGGGGGAAAGTATGCTATTTCGACAACAATATACTCTGGCTTTTACTGCATTTAGTGCTGTTTGCTTGCTAATTGCTGCTACCGCTCAGGCCGGAGAAGTCTTGATTAAGGACGAGCGAGGCGAGCCTTTGCAGGGCGCTGTTTTAGTTCAGTTCCAAAGTGAATCAGACAGTGCGTCGCGCGAACCCCAGGTTCATATTATGGACCAGGTTAATCGCCAGTTCGCTCCCCAACAAATCGTGATTCGTAATGGCGACTTTGTAAATTTTCCAAACAGCGATAATGTAAGACATCACGTTTATTCTTTCTCAAGTGCAAAAACATTTGAATTAGAGCTATATCGTGCAGGTACTGCAGAAGATATGGAGTTCCCAACACAAGGTATTGTTGTGGTGGGGTGTAACATCCACGACCAAATGCGCGGACATATAGTAGTTTCTGGCTCAGACTTAACCGCTACAAGTGATGAAAACGGGACACTAACATTTAATGATGAATGGACCGGGTTAGGTGATTGGTATGTGTTCCACCCTTGGATGTCTGACCAAGGACTTGAACCTATAGCGGTAGACTTGTCATCATGGTCACAAACCGATGGACAGAGTGAATATATGATTCCAGTGACACGGCCTCGAAGAGACAGAGGCTCTGAGCTAGAGAACAGATTCCGTAGGAGAGGCACGGGTGGCGGCTATTAGTTTTCGAGCGAAGCTCTTACTTTTTATAAGTGGTTTAGTTGTTGCTTCGCTCTCTGTAGTCATCGTTGCGATTGTATTGACCACCAATTCAACGGTAAACCGTAACATCGATCGTGAACTTGGTGTTGCCGAGCGTGTGTTTACCCAGCTTTTGGAAATTAGAGAAAGTCAGTTAAACCAGTCAGCTACTGTTCTTGCAGACGACTTCGGTTTTCGCCAAGCCGTCGCCACAGGTGACGAAAATACGATTCTATCTGTACTGGTCAATCACGGTCAGCGTGTTGCTGCGGATCTGATTACCTTAATCTCTCCTTCCGGAGAAATTGTGGTCTCAACTCATGAGATTGCAGCCCCTGAAACACTTATGACTATGAGTACTACAGACCGAGAAACCGACTTTGGGCTGATCGTGGCTGAAGGGGAGATATACCAACTCGTGGTTGTGCCTGTTCGAGCGCCTCATTTAATTGGTTATGTCGTGCTTGGCTTTGTCGTTGATGACTCATTGGCGACACAGTTGTACCAGCTTACCAATACTCAAATTACCTTTGTTGCTCGCTTCGAGGAAAGAGAACCTATTGTTGTTTCTTCTTCTTCACAGCTTATGGAATCAGGGTTTAGTGCGGCTGTGGCAACAGAATCACAAGTTCATAATTTCCTCTCAGAAAATGAATTGCGCGGTAACTGGATTACCCTGGAAGGTTCGCAAACTTTAGAGGGTATTCAAAAGAAAGACTTAAGTGTGCTTATATCTGCTTCGGTTAAAGAAGCAGCCGCACCGTTTTCTGCACTTCGTTCTAATCTTATAGCTATTGCTTTGGTTACGCTTACGTTATCTACGCTACTTGCCATGCTGATCGGTAATCAGGTGGTAGAGCCGGTCCGAATGTTGGCGAATGTTGCTAAGCGTATCGCTGGGGGGCGCTATGACCAGCGTGTAGAAGTTTCAAAACAAGATGAAATAGGTCAATTAGCCAATAGCTTTAATAAAATGCAGTCAGCGATTTCGGAACGTGAAGCGCGAATCTCTCACCAATCATTTCATGATTTACTTACCGACTTGCCGAACCGACGTTTCTTGAACGAAAAAATAGATGAAAATATCCAGAAAAATAATGGATTCGTAATTGCCGTACTTAATTTAGATAACTTCAGCCGGTTAAACGATATGTTTGGCCAGACGATTTGCGACCAGTTATTAGTGCGCTTGGCAGAGCGGCTGAAGAACCAGTGCGAAGATTTGATGTGGCCATCGCACTTACACGGTGATGAATTCGTAGTTCTAATTCCTGAAGAAAATTACCAAGGGGTAGAACAAATTCGAGACATGTTGGCCTTCTTTAACCAACCCTACGACCTCGAGCAAGTAACATACAACCTGCAGGTTTCAGCTGGAATTGTGCAATACCCACAAGGTGGGGAAGACATTGATATATTGCTTCGTAGAGCTCAATTTGCACGCCTGCGCGCTCGGGAGAATAAGTCGTCTATTGGGGTGTTTGAACTTGGTGATGACGAACCTCACATGCGTAAGTTACAAGTAGCAGCTGCCCTTAGAGACATTACCGAAAGTGGCCAGCTGTCACTCGCTTATCAGCCTCAACTGGACATTCAGTCCAAGAAAATTCATGGCGTAGAAGCTTTAATTCGGTGGATTCATCCTGAATTAGGTTTTGTCAGCCCTGTTGAGTTTATTCCGCTAGCAGAACAGAGTGGTGACATCACTCGCATTTCCTATTGGGTTATTCACGAGGCAGCTCGGCAAGTTGCGCAGTGGGCAGAGAAAGGCCACCATTTGAATATATCAATTAACCTTTCTGCAGCCGATTTAATCGACGAAGGACTGATCGAACACATTATGAGTTGCGTTAACCAATACAAGCTTAAAGCTGAAAACTTCACCTTTGAGGTTACTGAAAGCTTAGTTATGGTTGACCCTGAACGGTCGATCCAAAGGCTGAATGCATTAAAACAAGCGGGAATGGGGGTGGCTATTGATGATTACGGTACAGGGTATTCGTCACTTTCCCAGATGAGAAGTTTACCTGCCGATGAGCTTAAAGTTGACCGAGCCTTTGTTATGGAGATCGACACCAATCAAGACGATCAAACCATAGTTCAGTCGACTATCGATTTAGCTCATCGACTGAATATGCGTGTAGTAGCAGAGGGTGTAGAAGAACAGTCTGGTTGGGCGCAGTTGGGTAAGTTTAATTGTGATATTTTGCAAGGCTATTATATTGCTAAGCCAATGAAAGGTGAAGATTTTACGAGTTGGTTAGAAGCGTTTGACTATGATCAGATAGCACCAAAGTAAGCGCTTAGGATACAGAGGATAAGTATGAAAAAGAGCATGTTAGGCGCACTAGGCGTTTGTTTATTTGCAACAGGCATAGCAAGTGCACACGCCAGTGGCGGTAAGCTATTAGCAACTGGTGGCGTAACCTCAATTGAGGGCGCAGCAGGTGGCGGCTTAACGCCTTGGGCTTTACTCAGTAGTTACGCCGAAGAAGGAGAGTGGGGCGGTACCGCTGCAATGAGCCAAGCCAATGTTAGCGACTTTAGGCTTGACCTAACCGCAGCTAGCGTGAATTACAGTAATAGAATAGAGCTTTCCGTGGCACAGCAAACGTTTGATTTGCCGGAGGTAATTGGTGGGGAACTCGAGCAAACCATTTATGGAGCGAAATACCGTGTTTTGGGTGACGTTATATATGGCAACTACCCTCAAGTTTCGGTAGGAGTTCAATATAAAGAGAACACGCGAGCCGCTTTACCTACAGCTGTTGGTTCGCAAAGAGATTCAGACTACGACGTTTATGTTGCTGCGAGCAGAGCGTGGCTTAACGGCCCGTTTAATCGCACATGGCTAGCCAATGCAGCGGTACGTGCAACAAGAGCTAATGAAATTGGCTTGTTGGGATTTGGCGGTGATTTAGAAGACGACCATCAATGGGTTGCAGAAGTTTCTGCTGGCGTGTTTCTTCATAGGTCATTAGTTGTGGGTGCTGAGTATCGACAAAAGCCAGACAACTTAAGTTTTGCTTCTGAAAGCGACTGGACATCGGTATTTGTAGCATGGTTTCCTTCGAAATCTTTGGCACTTACCGGGGCTTATGTAGATTTAGGCGAAATTGCTGGTTTGAGCGGACAAGATGGGCTGTATCTTAGCCTTCAAGGAAGTTTCTAGGAGGTTTCATGAAATATTTGAACGGTTTTATTTTCGTTTTTGTGTTGGCTTTAAGTGCACCTGCCGCTAAAGCCGAGTCTTTATATCAACAGTTAGGTGAGCAACAGGGTATTTCTGCGTTAGTGGAGCAAATGCTTTTTAATATCGCTGACGACCGCCGTATTAGGCATCATTTTGAAGGTAGTGATTTGTCGCGTGTGCATGAAATGCTTACCGAACAGATTTGCGACCTCAGTGGTGGTCCTTGTACCTACTCTGGTGAAGACATGGAAACTTCGCACAGTGGAATGGGGGTAACTCGCTCAGACTTTAATGCGCTAGTGGAGAACCTGCAGTTGGCTATGGACGACTTAGATGTGCCAACCGGCACACAAAACCAATTGCTAGCTTTACTGGCTCCTATGCACCATGAAATCGTTGAATAAAACGGTATAAGCAATAAAAAAGCCACCCTGAGGTGGCTTTTTTATTAGGTGAAGCGCTTTGCTTAAACGTTAAAGCGGAAGTGAATCACATCGCCGTCTTTAACAATATATTCTTTACCTTCCAAGCGCCATTTTCCTGCGTCTTTAGCGCCTTGCTCACCGTTGTTGCTGATGTAGTCGTCGTAACCTACGATCTCAGCACGAATAAAACCTTTTTCGAAGTCTGTGTGAATACGTCCTGCAGCTTGTGGGGCAGTTGAGTTTTTCTTCACAGTCCACGCGCGAACTTCCTTTTGTCCAGCAGTGAAGTATGTGTGTAGATCAAGTAGCTCGTAACCTGCGCGAATCACTCGGTTTAGGCCTGGCTCTTCAAGGTTCATGGTTTCCAAGAACTCTACTTTCTCTTCGTCTTCAAGCTCTGCAATTTCAGACTCAATTGCAGCACAAACTGGTACTACAATGGCGTTTTCGCTAGCAGCAATTTCTTCTACTTTTGCCAAGTAAGGATTATTTTCAAAACCATCTTCGCTGACGTTGCAAATATACATGGTTGGCTTAAGGGTCAGTAGGTTATATGAGCGAATTGTTTTACGATCGTCGTCTGACAACTCAACCGAGCGCGCCATATTACCTTCAGAAAGAGCTGGTAGTAGTTTCTCTAATACAGCAATTTCTGCTTTCGCTTGCTTGTCTCCACCTTTTGCTTTTTTACCTAAACGGTGAAGCGCCTTTTCAACAGAGTCTAAGTCGGCTAACGCAAGTTCAGTGTTAATGGTGTCGATGTCTTCTTGCGGATCTACTTTTCCAGCGACGTGAACGATATTCTCGTCTTCGAAACAGCGTACAACGTGACCAATAGCATCTGTTTCGCGAATATTAGCGAGGAACTGGTTGCCGAGACCTTCGCCTTTTGAAGCGCCTTTTACCAAACCAGCAATGTCCACAAATTCCATCGTTGTAGGAATTACCTTTTGTGGATTAACAATAGCTGAAAGCTTGTCTAGGCGGGTATCTGGAACCGCTACTACGCCGGTGTTCGGCTCGATCGTACAGAAAGGAAAGTTTGCCGCATCAATACCTGCTTGTGTTAATGCGTTGAATAAAGTTGATTTACCTACATTCGGCAAACCTACGATGCCACATTTAAATCCCATAACACTTTCCTTCTCAGTAATACTTATTCATGTCGTGACGAGTGCAGTGATTGTTTTGCTTCTAACAAGCGGCCCTGCAATAAGTCAGGTACTACACGCACTGCGTCATCAATAATTGCATCTATAATATTTCGTTCCGCTTCAGGTGGCTTGCCTAGTACGTAGCCAGTCACTTTGTCTTTGTGACCTGGATGACCTATACCGATGCGTAAACGATGAAAATCTTTTTGGTTACCTAGAACCGAAATGATGTCGCGCAAACCATTATGGCCACCATGTCCACCACCTTGCTTCAATTTAGCAACGCCAGGAGGAAGGTCGAGTTCGTCGTGAACGACCAATATTTGATGAGGCTCTAATTTATAAAATTGCGCTAAAGGACCCACAGACTGTCCGCTGCGATTCATAAATGTTTGTGGCATTAAGAGGCGAACGTCAGGGTACGGGGAGGGTAGGCGCGCTACCAGCCCTTTATATTTACTGTCGGCTGTTAAACTAACAGAAAAGTAATTTGCTAAGGACTCTATGAACCAAAACCCGGCATTGTGCCGGGTTTTGTCATATTCGGGGCCTGGATTACCCAAGCCCACGATGAGTCGAATGTCGTTGGACATCCTAAACGACTCGCTTACTCAGATTTGTCTTCGTCAGCGCTTGAGTCGCTTGCTGCGTCAGAAGCTTCTGAAGACTCATCTGCGTCTTCGTCAGTTTCTGCTTCAACTTTAGGTGCAGCAATAGTTACGACTACTTGGTCGTGATCTTCACCACGGGTAAGCTCTAGAAGAGTTACACCTTTAGGAAGTTTAAGATCAGTCAAGTGTACGTTGTCACCGATTTCCATGCCGTCTAGATCAATTTCTAGATACTCTGGAAGATCTTTTGGTAAACAGCTGATTTCAACGTCGTTCAAGTTGTGAACCACAACACCACCAGCTTTCTTCACGCTTTCTTCATTCAAGAAATGAAGTGGGATATTTGTGTGAAGCTCTTCTTTCGCACTTACGCGTTGGAAGTCTAGGTGAGTAAGCTTTGGCTTGTACGGGTGACGTTGAATGTCTTTCAAGATAGCTTGGTGCTTCTTGCCGTCGATAGTCAAAGTTAAGATGTGGCTGTAGAAACCTTCGTGGTCTGCAGCGTTGTTCACTTTGTCGTGATCAAGAGTGATAGATACAGCGTCTTTGTTTCCGCCGTATAAAATCGCTGGAACTTTACCCTCGCGACGTAGGCGGCGGCTCGCACCTTTACCCATATCGCTACGGAGTTCAGCGTTAAATTCATAAGTTGGTGAACTCATAATAATACTTCTCCAAAAGAAAATGATGTTGATTTCCGCGACCAGAAATCAACAGGAAGCCCTTTTTCAGGGGCGGCGCATTTTAGCACTATGGCACTGGCCGCGCAACGACCTATAACCTTATATTTATTTTCTAATTGAGCCTGGTCGTTTATTGTATAGTAAGTTTGGATTTGCAAAGTATGAACCGTTCGGGAATAGTGAGCCTGCTGCAAGGCGTATGTTCATGGACAGAATCTTAAGGCAATAATTTTAAAGGACTTTATTCGTGACAAAATCAAAATGGTATAAAAATCCTGAAATGCTAATAGCGCTTTCGGCACTCTTCATCGGTTTTCTTACTGCTATTATTTCCATCTACTCCGCAGCTATTGACCGCCAATATGCGCGAGCCGCTGTCTGGCCTAAATTGGAGATTTTCAGAAGCTTCAGTGCGCACTCATTTAGTTATAGCGTTTCAAACCGAGGCACCGGCCCTGCAATAATTAAATACGCGATCGTAAAAGCTGACACACAATACATAGAGAGATGGTCGGATTTAGATGCCTTCTCTTCCAATGTTAGGCAATCTCATATCAGCACGACAACAATGTCTTCTGGGCAAACTATTAAAGCTATTGAATATTCTGGTGAGTTAGCCTCTAGCGGTATAGCCGAGGTCGACGCCACTTTGTCTATAGAGCTTTGCTATTGCTCTATTTATGATGAGTGTTGGCTTGTTGATAGAACGAATGAGAATAGACCTGTCTCGCAATGTGACGCTACTATTGAGCATGGTTTTGAGCAGTAACGATCAACGAGTTCAAGCAATAATATTATGAACATAAAAACAATCATTCACGAATTCTGGCTTTTTGGCTTAAAACAAGCGAATGCCTGTATCTTCGGTGGCTTTCTACTGGGTGTCATGATCGTTACTAATTATTGGTATCCGATTGAAAGCCTACACCGCTACGACTTCATTTTTCTCGCTGCAATCGCGTTTCAGTTGTTTCTTCTTATTTTTAGACTTGAAACGCCGCGCGAAGCCTTGGTCATTATCGTATTTCATATTGTCGCTACGGTAATGGAGTTGTTCAAAACATCAGACAGCATAGGCTCTTGGGTGTACCCGGAAGAGTTCATCTTTGGCATTGCTAATGTGCCTTTATTTACGGGTTTTATGTACAGCGCTGTGGGAAGTTACATAGCCCGAGTTTGGCGTATTTTCGAGTTTGAGTATTCCCACTACCCGAATAAAGCCGCAACTATCGTGCTGGTTGCTTTAATCTATATGAACTTCTTCACCCATCACTACATTTGGGACTTACGTTGGCTCTTGTTGGCCTTTACTGTGTTCTTGTTTTATCGCACGCATATTTACTTCAAAATTATTAAAACTCACCGCAATATGCCACTTCTGTTAGGCTGGTTTCTGGTTGCTTTGTTTATTTGGATAGCCGAGAACATTGCTACATTTACGAATATCTGGATTTATCCGAATCAGACAGAGCAGTGGGAAATGGTGTCGTTTTCTAAATTGAGCTCTTGGTACTTGTTAATGCTGTTAAGTTTTGTACTGGTGTCGTTGATAAATCAGATTCAAATTCGCCGAGTACTGGGTGCCAAAGCTATTGGGGATAATAGTGAACCTGCAGCTTAGACAATCAAGGAAGCAAAACATCATCGACCGTATTTACCGTATGGTATGGCAAGTGCTTTTGGGGTTAATTCCTCTGCTTGTACTGAGCGTTATTCTGAACGGAAAAGTAGATGACAGCCTAATTACCATGATTGCAGTGTTGACTGGAATTTGGCTTGTAGGTGTACCGCTTTGGATGATGTTTTACAATCGTGGAAATGTTGCAGTACTAGAGTATGGATTAGATGTTGATGATGTTCAGATTAGGTACACCTACTATGACATGGTAACCGCTGTAGATTGGGACAATTATAACGGATTTGAAATATCACTTTTTTGGCCAAAAAGAATAAAGATTATGGCTAAAGAAGGTAAAACTATTGAGTTGAGTTATTACACGTTTTCGGCGGAGCAACGCAAACAAATCTTTCGAGTATTGTCGGAACAACGAGAGAAATTATGAAAGCAGAATTTTGGCACAACCGTTGGAAAAATCGTGAAATTGGTTTTCACTTAAACGAAGTTAATCCATATCTCATTCAATACTTCGACACATTAGCTATAACTCGAGGCGGACGGCTGCTTGTGCCCCTTTGTGGCAAAACCCATGATATTGGATGGTTATTAAAGCAAGGTTACAGCGTAATAGGAGCAGAACTGAGTGAGCAAGCCATTAAAGAGCTGTTCGAGAACTTAGGACTAAATCCAGCAATCGAACCATCGAAAAGTGGGTTGTGGTATCGTGCTCAAAATATTGATGTCTGGGTTGGTGATATTTTCGATTTGAGTGTTGCGGATATTGGCCGAGTTGATGCGATTTATGATAGGGCAGCATTAGTGGCATTGCCAGAAGACATGAGAACACGTTATGCAGGACACTTAGTCAACTTAACTCAGAAAGCACCTCAGCTGTTGATCACGTTTGAGTATGACCAACAAAAAATGGAAGGACCACCTTTTTCTGTGGGTTCAGACAGAATCTCGAAACTGTACCGCGAACATTACAGTAGCAAGCTTTTGCAAAGAGAGCCGCTTGAAGGTGGTTTAAGAGGCAGTGTTGATGCTCAAACCGTAGTTTGGCTGCTTAGGTAATCCAGCTCAGCGTTATCCATACTTTGAAAAACTCAGGGTCACGTAGGTTACATAGGCGAGCAGAAGTAGGCTTGCTTCCGCTCGTGATAGCTTCCTACCCGTATAGAGAAAAACCATAAGCACTGCTGTTGTTGCTAATAATACCCATTGGTCAAACTGCAGGATTCTTTCGTTTATAGACAGAGGCTTTACGACGGCAGAGATGCCAAGAATACCGAGTAGATTAAATATATTACTACCAAGAACGTTGCCAATCGCAACATCGGTGTGCCTGCGGAGTGCCGCTATTACACTGATGGATAGCTCAGGTAATGACGTGCCAATAGCAACTAGAGTTAAACCGATTACGGCTTCAGACACTTGAAAGTGCTCAGCAATATTAACTGCGCCTTTCAACAAGGACTGGGAACCCAGTATCAGTAGCACCAAACCTACGATGCTGACACTTATAGTCCAACCTATACTCCTGATATTTTTCGGTTCTTCTGACTTTGGTTCCTCTGATTCTGTTTGATAAGCATAAATCAGAAATGCAGCGAGTAAGACTATAAATAGAGCACCTGCCAATCTTGAGAACAGGGCGCCCCCAATCAAAATAAAAAGCAATGTTGAAAGTAGGACTGCCGTTCCGTCTCTTTTTAATACAAGAGGCTTCACAGAGAGAGGGCTGATAACCGCACATATCCCAAGAATCAGCAAAATATTGCCAATATTACTACCAATAACATTACCTACGGCAATGTCGGGTTGGCCATTGATTGTTGCATCCAAAGAAACGGCAAGCTCAGGTGCTGATGTTCCGAATCCTACAATAACAAGGCCGGTTAACAGCGGGGAAACATTGAAACGTTGTGCGGTGGCTAAGGCTCCTTTTATCAGGGCCTCGCCTCCCGTAAACAGGAGTGCTATTCCCATCGCAATCAGTAAAATGTCCACTACGGTTCTCCTTTCCACGCTGAGTAGACAATGCTAGCGCTTTCACAGGGATTCTATCAATAGGCTAAAAAATGATATTTGAGAGAAAAGAAAAACGGGAGCAAAAGCTCCCGTTTTTTAATACTTAAAAATGTAAGAATCAATATTCAAACATTGCAGAAATAGACTCTTCATTGCTTACTCTGCGAAGAGCTTCTGAGAGCATTCCGCTAAGCGTAAGCTGAGTAACCATTCCTGTAGCTTTCATTTCTTCTGAAAGCGGAATACTGTCTGTAACAATTAACTCGTCGATTTCTGAGTTTTTAATATTCTCTACAGCGTTGCCTGAAAACACTGGGTGAGTAGCATAAGCGTAAACTTTACGCGCACCATTCTTCTTCAGAGCTTTCGCAGCTTGCGCAAGTGTTCCACCGGTGTCGATCATGTCGTCAACCATAACGCAGTCGCGACCATTCACGTCACCAATGATATGCATAACTTGTGACTCGTTCGCTTTTGGACGACGTTTATCGATAATCGCCAAGTCTGCGTCGTTCATAAGTTTTGCCATTGCACGCGCACGAACAACACCGCCGATGTCAGGCGACACCATTACCGCGTCGTGGAACGTTTGTTGCTTCATGTGTTCAAGAAGTACTGGGCTACCAAAAACGTTGTCTACCGGTACGTCAAAGAATCCTTGAATTTGCTCTGCGTGTAAGTCGACAGTTAAAACACGGTCAACACCTACACTTGAAAGGAAGTCGGCAACAACTTTAGCTGTGATAGGAACACGAGCTGAGCGTACGCGACGATCCTGACGTGCATAACCAAAGTAGGGTAATACCGCGGTAATACGCCCAGCAGAAGCACGGCGTAACGCGTCAACCATAACGATAAGTTCCATGAGGTTGTCATTGGTTGGAGCACAAGTAGATTGGATGATGAATACGTCCGAACCGCGGACATTTTCGTTGATTTGAACACTGATTTCGCCGTCACTAAAGCGACCTACATCGGCATCGCCTAATTTGATGTAGAGTCGATCAGCAATCTTGCGGGCCAGCTCGGGTATTGCATTGCCAGCGAAGAGCTTCATGTCAGGCACGGTAAACCTCGACCAAATTGTTTTTGTGGATGCGGAAAATGTCGGAATTTAATCTTCCAGTTGTTTCGCCAGGGCAAGATGCGCTGTTGAGCGATTCATGCCTTTTGCAACCCAACCCCGATAATCCTTTGGAAGACTTGCCAGAGCTCGTTTTGCTTCGTTTTCTGATGAAAATGGAGCAAATAAGCAAGCACCGGTTCCCGTCATTTTAGACGCCGCGTATTGTAGCAACCACTGGTGCGCAGCCGCAACACTAGGATAAAGATTAAAGACAAGTTGCTGACAATCATTACCAAGTTGCTGCCAGTTTAACCCTGTAATTACTTGGTCTGTATGGTGAATTGGCTTTGTAGAACGAGGCAGTTCTGGATGAGTGAAAACTGCCGCGGTACTTACATGTACTTGCGGATGAACAATGACATACCAGCATTCACTGGGACTTGCAGCTTCCAGTTCCTCACCTACGCCCCGTGCTAAAGATGCTTCGCCGTGGATAAAAATAGGCACATCAGCTCCTAGCTTCACCCCTATATCTGCAAGTTCTTGGTAAGAAAGGTTGAGATGCCAAAGTGCATTCAGCGCAATAAGCGTTGTTGCTGCGTCGGAAGATCCGCCGCCTAAGCCACCGCCCATGGGTAGGTTTTTCGTAAGGTTTATGTCTGCACCCAAAGATGTGTCGCCGGCGATACCTCGCAAAGCTCTAGCCGCTTTTATAATGAGATTCTCTTCTGTGCTCACACCTTCAATTTGTGGAGACAATCGAAACTCGCCGTCGTCACGAGCGCGAAAAGTTATTTGGTCGGCTAAATCTACAAACTGAAACAAGGTTTCAAGCTCATGATATCCGTCTTGGCGCCTGCCCGTAATATGCAGAAACAGATTCAGCTTGGCAGGTGCGGGTAAGGTAATTTCCTTATTCACTAGTAATGTCCCACCTTTGTATCTGCAGTTTAATGCGTGTCCCTGCACCTGTTAACTCAATGCTGGTGGGCAGTTGCACCCATTGTTCTTCGTTGTCGACTAATAATGGATATGCACGGTAGTGGTTAAACTCAACAAACCACTCTTGATAGACATCACTATTTCTATAGGTGTAAGACCAAGGTGTACCGTCTTCATAGTATTTAACAGCCTGTATATCACTTGAGTTTGGAATAAGGCTGGTCATTGCGTTTTGTACCAAAGTGTAGGGTAACGGCAGGTTCAAATAGTAAGACAGAAGGTAATCTACATTTTCAGCGGTATAACTTTCGTCTTCGAGCTCTAACGTAGACATGTCTTGCTGAACAGTTAACCGCGCTAATGTCCCTTGTAACGGGTGGTACAAACGAAATACGGAGCTAGTGGGGGTAACTAATGTACTTTGCCATGTTAGGTTTGCTGCAGAGCGATCCTGATTAACGTCATCGAAAAAAGCTATTCGTCCTTGCACTTGCCAATTACGAATGAGCTGAACTTGTTGTTGATGGTACTCAATTGCGGCGTTGGAAACGTCTTCATAACCCGTTTGATTTGGGCTTTGGGATGCACAACCTACGACAATAAGAGTTGCTAAAACCAGTGATAGAGAACGGAAAAAGTTAATAACATTCACCTTATATTCAAGTAGAAACGCCATGCAACTTGGCTTTTAATCATGTGACCCTTAGCTTACAATAGCGCGCTAAGTTCATGCCAGACGTTTTGCGGGTTTAATTAAGACTTCATGACCATCCTTGCAGTGGGTATTAATCACACAACAGCGACCGTAGACATACGGGAACGTGTTGCATTTCAGCCAAAGCAGCTAGAGTCTGCTTTGCAGTCTATGCTGCAACAAGGGCTGGCAACAGAGTCTGTGATTTTGTCGACTTGTAACCGCACGGAACTCTACTTTTGCGCAGAACAAGACAATTTAGAGCAAGTGATTGAATGGTTGGCCATGTACCACCAAGTGTCGAAAGAAGAGCTTGGTGAATATGTTTATCAACACCAAGACGAACTTGCTATTCAGCATCTTATGAAGGTGGCATCAGGGCTAGATTCACTAGTTCTGGGAGAGCCGCAAATTCTTGGACAAGTGAAAGAAGCATACCAAGCAGCAAGAAATGCTGGTGCTATCGGTAGTGTATTCGACCGCTTGTTTCAAAACACATTCTCGGCTGCGAAGTCTGTGCGTACAGAAACTCAAATAGGTCAAAACGCGGTTTCTGTTGCCTATTCAGCGGTGAATTTGGCGAAGCATATTTTCGACTCGCTAGAAAAAGCTGAAGTATTAATTGTGGGTGCGGGTGACACAGCAGAGCTAGCGGCTCGTCACTTAAAAGACCAAGGTGTACGAAAGCTAAATGTAGCGAACCGCACGCAAGAGCGAGCTGAAGAGTTAACTTCAGTGGTAGGTGGTAAAGCATGGTCGCTCGACCAGTTACAGCATCTTTTGCCACAGGCTGACATTGTTATTAGCTCTACAGCGAGTCCTGTTCCGGTTATTGGTAAGGGTTGGGTGGAAACTGCAATAAAGCAGCGTAAACACAAGCCTATGTTGTTTATTGACTTGGCTGTACCTCGTGATATCGAGGAAGAAGTAGGCGAGTTAAACGACGTATACTTATACACCGTTGATGATTTACAAAAAATTGTTTCGCAGAACAAAGAACAAAGACAGCAAGCTGCAAAAGAGGCGAGTGAAATCATCGCTCGCCATGTTAGTGAATTTGAAGAATGGATGCGCAGCTTGAATGCAGTTTCATTATTGCGTGAATACAGAGTCAATGTGGAACGAATTGCTCAAATTCAAAAAGAAAAGGCGTTAAATGCCATTGCTGCAGGTAAGCCACCTGAAGAAGTTATTCATGAGCTGGCGACTAAACTCGCAAACACTTTGGCACATAAGCCAACAACCGCTATACAGAATGCTGCGAAAAAGAATGATTTAAATGCGTTAGCAGCATATCAACAATTGATTCATCAAGAGGCAGAAGAATAATAATGCTAAAAGCGTCGTTAGTGACCAAGTTAGAGTCGTTACAAGAGCGTTATGAAGAATTACAAGTTCTTCTAGGAAGTCCTGAAATTATCTCGGACCAAAACCAGTTTCGTGCGCTATCGAAAGAGTACTCTCAACTTGAAGAAACAGTAGCCTGTTTTCATGCTTGGCAGCAGGCTAAAGAAGACGAGCAAACTGCACAAGACATGATGAGCGACCCTGACCTAAAAGAAATGGCCGAGGAAGAGCTCGAAACAGCACAAGCTGAACAAGAACGCTTGAGCAGCGACCTACAAATTCTACTGCTACCGAAAGATCCTAACGACTCAAGACCGTGTTACTTAGAAATTCGGGCTGGTGCAGGTGGTGATGAAGCCGCTATTTTTGCGGGCGATTTATACCGAATGTATTCACGTTACGCCGAAGACAACGGTTGGCGAGTAAGCATGGTAAGTTGCAACGAGGGCGAGCACGGCGGCTTCAAAGAGGTTATTGCTTATGTTGCCGGTGACGGAGCTTATGGTCGCATGAAGTTTGAGTCGGGCGGTCACCGTGTGCAACGTGTGCCAGAAACAGAGTCGCAAGGTCGAATTCATACTTCGGCGTGCACCGTAGCGGTTCTTCCAGAAATTCCAGAAGCCGAAGCGATTGAAATCAACCCGGCAGATTTACGCATTGACACTTACCGTGCTTCAGGCGCTGGTGGTCAGCACGTTAACCGTACAGATTCTGCAGTGCGTATTACTCACATTCCGTCCGGTGTTGTTGTTGAGTGTCAGGAAGAACGTTCACAGCACAAGAACAAGGCTAAAGCTATGTCTGTGTTGTCGTCTCGCCTACAAGCGGCAGAAGATGCAAGACGCGCCGAGGAAGAGCAGTCAACGCGTCGCGATTTGGTGGCTAGTGGTGACCGTTCAGAGCGTATTCGTACTTACAATTACCCGCAAGGGCGTGTAACAGACCATCGTATAAACCTTACGCTATACCGCCTTGATGAAGTTGTGGAAGGTAAGCTAAATCTTATTTTAGATGCGATTCTGCAAGAGCACCAAGCTGACCTATTAGCGTCTCTAGCTGACGGTGGCGAATGACCATAGCAGAGGCACTGTCTTATGCAAAAGGGTTATTTATAACGTCTGAAACGCCGTTAATTGATGCTCAGTGGCTGCTTATGAAAGTTTTAGATTGTGACCGTGGGTACTTATACACATGGCCAGAAAGGAAACTTTCCGATGAGCAGTTAGAGCAGTTTAAAGCATTTAGTGAGCGCAGAGCTAAAGGCGAACCTGTCGCTTTTATTACCGGATCACGGTCGTTTTGGACTTTTGACCTAGAGGTTAACGACTCTACATTAATTCCCAGAAGTGATACTGAAATACTGGTTCAAACCTGTTTAGAGCTTGAGGTGCCCGAGCACGCCGATGTGCTTGAATTGGGCACCGGGACAGGAGCTATCGCTTTAGCCCTGGCCTCTGAAAAGCCTGACTGGGCAATTATTGCGGTGGACAAGTCTCATGAGGCGGTGGAATTAGCCCGAAGAAACCTAGCTAGACTGGAGTTTGGTAATGTAGAAGTATTCACGAGCGACTGGTTCAGCAAGGTAGAACTAGGCAAGACATTTAACCTTATTGTATCTAATCCTCCGTATATAGACCCCGAGGATCCTCATTTAACTCGCGGTGATGTTCAATTTGAACCGAAATCTGCTCTTATTTCTGAGCATCAAGGTTACAAGGATATCGAATACATTATTACAAACGGGTTAGATTTTTTGTGCAACGAAGGGTGGCTGGCGCTTGAACATGGCGCTGAACAGGCATTACAAGTGCGGGATATTTTTTTGAAAAAAGGTTATAAAAGGGTTAACACCGTTCAAGATTATGCTAATTTGGATCGCGTAACCTTTGCGCAGAAAAGTGTATAAAGCTCGTTTTCTAATAAGCGACAAGATGCAGTTGGGAGATTGAACGCCTGATGAAAAGTAACTTTCTATTTGCAGATGAAGCAGAGAAAGAGCAGGATTTACCCGAAGAAAGCTGGAAAATCCTTATCGTAGATGATGAACCGGAAGTTCATGCCGTTACTAAGCTGGCTTTAAGTGATTTTCAATTTCTAGGGCGTGGCCTAGAGTTCCATAGTGCTCATTCGGGCGCCGAAGCAAAAGAACTGATTAAGAACAACCCTGATGCAGCAATAGTGCTTTTAGACGTCGTGATGGAAACAGACGACGCAGGGTTAAATGTTGCGCGCTATATTCGTGAGGAGCTTGGCAATCGTTATACACGTATTATTTTGCGCACTGGACAACCAGGACAAGCGCCAGAGCGCACAGTTATCGTTAATTACGACATCAACGACTACAAATCTAAAACTGAACTTACCGCACAAAAACTGTTTACAGCAGTGATGTCTAGCCTTCGTAGTTACCGTGACATTATTTCCATTGTGCATAGCCGTAATGGGTTAGAAAAAATTATTGCTTCGACTAATGACCTTTTTGCTTTGCAGTCAATGGAGCAATTTATTTCAGGTTTAGTCCAGCAATTAAGTTGGCTAATTGGCGGTGCTCGACAAACGTTCTATGCGGCGGCAGATGAAACTCAAAAGTCGAGTGAAATGAAGGTTCGTGCAGCATACGGAGAAGACGCCGACCATCTGCAAGGACAAATTATCAAGTCTGCCTTACCGAAAGAGGCTTTGGTGGAGCTCGACTCGGTTATTCGTACCCATAGTATTTATTATGGCGAAGACTTTGTTTTGGCCTATTGTCCGAGCCAGTGCCGGCCTCAGGGAGCTTTGCTTTGTCTCGCAGGGCTATCTCGCCCCTTAACTGTTAAAGAGAAGGAGTTGCTGCAATTGTTTGCAGACAACGTGCAAGTTGCTCTCGATAACGTAATTTGCCTACAAGACACAGACCAGTTGCTATCAGAGCTAGTTGCTCGCCTTATGGAACTTGAGCAGGAAAGCTATGCTCAACACCCAGAAAAACAAAGCGCCTATGTACAGCTTGTTGCTGAATTTATGAAAGAGTTGAAATGGTCTGGCGAGAAAGCACAGGTTGCCGGCACGGCTGCAACACTGTTTGAGCGCGCGGAAAAGCTATTTGCATTAATAGAAGAGCAACCAGCCAGTAAAGTATCACCTTGCCAACAACGTATAATACGCGCCATTCGACCACTACAAATGGCCGACAGTAAAGTAAGCCAAGTTGCTGTGCGTGCTTTGGATGAGCGTTTAGAACGCAGTGACGGCATGGGACTACCGGCCGGTAAATTAGCAGACGAAATTTCTGATGAAGCATTTGTATTTGGTTTGGCGCGAATGTTTTATGAATTGGTTCACCAAGACCTACCACTTGAAGATATCATTGGCCGTATTGAAGCTGAGAGAGGCAAAATATATCCTGCTGAACTTTGCGACTTGGTTAAGAAAAAAGGTCAGTCATTTTATGAGCTAGTAATGCGGCTCGACTCGTTATAGGAGATATTCAGTGTACGAAGGGTTTAAACATTTACATGCCTTATTTGCGGTATTAAGTTTCGTATCGTTATTGGCCAGAATAGTATTGGCATGGAAAGACTCCAGTAAGCTGAATAGCAAACCACTTAAAATTGTTCCTCATGCTGTAGACGGTTTATTCGTTCTCTCGATTGTGGGTATTTTGGTGGTTACGGGAGCTCATCCATTTACTAGCGGTTTCCACACCGAAAAGTTTATTGGTTTCCTCATTTATGTCGTATTTTCTGTGCTGGCTGTTTTGGCATTGAAAGGGCGTTTCCCAGCTGTAACTAAAGTGCCGTTTTCTCTAATCGCTATTCTCACTTGGTTATGGTTAGCGCACGTAGCATTTGCAAAACAACCTATTTTGTTTGCAACTGTGCTGTAAAAACTTCAAGAGGCGAACATGCAAATTCAACAAGTAGATGTTGCAGGAATTCCTGTTAACAACGACAAGCCGTTTGTTTTATTTGGTGGTATGAATGTACTTGAGTCTCGTGACTTAGCTATGCGAATTGCAGAGCATTACGTAGATGTCACACAGAAACTCGGTATTCCTTACGTATTTAAAGCATCATTCGACAAAGCTAACCGCTCGTCTATTCATTCGTTTCGTGGCCCTGGCATGGAAGAAGGGTTACGTATTTTTGAAGAGATCAAGAAAACATTCTCAGTGCCGTTGATTACAGATGTGCATGAACCTCACCAAGCTGCCCCGGTAGCTGAAGTTGTGGATGTTATTCAGTTACCAGCATTTTTAGCTCGTCAAACTGACTTAGTCGTTGCTATGGCTAAAACCGGTGCAATTATTAATGTGAAAAAGCCACAGTTTTTAGCACCGCATGAAATGCGTCACATTCTGACTAAGTTTGCAGAAGCAGGAAACGAGAAAATCATGCTGTGCGAACGCGGCTCTAGCTTTGGTTACAACAACCTTGTTGTTGATATGCTCGGCATGGACGACATGAAAGCCTTCGCTCCAGTTATTTTCGACGCCACACATGCGCTGCAAAGACCTGGTGGAAGAGCTGACTCTGCCGATGGTCGTAGGGCTCAAGCGGCACAACTAGCCCGAAGTGGTATGGCTTTGGGAATTGCAGGTTTGTTTATCGAAGCACATCCGAACCCAAATGAGGCAAAATGTGATGGTCCATGTGCATTACCACTGTCTCGTTTGGAGACGTATTTACAACAAATGAAAGCTGTAGATGACCTAGTGAAAAGCTTTTCACCGCTAGATACGTCAGTGTAGTTGGGCGATATTTTATCGTTTGACAATACTTGTTCAATATATTGCAGTCAGGTACAGTAACCCAATAATTAAACACCTGTTTTAAACAGGGTGGTTACAGTATCTGGGTGCAAGTATTTCATGAAAAAAGCAGCGAAAACCTCTGAGCGTATTCTTCGAGCAGCAGAAACTTTGTTTTCAGAACAGGGTTTTGAAGCCACTTCTTTAAGAGAAATAACTCAAGTAGCAGATGTTAACTTGGCGTCAGTTAACTATCATTTTGGTTCGAAAAAAGCGCTTATTCAGGCGGTTATGGCTCGTTATCAGTCGGTTTTTATGTGTGCGCTACAAACAGAGCTCGACGCTTTAGATGACAATGAATTACCTAGTAACCAAGATATTCTCGCGTGCTTTGTACGACCACTCTCTCAGCTTGAAGAAGTACGTAATGGTGGCGCTGCAATATATTTAAAACTACTAGGTTACGCATACAGCGAGATACAAGGGCACCTGCGTGCATACACCATGCAAAGATTCGGTGAAACTATTAGCTATGTTTTCAATTTATTTCATCGGGCAAATGCGCATTTGTCTGCCGAAAATCTATTTTGGCGGCTACACTTTGCATTAGGCACAGTTTTATTTGCTCAAGTATCTAGCCAAGCGCTATGTGAAATTGCAGAAGCAGATTTCAATGATCCCGAACCACAAGAGCAAATGCTAACTAGATTATTACCCTATATTGCAGCGGGTATCGCCGCCAAATAGCAACTATTGCATCGGAGTACAGAATGACTTTATTACTGTTAATCATTATTGCCGGCCTTATCGTATTTGGTATTCCAGATGTGCGGAAAAGGCTTATTTCAAAGCCAGCGTTTGCATTTTTCAAGCGAGTACTTCCGCCAATGTCGACGACTGAGCGTGAAGCCATGGAAGCCGGAGATATTTGGTGGGACGGTGAGTTATTCTCAGGTAATCCGAAATGGGAGAACTTGCTAAGTACGGAGCCTGCAAAGTTTACCGAAGAAGAACAAGCGTTTATTGATAATCAGCTAGAAACGCTGTTAGACATGCTCGATGATTTTGAAATTATTGCGCATCAAAAGGACTTACCTGAAGAGGTGTGGAGCTACCTCAAAAAGGAACGATTCTTTGCCATGATTATTGGCAAAGAATATGGTGGCTTAGACTTTTCCCCTGCGGCTAATTCTCATATTGTGGCTCGTATTGCCACCCGTTCATTAAGCGCCGCTGTCAGCGTTATGGTGCCAAACTCGTTAGGTCCAGGCGAGCTTTTAACCCATTACGGTACAGCAGAGCAAAAAGAGCGTTGGCTTCCGGCTTTGGCTTGCGGTGACGAAATCCCATGTTTCGCTCTAACGGGACCAGAAGCAGGGTCAGACGCCGGCGGTATTCCCGACACAGGCGTGGTGTGCCGAGACCAATTTGAAGGCAAAGAGGCTATTGGTATTCGCCTGAACTGGGACAAGCGTTACATTACATTGGCGCCTGTTGCTACAGTTCTTGGCTTGGCATTTAAGCTTTATGATCCCGAGCAATTACTGGGTGATAAGGAAGAATTAGGCATTACCTGTGCGCTTATTCCAACAAGCCATAAGGGCGTAAAAACAGGGGACCGCCATTTACCGCTTATGCAAGCGTTTATGAACGGCACAACTCAAGGTAAAGACGTATTTATACCACTAGACTGGATTATTGGTGGTGTTGACTACGCAGGTAAAGGCTGGCGTATGCTCGTCGAGTGCTTGTCAGCTGGTCGGGGGATCTCATTACCTGCTCTCGCTACTGCCTCCGGCCATAATGCGGAGCGTTACACCGGCGCTTATGCTTATGTAAGACAGCAGTTTGGTTTGCCTATTGGGAAATTTGAGGGTGTACAGTCTGCGATGGGCCGTATTGGCGGTTTAAATTACAGTTTAGAGTCGATGAGACGTTTAACTGTACTGTCTCTTTATAATGGTTATAGCCCTTCTGTGATTACCGCAATGACCAAATACCACATGACGGAAATGGGGCGCACTGTATTAAATGACGCTTTAGACATTCATGCGGGTAAAGGCATACAAATGGGGCCGTTAAACTATTTAGCGAATGGCTATTTGGGCGTTCCTATTTCAATTACGGTTGAAGGGGCTAACATTCTTACCCGAAATCTGATGATTTTCGGTCAAGGTGCAACCCGTTGCCACCCATATGTATTAAAGGAAATGGAAGCCGCAAGCAATTCAGACGAAGAGCAAGGTTTAAAAGACTTCGATGCATTGCTTATTCGCCATATTGGCTTTGCCGCAAGGAACACGTTGGGTAGCTTCTGGCATGCTATTACCTCTTCGCATTTCGCATCTGCTCCTGTGAGCGGTGAATTAGTGCGTTATTACCAGCACTTTTCACGACTAAGTAGGGCACTTGCGCTATGTGCAGATATGTCTATGTTAACTCTCGGCGGAGATTTGAAACGTCGTGAAATGCTTTCCGCGCGTTTAGGCGATGTACTTTCCCACCTATACATGGGCTCTGCAGTTCTTAAACGATTTGAAGACGAAGGGCGCTTAGCTGCCGACTTGCCGTTTGTTCGCTATGCGTTAGATCATCATTTATTTGAGATTGGGAAGGCATTTTCAGCTGCGTTTGATAACTTCCCAGCACGTTACGTGGGTAGTATTTTGCGTCGTCTTACTTTCCCGTTCGGTGTTCATTTCAAAGCACCATCAGACAAAGACGCTCGTGATATTTCAGAGCAAATGATGATACCGGGTGGAACACGTGATCGTCATACGTTCTTGTCATATTACAAAGAAGATCCAAAAGATATGACCGGCCACATGGAACTTGCTTTCCAGCTTATGTTTGAACTGAAGTCAGTATATAAAAAGCTATTGAAAGCAGAAAAAACCGGTGAGTTAGACCGCAACTTAAGCGGTGATGAATGGGTTGATGCTGCTGCAAAACTAGGACTCGTTGACGAGGACCAAGTTCCTGCACTTAAAACCTGTGAAGAGCTACGTAAACGAGCTATAGCTGTTGATAGCTTTGCCTTCGAAGCATTTAAGAACAACAAATATGAGAGCTTAGTCGACTAAGCAAGGACTTGAATAAGATGGAACTTATTTTACCTACCAAGGAATACGAGCTGTCGTATAGAAGCTATATTGAAGAACTAGGGGACGAGGAACGTTATCCTTTTCCCTTAGACTTCGACCATCAAGATTTTTCCGCACTTTTAGAACGTATAGAAGAGATTCGAAACGGTATTCGATTGCCTGAAAATTACGTTGCCAGCACTACCTATTGGCTTATTGATAAAGGTGAAATAGTCGGTGTGTCCAACTTACGGCACCAGCTTAATGACTCCATTAGGTTTATGGGTGGGCACATAGGCTTAAGTACTCGGCCATCGGTAAGGAAAAGTGGTGTCGGTAAAATTCTCATGCAAAAGACTTTAGAGCAGGCAACGAATATGGGTATTCGAGAAATCCATATTCATTGTGAAAAGTCTAATCCAGCATCAGCTAACCTCATTCAGTCATGTGGTGGAGAGCTCCACTCTGAGGTTACTGGTGATGCTCACTCTGGTGTTGTTCAGCGTTTTATAATCCGCACCCTTTGACGGCTGTCACGCTAGGCGTTACAATTGATCAAGTCATTTGCTAATAAAAGAACATTAGAGTTCTTTAATTGGGGGCGTTGTAGGAAACTACCGTTTAGTCTTCATGAGCGGGCTTCAAGAAAGTTGGATTATTTAAATTCGGCTACAAGTATTGAAGATCTGAGAGTTCCTCCAGGTAACAAACTCCACGCATTAAGCGGTGATCGTGTAGGGCAACACGCCATATCAGTTAATGACCAATGGCGCATCTGTTTTCGTTTCGAAAATGGAGATGCTTACGATGTTGAAATATGTGATTACCATAAATAAGGGGGCTATTTTGTCATTGGTTAATTGTAAACGTCCCTACAGAGTGCCTACTCATCCGGGGGCAATGTTAAGAGAGGATTTTTTTCCTGAGTATAATCTCACGGTGAGCTCAGCTGCGCGTTTACTTGGTGTCTCTCGTCAATCCATAAATGAATTAGTTCGTGAGAAAAGGGCGGTAAGTCCAGAGATGGCGTTGAGGTTGTCGCGGTTGTTTGGTAACTCCGCTGATGTGTGGTTAAACGCTCAACGTGAATTAGATTTGTGGTTAGCTGAAAAAGCTATTAAAGATAAGCTTGAGCAAATAGAAACGATTCAGAGCGAAGTTACTGTTAGCTCTTGATTGGATCTTGAACATTATATTTAGGCTAACAAGGAACTCACTATGGCTGTGTACGCGCTAAACCTTTTCGATATTGCAGACAAAGCAAGTTACTTAGCTTACGCCAAACGATCAGTATCCGAAGTTACGGCGCATGGTGGCAAAGTGATTTCGTTGGGAAAGTTTCGTGAGGCTGCGAAGGGTGATATTGAGCCACGCACAGTAATGATACTTGTTGAATGGGAATCTAAAGAGGCTTTTGAGAGCTACCGAAACGACCCCAAACTTGCCGACCTGCATCCTCATAGGGAAAAGGGAGCAACCAACTATATTTGGCACTTGTTCGATAAGCTAGAAGACTTACGCCCCATCTTAAAAGACGAGGCGTAAACTCCACTTAATGCTCGCTTTCAAATTTATCGAGTAGCGGATTTCTTTGCATGGGCTGCCAATCAGTCGTTGAGGTCGTGGCAGTTGCCGGGCAGCTACCGTTCTCAATGTAGTGATAAGCAGTTGACAGCAATGGGTCGTTATTGTCTCCCCAGTCTCCAACTATAGTGTCAGGTGCACTGCAGTCAGGTGCTATGCCATCGAAGTACCCACCTTGTCCTACGGCGTTTACTGTTTCGAAATTGATAGAGAAGAGAATTTCATCGCAGAATTGTCGTGGGCTTTGGCCTACTGGTTTGCCGCACGTTCTATCACCAATGGTGACTACGTCGACAAACGGTCTTAGGCTGTTAATCACTAACTCTGATGAAGAGCAGCTCGATGGCGTAGTAAGTACGTAAACTTTATCTACGTTGAGTCGGGTAATACCTTCACCCAAATCAAATAGAATGGAGTTGGGTTGGAAGTTGTCGTTGTATCTGTAGGTCACGAAGATCTCGTTTTGAACACTGTTCCAAGCGGCTTGAGACGATAATTGATTAGCGATACGAATAAGACCGCCGCTGTTGTAACGCAGGTCGATCACGAGCTCGTCTACGCCGTCTAGTTGGTCATAAGCGGTATTCAAATCTTGTGCAGAGCGATTGATAAACGTGTCGAATACAAAGTAACCCACTTCAACATCACCCACTTGTTCCCTTTGAGTGTGCATAACAGTGTTTGTTTCAACTTCCTCTTTACTCATAATGGCGCTGAGTACTTGACCGTCAGGTGTCCGCCATACAATGTCTTTTTCAATGCCTAATTCGTTCGGTCCGAATATGTCGCTATTTGAGGCAGTGCCCTGTGATATGCGATTGAACCATTCTTCAATGCTAACACCGTCAACCTCAATAATACGGTCTCCACGGTTCAGCCCAGCTTGCCCTGCGGGAGAGCCATCGTAGACATAACGAATTTCAATAACGTCTAGGTCTGTTCTGTTATTGCTGCTAAAGCCAAACCCGTAATAAACAGCATTTACATAGCGGTCGATGTATTCTTGTTCGGTGAGTAAAAACGAGAATTGATCGTCGGGCCTTTTCATCGCATTAAGCAGTGCGTCTAAGCTAGAATACTGGGAGGGATTAATATTCGCAGGAATGTCGTCATTCCAAAGGTAAGATTCATACATGAAAGCAGCCATTTCACGATTCTTCCCTGTTTGGCTACAACTTCCAACAACGTCGCCTACAACTTCCATTTGCGTGAAGTCTTCGACATTACAACTGGTGGCTAACAGACTTAAACCTAAAATAAGCGGATATTTTACTTTCATAACGTTTCACACCTCTAAACATCTTAGTAACATAATGAGTGAGCGTTACCGATAATTCAAGAAGAGAAGAGAGTGCATGAGCGGTTATTTGATTGATATTGAAGGCACAAGATTTGAAGAGAAAGATGCAGAACTGTTCCAACATACTGCTGTACAAGGCATGATTCTGTTCACTCGTAACTTTGACAATACGTTACAATTAAAAGAGCTAATCCAAGACATTCGGAACGCGGTTCAAAGACCTTTTTTGATTTCCGTTGACCACGAGGGGGGGCGAGTACAGCGTTTCCGCTCTGAATTTTCACCTATTCCTGCCATGGCAAGCTTTTACCAGCACTACCCAAACGACCTCGAGAAAGCCCAAAATGACGCGAAAGAGATGGGCTGGCTTATGGCTTATGAGTTGCGATGCTTAGACATCGACCTGAGTTACGCGCCAGTACTCGACGTATTCGGGGACAGTGAAGTTATTGGTAATCGTGCTTTTGCAGAACAACCAGAGCTTATTGTAAAGCTTGCAAGTGCATTTATGCAGGGTATGCGTGAAGCAGGAATGCGTAATGTAGGTAAGCACTTTCCTGGTCACGGAACGGTAGTAGCCGACTCGCACATCGCGATTCCGGAAGATATGCGCAGCAAACAAGAGATATGGTCGAAAGATTTAGTACCATTTAAAGAACTGGTAGACCAATTAGACGCCATTATGCCTGCTCATGTCATTTACCCTGAGCTAGACACTATGCCTGCTGGCTTTTCAAAGTTTTGGGTGCAGGACGTACTTCGTGAAGAATTGGGCTTTAAAGGTGTAGTGATCAGCGACGATTTAACTATGGAAGGAGCTAAGGTAGTAGGCGATGTGAATGCCAGAGCGCAAGCGGCTTTTAGTGCCGGTGGCGAGCTACTGTTAGTGTGTAACGACCGAGAAGCAGCAGAAGCTGTAATTAGCGGAACACCCGTCCCAGAAGGCAATGAAAGCGCGGTTACCAAGCTATTAGGGCAAGCATTTGAGCAAAACCCTGAACGTCACCGCGCTGCGAAAGAACTTGCTTATTCGTACGCTAGTGGGTCTTGAATGTTATTAAGTTCAAAAGCCTGTAAACGTTCGCGGCATGCGCTACAACGTCCGCAGGCTTTTTCTCTACCGTTATAACAAGTCCATGTGTTGCTGTAGTCGAGGTTCATATTTAAGCCATCGGCAAGAATTTCAGCTTTGGAGTTAGTTAGGTAAGGCGAAACAATGTCTACCGGTTCATAGTTAGCTATTTGGCTAACGTCGTTCATGGCTTTTACAAATTCTGGCCGACAGTCTGGGTAAATTGCATGGTCGCCAGAGTGCGCGCCGTACCATACCTCTTGTGCATCCAGTGACACCGCATAGCCAATTGCAAGTGAAAGGAGAATCATGTTGCGGTTAGGCACCACAGTGTTTTTCATGTTCTCTTCTGCATATTCTGCGTCTGGAACATCAATGTCGTCCGTTAAGGAAGAACCTGCAAGAAGCGAGTTAATTGCGCTTATATCTACAACTTTGTGTGGAATGTTGTATTGCTCGCAAACTGCGGCAGCGGCAACCAATTCACGTTTATGACGTTGCCCGTAGTTAAACGACAGTGCGTGAACGTTTTTCCCTGATTGAATTGCTTTGTGCAACACCGTAAATGAGTCCATTCCGCCAGAATAGATAACCACAATGTTTTTCTTTAACGCCGATTCGCTCACAGCTGTCTTCTCCTTTATAATTCCCGTATATTTTAGCGCACTGCGAAGCTCGATAGAACTTTAAATACAATAAGGACCGTTTGCATGAAAATTGCCCCCGCACCCCAAATTCAAACAACTTTGCCGGTGAATGAAGCATTTGAAACCATTCAGGGCGAAGGTGTTTATACAGGTGTGCCAGCAATATTCTTACGCTTACAGGGGTGCCCAATAGGTTGCCCATGGTGCGACACCCAGCATACGTGGCCTATGGAGCAAACCGACAAAATTGAAATTAAAGACGTATTGGCTAAGAAAAAAGAGTCGAGTCAGTGGGCTTCGCAAACTCCAGCGCAAATATTAGAGCAATTCCAGCAACAAGGCTGGACCGCCAAACATGTAGTGATTACCGGGGGCGAGCCATGCATGTTCGACCTAACAGAACTTACCACAACGCTTCACAAGGCCGGTTATCAATGCCAAATTGAAACCAGTGGTACATTTGAAGTGCGCGTACACCCAGACACATGGGTAACCGTAAGCCCGAAAGTAGACATGCCCGGCGGCTACGCCATTTGCGCACAGGCCATGCAACGTGCGAACGAAATTAAGTACCCAATAGCCATGCAAAAGCATGTCGACGCATTAGACGAGTTGCTAAAAGAACACCCCGTAGACCCCACAGTTTCAATAGCATTACAACCCATCAGCCAACGGCCACGAGCAACAGAACTTGCCATAGAAACCTGCATCAAACGCAACTGGCGTTTATCGGTGCAGCTTCATAAGTACTTGGCGATCGATTAAAACCGCTAGGTTTTCTTTCCCAACTTAAATTTGCCTGCTAGACCTTGTGAAAGTGAGTTTTCATAGGGAGGTAGTTATGCGAGTTATCAAGTCTTCAGGTCAAGGTATGACTGAGTACATTGTTATTTTGGCATTAGTGGTGGTGTCTGCTATTGGGGTGTATTCGTTATTTGGGAAAACATTACGTAATCAAATCGCGGGTGTTGCTCAAGAAATATCGGGGCAGTCTGCAAACGATTCTCTCTCAGAAGCTCAAGACGCTGCTGACGATGCTGAAGACTCAGCAGCAGAAGACTATGGATTAGCAGATTACGATGAGTCAAACGAAGGTGATGGAGATTGAGGCTCGCACGGGGACAGGTTCTGGTGCTCGGTGTTTTACTTCTTAGCGGGATGTTTTTTGGGCTAGTAGCGGTGGTTAAGTTAGCAGTTCAGAGCCAACAGCAAGTGCATGTTGAAAAAGTAGCTCATCATGCCGCTCAATCATTGGCAGTTTTGGGGGCTAGAGACTTAAATTTCAAAGCTGCAACCAACCGTGCAATTTTGGCCAATGAAGTCTTTATTGGGCAATTAATGGCACTTCACTCATGGTTTTCTATGACTGAAGATGTCAGCGTGCGAACTGCGTTATTTACGAGTTGGGTTCCATATTTAAATGCAGCAACGCGAAGCCTAGCGAAAACCGTCCAGAGAATGAAGCAGCCCATCAATACAGGGATAAGCCTTACTATTGAAGCCCAGTCAGCGATTATCAAGGGGCTAGAATTCGCTCAAATGGCATTTCATCATGCTAGCTGGGTTTCTGCTTTGGAAACAGTGAATGAAGTTGTTGGACAAAGTGGGGAAGGCTATCAGATCGCGCTTCTTAACCACCAATCTCTTACGGGAGCTTCCGAATTATGGCTTAACTTTCAGCAGCGAAAGCAACCCGAAAATTACGCCGAATGGGTCGGGCATAGCAGAGACCCCTTTACTCGGAATAGGTCATACAATTGGTTCGATCTGCGATGGGTTTCGGTAGACCGTGCTGGAGGTTCTGAACTTGTGTCGAGAAATAACCAAGTGTATTGGCAAAGCATAGACACACTCGCAGTTCATCAGCGTATTCTGTTTAGTCATCATGAGTACCGTTATGGCGGCGGCGCTAGCTATAACCGTCAGCGTCCGCCTCGTAGAGCCTCGAGAAATGAGTTTGGTGGAACTTATCAAATTAATAGAAGAACGACCGGTAGAGCTTTAAACCGAGTGAACAGAATCGCTAGGGCACGTGCGACACCATATCAATATCTTCTGTCAGAAGAGAGTAATGAATTCCCTCAAGTCACCGTAGTGGTTACTTCTTCGGTGAAACATGAATTATCGCAACAACCCCTCCTACATGTAGGTATAGGAAGGTATGAAGTCGCTTTTTCTCGACCTCAATCTCTATTTCCGCGCCGAGATAGAAATACAGAGTCTCCTAACTTATTTAATGGCTTATGGTTTGAGCGAGCGCATCCGGTAACGACTATTGATAGATCTGTAATCGAACAACAGGTTAGGGCGGTAACTTTATGATATTTGAAAAAGGGCAAGCCATGCTCGAGTCCTCACTTTTTATCGGATTGGTGGGATTGATTGTATTGTTCGCGTTTGGAGAATTCTCGGAGCGACTAATCGACAAGTATGACGCCGACCAGCAGGCAAATATTGTGTTAGAACAAGCATGGATTAGAAACGCTTTGAATATGCGCGCATTAATTCCTGAAAAGCTTGACGAGGACTATGATTTTGCTGAAGGAGATGAAATTGATTTCAGTCTAGAAACGGATGAAGAGTATTCTTCGGCGAGCGTTTTATCAGGTGTTTGGAGCACTTTACCTGGAATTGAAAATTCACATTTTCCACTTGGAAACCAAAACCGGGTAAAGGTACTAAATCGTGGCGAAGAGTGGTTTAGTTACCGAAAAATCAATGATAGTTGGAGCGCAAAATCACAAGGTGATCTCTCAAATGCTCCACGCCAATTTGTAACTTCACATCATATATCTAAACTTCCTTTTGAAACCGTTCAACAATGGGTCGCAATCCTTCCGTTTGCTCGTGAGTTTGGCCCGAGTAGCTTGAAACTGGGCTGGGTTGATCCTGAGGTTGTACCCGAGTATCAACCGGAAGAGCATTGAATCTCGCTTTATTAGCTTTGGTGATGAACGGTGAAATTGCTTCGTTCGACATTCCTGAGCACTGGGAAACAAGGGTCGTTCTACCCGCTACAGATCTTCATGTTTTTGAAGTTCAAAGTTTGGAAATACGAGAGTCGTTCTCGGACATTGAAGCTTGGTTAGCAAATCGTTCGTGTCACGAGGTGTATCTGGGTACAAGCGATACATACACAGTCGTAGAAGAAGTTCGAAACTATTGGATATGTGTAGACCCAGAGCAAATAGTCAGTGTGGAAGCTTCGACGAATAAAACATTGTGGCATCAGACGAAATTAAAGGAAAACGCGTCTGAGCATCAGTCATTTGCATATCGTTGGCCAGGGACAATATTAAATACTTCATACAGCTCTATTAGCTTGTGGAGATATGCGAGGAAAATTGAAAGTGAGCTAGGCAGAGGTACGAACCAAGTTGTCCTTCGCCAAGTAGCGACTCAAAGCTATGTAATTGCATGGTATGAAGAGGATAGCTTTGTCGTAAAGACAGCACAAAAGAAAAATGGAAAGTTGCTAACTTTTGAGCTGGAAATACATCAAACGGAAATTGGTGAGTGATACAGCATGAGCAAGAAGAAACTACTTGTAAATTTATTTATTCCCCTAATTTTGGCTGTCGTGTTTTCTGTCGTAGCGTTTGCGATGATGAGACTAGAGGTTGAGCGTCAGGTAAATGCTCGCCCGAGGCTACCTCCTTTACCCGTAGATAAGCGCGCAGTTTTAGTTCCTGTTCGAGACTTAGACGTTGGAGAAGTGGTTTCTAACGAAAACCTTGCGGTTAGAAGACTAGCTGTTGAAGCATTGCCGGTAGACACACTTGTGATAGGCAGTCTAGAAAATGTTACTGGTTATAAGACTAAGGTCGCTGTTTTTGCGGGAAAACCTCTTCAACGCATACATTTACAGGAAGGTGATAATGGATTTGTCGAGCATTTAGAAGAAAATTATTACCCATTTACTGTCGAAGCCGAGCCCGTATGGACTCACGATAGAGCTTTTCAACTCGGTGACTCGGTAAGCATTTATCAAAGAAAGGTAAATCTGTGGGAATTGTTGGTTTCCCAAGCTCCTATCATTAGGTTGTCACCACTGCATGTCGGTCAAAGTGAGCAGGAGTATGACTACGTCACATTTGGAGTTCCACAACGTCAATATGCGTTACTTAATGAGTTAAATCACCGCTCTGAATTGAAATTTGTCATCTCTAATGGACAGTCAGAACCTATTTTAAGGTCATTCACTGAACCTAGTCTCTTTGGCGTAGCTTACGGGGCGCGGTGAAGATGCGATTTCATATACTGGGTTTATCGCTTTATTCCTTTCTGACGCTTCTTTCAATTAAGTTATACGCTAATGAAAGAATGATACTCGAAGTGGGAGAGCAAGTTTCGATAGAACTGCCATTCAATCCAAGTCGAGTGGTGTCGAGTCAGCCAGAGCTTGCGGAAGCATTATTAAGCGATACCTTTCTTCATGTAAGAGGGCTTAGAGCTGGCTCTTTAAACATTACAGCTTGGAATGAAAATGCTACGGAGCGAGAGAAGGTAGAGTATGATTTTGTTATTTCTCCCCCAGAGAGAGCCATTTTAATTCATTTTCTAGATGTGATTTTAGCAGGCAGCAATGTAGAGCGGTTGCAAACACCTGAGAGTATTTGGTTATCAGGACGGCTTGAGGAAAAGACGTTTGAACAGGTAAGACAGCTTGCAAGTTCATTTCAAAGCTTGGATGTCTCACAATTAACAAAAATTGAGAAGCAGCCAGAAATGCTGATTTTTAATATTCAAGTTGCAGAGCTAAAAAAAAGCTCATTAACTCAGTACGGAGTGAACTGGAGCGATAGCGTAAATGGTCCGTCTGTATCTTTATTCACCCAGTTCTCCGAGAGCAATACCGGCAGAAGTGATGCTCTAACAAACTTGAATCTTGGATGGGATTTTTCACTATCTTCGATACTTAGCTTGCTTCAACAAAGAGGTGAAGCAAGGCTTTTAGCCTCTCCAACTATCCGGTCCTTGGAAAATGTTTGGAGTGAGTTCCATGCTGGAGGTGAAATTCCAGTGCCTGCTGCATCAAATGATGGTAACCCCAACATTAACTTTCATCCCTACGGAATTAAAATTAGGACGAAAGGAGAAATCGATGATCAGGGCGATATCAAAGTTTATGTTGATGCGGAAATGAGTAATTTGGACTCGGCAGTATCAATAAATGGTATCCCAGGTTTATTAACTCGCCGATCTCAGTCGGAAGTCGTGGTAGAGCCTAATGAAATTTTGATATTAGCGGGTATGAAAAGCCAAGAAAGCTTTCAGAGTAATAACAATACCCCTTTAGAGTGGCTAGGTGGCTCACAAGAGATTCGTAGTCAAATGACGGAGCTAGTTGTGTTTCTTCAGCCAAACATAGTCTCCTTGCAAGAAAACCGTGCGACCGAAACTGAACTAAGAACAAGACATCTTACAGAGCAACTTCAATTAGCGCAGTGTATTGAATAAATGGAGAGTTAGGCATGGATGCTTATGAACGAATTAAACAGTTAGCAATACGGCAATTGGATCAGAGTCATAATGTTCTAGAAGATATGGAGGAGAGCGCGGTTCGGAATTACCTGACCAACATGATTGATGGAGAAGTTCAAAGTACCTTTGATGAAGGTGGGTTTAATGGAGGATTTGAGCACCCTAGAGAAGTTGTTCGTACTTTACTAGACGATTTGTTGGGGCTTGGTCCTATTGACGATTTACTGAGAGATCAACAGGTTTCTGAAATTATGGTGAACCGGTTTGATACTGTGTTTGTTGAGCGTGGAGGGAAACTTAAGCGTTCACCAGTGAACCTCGAGAGTGAGCAGCGTGTTCGCCAGATCATTGATCGTATTGTTACTCCTCTAGGGCGGCGTATTGATGAGAGCTCCCCCATGGTGGATGCTCGTTTGGCTTGTGGCTCTCGTGTAAACGCGATTATACCTCCTCTCGCTGTTGACGGTAGTAGCCTAACTATTCGTAAATTTTCAAAAAAACAGTTAACCCTTGATGATTTAGTGCAAAGCGATAGCTGTTCAGCGGAACTCGCTGATATTTTACCCATTCTGGTAACGAGTAAATTTAATATTTTGGTAAGTGGAGGAACAGGAAGCGGGAAGACAACTTTACTGAATATATTGTCATCATTTATCCCCGGTGAAGAGCGCATTGTTACTGTGGAGGATGCGGCTGAATTACAGGTAAACCACAGTAACCTTGTTAGATTGGAGGCCAGACCTGCCAATCAAGAAGGTGAGGGCGAAGTTTCTATTCGTAAGTTGGTTGTTAACGCTCTTCGTATGCGTCCAGATAGAATCATTGTAGGTGAGTGCCGAGCTAGTGAAAGCTTAGACATGTTGCAAGCTATGAATACTGGTCACTGTGGCTCTATGACCACAATACACGCAAATACATGCAGAGATGCGCTGAGGAGATTGGAAACTTTAGTGCTTATGTCTGGAATGGAGTTACCGATTAATGCGATTCGTCAGCAAATGACTAGCGCTATTCACTTTGTACTGCAAGTTTCAAGAACATCAGAGGGAAAGAGAAGAATTGAGTCATTGTGTGAGGTTCAGGGATCTGAATCGAACACAATACAGCTCGCAGAACTGTTCAAACGTGATCCGGTAAGTCAAAAACTTATCCCTACTGGTGAAGTCTCTTTGTTGACCCAAGTTTTACCTGAGAGTTATAAAGCGCGAATTATCTCAGCCACAATGGGCGCAGACTAATTCTAGCCGCTGCGATAATGATAAGTATTGGCTTAGTGACATACACGCTGTATTCGGCGTGCAAAGCTGCGTTGAGCGATTATTTTATGGCGTTAGAAAACCGATACGAGGAACAGATACAGCAGGGGTTAGTGGAATTGTTTCTATTTATACCCGCACGGCAATTCTTGTTTATCTGTATGTCATTAGCTGGTTTTTTAGCAATACTATGCTGGTTATTAACCCAAAGCTTGGCTTTAACGTTTAGTTTTTTTCTGATTAGTTTTATTTTTCCTCCAGTCCTTTTAAAACGCCTTAAAAATACTCGTGTATCGAAACTGGTTAAGCAACTTCCCGATGCAAGTATCATGTTAGGTAATCATGTTTCATCTGGAGGCTCATTAAATAGCGCTTTTGACTTTGTTGCAGCTAATGCCGAGTATCCTTTAAGCCAAGAATTAGGGTTAGTAATGAGGCGTGTACGGTTAGGGTGGAAGCTCAATGAAGCTTTGCAAAGAATGGCCGCAAATCTTGAAAATGAACAACTGGAAAGATGGGTGTGCATGTTGACTCTTATATCCTCTTCTGGCGGGCAACTGGCAAAAATTCTTGAATTACTGGCAAACAACATGCGCTTGCGCAGTCGCTTGCAAGACCGGGTAAGAAGCCTTTCGGCGCAAGGTAATATGCAAGGCAAAGTGATGTCGGGTCTTCCATTTTTATTGTTTTTGGCGCTTTACATGATTGAGTCGGAAGCGATCACCATTCTCATAAACAGCACATTTGGAGCTTTACTTATGGGAACCGTTATTTTCTTGGTTGTTACAGGACAGCTTTGGATGAGAAAATTATTGAATGTCAGGGTTCCGTTGTGATTTATATATCGCTCACTCTGTGTATTGTTATTAGTGCGTTTTATTGGTCATTGCGCTACTTGTTGACGCATGGGGTTATTATTAGGCGCTATTTAAATTCTATTGCGGCATACCTATTTGAGAGGCTACCCAAATCGAGTAAAGGCGCATTACTGTTTCCCATGCGCTTAGCTGGATACAGTCAAGAATATGTACAACTAAGAACCACTTTACTCGTGCTGTGTTTCTTTTTGCTGGCACCACTCAACTTTTTTCTAATGAATCCCTTTTTCTTTGTGGCCAGCGCCATCGTTTTATTGTGGCTTTTAAAGCCTTTTTTAAATGCGTCTCGAAAAGCGAAATCGAGAAGAAAAGAAGCTGTATATCAGTTACCGCATGTACTTGATGGTCTTGCGTTACTATCTATAGCGGGTTTTCCCATTGCCACTGCATTGCAGAGGGTGCTGAGGGATATAAGGTCGGGTCCTTTAACGGAAGAGTTGAAGCTAGCTATGAGCCGTCTGAAGACAGGGTACTCTTACTCTCAAGCGATTGAGTCTGTTTACTTAACTTTACCGTGCCCGCAAATTAGAATCTTTATAAACTTACTGAAGCAGTCGGCTCTTCAGGGAAGTGGTGTACATGCTCTCATGACAGAGCAATCTAGAATTAATCGTGAAAATATCGAGTTTGAAATAGAAAAAGTCGCGCAAGAAACGCCTGTAAGGCTTCTTGCCCCGCTCGCATTACTGATCTTTCCCGCTACCTTACTGCCATTTGTTGGTCTGATTTGGGTGAAGATGCAATGAAGCAGTTGTGTGAAGAATATGGCATAGAGAAATTATGGCGCCCCATGTCATTTTGGCATCGAGCATTAGGTTGGATGGTAAAACCGAACCAGTGTGATGCATTGTATTTACCGAAGTGTAAATCAATACACACAATGTTTATGTTTGAATCGATCGATTTGATTTGGCTGGATCATAACGGACGCGCACTTCAGCAGCATAAAGCAGTGAGGCCTTGGTCCGTTAGAACTTGCTGGAACGCTTATGGAGTCATCGAAAAGCGGACAGCTGTAAGCTCTTAAACAAGGACGTAAAAATGAATAAAAATCGATTCCCCGCGTACATGGGGTTTGTACTATCGCTGAGTTTATTGACAGGATGTGAACTTACCGGCTTTGCTCAGTCTACCTGGTCTCCAATTAAACGTTCCGAGTTAGAGTTAAGAGCTAGTCAGGCAATGAATCGTGGGGACTATTTAACAGCGGAAAGCGACCTAAGAAAGCTTTCGCGTAACTACCCAGAAGACTTTCAGTATCAACTAGAACTTGGCTATTTATATCTTCGAACGGGTGAGTATATGAAAGCACATGGGTTGATATATGGCGTAACTCAGCAAATTCCAAAGAATATACAAGCGTGGGAGTTACTCGGACTAGTACAGCTGCGCCTCGCAACCGCGTCATTTATTGAGTCTCAAACATTAGCTTCATCGAACAAGAATAATCAAATTATAGAATGGCTATTCGAACTTCAAACAGGGCAAAACTTTCCTCAATTAGACGAAACAAAAACCACCTTACCGGGTTCTGACTAAACATGGGCATGAAAGGAGGAGCAGGTTATTTTATTCCTATTGCTTTGGCTATTCTTGGGTTGGTGAGTGCAACATTAACTACCGCCATGTTGATTAATGCGGTTAAAACTGCGGAGACTCAACGTAGCTATGCTCTCCAACAGATCCATGAGGTTCGGATGCATCTTCTCAGGCTATATTGGAGTAAATCAAAAACTCAGAGTTTCAATCAATGGGTTGAGAGTAATGGTGTAGTAAAGGCACTCGCCAGTTTAGGAGAAATAGCTACACGCGTAGAGGTATTAGAAAAGCCATTACGTTTAAATATTGCCTTTCTGCGAGCATCGATGGCACAAGAAGTTTCTAAAGTACTTGTGGATGTGTCTCTGGATAACTCTACTGTATCACTGTTGCTGCCAGAGTCCTTTGATATCGTGGGCAGTCGAATTGCTACTAGGGGAGCTCACAATACGAACGGAAATCTACAAATGCGCGCCTCTTTAGAATTTGAAGAACACAATATACAGCAGAGTAACGATGTAAGTGTAACTGATCTACATGCCGAGACTGCAACGAGTGATTCCGCAGATTCTGTTGCGTTGAGCACCGATACTCTAATTGGGAGACATGGGGATATTTCTGAGCTGGACTTTCAGGATATACAAAGCAGTTCTGGAATTCTTGGAAATACAAATATAGGTGCCGCCAGTATGAATGAGGTTAGTTCAGCACAACTGTTAACTGAATCAGCTGATGTAAAGGGGCTCGTCTCCGTAGAAAGTTGGTCAGAAGAACTTAACGCAACTGAAGTTAAGGCTTCGGAAGTCGTCATTCGCAACAATCTTGTTCTGTCTGGTGATGCTAACACGCGATTTTTAGAGGCATTTTATCGCTTAGAAGAATTACAGACTAGCGTAACTCGCTGTGTACAGGTGAGTTTATGGTGTCTAGCCGCAGAGCCTCCCAAACTCAGTAATTACTCTTGTGAAGGGTGCAGTGTGGAGCAAATAGATAAACAATTTAGTGCTACGCTCCATATGCATATCGAGTCATGTATTCATGGCTGTAGTATTCAAGCTCAAGCTTCAAATGGCGCAGAAGTGATGTGTGACAAGAACAATATCCCGCCTCATGAGTTTGGTGATCTTGTTTGCTGGGTAAGCCATGAGCTAACTACTGAGGGGGAATATAATTCGGAAGTTGTGATTTCGGCGAGAAACTTAAAAAGTACCAGTGTCTCCACTTATTTGGTGGCACAAATGGAATGGATAAAACTTCCAGAACATAACAACGAGTGTGCTGGCTATGCGTATTTTCACCCGATATATAACTCTACGCCCCAAATGTTTGCCAATTTTGTGATACCCACTATTCCGTTGAATGAAGTTCATACAGATATCGTTTCAGGACGAGAGTGTGAGATGCTCAACCCTGCAAGTTTCTATAATTGCAGGATTGAACAAAAGTGCGGTTCCGATGGAAACTGGCTTCCTGTGAATGCAAATTGCATTTGCGAAACTTAACGAACCTCGTGCTTCAGCATCCGCTCTTTCTGGCGTGCCCAGTCGCGGTCTTTAATGGTGTCGCGCTTGTCGTGAGACTTCTTACCTTTAGCAAGGTAAATTTCAAGCTTCACCCAGCACTTCTTCCAATACATAGCGGTGGCGACAATAGAGTAGCCTTCGCGTTCAGACTTGCCGATAAGGGTACTTAATTCGCGCTTTTTCATAAGCAGCTTGCGTGTACGCTCTGGGTCGCACACTACATGGCTTGATGCGCTGTTGAGTGGCTGAATGCGAGAACCAATCAGAAAGGCTTCGCCGTTGCGCAACAGAATATAACTGTCGGCAATGTTTACTTTACCTGCGCGGATGCTTTTTACTTCCCAACCTTGAAGCTCGATTCCGGCCTCGAACTTGTCCTCTAAAAAATACTCGTGGCGGGCTTTTTTATTGAGGGCGATGGTACTACTGGAATTCTTTTTTGATTTCATGCGCCTATTATACCTTTTCAGGCGTTGCATGAAAGGAAAAAGAATTGGTTTTTGACGGTAGCAGGCAAGGGCAGTACACGTTAAAATGTGCGCCATTTTGAAAAACTGAACTTCTAATAAAGAGGTTGCGCAATGCCGCAAGTGGAACGCAGCGCTTTAGTGCACTATAGCTGCGAACAAATGTTTGACTTGGTGAACGACATAACCGCTTACCCAGAGTTTGTGCCTGGTTGTGTGGGTGCGCGTTTATTAAGCTCGAACGACGTTCATGGTAACCAGGTTATAGAAGCCGAGCTTTCCATTAGTAAGGCGGGCATTCAGCAAACATTTGCCACGCGAAATACGTTGCATCCGCACCATACGGTAGACATGCAATTGCTGAATGGGCCTTTCAAGTCTTTGCAGGGGGGGTGGAAGTTCGAACCGCTTTCAGACGACGCTTGTAAAGTTATCTTGCAACTCGATTTTGAGTTTTCCAGTAAGTTACTTCACTTTGCCTTTGCAAAGGTTTTTAATGAGGTAACAAGCCGAATGGTAGACGCGTTCGCAAAACGCGCAAAACAGGTATATGGCAGTGGCGGAACTCGTTAATGTTGAAGTGGTGTATGGCACACCAGAAAAACAGAAAATTGTTTCTACGCAAGTTCCTGAAGGAACCACAGTGGAAAAAACAATTGAGCTTTCTCAAATTGATAAGTTTTTTCCTGAGTTCGAGGTAAGTGCCGACCGTGTGGGTATATGGAACCGCACTTGTAAGCTTACCGACACGGTAAAAAATGGCGACAGAGTTGAAATATACCGACCGTTAATTGCCGATCCAAAAGAAATACGCCGTCGCCGCGCAGAGCGTGCGAAAGAAGAAGGGCGCGCCGACAAAGTAACCGGTGGTCGGCCAGACAAACAACGTAGTGAATCGAAGTCGAGTAGTACATCGTGAAGTTATATATTATGCGTCATGGCGAAGCCGAGCCTCCTGTAATGCGCCCATATCCAGGTGCAGACGCGAATAGGGTATTAACAGATTGTGGCCATGCTGAAGCAGAAACTGCGGCGCAGTGGTTGAAGAAGCATGAGAAGGGTATTGATTTAGCTATTGTGAGCCCGTATTCGCGTGCTCGGCAAACCTACGACCATGTTGCTGAGCAAATTCCTGTAGAAGTCACTGAGATTAGTACCGAGATTACACCAGACGGTGACCCTGAAATGTTTGCTGGCGCTTTGTTAGCAAGGTTGCAAATTGAGCCTGCAGAGTCGGTGCTGGTGGTGTCTCACATGCCTTTTGTGTGCTATTTGGTGCATTATTTAGATACCGCAGTGCAAGCGCCTTTGTTTCCAACTGCCGGTATTGCCGTTTTAGATGTAGAGCCTTTAGCCATGAGTGGTGCTCTGAAGTCGTTTTATAAGAATCAAGATGAATAGGAGCTTGCGCCATGGGCGAGAAGCACGAGCACGAAAAGAATACTGAAAGCAAAAAAATAGAGCTAGGCAAAGGTTTAAAAACAATCGCCGACTGGCAGCGCTATATTGCGACTAAGCTTCACCATGAAGACGTTTGGTTTGGCCATGGGGCTGAGAGTGGCTGGGAAGAAGCTAATTTACTTCTTTCTGAAGTGACCTGTTTACCGTTTGAGGCGTTGTCTGAATATGGCAACTGTCGTTTAGCGAAAGAAGAACGAAAGCATTTAGCAAAAATGCTTGAGCGCCGGCTATACGACCGTGTTCCAGCGGCTTACTTAGTGCATAAAGCATGGTTTGCGGGATTGCCGTTTTACGTAGACGAGCGCGTTCTTGTTCCTCGTTCACCCATTGGTGAACTGATTACGAAACAATTCTCGCCTTGGTTAACGCAAGAGCCAATGCGCATTCTCGACTTGTGTACGGGTTCTGGCTGTATTGCTATCGCATGTGCCGCGGCATTCCCTGAAACATACATCGACGCGAGCGATATTTCAGAAGACGCATTAGCAGTAGCTCAAATGAATGTTGCCGAGTACGACTTACATGAACAAGTTACGCTTATTCAGTCGGACGGATTTACAGACATACCTGCACAAAGTTATGACTTAATTGTCACTAATCCGCCTTATGTAGATGCTGAAGACATGGATGACTTGCCGCAAGAGTATCACCACGAGCCGGAATTAGGCTTAGCGGCTGGCGAAGACGGATTAGATCTTGTGAAGAATATTTTGCTCGACGCTCCACAGTATTTGAGCGAGCAAGGTATGCTGATATGTGAAGTGGGCAACAGTGAAGTTCATGTAGCAGAGCGTTGGCCGGAACTACCGCTAACTTGGTTAGCATTTGAAAACGGTGGTACTGGTGTTTTCCTTGCCTACCGTAATGACTTGGTTCAGTTTAAAGACCATATACAAAGCCGTTAAGCAGTGCTCTGTTAAGTACTGATAGCACAAAACTGATTTATTGAAGGGGTCTGTGATGCCTGGCAGTAGTTTGGGAACCATTTTCAAAGTTACAACCAGCGGCGAAAGTCATGGGCCTGCTTTAATGGCCATTGTCGACGGTTGTCCTCCAGGCTTAACTTTAAGCGAAGCCGATATTCAAAAGGAACTAGACTTAAGGAAGCCGGGCGGAAATCGGTACACCACGCCACGCCAAGAAGCTGACCAAGTGAAAATTCTTTCTGGTGTGTTTGAAGGTAAAACTACTGGAACGCCGATAGGTTTACTGATTGAAAATACCGATCAGCGTAGCCGCGACTACTCCAATATTAAAGACCTATACCGACCAGGACATGCCGACTATACGTACGACCAAAAATTTGGCTTTAGAGATTACCGCGGTGGCGGGCGCTCATCCGCTCGAGAAACAGCGATGCGTGTTGCCGCTGGTGCAATTGCCAAAAAATGGTTGTCACAACAAGGCATAAGCATTGAAGCCGCCATGGTACAAATGGGGCATATTCAAGCAGAGAAGCTAGACTTAGAGTTAGCGAAAACCAATGCTTTCTTTTTTCCAGACGACACTAAATTAGATGCGTTAGACCAACTGATCCGCGACTTAAAAAAGGAAGGTGACTCAATTGGTGCTCGTATTCGGGTGCAGGCAAAAGGGTTACCACCTGGTCTTGGTGAACCTGTCTTTGACAGGCTAGAAGCAGATTTAGCAAAGGCATTAATGAGCATTAATGCAGTTAAAGCTGTTTCCATAGGAGACGGTTTTGAAGTTGTCACTCAAAAAGGCAGTGAGCACCGAGACGAAATTACTCCCGAAGGTTTTAAAAGTAACCGAAGTGGCGGAGTGTTAGGGGGCATTAGTACGGGCCAGCCTGTTGTTGCCGACATAGCGTTGAAGCCAACTTCTAGTATTAAAACTGCGGGGCAAACGATTACTAATCAGGGTGAGCCTACTGAGGTTTCAACTGGCGGTAGGCACGACCCTTGTGTTGGAATTCGTGCTGTTCCTATAGCCGAAGCCATGATGGCTTTGGTGGTTATTGACCATTTCTTACTGCAACGTGCTCAAAATGGTGATGTAACACCAACAACTTTCCGGGTTCCATGAAGGCTTTTCGATTATTAGGTTTTGCCTATTTTGGGTACTTTGGCGTACTTGCGCTTCTTGTGCCGTATTTGGGTGTTTTTCTCGACGCGTTAGGCTTTAATTCGAAGGAGATAGGCGAACTTATAGCCTACGCTACGCTGTGCAGAATTATTGGTCCACCTCTCTGGGCAACATACACCGACCGAACAGGCAAGCGCCTGCCCATTATGCGGTTTGCAGTGCTTATTTCTTTAGTCTTCTTAAGCGTGCTCTATTTTGCGGAAAGTTACATTCAGGTTGCTTTTGTACTTGGTGGTATGAGCTTATTTTGGTCGGCTATTTTGCCACAGCTTGAAGTGGTTACTTTAAATACCCTGGGCGACCAACACCAGCGCTACAGTAAAATAAGGTTAGGCGGCAGTATTGGTTTTATTATTGTTGCGCTAGTTGCCGCTGAACTCATGGCATGGGGTGGTAAAACCTCGTTTCCGTTACTCGCAGCCTTGTTGCTTCTACCGCTTGCCGTTGTCGTGTTTTTGCTTCGAGAACCAAATATAAAACCGGTAGAAACCTCGGAAATTGACACGGAATCGCTTTGGACAGCGGTTTTTTCTCGCCCGTTCATCATGTTTATGGCGTCTAGCATTCTATTGCAACTTAGTTTTGCACCGTTTTATGCGTTCTTCGCGCTTTATTTAGGCCAGCTAGGTTACGACCCAACCGCAGTAGGAATAATCATTGCACTAGGCGTTGCAGCCGAAGTGGTTATGTTTGCAGTAGCTGGCAGAATTGTTGGGCGGTTTAGAGTGTCGAGAATTTTGGCATTGTGCATGGGGTTAACCGCAATACGTTGGTGGGCATTAGCTTCTTTTGCCGACATTCTTGTTTTACTTGTCTTAGTACAACTTATTCATGCATTTAGCTTCGCGTTGCACCACAGCACTGCAATGAGGTTTATTCATAGGCACTTCCAACAGAAACACCAAGGTAGGGGGCAAGCTATTTATGTCAGTGTTGGCTTTGCCGGCGGCGGGGCTATTGGTGCATATATTTCAGGTATTTTGTGGCAAGACGGCGCAGGAGCCGATTTAACGTATTTAGCTGCATCTATTTCTGCATTTTTAGGCATGCTAGCTGCGTTCGGTGTGGCTCGCCCTAAACATGAGCGACTACAAAATTCGACCAACCACTGAACTTTACGACTGATAACTCCCTAGTAACTAGAGTCTGTGGCTTATATTGGTAATAATCGAAGCATCTACTTATAAAAAATGAGGCAACTCATGGCAAAAACACAACATATTGTTTCTTTGGCGGTATTGCTGCCGCTTACTTTTGCGTCTTGGCAGGGCGTTACCACGCTTGCTCATGCTGACGAGCCTAGTGGCGAACAGCGACCATTGTCGGTTTCCGATATTATGAAGTTTCGCGAAATTGAGCGCCAAGACTGGAGCGATTCAGGCTTAGTGTATGCGTATGACGCTGTTCCAGATTTAGGCGACCCAACAGGCTATGTTGTTCGTTCAACAGAGCAACTTTCAGTAAGTAATCAATGGGAAGTTGAACGAGGCACACACCCGCGTGTGTCTGCAAATGGTGCTTATGTTGTATTTACACAACGACCTGCTTTGTTAGCACGTGAACAAGCTGAAACGGACGAAGAGAAAAAGGCATTGGTTACCAATCAAGTATTGGTGAACGTGGCTACGGGTGAGCAAACTGTATTCGAGAATGCTGAAAGTGCTGAATTCACGGGGTCAAGCCAAACCTTAGTAGTGTTGCAAACCCAAACATTGAGTGATGCCGAGGATGATGGCAAAGAGACGCCGGTTCTAGTTTTTGTTGATGTAAACACGGGGCAACAACGCTCTGTACAGAACGTTTCACAATTTGTTGTAGCAGATTCGGGTGATCGTGTGGCTTTTCAAACTAAAGCTACCGACGAGAATCCAGGAGAGGTTTGGGTTCGCAATACATCAAATAACTCACAACTAGAGCTTATTGAAAACACCGGAAAAGCAAAGGCTGCGATGAGCTTTGACGAAGCTGGTGACAGTATTGCGATTCTTGCGGCGGCTCCAGACAGCGACAAAGACGAAGAAACACGCCAACTATTTGTTTGGAATTTCGGTGAAAGTGAAGTTTCTTCTGTTGCGTATGAAAGAGACGGTTGGGCTATATCAGAGCATAGCCGAGTTTCTTGGTTATATGACGACACAGCAATTGAAGTAGGTTTTCGCCCGCTAACAGAAGAAAGCGAAGATCTTCCTAAACCAGAAACTCTTGAAGATCTTTACTCATTGGAACGTATTTTGGACGACCGACGCGTACAAGTGTGGCATGGTGACGACGACCGCATTTCTACCCACCAACGTGAAGGTTATCGCCGCTCGCAACGTGCAACTGCGGAGTCTTTATATTGGGTAGATACTCAGTCATGGGTGCACTTAAGCGACGATGTTGAGCTAAGCACTTGGATTGACGACGACTATGCTGCGGCTATGCAGTCGGACGCAACGCCTTATCTGCGTGAAATTACGTGGAACGGCTTCTTCCATGATATTTACCACGTGAATGTTCGCACTGGCGAGAAACAACTTGTAGCGGAGAAAGTGCCGAGCTGGCAGCGTGGAGAAATGTCACCTAACGGTGAATACATTGCATTCTTACAAAACGAGAAACTCAACCTATTCAGTGCCGAAACCAGTACAAGCCAAGAAATCGGTAGTGGAATTGATGTTTCTTGGGTAGACGAAGAAAACGATCGCCCACAAGGTGCTTACGGCTATGGCTTCGGTGGTTGGTTAGCCGATAGCTCTGCGTTCTTTGTTTATGATCGCTTCGACATTTGGCAGTTTAATGCGCAAGGCGACTACCAGAACTTAACGTCTGGACAAGGTCGTGAAACCGAGCGTTCTTTCCGAATTGTAGAGAAGGACGAAGGCTTTTATGGCGCTAACGAGGCGTTGTTCTTACGCGCATACAACGAAGACACCAAGGGCAGTGGTTTCTATGCGCTTAACCGCGGTAACCAAGGGCTTTACGAGTTAGTTGCGGGTGAGAAAACTTACGAACTTGTGCATTGGGAAAACGAAACCAATGTAATTTATTTTACTGAGGAAGATTTCAGACAATTCCCTGACGTTCAAATCACTGACTTTGGATTTGCTGAGCCTACACGGATTACTGAAGTAAACCCTCAACAAAGCGACTTTATTTGGGGTGACGCAGAACTTGTAACTTGGGAGTCAACGGTGGGTGAAGAGCTAGAAGGCATTCTAATTAAGCCTGATAACTATGATCCGAACCGTCAATACCCAGTTATGGTTTATTACTACGAGAAATTCTCGCAGCGTCTGCATCAATTTAACCAGATGAAAGTAAACCATAGACCCAACTTCCCATTTTACTTAGGCCAAGAATACTTAGTGTTCTTACCTGACATTAACTTCCGCGTTGGTGCTCCGGGACCTAGTGCAACAGAGTCACTGGTACCGGCAATGGAAATGTTAGTTGAAGAAGGCATAGCGGACCCTGACGGTCTAGGGCTGCATGGACATAGTTGGTCTGGTTACCAAACTGCGTTTGTTGTTACCGAAACCGATATTTTCGATGCGGCAGTTGCCGGTGCTCCAGTTTCAAATATGACCAGTGCATATAGCGGAATTCGTTGGGGTAGTGGTTTGGCTCGTCAATTCCAGTACGAGCAAGGGCAAAGTCGCCTAGGCGTAAACATGTATGAGGATATCGACCCGTACATTGAGAACTCGCCAGTATTTTTTGCTGACCGTATTAATACGCCAATGCTTATTCAATTTGGTGACGAAGACGGAGCTGTACCATGGGAGCAGGGTATTGAATACTATTTAGCTCTGCGCCGCTTAGACAAGCCTGTGGTGATGCTCCAGTACGAAGGCGAACCACATCACTTGCAACAATACGCAAATAAAGTCGATTACACGCTAAAAATGTTAGAATTCTTTGATTACCACTTAAAAGGTGAAGGTTCACCGAGTTGGTGGCTTGAAGGAGTCGAATATCAGGCGTATGACTGATGAAGTTTTAAATGCAAATGAAATAGTGCGGTTATTTAACCGCACTTTTTTGCATACATATCACACGGAGCTTATCCAAGGTGGCTCTGAGCCACTTTACCTGCCGGCTGCAAGAAATCGAGCCTATCATCAAATTGTATTTAGTCATGACTATGTACGTTCCGCGTTACATGAAATATCGCATTGGTGTGTAGCTGGGAAAGTACGACGTCACCTATTGGACTACGGTTATTGGTATGCGCCAGACGGTCGTAACGCAGCTCAGCAAGCCGACTTCTTAAAAATGGAAGTGAAGCCACAGGCTTACGAGTGGTTGCTAAGCCTTTGTGCTCAAATTCAGTTTGAAGTGAGCTTAGACAACCTAAATGCGCCCCACGCGGTTCAAAGCCAACAGAAGTTACAATTTACGCAGGATGTCGTCGAATACGCGCAAACTTTATACAAAAACGGCTTACCCGAGCGGTTACTGAGCATGTGCGAAACACTGTGTAATTTTCACGAGACAACCATGCCCAATTTTTATGAACTAGAGCACTACGCTCATTCACTGTTAAACCAATGCTGTCAGAAAGAAGGACTTCGCGCTGTATGAAACGACTAAAAATAGGTTTGGTTGTTAACCCATATGCTGGTATTGGCGGCTCGACCGCATTGAAAGGCAGTGACGGCAAAGCTATACGTGAAGAAGCGCTGAAGCGGGGCGCCATTCAGAACGCCCCAAACCGTGCAAAAGCGGCGCTAACGGTATTATTTGAAGCGTGCGGGAATGAGCAAGAAGCCATTGAATGGCTAGCCCCAGAAGGAACTATGGGGGCTGATTTACTGAGAAGCTTTGGCGTGGATCCTGTCGTTTGCTATCAACCTAATGAGCAGCAAACCGAAGCGAGTGATACTCAAAGTTGTGTGCAGGCTTTTCTAGAGCATGGCGTTGACCTCATTCTATTTGCGGGCGGTGATGGCACTGCAAGAGATCTAGCAACCGTAATTAAAGACCAAGAGATTCCAGTTATCGGTATTCCTGCCGGCGTTAAAATTCATTCGGGTGTTTATGCTATTCACCCGCGGGCAGCAGGGCAGGTAGCAAGCATGGTTGTTTCTGGTCAGCTAACTACGGTGCGCTGGGCCGACGTAATGGATATCGACGAGACCGCGTTTAGGCAAGGTACAGTTCGCGCTAAACGATATGGCGAGCTTATGGTGCCCAGCGAGTTGGAATATATGCAAGCCGTTAAAGTGGGTGGAAAGGAAAGCGACGAGCTAGTTTTAACCGACATCGCAGACGATATTATTGAGTCTATGGAGCCAGGTCATTTATACATCATGGGCTCTGGCTCTACTGTAGCCGCAATAATGGAGCGGTTAGGCGTAGAAAATACGCTTTTAGGGGTAGATGCAGTATGTGATGAAAAGCTGGTGGGCCAAGACTTATCTGCTCGGGAACTTGTGGAATTAAAAGAGCAATACCCAGAAACACATTTAGTGATTACATTAATTGGTGGTCAGGGCCATTTACTGGGCCGCGGGAATCAGCAGTTGAGTCCTGAGTTGTTAAGGTTAATTGACCGTTCGAACGTGCATATTGTCGCTACGAAAGAGAAGCTAAAAGCATTGAACGGAAGACCTTTAATTGTTGATTCAGGTCAAAACGACGTGGACGACTTATGGGCTGGACTTATTTCTGTGGTAACGGGCTACCATGACCGAACTATGGTCACGATAGCCGCATTCAACCGAAGTTAGAACTGAGATACCGGCATTCTTACGATAATGCCATCAAGTTCTTCGGTCATTTCGATTTGGCAGCTTAGGCGGCTGTTGTCTTCCGGCTCACGTGCCACGTCGATCATGCTTTCTTCAATATCATCAGCAGCGGGTAGTTTGTTTAACCAAGCTTGATCAACATATACATGGCAAGTAGCGCAAGAACATACGCCTCCACACTCTCCAATAATACCGTCGATCATGTTATCTGTCGCAGCTTCCATTAGGCTTTGTCCAACTGGAACGTCTACTTCATACTCACCACCTTGGTGGTCGATAAATACTGCTTTTGGCATGGAATTACCTTATCTATTCAATCTTTAGTTTAAGCGCTGTCGCGATTACGTTATTGCTAATGCTATGATGTTTAATATTGTACCACGACCCAAAAGTTCAAGGGAAAACAGAATCTATGAGCCAGCACGATCACAAAGAATATTTCGTTTCTTGGGAAGAGTTACACCGCGCTACACGCGAATTAGCCCGCAGACAGTTGCCGGCAGAGCAGTGGAAAGGAGTTATAGCTGTAACTCGTGGTGGTTTGGTACCCGCAGCTATTCTGTCTCGTGAACTGAATTTACGTGTAGTAGACACCGTTTCGATTCGTTCTTATATGCATCAGTCGCAACAGGCAGAACCTGAAATGTTAAAGCCAGTGCAAGCTACTGAAGATGGTGAAGGTTTTATTGTTATTGATGATCTAGTCGATTCTGGTAACACCCTTCGATACTTACGTAAACAATTACCTAAAGCGAAGTTTATTACGGTATACGCTAAACCTGCTGGCTTACCTTTAGTAGACGACTATGAGGCGGATATAGAGCAAACTACGTGGATTCATTTCCCGTGGGATATGCGTTTGCATTATATTGACCCGTTAGCAGGGCATGAAAGTTAAGTTAACTTACTCAAAATAAAAAAATCCGCAGAGGTTTAGGTACCTTTGCGGATTTTCACATCTAGCAAAATAGAATTAGCTCGTTTTCGAACGTAGGAACTCTACTGCATCTGCAAGGCTTACCTTTTCCTTGTCTGAAGCCGAGCGATGTTTATATTCCGCCGCGTTGTCATCAAGGTTCCGCTCGCCAATAACAAATGTGTGTGGAATACCGATAAGTTCCATATCCGCAAACATTACACCAGGACGCTCTTTACGGTCGTCAAACATAACATTGAAGCCAGCCTGTTGTAGTTCCTCGTATAGCTTTTCAGCTGCAGCTTGAACGCGTGCAGACTTGTGCATATTCATAGGTAAAACCACAACGTCGAAAGGGGCCATGCTTGCTGGCCAAATAATACCGTTGTCGTCGAAGTTTTGTTCAATAGCTGCTGCAACGATGCGGGTTACGCCGATACCATAACAACCCATCATAAGGTGCTGATGCTTGCCTTCTTCATTAAGAACGCCAACATTCATAGCTTCGCTATATTTTGTTCCTAGCTGGAAAATATGACCAACTTCAATGCCTCGAGCAATACTTAGCGTGCCGTTACCACAAGGGCTCGGATCGCCTTCAACCACGTTTCGAAGGTCAGCAACGTCGGTAAACTCTGCATCGCGGCCCCAATTGATACCAAAATAATGGAAGCCATCTTCATTAGCTCCTGCACTAAAGTCTGACATCACGGCTACGCTACGGTCGACGATAACAGGCATAGGTAGGTTAATTGGACCTAGAGAGCCTGGACCCGCGCCAACCGCGTCTCGAATTTCTTCGTCGCTCGCGAATTGAAGAGGGCTAGCAACACCTTCAACTTTAGATGCTTTTATGTCGTTTAGTTCGTGGTCGCCACGAACCATTAAAGCCACAAGTTTTGAACTGCCTTCAACTTCGGGATCACCATGTACAATAAGTGTTTTAACGGTTTTCTGAATATCGACCTTAAAGTTCTCAACGAGTGCTTTAATTGTTTTCGTATTAGGTGTTTGTTCTTTGCGAAGCTCTTCAGTCGCAACGTCTTTCTCTGTTTTCTCTGAAATAGCTTCTGCTAATTCAACGTTGGCCGCGTAATTAGAACTGTCGCTGAATGCAATGGCGTCTTCACCTGATTGAGCTAGCACATGAAACTCGTGTGAAGCATTACCACCAATAGAGCCCGTGTCGGCAATAACCGGACGGAAATCGAGCCCTAAGCGTTCGAAGATACGACTGTAAGCGTCGAACATGGCTTGGTATGTTTCTTTTAATGAGTCTTCGTTGGTATGGAAAGAGTATGCGTCTTTCATGATAAATTCGCGCGAACGCATTACGCCAAAACGAGGTCTTATTTCGTCGCGGAATTTAGTTTGAATTTGGAATAAATTAAGAGGTAGCTGTTTATAACTACTAATTTCTTTACGAACGAGTTCGCTTATTACTTCTTCATGGGTTGGGCCAAGCACAAACTCGCGGTTGTGTCGGTCGTTGAGCCTCAGAAGCTCTGGGCCATAGTCTTCGTAACGACCTGATTCTTGCCATAAGTCTGCAGGTTGCACCATAGGCATTAATACTTCGATAGCGCCTGCATTCTCGAGTTCTTCTCGAACGATAGCTTCTACTTTCCGTAGCACACGAACGCCAGTGGGTGTCCAAGTATATAAACCTGAAGCAACTTTACGGATCATTCCAGCTCTTAACATAAGCTGGTGGCTGACAACTTCTGCGTCAGCAGGGGTTTCTTTTAAAGTTCCTAGTAAATACTGGCTCGATCGCATGGGCTCTTTCTCGTTCTCAAATTAGTGTTTTTCGAATGAATGTTTTTAACTCAACATTGACGCGCGAAATGACATGGCATTCTAGCAGTCGAAGCGCCGCACAAAAAGCCTTTCATGCGAGTTGAAGGGTATTTTCAGCGATGCTCTAGCTCGACTACATACGCCACGTTGCTTATTACTCGCCATTTAATATTGAAATCGTATAATGCCATGCCATAAACACGGTCTTCATTCTGGTTTGTATGATAGGCGGGGCGGGGATCCTGTGCTAGAACTTCTTCAATCAGTTTATAAAGGTAAGGGAAATGCTTAGCTTGCGTACTAAGAGCTTCACGGGCGCACTCAGAGAACTCAACCTTAAGATCAGAGCTTGGGCTTTCTTGTGCAAAACCACTTATTGCCTTTGGTAATGCATCTGAGTAAGCAATATAGGGCTTTATGTCTAATATTGGGGTTTGGTCTAATAAGTCGATTCCACTAACACTTAAAGCAACAGTGCCTTTATGTTCATTTATAGCTTCAATTTTCACAACTGAAAGGCCAATCGCATTTGGACGAAACGTCGACCGTGTGGCAAATACTCCGCGCTTTTCATTTCCACCCAAACGAGGAGGGCGAACGAGTGGCTTCCAACCCTTAGCCTGAGTTTCATGAAAAATAAATTGAACCCAAAGGTGAGAAAACTCCTCTAAACCTCTAAAACACTCAGCTTGATTATATGGTGAATAAAAGTCTATACGGCCAATTGCACTAGGAACTAGTCCAGGTTGCCGAGGAATTGCGAACTTTTCTTGATATGGAGAATGAATAATTCCAATTGGATTCATAATTGTTAAATAAGGAAGTCGCTTTTACTGCCACCCGTGTTTAAAGCCTTTTGAATTGGTTTTGGTGCACGACCTTGTCCAGTCCAGGTTTGGCGATTGCCGTTATCATCTATATATGCGTATTTCGCTGGTAATGGCTTACGCTTTTTGCGAGGTTTGGCTTCACTATCACCTCCCTCAATTAATTCCCCAGCGCTAATATTTGCTTCTTTCATTTGGCGCTTTAAGTCTTCAATAACTCTTTGTTTTTCTTCTTGTTCGCGCAAATATTCTGCCTCTTCTTCAACTCTTTTTTCAATAACAGTTTGAAGCTTATCTGCTACTTCTTTTAATTCGGCAACGCTCATAGATTTAGTTGCAGCATTGAGTCTACGAGCATGAGAAAGAATATTTATAAAGTCTTTCATGTTTTTACCTTATTCGGACAATTAGAAATTATTGAAAAACAAATGCGATTGAATATTTATAGATTAACTTTACAGTCAAAATATAGAAATAAACAACACATAAAATTAATAAAAAGGGTAATTCAGATATCTCTTACTGTATTTAATTAATGATTAATTTTTATTTCCATAAATAAATAAGCCGGCGTGAAAGCCGGCTTATTTTGATATTACATATTCGGGTAATTAGGACCACCGGTACCTTCTGGGGTAACCCAAGTAATATTCTGGCTAGGATCTTTAATGTCACAAGTTTTACAGTGTATGCAGTTTTGTGCATTTATCTGAAAAACCGATTCGCCATTGTCGTCTTCTACCACTTCGTATACGCCAGCAGGGCAATAACGTTGCGCAGGCTCCGCATACTTAGCTAAGTTCACTTGAATCGGTATATTTGCGTCTTTTAACCGTAGGTGGCAAGGCTGATCTTCTTCGTGGTTCGTATTCGATAAGTAAACCGAAGAGTTACGGTCAAAGCTTAGTTGGCTATCCGGTTTCGGGTAATCAATTTTGCTCGCTTTACTAGCTTCAAGCATACCTTCATGGTCAGGGCGTTCGTCCTTAATAGTGAAAGGTAGCTTACCGCCAAACCAGTTCTGGTCGATTGTGTTGTATGCGCCACCCATCCATGTACCGAGCTTATGGATTGCTGGACCAAAATTACGAGAACCGTAAAGCTCCTTGTATAGCCAGCTCGCTTTAAAATTAGTTTCGTATTCGGTTAAGTCGGTATGGGACAAGTCTTTCTGAAGCGCTGCAAATATAGTTTCTGCAGCAATAATGCCACTCTTCATTGCAGTATGGTTGCCTTTAATTTTCGCGAAATTCAGCGTACCAGCGTTACAGCCGGTCATAACTGCACCAGGCATGGTCATTTTAGGAAGCGAGTAGAACCCGCCTTTTGCAATAGCTCGAGCGCCGTAGCTTACGCGTTTACCACCTTTCAGTACTTTCGCTATTTCTGGGTGATGTTTATAGCGTTGGAACTCAGCAAAAGGATTAACGTGAGGGTTCGTGTAGTTTAGGTCGACAATAAGACCAACGAAAACTTGGTTATTTTCGGCATGGTATAGGTAACCACCACCTGTCGCTTCATCGAGTGGCCATCCCGTGCTGTGTACTACTAAACCTTCTTCATGTTGTTCTGCAGGTACATCCCAAATTTCTTTAAATCCAATAGCATAATGCTGTGGAGATTTGCCTTCATTCAGGTTGTACTTGTCGATTAGAGTTTTTCCAAGGTGCCCTCGGCAACCCTCAGCAAAAACGGTGTAACGTGCACGAAGTTCCATGCCAGGCATGTAACTGTCTTTCTCTGAACCGTCTTCGGCAACACCCATATCACCGGTGATTACACCTAAAACTTCATTGTTGTCGCCATATAGAACTTCTGATGCAGAGAAGCCTGGGAATATTTCTACGCCCATACCTTCCGCTTGTTCGGCAAGCCAGCGACACATGTTTCCCATGCTGGTAATGTAATTGCCGTGGTTATGGAATGTCTTTGGAACCATAAAGTTAGGAAGTTTGGTTGCGCTGGTTTCATTTTTAAACATGAAAATATCGTCGCGCTTTACTTCGGTGCTCAAAGGAGCACCAAGCTCTTTCCAGTTTGGGAAAAGTTCAGTTAAAGCACGTGTTTCGAACACAGCTCCAGAAAGAATATGAGCGCCAACCTCAGAGCCTTTTTCAATGACGCAAATTGACAGTTCTTGCTCAGCGGCTTGTGCTTGTTGTGCTAATTTACATGCAGTGGACAAACCCGCAGGTCCTGCACCTACAACAAGTACGTCGAACTCCATACTTTCGCGTTCCATAACTACTCCTACAACCTGTTAGTCAATTTGAATGGGCACTAAACCTTCATACCGCGTCAGCAATTCTGTCATTTCTTCTGCTGGGATAGGGCGGCTGAACAAGAAACCTTGCCCAATAGTACAACCACGCTCTAGCAGAAAGTCGAGTTGCTCTTCGGTCTCAACGCCTTCAGCAACGATACCTATGTCTAAGCTATTCGCGAGGTTAATGATGGTTTGTGTAATTGTAGCATCGTCTTTATCGTCAGGTAGGTCGCGTACAAACGAGCGGTCTACCTTTAAAGCATTCACCGGGAAGTGTTTGAGATAAGACAATGATGAATAACCAATACCAAAGTCGTCGATGGCAAGTGTCATACCGTGCTCGCGTACTGCATGCATGAAGTTAGTATGCGACTTTATATTTTCTATAAACACTTGCTCGGTAAGTTCGAGTTCGAGTGAACCATTTGGAATTTTTGTTTGCTTAATTACATCCAGAATGAAATGGATAAGATCCGGCGATTGAAGTTGCTTACCCGACAAGTTTACGGATAGTTGCAGGTCGTCAAACCCGGCGTCGTGCCACTTTTTCAACTGTGCACAGGAAGCCTTCAGTACGTAGTCAGAAATCGGAATAATTAAACCGGTGTCTTCCGCGAGTGGAATAAAGCGGTCAGGTCCAATAATACTGCCGTCTTCGTCTATCCAGCGCACAAGAGCTTCTAAGCCAATAACCCGGCGACTAGTCATGTCTACCTTAGGCTGATAGTAAACCGTTAACTTCTCGTTCTCTACCGCACTTCTTAGCTTCTTCAAAAGCTCAATTTTGTCGTTAAGTTCTTGGTGCAGCTCATGGCTGTAGACGTGGAAAGTACCTCTACCGCGCTCTTTTGCTCGGTACAGAGCCGTGTCTGCGTTCCGCATAATATCTTCGCCTTGGTCTTCGTCAGACTGGCTGATGGCGATACCGATACTTGCGTTTATATAGAGTTCGTAATCGTCGATAATAAAGTGCGTTTCTAACGCGTCAATCACATTGCGGGCTAACGACTCTAACGTGCCGATAGAGTGAATTCCTGTAAGGGTCATGGCGAATTCATCGCCGCCCATTCGCGCAAGTATACCGTTATCACCTTGTAACTGAGACAGACGCTCTGCTACGCGTTTAATAAGTGCATCGCCTACGGTGTGTCCCAGTGCGTCATTTACTTCTTTAAAATTGTCTAAGTCGATAAGTAGCGCGCCGACTTGCATGTCTGTGTTGCGCACTCGCTTCATTGCTTTCTCGAGATGTTCCATAAGCGCGTTTCGGTTGGCTAGGTCAGTTAGCCAATCGTGTTCAGCTAAGTAAGCCATACGCTTTTCAACACGCTCTCGTTCTTCAATTTCGGCATAAAGGTCGAGGTTAGTGTCGGCTAGTTCCTGTGCGCGCACTCGGCTTACGCCTAAAACGACGAGAACGAAGGTAAGCAGCCCTGTAGAAAGTAAGCCTGCGATAACCACAAATAGGGGTAAGCGACCGCGCATTTCGCCTAGTCGTTCTGCAGAAGGCCATAGGTCTAGAGCAAAATTCTGATCAAACAATCGAACGGAGTTTGTGGTCGACCATGTCTGATAATACTTTTTGTCGGCAAAAAACTCGAAAATGGCATGGGTACCATTTGCAGGGCGAATTTGGAACTGAGAGCCTTCAGATAAGAACCGACTTGTCGTGGCTCTGAGGAGTTGGTTCATGTTGATTTCGCCAACATAATAGCCGCGTGGGTCTTGCTCCAACTGAGAAACAACCATTAGCATGTCTGCTGCATGTTGGGCCATATCACCAGCGGGGATAAGATATCGGTTGGATCCGCTTAAACCCGAGAGACTTTGGCCTGAATGTGCTGAAAACCGCTCGTTGCGCATTTCGGAATTCAAAATGGGTGGATACGCTCCTTCGATAACTCCATCCACATTCACCCATAATAAAGAGCGAAAATGAGGGAAGTAAGCGTGAATAGACTCCGCGTCTTCTAACCAAGCCGTACCGGAACTTTGTGGTTGTGCTGAATGTTGCCTTGCGACCCAAGTTAAACCAAACATGTGAAATTGCACTTCTCGCTCAATTTCACTTTGTAGGGCAGAAAGTTCATCTTGTAGACTGGATTGTATGTTTTTATTGTCAATATAGCGAAGGGCTAGCGTAACCACTAAGGTTAACGCTAGACCGCAAATAGCCGCTAAAATTGCCTGTCTATAATGAGTTAATTGCTGCATTTAATTCTGTCTTATTTTTCAAAGCAAGCCCTGATGATTACTTAAACACTACTTTTACGCAACTATAATCACGATTATAGGGTTAACTCTGAACGATCTTTAAACAAGTCTAAGGCTTCAGGATTCGCAAGTGCGTCAGTATTTTTAACCGTTTCACCGTGAATAACCTGTCTTACCGCTAATTCAACAATTTTTCCGCTAATAGTTCTCGGTATATCAGCCACTTGCAAAATAACAGCTGGAACATGTCGTGGTGTTGCGTTAGCGCGAATTGTTTGCTTAATCTTTTTGATTAAGTCGTCATTCAACTCAATGTTTTCGCGAAGACGAACGAATAGCACCACACGTTCATCGTCACCCATGTTTTGACCAACCGCTATACTCTCGAGAACCTCGTCCACTTTCTCAACTTGGCGGTATATTTCGGCAGTACCTATGCGAACACCGCCAGGGTTTAAAACTGCATCTGAGCGACCATAGATGATCACACCATCTTGATCGGTAATTTCCGCGTAGTCACCGTGTGCCCATATATTTTTAAATCTCTCAAAATAGGCGCTTTGGTATCGGCTGCCGTCAGAGTCGTTCCAAAAGCCAATAGGCATACACGGGAATGTTTGAGTACAAACAAGCTCACCTTTCTCATTTCGAACGGCTTCACCTTGCTCGTTAAATACATCCACCGCAAGTCCCAGCCCGCGACATTGGAGCTGTCCTCTGTAGACTGGAAGAATAGGGTTACCTAACGCAAAGCAACTAATAATGTCTGTACCACCCGAAATTGAAGACAAACACACATCTTCTTTGAAGTCCCGGTAAACATAGTCGAAGCTTTCCGGTGGTAAAACTGAGCCTGTAGTCAGCACAGCTTTTAAAGAGCTTAAGTTATGAGTTTCTTTCGGCTTTGCACCAGCCTTTTCTAGTGCAGACAAATACTTAGCACTGGTACCAAACACCGTAATACCTTGCTTGTCGATAAGGTCAGGCATGGCGTTTTCATTCGGGTAGAACGGTGAACCATCAAATAAAGACAAACGCGCGCCAATAGCTAGTCCGGAAACAAGCCAATTCCACATCATCCAACCGCAGGTAGTGAAGTAAAATAACGTATCTTCGCGGCGCAGATTGGTGTGTAGACCATGTTCCTTATAATGCTGAAGTAACGTACCGCCGATACCATGAACAATGCACTTGGGAACACCCGTAGTGCCCGAACTAAACATGATATAGAGTGGGTCATTAAAGCAGCGAGGCTCAAATTCAATGCTCTCGGCTTGGTGATCTAGGAAGTCGTTCCACTCTATGCAGTCACTAACTTGATGCTCAATACCCGCGAAAGGGATGAGGATTTTAGATTCTACGCTCGAAAGCTTGTCTAAAATGCCATTTACTTTGTCAGAAATGTTGAGTGTTTTGCCGTTATAGAAATAACCATCTACGACAAATACCACCTTTGGTTCGACTTGGCCGAAACGGTCTAATACACCCTGTTCACCGAAGTCTGGAGAACAGCTAGACCAAACTGCGCCTAAACTGGTGGTGGCTAACATCGCCACAATCGTCTCGTTGCAGTTAGGTAACATACCAGCAACGCGATCTCCTGGCTTTACACCAGCTTTCTTCAGCGCTGAAGCCAAAGCTGCAACTTGACTGTAAAGTTGTTGGTAACTTAATTCTTGGGTTTGACCATGCTCGTTTTGAAAGATAAGAGCAGGGCGGTTGTCTCGATACCGCAATAGGTTTTCGGCGAAGTTTAATTTCGCGTCTGGAAACCACTGCGCACCGGGCATCTGCCCTTCATTAATTAAAGTCCGCTCGCCACGCTCACCAATAACATCGAAATAGTCCCAAATCATCGACCAGAACGTGTCTTTATGCTGAATTGACCAGTCGTATAGAGACGAATATCGTCCTTGAAATCGTTGATTCTCGCTTTTCTCAACGTAATTCATAAAGTCTGTCATGCGAGCGCTTTTAATTGTTTCTTGGCTCGGCTTCCACAAGGGTTGACTAACTTCTGAGCTCATTGGGTTCTCTCTTAAACTGTTTATGGTGAATTATGATGTAGCTAATGCCGCAAGACTAACATTAGAACGCGGCCCATGCTCTAGGTGTTGGCAGATTTCGTGACCTGCTCGGATGACTTTGTCTAAGTCTACGCCTGTTTCTATGCCCATCCCGTGCAACATATAAAGCACGTCTTCTGTGGCTACATTACCACTCGCACCTTTGGCGTAAGGGCAGCCGCCTAAACCGGCAACTGCACTGTCGATAACACTTACACCCAGTGGTAAACATGCGCATAAGTTTGCAAGCGCCTGACCGTATGTATTGTGAAAATGCAGCGCTAGGCACTCCATGGGCACTTGTTGCGCGACAGCGGTGAGCATTTCGACTGCCTTGGTGGGAGTTCCGATTCCAATGGTGTCACCTAGTGATATTTCATAGCAGCCCATGTCGAAAAGTGTTTTGGCGACACGCACTACGTCTTCTAAAGGCACTTCTCCCTGGTACGGGCAACCCAACACACATGAAACGTAGCCCCGTACTGGTAGGCCTTTTTCTTTTGCGGCTTCAATGACCGGTTTGAAACGCTCCAAAGACTCTTCGATAGTGCAGTTTATATTCTTTTGGCTAAATGCTTCTGATGCCGCACCAAAGACCGCTACTTCGTCAGCATTTACCGCGACGGCGTTTTCAAAGCCCTTCATATTAGGTGTCAGCGCTGAGTAGGTAACGTTCTGCTTGCGGTTGATCTGTCCAAAAATTTCCGAACTGTCAGCCATTTGAGGTACCCATTTAGGGCTCACAAAGCTACCAGACTCGATGGTTTGTAAACCCGTTTCGGACAGCGCATTGATCAGAGCGACTTTGGCCTCCGTTGGCACTGAAGTTTCGTTCTGTAAGCCGTCTCGCGGCCCAACTTCAACAATTTTCACTTGCTTAGGTAATGCCATAATAAAGCCTTAACCTTCCTCGTTCGGTAACAGTGAGACTAGTTCCGCGCCGTCGCTAACAAGGTCTCCAGCCGCAAAAAACACTTGGTCTACTTGCGCATCTACGGAGGCTCGAATGGTGTATTCCATTTTCATCGCTTCCATAATAACTAGCGCGTCACCTTCTTGAACGTTATCACCAGCTTTCACTAGAACTTCCAGAATAGTACCGTTCATGGGTGCTGTTAGCGTTCCTTCGGCTTCTTCATGCTCTAATGCAGAAATAGGGTCATAGTGTAGTGCAGACAATTCACCTTGCGATGAAAATAAGTGATATCCATCTTCGGTAGCGTACACATTATATTGGCTGCGATGACCATTTAGTGTCGCCGTGGTTGCGTCATGCCAAGTAATGGCTATGTCGTGCTCTTTATTTTCAAGCGTTTTGCCATTTTGGCTGAATAGAAATGTTTCTACATTCTCGCCAATCAGTAGCTCTACTCGGTGTTGTGGGCGCTTGTTCAGGTGCCAGCCTTTAAGTTGTTCCCACACGTCACTGCCTTCGTTAGCTTGAGAGGCCACCCAGCTCGCTAAAATCCAAGACAGTTGAGAATGAACTTCCGTTTCTAAGCTATGTTTTAAATCGTCTTGGTAGTCATCTATAAAATGGGTACTAGCTTTAGCATCTACAAACACTGGGTGTGTCGCAATGCTATGCAGATAATTGGTGTTGGTATGAGGACCTACAATGTGAGTTTCTCGCAAGGCATTCTGTAGCTTACGTAACGCCGCATCACGGTTTTCGTCCCATACGATCAACTTCGCGATCATGGGGTCATAAAAAGTCGTAACCTCGTCACCTGCAATTACTCCAGAGTCTATGCGCACACTCTCGCTAGCCTCTGGGAATTCGAGTACATTTAATACACCAGAGCTTGGCATAAAGTCTTGTTCGGCATTTTCTGCGTATATCCGGGCTTCAAATGCGTGGCCATTAATCTGGATATCTTTCTGTTTCAGAGGCAAAACTTCACCTGCAGCAACACGAAGTTGCCACTCAACTAAGTCAACGCCCGTGATCATTTCGGTTACTGGGTGCTCTACTTGAAGACGAGTATTCATTTCCATGAAATAGAAACTCTCGTCTTTGTCGAGTAAGAACTCTACGGTGCCCGCACCTTCGTAATTAATCGCTTGTGCAGCTCTAACCGCGGCTTCACCCATTGCTTTACGCGTATCTTCCGACAGGCGTGGGGCAGGGGCTTCTTCAACTACTTTTTGATGTCTACGCTGAACTGAGCAGTCACGTTCTGCTATATATACCGCGTTACCGTGACCGTCACAGAATACCTGAATCTCAACGTGGCGCGGTTGTGCAATGTATTTTTCAACTAGCATCTTGTCGTTAGAGAATGACGATGTTGCTTCGCGCTTGGCTGAGGCTAGTGCCTCGCTGAACTCACGCTCGGAGTTCACGATTCTCATACCTTTACCGCCACCGCCGTAGGCTGCTTTGAGTAAAACGGGGAATCCTATTTTCTTCGCTTCGCCTAGAAGAAAGCTCTCTGCTTGCTCTTCACCGTGATAGCCAGGAACAAGTGGAACGTCTGCTTTTTCCATAATGGACTTTGCGGCACTTTTTGAGCCCATTGCCGCAATTGCAGATTCAGGCGGACCAATGAAGGTAATGCCAGATGCCTGCAAGGCATTTGCGAAGGTTTCATTTTCAGAGAGAAAACCATAACCAGGGTGCACCGCTTGAGCCCCTGTAGACTTCGCTGCTTCAATAACTTTGTCTACTTGTAAGTATGACTCACTGCTTGGAGCTGGGCCGATATAAACAGCTTCGTCTGCTTGCAGAACGTGTTGTGCGTTTTTATCTGCTTCCGAGTAAACCGAAACGGTTTTTACGCCAAGTTTCTGGGCTGTGCGAATAACTCGGCAGGCAATTTCACCTCTGTTCGCAATTAAAATTTTACTAAACATGTATTAATTCCCGTCCGTTGACTCAATCCAAGAGGGCTTTCTTTTTTCTAAGAAAGCAGACAAACCTTCTTGCCCCTCTGGAGACACTCGAATTTCCGCAATACGTCTTGCTGTTTCGGCAATCAGTGCTTCGTTAATCTCAGCATTTGTGACGTCTTGAATAAGTTTCTTACCTGCTGCAACAGCTGCAGGACCATTTTGTGAAACGTGATTCAAAATATTTTGAATACCTTCGTTTAAGGCTTCTTCAGACGCGTAAATGTCGTGTAGTAGTCCACAATCTTTTGCTTCTTGAGCAAAAAACCGCTCTGCGGTTAAGGTATATCTTCTTGCAGCTCGAGGACCCATGGCTCTGGTTACATAAGGACTAATAACCGCAGGAATGAGCCCAATTTTTACTTCAGATAAGCAAAAACTTGCGCGCTCTAAACCCAAGCCAATGTCACAACATGCGACTAAGCCTACAGCGCCTCCGAATGCCGCGCCTTGCACTCGAGCAATGGTTAAGCAAGGGAGTTCATCTAGTTCACGCATAAGCGCGCCTAGGTTGCCCGCGTCTTGCACATTCTCTTCGTAGTTTTTCTTCGCCATCGAGCGCATCCAATTTAGATCTGCGCCGGCTGAAAAGCTTTTACCCTCTGAACACAAAACGAGAGCCCGAATGTCTCCGCGGACACGTATTTGGGCAAGTGCTGCACGAAGGTTGTCGATCATTTCGTCGTCGAATGCGTTATGCACTTCCGGTCGGTTCATGCTCAATGTAGCAATACGATTCTCGTCTATGTCTAACTGCACGTAATTCATACTTTCACCTTACATTCGGAATACGCCGAATTTCGTGTCGTTAATTGGAGCGTTAAGCGCGGCGGAGATACTTAAACCAAGCACATCACGAGTTTGTGCAGGGTCAATTATGCCGTCGTCCCATAATCTGCCTGAAGCGTAGTAGGGGTGACCTTGGCTCTCGTAGGTATCAACTATTGGTTTCTTGAATTTTGCTTCGTCTTCAGCAGACCAAGTTTCACCTTTTCTTTCTTTTCCGTCGCGAGTAACTTGCGCCATAACGCCAGCAGCTTGTTCGCCACCCATCACGGAGATTCGTGCATTTGGCCACATGAACATCATGGTTGGGTCGTAAGCTCGTCCACACATTCCGTAGTTACCTGCGCCATAGCTACCACCAATGAGTACGGTAAACTTAGGTACTTGTGCACAGCTCACTGCGGTCACCATTTTAGCGCCATGCTTGGCAATGCCCTCGGCTTCGTATTTTTTCCCGACCATAAAGCCGGTGATGTTTTGCAAAAATACCAATGGAATTTTACGTTGCGCACAAAGCTCAATGAAGTGTGCGCCTTTTTGTGCCGATTCAGAGAAAAGAATCCCGTTGTTGGCGACAATCCCGACGGGAAACCCGTGAATTCGAGCAAATCCTGTGACTAAGGTATTGCCGTAATTCTGTTTAAACTCATCGAAATCAGAGTCATCAACGATGCGTGCAATAACTTCATGCACGTCATAAGGCTTTCTTAGATCGGTGCCAACGATGCCGTATATTTCTTCAGGGGCATATTTCGGTGGCTGAGACGGACGAATATCTAATTTCGTCTTTTCCTTTTTGTTCACACGTTTAATGGCATTTCTCGCTAAACCTAAAGCGTGTTCGTCATTTACTGCATAGTGGTCCGCAACACCTGAAATCCGTGTGTGAACATCTGCGCCACCTAATTCTTCAGCACTTACTTCTTCGCCGGTGGCTGCTTTTACAAGCGGTGGTCCTGCAAGGAAAATCGTACCTTGTTCTTTGACGATAATGGACTCGTCAGCCATGGCTGGTACATAAGCCCCACCAGCTGTACATAACCCCATAACCACCGCAATTTGCGGAATACCTTGGGCAGACATATTCGCTTGGTTAAAGAAAATACGTCCGAAGTGGTCTCGATCTGGAAATACTTCGTCTTGTCTCGGAAGGTTTGCTCCGCCAGAGTCGACTAAGTAAATACAAGGTAAGTGACAGCGTGCAGCAATGTCTTGGGCGCGTAAGTGCTTTTTCACGGTTAGCGGGTAATATGTACCGCCTTTAACCGTAGCGTCATTGGCAATAATCATGCATTCAGTGCCTTCGACACGACCGATACCGGCAACTACACCAGCAGCTGGGACATAATCTTCGTATACGTCCCAAGCGGCGAATTGACCAATTTCTAAAAATGGTGAGCCCGTGTCGATTAGGCGTTCGATACGGTCGCGGGCCAACAACTTACCCCGTGAAACATGGCGTTCTTGGTAGCGTGGACCGCCACCTTGCTTGATTTGCTCTAGTTTCTCTTGCAAGTCACTCAATGCTTCAAGCATCGACTCGCGGTTTGCAAGATAGGTTTCGTCTCGCGTATTAACTTTCGACTGAAGAATAGCCACAAAGCTTCTCCTTTAACTCAGGTACTATTTAGACTCGTTGAATAGCTCGCGACCAATCAACATACGACGAATTTCTGAAGTTCCTGCGCCGATTTCGTATAGTTTTGCGTCGCGCAATAAACGACCTGTAGGGTATTCGTTGATGTAACCGTTACCGCCAAGTAATTGGATGGCGTCTAGTGCCATTTTAGTTGCGAGTTCAGCTGCATAAAGAATAGCACCTGCTGCGTCTTTACGAGTTGTTTCGCCGCGGTCACAAGCCTTGGCTACTGTGTAAACATAAGCTCTTGCTGCGTTCATTTGGGTGTACATGTCGGCTACTTTGCCCTGTACTAATTGGAATTGCCCAATTTCCTGACCAAACTGTGTACGCTCGTGAATGTACGGCACTACAACGTCTAAACAAGCTTGCATGATGCCTAGAGGGCCAGCAGCTAATACTGTGCGCTCATAGTCTAAACCACTCATAAGCACTTTTACGCCCTCGTTAAGGTTACCCAAAACATTTTCGGCAGGCACACGAGCGTCTTCAAATACAAGCTCACATGTGTTGGAACCACGCATGCCTAACTTGTCGAGTTTCTGCGCCGTGCTAAACCCTGGTGTGTTGTCGCGTTCGATAATAAACGCGGTAATACCTTTAGAGCCTTTAGTAGGTTCTGTTTTTGCGTAAACAATTAGAATGTCAGCGTCTGGGCCATTGGTAATCCACATTTTGTTGCCGTTCAATACGTAGTGGTCGCCGTCTTTTTTTGCTGAAAGCTTCATGCTCACCACGTCAGAACCTGCATTCGGTTCACTCATAGCTAGTGCGCCCACGTGATCACCAGAACATAGTTTGGGTAGATACTTTTCTTTTTGTTCTTGTGAGCCATTAATTTTTAACTGGTTTACACAAAGGTTTGAGTGCGCACCGTAGCTTAAGCCAACAGAAGCCGAAGCACGGCTAATTTCTTCCATTGCTACGATATGTTCAAGGTAACCCATACCCGAGCCACCAAACTCTTCAGGAACGGTAATTCCGAGTAATCCCATGTCGCCAAACTTCTTCCATAAGTCCGCTGGGAACTCGTTTTTCTCATCGATCTCAGCCGCTCTTGGTGCAATTTCCTCGCGCGCAAAACTGTTAACTGCTTCACGCAACATGTCAGCGGTTTCACCAAGATCAAAATTCATGGCTTTGAATTGACTAATCATTACTTCTACTCCTCGGAATTAACTGGCTTCTGGGGTTTGCTCAGGGGCTAAACCATCGGTTACCGGTTTGGATTTTTCTTCAAGTTCGGCACGACAACCGGCTTCAACTGCGGTTAATTCGTGAAGAACAACTTGAATGTCGTCTAATTGTTGATGTAGAGCTGCTTTTTTGTTTTCTATCAGCTCTAGCATGATTTGAAGTTGATTGGTTGAGCTGCCGTCGCGGTCGTACATGTCGAACAGTGTTTTAGTTTCCGCTAAGGTAAAGCCAAGACGTTTGCCTCGAAGTATAAGCTTCAGGCGAACTCGGTCCTTTTGGTGATAAATCCGCGTTTGCCCACGTCTTTCTGGTTTCAGTAGGCCCTGGTCTTCATAGAAACGAATACTGCGGGTAGTAATGTCAAACTCGCGTGCTAAATCACCAATACTAAAGGTGTCTTGGGTACGGCGCACGCGCTCTGGATTCATTTTAAATGTGTTGTTCATGGCTCAGCACTCAACATCTAAGAACTGCACAATAGCTTAGATGAAGTTTACGTTAACGTAAAGTTTTGTGTTGAGTGACTGAGCCGAATGGAATGTTAAAAGGGATAGACCAGTGAGAAGCCAAAAGCTTTCGGTGCGGTGTCGTACGAAATGTTAATGCCAAAACGGTCGTCTCGCCCAAAGCGATAGAGGAAACCTGTATTTACATTAAGGTAGTTTTTGTTTCTTTCGCCGATGGAATTTGCAGAGTCAGTATACACTTGGTGAGCGTAACCAAGACCGCCATAGACTTGGAACTCTTGAGAGAACGAATAAATACCGCCCGCATTTAGGAGATTAAAGTGGTTGTCGTCTGCAGAAACCCCAGTAATTTTATGCTCGGGAATGCCTAGTGAAGCGTAAACACCAATGCCGCCAGGCTCTGCATTAAACTTTCCGACCCAGCCAATGTAGTATGCTGGGTCACCTAATGAAGCTTGAATTAACCTGTTCCCTGCGTCGTTTTCAGTACCAGAAGCAACGCCCACGGTGAATACTGATTGAATATCATCTGCGTATGCATTAACCGAAGCTAAAGTGAGTAGCAGTGGCAAAGTAATCTTTTTAATATTCATAACAATCCTTTGAAATCGGTGATTCTTCTATTTTATAAATCATGTGAATAGATTACGCCAATGGCGATTAGTTCAACATTTGTTTTACTGCATGATTGTGCGAGAATGCTGCGCAAATAATTTAAGGAGTTTAGTATGAATTCAGATCCAGTAGTTATTGTTTCAGCTTCGCGTACCCCAATGGGCGGCTTTCAAGGCTCATTAAGTGACGTTTCAGCGACCGAATTAGGTGCTTCTGCCATTAAGTCTGCGTTAACTAAAGCAGGCGTTGACGGCGGTGACGTGAGTGAAGTTCTTATGGGGTGTGTGTTACCTGCTGGCCTTAAACAAGCTCCAGCACGTCAGGCTATGTTAGGCGCGGGCTTGCCATTTGGAACGGGAGCTACAACGTTGAATAAAGTCTGTGGTTCTGGATTAAAAACAGTAATGATGGGACACGATTTGATTGTTGCAGGTAGCGCGGATGTGGTTGTTGCCGGCGGTATGGAAAGCATGTCGAATGCACCTTACTTGCTAGACAAAGCACGCTCTGGCTACCGCATGGGGCACGGGCAAGTTATCGACCATATGATGTGGGACGGCCTACAAGACGCTTATGAAGGCAAAGCTATGGGTTGCTACGCGCAAGACACAGCCGACCAATATGGCTTTACGCGCGAAGACATGGACAACTTTGCAATTCGTTCTTTAACACGCGCACAAAAAGCGATTGAAAGTGGTGCGTTTAAAGATGAAGTTGAGCCCGTTACTGTTAAATCTCGTCGCGGAGATACGGTTGTAGAAATTGACGAGCAACCCGGTAATGCGAAAATCGATAAAATTCCGAGCTTAAGACCTGCATTTGCTAAAGACGGAACCGTTACTGCAGCAAATTCTAGCTCGATTTCAGATGGTGCTGCAGCATTGGTACTGATGCGTGCTTCTGAAGCAGAAAAGCGCGGATTAAAGCCATTAGCAAAAATTGCTGGGCATGCAACGCATTCACAAAAGCCTTCTGAATTCACCATGGCGCCAGTTGGAGCAATGAATAAATTGCTCGAAAAAGCGAACTGGACAAAAGACGATGTAGATTTGTGGGAAATCAATGAAGCATTCGCCATGGTAACCATGATTGCGCTAAAAGACATGGACTTAGACCCGGAAAAAGTAAATGTGAACGGCGGAGCTTGTGCATTAGGTCATCCTATCGGAGCCTCTGGCGCACGATTATTAGTTACACTGCTACACGCGTTGAAGGCGAACAACAAGCAACGTGGTGTTACCTCGCTGTGTATCGGTGGCGGTGAAGCGGTAGCGCTCGCAGTAGAAATGCTTTAATTTTTGCGTAGGTAAGTTAAAAAGCCGCTAGTTATTAAAGCTAGCGGCTTTTCTATGCTTACGAGTGTGGTTTGGGGGAGTGGGAACCTAGCCAAACAGACAGAGCTATAATGGCTCCGCCGACACTCAGTGCGAGCCAATTGACACTGCTTTCCCAGAACAGGAAATTTACGATGAGACCCGCTGGAATGAGGGCGTTATTCATCGTTGCCAACTGCGCTATATTGACTTTTTTACTGGCGATACTCCACGCCACATAACCTATTCCTGAAGCGACCACACCTAGCCATAGTAATACTATCCAATGGGTAGTTGTGCTGGGTAGTTTGCTCGAATCTCCAAAAAGAGCAAAGGCAATTGAACTGACTATAGTTGCGCCAATAAAAAACCAGCCATATTGGGTTATTTGAGTGTAAGTGCCTTCAATAGGAAGTCGCTTATATGCAACTTGCCCGGCTGCGAAACACAGATTTGCCGCTTGGATTAGCAAAAAGCCGACCATAAAGTCACTCGAGGGCTGTTGATACCGAATAATAGCGGCACCCAGTACAGAAAGTCCTGCTGCAACCCACCATTTCATGGGTATTCTTTTTCTATTGATGATGAATTCGTCAATAAGTGTGATGTAAAGCGGCGTCAAAATGGTAAAAAGCAGAACCTCTGCTACCGATAAATAGGCGAATGCGTGATAAAGAAATAAGTACATCAAGCCTATTTGTACTGCACCAATTGTCATCAGGTTTAAGGGTAAGCGCGAAGCATTCGGTCGGGATCGTTTTATATGCCCGTATATCAGAATGGGCAGTAGAAGTAGGGTAGCTAGAATCATTCTAATGGCGACAGCCGCATATGCGTCCACACTACCTGAGAGATACTCACCGATAAGAGAAAAACTTAACGCCCATAAAATGGTAATTGCGATTAGTGCGGTCATAAAATGAAACAAATTCCTCGGTTAATACACAGTGTTTTTAATCACTTCATTAAAGCTGCGTAGTATTATACGGATACTGGAAGGGTTCAATCTTTGTGTGAAATTCACAATGATCTGGTGAATTTTCCCAATTATAGGTTATTTATTTTGGTTTAACCGACAAGGTATTTTAATAAAGTATTGATTTGCATGGTTTTTAAGGGTTGGCAAACTATTTGCAGTGACGTCGGTGATTCTTATCCAATATGTAGAGGAATAAAAATGAAGAATAATGTTTTAAAAGGTATGGTTGCTGGTTTGGCTGCATTGAGCTTAAGTGCTTGTGTTGTTGTAGTTGATGGAAATGGCGACGAAGATGGAAGCTGGCAGAGTCAGGAACGTGAAAACCGCCGTTCGATCGCACGATTAGATTTGGGTGTTACGCCAAACTCTGTAATTCAGCGCATGGGTATTCCAGAGTTTGACGAAAACCTTTCTGTAGATGGCTCTACCTACCGTGTACTCTACTACCGTACCCAGCGTGTTTCTGGTGACGGAGTAACGACGAAAGACGAATGTACGCCTTTAGTGTTTATGAACAACGAACTATTAGGCTGGGGCGAAGCGAAGCTAGATTCAATTCGCTAATTGATATTTAATAAAAAACCTCATTGGCTTGCGCCTTTGAGGTTTTTTTGTGTCTACAGTCTTTTCATTGGTGAACAAGAGCCGAGTTTTCAATAAAAAAATGCCCGCTATTACGCGGGCATTTGAATTATTTGAGTTTAAAGTTAATTGCTATGCATTCTCGGTAGATTCAACATCAGCACTTTTAATGGTTTTACTTCCTTTCCAAACTCTACCCCAATGACTCCGCCAGAACAGCAAACGGCTGTATGCATGAGGTACGAAATACAAGCTTGTAACCGTTGAAAAAATTAGGCCGCTTATGATGGTAATAGCCATTGGTGCGTACGGAGGGCCGTCACCACCTATTTGCGTTGAGCCGAATGCTAGTGGCATAAGACCCAGTATAGTAGTAGCTACGGTCATAAGAATAGGGCGTATTCTTCGAGACGAACCTTCTAAGATTGCATCTTCCAAAGGCACACCTTCGTCGCGTAGCTGGTTGATCTGATCAACCAATACAATGCCGTTATTGACTACAATTCCCATCAAGATCAGCATCCCAATCATAGCCATAACTTCAATGCCTGTGCCCGTTACCATAAGTCCCCAGAATACACCTGTAATCGCGAGCAGAAGTGAACCGATTACTGCACTAGGCAACAATAAAGACTCGAACAATGCGGCCATAACCATATAAACCAAGCATACAGCCAATAACATGTTCACCAGCATAAGTGCTTGTTCTTCTTGTTGACGACGGAATCCGCCATCTAATGACCATTGATAGCCTGTAGGCAGCGCAATTTGTTCCATGACGTTTTGAATTGCGTCTCTCGCTTCATCCATTTCAATGTCATTCAAATTAGCGCTAATACGCATAGCTGTTTCGCGGTCTACACGTCGAATTTGTTCTAATCTTGGATGACGTTCAAAGTGAGCTACTTGATCCAAACGTACAAGCTGATTTCCATCTCTTGCTACCGTCATTGCCTCTAGCAGTTCTAGATCGAGTTCGTAGGTTTCCGGATAACGAGCTTCAATACGTACGTCGCCTTCTGGATTATGTCTAAAAGAGCGAAGAGGTGAGCCGCGTAAAGCGAGAGAAACTTGCTGTGCCACGTCTTGTGTAGACAAACCATAACGCTCAGCTTGTTCACGATTCACAATGACACGCAGCTCGTCGCTACTATTGCCAGTATCGGTTTGGACGTCTTCGATACCTTCAACGTTTTCTAAGATGGGAATAAGCTCATCCGCAATCATTTCAAGGCGTTCGGTAGAGCGTCCTTTGAGCATGATTTGAACACCTTGGTTGTCTCCGCCACCCCAACCGAAGTATGGGTTACTGCGAGACATTGGAGGCATATTAGAGCGTACGCGATCTTGAAGTTCTGCCACAGAAATCGAACGTTCAGGTTTGAGTAGCATCGTTGTTATTGCATAACCAGGAGTGTAGTAGCTATAAACATCTTCTAGTTGGAAAGCTTCCTGATTCGCATACAGGTAGTCTTCGAGAATATTAACTTCATTCTCAACCTCTTCCAGTGAATACTGCCCACCTAAGTCATAGTTGATAAACAAACGGTCATTATATGCAATAGGGGCTTGATCGTTACCCACTTGCGACAATGGAATCGCCGTTGAAGCTAACAACACCAGGATCATAATTGTGGTTGCTACAGGGTGTCTGTGCGACCAACGTAAAGAGCGTAAGTATACTTTTTTCAACTTACTCTCTTTAACGTGCATTTTCTCAGGGTTTACTTTGAGCTTGCTCAACAGCAACGGAATAAGTGTTTGAGCGATTAACAGCGAAGCTAGTAGTGAAATACAAATAGCAATGGCCACATGCTCAAGGAAAATTGTGATTTGCTCTTTTTCACCAAATATATTGGGTAAAAATACAATCGCTGTCGTAAAGGTACCAGCAATAATCGCCAGTGCGACACGACCCATACCAGTTTCTATCACCTCTGTATTTAATGGACGACCTTCGCGAACTGCCATTTCCTGTTCTTGCTTTACACTCTCACTGACTACAACTGCATTGTCGATAAGCATACCAATCGCGAGCATTAGCCCCATCATTGATAAGATGTTTAAGCTGTAGCCAAGCAAGTACATCGCACCCAATGTTAAGCAAATAGAGGCCGGTACAGAAAGCACAATAATGAGAGTGATTTTCCAATCACGCAAGAACATATAGAGCACTGCCGTAGAGAGGAAAGCACCGATAAGTCCAGCAAGCAAAAGGTCACTTAATGACTGAGTTACACTGTCTGCAAGGTTATCCATCATCATAAGTTGGATACCGTCAAACTCTTCAGTTCGGCCAGCTTCGTCAATCACTTTGACCACTTCATTGGCAACGTCTACTAAGTTTGCGGTGGACTCTTTGAAGACGTCAATGCCGATAGCGTAATCCCGGTTAAAGTGACGACCTTCGCGCATTCGTGGCAGCTCGTACTCAACCTCTGCAATATCATCAACGGTTAAGAATTGCGTAATAGGCAGTTGGCGAATCTCATCTAAATTATGAAACTCTGACGAGGCACTAATGCGAAGTTTATTGTTTTCTGTTTCGGTAAAACCGGCTGTTTGCGTAAAGTTTTGGGTACGCAGGGCACCTAATACTTGTTCTGTACTTAAGTTCGCAGCAGTTAAGGCGTCAGGATTCAAACGAATCATGATCGTGCGCGGGTTCACACCATACAAGGTAACTTGGGAAACACCGGGGGCACGCTCTAGTGGTTGCTTGAGGTTTCGATTCAACAAGTCCCATGCAAATTCTAAATCGCGTTCACTAGAAATTCGCAGTTGTAGTACAGGCATATCCTCCGTATTGAACTGCATTACGTATGTGCGCTCTACATCGTCTGGAAGTAGATGGCGAGCTGCTTCTACTTTTTCACGAACTTCAATACTTCGCGCATTAACGTCTTCTTGCCAGTCGAACATGAGCACAATGAAGCCGCTGTCTTCGTTTGAGAAAGAACGAATTTCCTTCACATTGGAAATGGTTGCTAGCGTTTCTTCTAACGGGCGAACAATTAACCGCTCTACTTCCGCAGGAGTGGCATTAGGGTAGGGAACCTGAACCATAACTTGCGGGATGTCTATCGCTGGAAATTTTTCCAGCGGTAGTAGTTTCGACGAGGCTAAACCTAGAATAAGCATCGCTAGGAACGCCATCCAGATAGTTACTGGACGGCGAAGAGCAAAACGCGCTAGCGGAGCTGTGTATTTATTGCTCATGCTGCGGTCTCCTGTACGAAGCGTTTGCGGTCGAACAATTGGTACACGATAGGAATGAAGAACAAGGTAAGTACTGTTGCGAACATCAGCCCTGAAATAACCGTGATAGCCATAGCTTGGGTAAGCTCTGCACCTTCACCTATACCTAGTGCAAGAGGGAATAATCCCAATACCGTAGTTAATGTAGTCATTAGAATAGGGCGTAGACGCTGCGAAGAAGCTTCTTTAATAGCAGCTGTCTTTTCCATGCCTTCGGTACGTAATTGGTTAATACGGTCGATAAGTACAATGGCATTATTAACCACAATACCTGCAAGCATAATGAGTCCGATAAACACCACCACACTTAGCGGGGTATTCGTGAGCCACAGACCAAGAATAGAGCCAGACGCTGCCAATGGTACAGAGAACATGATAAGCAACGGATGGCCGAAACTCTCGAACTGAGATGCCATAACTAAGTAAACAAGGAATATTGCTAGTGCTAAAGCGAACATCAAAGACTTGTAAGACGACTCTAGCATGTCGCTTTGTCCGCCAACACGAACGTCTATACCTGGTGGCATTGTAAGCTCTGCAATCATTCCCTCTAACGTGGCTGCTGCAGCACGTAAATTGCCATCTTTAACACCCATAGACACGATGGCCACGCGCTCTTGGTTTAAGCGTGTAATCTCACCGGGACCTGTCATCAATGAAACCGTTGCCACCGCAGAAAGAGGAAGCTCACGTTCAGCGCCAGGATTTACGATTAGATTTTCGACTTCATTCGGATCTTGTCTGTGAGCGTCTGGGAGACGCACGCGAATGTCGATTTGACGGTCATCTAGGCTGTATTTCGATGCAACTTGCCCACCCATTTTCTGGGTAATGACTTGTGCCACTTCAGGCGCTGTTAAACCTGCAAACGCGAGGCGTGCATGGTCGAAACGAATAGTAAGCTCAGGTTGACCATCTGCGATACCAGCTCTAACATCTTGAAAATTATCGTCTGCCGCAAGGCTGTCTTGTAATTGAACAGCAACTTGACGCACACGCTCGAGGTCATGTCCTTGAATTTCAACAGTTAATGGCATGTCGATACTAATTAAGCTAGGAAAGTCGACAGTGCTATTCAAGTCAGGGTGGTTGCGAAGGGTTTCACGAACATCGTCGATCACTTGAAGTCGCTCATTACTTGTAAGTGACTTCTCAGTAATAACATGAAGTCTACCCCAGTATTCACCACCTTGATTGGCGGAAATTTGCATAAGACTGCCTATCCCTGCAACAGAGAATGATTTTTCAATACGAGGGTCTTCGCTAATTTCCATAGCAATATCTGCCAGGGTTTGGTCGGTGCTCTCGATTGGAGTTCCCCGTGGCAACTCAATTTCAACGTAGAACTCTTGTTGCTCCATGTCTGGTATTAATTGAGCTTTCAATTGGGGTAGCAATACGAAGCTAGCACCGGTAATGGCAACAAACACCACAAAGAATACTGATGGAGCTTTTAATGTCCCTGAAAGCGCCGCTCTATGAGCTTGTTGTATTTTGTTAAGCAAGAACTGGAATGCGCCAAGTACAGGTGAGAACACCAGTCTGGTGACAAACTTCACTGCAGTGCCTATTTTGCGAAGCGTCCATAAAATTAAGTGTGGAAGGAGTACCCACAGTGTGTAGCGTATCCAAGCGAAAGGTGTGAAAATCTTTCTCCAACCTTTGCGTGGTGCAGGGCGTTCCATACGACTTGGGTGACCTGCCAATTTTTGCGGTGCTCCGCGAGACGCTAACATAGGGATAAGCGTAATAGCGACTAATAACGAAGCGATAAGCGCGAATGTTACGGTGAGCGCTTGGTCAAAGAATAATTGGCCAGCAATACCGGAGATAAAGACCATAGGCACGAAAACGGCAAGAGTGGTAAGCGTGGAAGCTGTAACAGCACTTGATACTTCTGAAGTGCCTTCTATTGCTGCTTGCTCAATACCGTCACCCATTTCGCGACGTCGTGAAATGTTTTCCAATACAACGATCGCGTTATCTACCAGCAGGCCAACGGCTAGTGCAATGCCTCCTAAAGACATGATATTCAAGCTTAGATTTGCCGAATACATAAGGAAGAATGAGGCAACTACGGAAATTGGAATAGCCAACGAGATAATCAGTGTGGGCTTAAGCTGGCGTAGAAATAGTAAGATAACTGCCATGGCAAGTATGCCACCAACAATAGCGTTTTCTTTAACCGATGAAATCGCGTTTTTAATAAACAGAGACTGGTCGCTGAGTAGCTCTAGGTTATAGTTCTCAGGCATATCTTCTGTAATTAAGTCCAGAGAGTTTTTCACACGCTCAGCAACCGCTACGGTGTTTGCTCCGCCTTCTCGGTACAAATTAAATTCAATGGCTTCAACACCGTTAACGCGGCTAATTGAAGTACGATCTTTATGACCTAACCGGACCGTCGCAATATCCTTAAGTTGAATAGGACGACCTTCGACAGCGGTAATATATATATTTTCTATCTCAGAGAGGCTCTGGAACTGGTTCATGGTTCGCACGAGAAACTCTAAACGACCACTTTGTACACGTCCTCCTGAGCGGTTTACGTTTTCCTCACGCAAACGAGAGACCACAAATTCAGGCGTAATATTAAGTGCAGCCGTGCGTTGCTCGTCGATAAGCACCTGGATTTCGTCTTCCAGACCACCACCTGTGCGCACTGCGGCAATACCGTCGATGGTTTCAAAGCTTCTTTTTAGCTCTTCGTCGGCGTACCTGCGCAGCGACTGTAAGTCTTCGTCGCCACTCAGAGCAAAGCGTAAGATAGGTTCTAGGTTAGGGTCAAAGCGTAAAAGAATGGGTTTTTGGATATCTAATGGAACTTGCACCATGTCGAGCTTCTCACGAACCTCGATTGCAGCCATGTCCATATTCGTTCCCCACGCGAACTCTAACAAAATATCTGACTGCCCTGCGCGAGCGAATGAAGTAATCGTTCTTATACCTCGAACCGTACCTAATGATTCTTCGATAGGGCGGTTAATAAGCTGTTCAATTTCAGCAGGAGCTGCGCCCGGATATTCAGTTCTAACGGTTAAACTTGGGTAACTTAACTCAGGGAGCAAAGTTACCGGTAAACGGTTAAGCGCCACCATCCCGAACAGCGTGATCGCCAGGGTAAACATCACCACTGTTACGGGACGATGGACAGCAACTTTTACAAGACTCATGGTTCGATTACCTCAACTTTAGATTCGTCTCTGAGGTTCGACTGGCCAGTAATAACAAGCATATTGCCGTCACTTAAGCCTTCTTCGATTTCAACCCAGCCATGGTCTCTGATACCTGTTTGCACTGTAACTTTGTGTGCAACACCGTCTTCTACACGGAATACGTGTGACTGATTATCAACACTAATAAGCGCGTCTTGCGGTATACGTACAACGTTTGTTTTCTCTGCGTAATGGATGTTTACACGAGTAAATAGTCCAGGACGCAGTTGTTGATTCTCATTTGGCACATTTAGCACTACACGGAAAGTACCCGAGCCTGAATCCACGATAGGGCTAATACGCTGAACATGCGCGTCCATAGTATTTAAGCTAGGCAGTGCAGGAACAGCAATTTCAGCATTTTGACCTGACACTAAATGTTGTAGTGCACTTTCTGGTAAATGAACGGTAGCGCGCAGTTGGCTAATGTCCACAATGTGAAACATCGTCTGTGGTTGCCATGCTTGGATTAGGTGACCTTCACGTGCATAACGTTCTGAAATATGACCCGAAATAGGCGCACGTACTGTGGTTTCGTCTAAGTCTTTTTGGGCTAACTCAAGTTGAGCTTGCAACGAGTCGTGTTGTGACTGTAAACGACTTACTGCGTCAGCACTTACGAGTTGTCTTTCAGCAAGTTGAACATGACGAGTTAATTCTTGGCGAACATTTCGAAGTTCAGCATTAATTTGGTTTAAAGCGAGTTGGTAACGTGAAGACTCCAGTTGCGCCAGAATTTGGCCTTCTTCTACATAGTCGCCTTCTTCAACTAAAATTTGCTCTACGATGCCATTTACGCGTGGAATAACGTCAGTGCTTTTTTCTGCTTCTAAAATTGCACTTCCTGTAAATGACGCTTTAACTTCACCAATTGAAGCGGTAACCACTTCAACGGGAACGCCGCGTTCAGTTTCCGCTACTTCTTCCTCTACAGGACCGTTAGCGCCTACATTGCCGCAACCCGCAAGCATAGTGCTTGCAGACACTAGAGCAAAAACCGATAAAAGTTGATTTCTTAAACGTATGTTCACTGCTTAAACCCCCTGGCTAGACACTGTGTGTTCGCCGATTAAACAAATTAAATGAATTAGCATTATCTTCGCTAAGTAAGTTGCCGACTACTCTGCAGCGAGCATGCCAAAGTTGATTTTAACTTATAAGTAACTGAATTATTGTTAATTTTTGTCGATTGTGGATTCTTTGTGGAAGTTTCAGATTTTCCTGATTAACCATTTGTTAGCGGATTTCACACAATAATTGGCGAAATGTTAAATAAACATCTAGACATTTAGCCGTCTAAACGGTTATCTTGGTTTTTTAACGGAGGAGCAGAACCATGAAACCAGAAACAATAGCGTTGCATTTCGGCTATGAGGCTGAGAAGCCACAGCGATCAGCAGCAGTGCCTATTTATCAAACTACTTCTTTCACATTCGACAATACGGCACATGGCGCAGACTTATTTAATTTGCAAGTTGAGGGAAATATTTACTCAAGAATCATGAACCCCACCAATGCAGTGCTAGAGCAACGGCTAGCAGCATTAGAGGGAGGAATAGGAGCGTTAGCTGTGTCTTCTGGCATGGCCGCTATAACGTACACGGTTCAAACATTAGCTCGAGCAGGAGACAACATTGTTAGTGTGAGTCAGCTCTATGGAGGAACATATAACTTATTTGCTCATACGTTACCTCAACAGGGCATCGAGGTTCGTTTCGTAAATGGATTAGACGTGCAAGCCATCGCTTCGTTGATTGACGAAAACACCAAGCTTATTTTCTGTGAGTCGATTGGTAATCCAGCTGGAAATGTTGTGGATATAGCCGCATTGTCAGAGATAGCGAATCAACATGGTGTTGCGTTGGTGGTAGATAACACGGTCGCTACACCGGCTTTATGTAAACCATTCGAACATGGCGCGCATATTGTGGTGCACAGTTTAACCAAGTATATCGGAGGCCATGGAACTACTGTGGGCGGAGCAATAGTAGATAGTGGAACTTTTCCATGGCAGGAACATAAAGTGCGTTATCCGCAACTAAATGAGCCGGACCCGTCTTATCATGGAGTCGTTTATACTGAGGCTCTGGGTGAAGCCGCGTTTATTGGCAGGGCTAGGGTTGTTCCATTAAGAAATACAGGAGCATGTCTTGCCGCTCAAAGCGCATTCCAAATTCTACAAGGTTTGGAAACGTTGAGTCTGCGGATTGAAAAGCATTGCGCAAATACCAAAATCGTAGCGAATTATTTACAGCAACATCCTGGGGTTGCATGGGTGAATTATGCGGGGCTGGAAGACAGTCCATATCATGAATTAGCGACACGTTTTACGAAGGGAACAGCAGCAGGCATATTAAGCTTTGGTATTAAAGGTGGTGAGGCGGCAGCGCAAAAATTCATAGATGCGTTACACCTTATTTTAAGGCTTGTGAATATTGGTGATGCTAAATCTCTAGCCTGTCACCCTGCGTCAACGACACACCGTCAGCTGAGTGACTCTGAATTAGAGAGTGCTGGGGTTACACGTGACCTAGTAAGGTTGTCGATTGGTATTGAACACCCAGACGATATTATCGCTGATATTGACCAGGCTTTAACGGCTGCGCAAAGCGAACTGCAACCAGTTCTCGAGGATGGTGCGACCGTTTAATTGCCAATAGGGCAGCTGGTTAGACGTTTCAGAGTTTGGCGATGGCTTTTGCCAAACTGGAGGCTTTGTAGCGAGGCCACTACGTTGGTCTCGCTTATATTCGTTTTGCAGTGTGTCTTCCGCATATTCAGGGTGAGCAAGCAAAAGCAGCGTTTCATGCTGATCGATAAGCATCGCCGGACCTTCATTCGGCACTTCAAGCAAAGGCTCTATGTGCTCATGTTGCTTGATCTCGTCGGGGTCTATAAAAGCGTAGCGTGATTGCGGTAACCATATACTCGGCTCGAGTCCATTTAAAACAGGGTGATGTTGGCTTTGTTTGTGCTCAAATACACCGAATAGCTTTTCTGAACGAATGTTTGGTGTTAATTGGTATTTTGCATATAAATACGCATTAGCCGCCCAGCATGAGCAGAACATGGGAATTCGATGTTCAATGCAGAAGTCAAATAATGCCGCTAATTCACCCCAGTACTTCACGTCTTGATAAGGTGTTCTACCCAAGGGAGCACCAGTAATAATGAGTGCGTCAAATTGAGCCGGTTTGCCAACACAATAGCGAGGTAATAACAGACTTATGTCGGTACTTTTGGGTTGATATGACTCAGTAATAAAAGGTTGCCAATTGATGTTATTGCGGGTTGGCTCCACTAGCTTTAGCCACTGTCGTTCAGTGTCTATTTTGTTGGGCATTAGGTTGAGAAAAGCAAGAGTGGGGCGCATGAAATTTCAGTTATTGTTATGTTGCCAATGAAGTTTTAAATATGCATTAAAAAAGCCAGCGCGACAACAGGGTATCGGCTGGCTTCTATTCAGTTCAAACCGTTACTTTTTAATAGGTTTGAATTCGCGTTGAGCTTCACCCGTATACAATTGACGTGGACGGCCAATTTTCTGAGTTTTCTCACTCAGCATTTCATGCCAGTGTGACGTCCAACCTACTGTACGCGAAAGTGCGAAAATTACAGTAAACATGCTTGTTGGAATACCAATGGCTTTCAAAATGATACCTGAGTAGAAGTCTACGTTCGGGTAAAGTTTCTTCTCTACGAAGTATGGGTCTTCTAGAGCAATTTTCTCTAGTTCCATGGCTACGTCGAGCAGTGGATCTTCAATGTTAAGCTCTTTAAGAACTTCGTGACATGTTTCACGCATAACTTTCGCTCGAGGGTCGAAGTTTTTGTATACGCGGTGTCCGAAGCCCATAAGACGGAACGGGTCGTTCTTGTCTTTGGCTTTATCAATGAACTCTGGAATACGCTCTACGCTGCCAATTTCGCTCAACATTCTTAGGCATGCTTCATTAGCACCGCCATGTGCAGGACCCCAAAGTGATGCTACACCAGCTGCGATACACGCGTATGGGTTAGCACCTGAAGAACCAGCTAAACGAACCGTTGAAGTTGAAGCATTTTGTTCGTGGTCAGCGTGCAACGTGAAGATTCTGTCCATTGCTTTTGCAATAACAGGGTTTACTTCGTAGTCTTCTGCTGGAACAGAGAACATCATGTTCAGGAAGTTTTCCGAATAGCTCAGGCTATTTTTCGGATAAACGAAAGGTTGGCCAATACTATGTTTGTAACACATAGCAGCGATTGTTGGCATTTTCGCGATTAAGCGATATGCACTGCGAACACGTTGGTCAGGATCAGAGATGTTCAAATCGTCGTGATAAAACGAAGAAAGTGCACCAGTTACCGCGCAAAGCATTGCCATTGGGTGTGAGTCGCGACGGAAGCCGTTAAAGAAGTTATGGATACCTTGGTGAACCATAGTGTGGTTCGTGATGGTTTTGCGGAACTTCTTGTACTCTTCAGCGCTAGGTGCTTCACCGTGAACTAGCATGTAGCAAACTTCTAGGTAGTCAGCTTCAGTGGCAAGTTGCTCAATAGGATATCCGCGATGCAGAAGCACACCGTTGTCACCGTCAATGTAGGTGATTTGTGACTCACAAGAACCAGTTGCAAGAAAACCGGGGTCAAATGTGAAGTAACCGTGCTTACCTAATGTGCGAACATCTATAACGTCATGACCAGCGGTTCCAGAAAGTACTGGAAGTTCGATGGTATTGCCGTCGACTTGCAAAGTGGCTTTTTTGTCAGCCATAAGGAAATCTCCTCGCTTTCGTTGCGTCTCGGGAAAAAAAAGTGCGCTATTTGTACTTGATCCGACCAGTGAATGTCAATTTTACTCGTCCGATCTGCGTAAAAAGTAAGCACTTTCAACGTGGATTTAATCGTTCTTCTAATAAAACGATAAAATTAAAATATGTCGTAATGATGAAGTATAGGTAATTCAGGACAAATTGGATTACTTGAACTTGTCTTATTCTTATACTTTAGTCTAGTACAGAGGTGTTCCAGAGCCATATATAAGAAACACCTTGTTTAACAGGCTATTTTCTGACCTTTGCGACGGTTTCCATCATTGTATTTCTATAATTCGGTGGATATACTTGACGCACCGACCTCCATTGCGTTTTAACAGAAGGCAAAAGTGGTGAAAAAACAAAGACCCGTAAATTTACAACTGAATACAATCAGTTTTCCTCCAGCTGCTATATCGTCAATCTTACATCGCGTGTCAGGCGTAATTATGCTTGTGCTTGTAGGTTTGTTAGTTTGGCTTTTGGCAAACTCACTTCAATCACCTGAAGGGTTCGCGCAAGCGCAAAGCGTTTTTGCTCATCCTGTCGTTAAGTTTTTAGTTTGGGGCTTCTTAACAGCTCTTGGCTACCATTTGTTGGCAGGTATACGCCACATGGTAATGGACTTAGGCATATGGGAAGAGCGTGAATCAGGTAACGCGAGTGCAGTAGTAACAATCGTTCTAGCTGTAATTCTCGCTGTGTTAGCAGGAGTTTGGCTATGGTAAAGGTAGCATCTACTTTCGGTCGTAGCGGAGCGCACGACTTCGTTCTCATCCGCGCGTCAGCATTGATTATGGCAGCATATGCTATTTTCTTGGTGATCTGGCTGGTAGCAAACCCAGGTATTGATTACCAACAGTGGGTAACCTTATACAGTCATATCGGCATGAAAGTGTTTACATTGCTGGCACTCACCGGACTATTAATTCACGGCTGGATTGGTATTTGGCAGGTTTTAACCGATTACGTCAAGAACTCACGCCTACGTGGCGCAATTCAGTACATCACAGTGATAGCGCTCGGCGTATACTGGTTCACTGGCCTATTAGTTTTATGGGGTGTTTAAGTGAGTAACGTAAAAGAATTAGAATTTGATGCAGTAGTTATCGGCGCGGGTGGCGCGGGTATGCGTGCTGCATTGCAAATTTCAGAAAATGGCATGAGCTGTGCGCTTATGTCTAAAGTATTCCCAACTCGTTCACATACAGTATCAGCGCAAGGTGGTATTACCGTTGCGTTAGGTAACGCACACGAAGATAACTGGGAATGGCACATGTTCGACACCGTTAAGGGTTCTGACTACATCGGTGACCAAGATGCAATCGAATACATGTGTAAAACTGGCCCAGAAGCTATTTTAGAGCTTGAAAACATGGGTTTACCGTTCTCTCGCTTCGAAAACGGTAAAATATACCAGCGTCCGTTCGGTGGTCAGTCTAAAGAATTTGGCGGTGAGCAAGCTGCGCGTACTGCGGCTGCAGCAGACCGTACAGGTCACGCACTTCTTCATTTGCTTTACCAACAAAACGTAAAGAACAAAACTACAGTTCTTTCTGAGTGGTATGCGCTAGACATCGTGAAAAACCAAGACGGTGCAGTGACGGGTGTAACCGCATTAGATATCGAAACCGGTGAGGTTTACCACATTAAAGCAAAGTCTGTTGTGTTGGCAACTGGTGGTGCAGGGCGTATCTACGCTTCAACCACTAACGCACACATTAATACAGGTGACGGCGTAGGTATGGCACTTCGTGCTGGTGCGCCAGTGCAAGACATGGAAATGTGGCAGTTCCACCCGACAGGTATTGCAGGTGCAGGTTCGCTTGTAACCGAAGGTTGTCGTGGTGAAGGTGGTTACCTTCTAAACAAAGATGGCGAACGCTTTATGGAGCGTTATGCGCCAAATGCTAAAGACCTTGCATCGCGAGACGTTGTAGCTCGTTCAATGATGACCGAAATTCGTGAAGGTCGTGGTTGTGATGGTCCGTGGGGAACTCACATTAAACTTAAACTTGACCACTTAGGACGTGATGTTCTTGAGTCACGTTTACCTGGTGTATGTGACCTAGCTAAGACATTTGCTCACGTTGACCCGGCGGAAGAGCCTATTCCAGTTATTCCTACCTGTCACTACATGATGGGTGGTATTCCAACTGACGTAAACGGCCAATGTTTGCAAGTTGATGCCAACGGTCAAACGAAACCAATTCAAGGCTTGTTTGCTTGTGGTGAGATTGCGTGTGTATCAGTACACGGTGCAAACCGTTTAGGCGGTAACTCGTTACTTGACCTTGTAGTATTTGGCCGCGCAACAGGTCTTCACTTAGGTGACGCTCTAGCTGCAAATACAGAATCTCGCACTGCTTCTAACGACGACGTAGACGCTGCATTGGCACGCGTTAACCGTTGGAACAATACACAGAAGGGTGAAGATCCAGTACAGATTCGCCGTGACCTACAAAACTGCATGCAAATGAACTTTTCGGTATTCCGTGAAGGTGACGCAATGGAGCAAGGCTTGAAAGAGTTGCGCGAAATTCGTGAGCGCTTGAAGCATGCACGTTTAGACGACACGAGCAGCGACTTCAACACGACTCGCATCGAGTGTCTAGAACTTGATAACTTGATGGAAACTGCATATTCAACTGCTGTTTCTGCAAACTTCCGTCAGGAAAGCCGGGGTGCTCACAGCCGTGCTGACTACCCAGATCGCGACGACACGAATTGGTTAGTACACTCTGTATATCGTCCAGAAGACGAGAGCATGACGAAGCGTGATGTAAATCTCGAACCTAAACTTCGTGAAGCTTTCCCGCCTAAAGCGCGAACTTATTAAGAGGCAGAACGATGAAAAAATTTACTTTTTCTATCTATCGTTACAATCCTGATACGGATACAAAGCCTCGTATGCAGGAGTACACTTTAGAGCTAGAAGATAGCCAAGACTTGATGGTGCTTGAAGCGCTGATCAAGATAAAAGAAGAGCAGGACCCAACGTTGTCGTTTAGACGCTCATGCCGTGAAGGTGTGTGTGGTTCTGACGGCTTCAACATCAATGGTAAGAACGGCTTGGCGTGTATCACCAACCTTTCTTCATTGAAGTCGAACAAAATTACAGTGCGCCCACTGCCTGGTTTGCCTGTTATTCGTGATTTGATTGTTGATATGACTCAGTTCTATCAGCAATATGAGAAAGTAAAACCTTTCCTTATCAACGATGACAAGACTCCACCAGCGCGTGAACGTCTACAAAGCCCTGAAGATCGTGAAAAATTGGATGGCTTGTACGAATGTATTCTTTGCGCATGTTGTTCTACTTCATGTCCGTCGTTCTGGTGGAACCCAGATAAGTTTGTTGGACCAGCGGGTCTATTACATGCTTATCGCTTCCTTGCAGACAGTCGCGACACTGCAACAGAACAACGCTTAGACGATTTAGACGACGCGTTCAGTGTATTCCGCTGCCACGGTATTATGAACTGCGTTAATGTGTGTCCTAAAGGCTTGAATCCAACTAAAGCTATTGGTCACATAAAATCGATGTTGTTGAGTCGTGCGGTTTAGCAAAATCGCAAGGCTTTGATATATTAAGAATGTGCTTTGAGATTCGCCACCCTAATTGCAGGGTGGCAGTTTCTTAAAATCTGAACAATTCCGGTTGTTTTTCACCGTTCATGATTGGAAAGGAAAAGCAATGCAAGAAGGCGCAATGCAAGCCTGGATAGAATCCTCACCTCTGGCCGGAGGTAACGCGGCCTACGTCGAAGAGCTTTTTGAGCTTTATCTTGATGATCCAAATTCTGTGGGCGAAGAGTGGAGAAAACTTTTCGAACAGCTACCTGCCGGCGCATCGAATGACGTTAAACATAGTCTTATTCGTGACCAATTTAGAGAAGCTGCCAAACATAAGCTTAAGCAGTCTGGCGGTGGAGAAGGAATAAACTCGGAATTTGCGGAAAAGCAGGTACGTGTTCTTCAGCTTATCAACGCTTACCGTTTTCGTGGTCACCAACACGCCAATATAGACCCCTTAGGTTTGTGGAAGCAGGAAACTGTTCCTGACCTTTCACTTAACTTCCACTCGTTAGAGAAAGAAGACCTAGATACCGAATTTAACGTGGGCTCCCTCGTTATTGGTAAAGACGTAGCGAAATTAAAAGATATTCATAAGGCCCTTGAGTCCATTTATTGTGGCTCCATTGGCGCTGAATACATGCACATCGTGAGCACAGACGAAAAACGTTGGATTCAACAACGTTTGGAATCTCAACTGGGCCAGCCTAAATTTGACGAAGCTGAGCGTAAGCGACTGTTAAAAGAGTTGGTTGCTGCTGACGGATTAGAAAAGTACCTAGGTAAAAAATTCCCGGGCGCAAAACGCTTCTCGCTTGAAGGTGGTGACGCTTTAGTTCCGCTAGTGAAAGCACTTATTCGCCGCTCTGGTAACCAAGGTGCGAAAGAAGTCGTCATTGGTATGGCTCACCGCGGTCGTTTGAATCTTCTGATTAACGTGCTGGGTAAAAAACCACAAGAATTGTTCGACGAGTTCGCAGGACGCAACACAACTGATAAAGCCGGTGACGTTAAATATCACATGGGCTTCTCGTCAGATTTTGCAACCGACAACGGTAACGTTCACTTAGCTCTTGCGTTTAACCCATCTCACTTAGAGATTGTTAACCCAGTGGTTATTGGCTCTGTTCGTGCTCGAATGGACAGACGTGGGTGTAAAGACGGTAGCCAAGCATTACCGATTACTATCCATGGTGACGCGGCGATTGCCGGCCAAGGCGTAGTTCAAGAAACATTTAACTTGTCGAAAACTAGAGCGTATGGCGTTGGCGGAAGTATCCGCATCGTAGTGAATAACCAGGTTGGTTTTACTACTTCTAAACAGGAAGACGCGCGTTCTACGCAATACTGTACTGATATTGCAAAAATGGTGCAGGCACCAATTTTCCACGTGAATGCGGACGATCCTGAAGCTGTATTATTCGTGTCGCAATTAGCTGTAGACTATCGCAACACGTTCAAGCGTGACGTAGTTATTGATCTTGTTTGTTATCGCCGCCACGGCCATAACGAAGCTGACGAGCCAAATGCTACACAGCCTTTGATGTACCAAAAAATTAAGAAGCATCCGGTTCCTCAGGCGCTTTATGGTAAGCGTTTAACAGACGATGGACTGCTTTCAGAAGACGAGCTGAAGAAGCTTGTTTCTGATTATCGTGATGCGTTAGATAAAGGTGAGTGTGTAGTCGACGAGTGGCGTGAAATGTCACAGCATTCAGTGGACTGGACACCGTTCGTTGGAAAAGAGTGGAACGTAGAGTATGACTCCACAATTTCTATCGATGAATTAAAAGTACTTGGTGAGCAAGTAAGCCACGTTCCAGCCGACTTCAAGCTGAATAAACAAGTTCAAAAAGTATATGAAGAGCGCGCGAAAATGGCGCGAGGCGAGCGTACTTTAGATTGGGGTATGGCTGAAACTTTAGCTTATGCTTCAATGGTAAAAGGCGGCACGCGTATTCGTATGACAGGTCAAGACTGTGGCCGTGGTACGTTCTTCCACCGCCATGCGGTTTTGCATAACCAAGAAGACGGTTCTACCTTCTTACCGTTAACCAAAATTTCTGAAGATCAGGCTCCTATCGAAATTTATGACTCGGTGCTGTCGGAAGAAGCGGTTATGGCTTTTGAATATGGTTATGCGACTGCAGAGCCAAACTCACTCGTTATTTGGGAAGCACAGTTCGGTGACTTCATGAACGGTGCTCAGGTAGTCATTGACCAATTCTTGAGTTCAGGTGAGCAAAAGTGGGGACGTTTATGCGGCCTAACGTTGTTGTTACCTCATGGATACGAAGGTCAAGGCCCTGAACACAGTTCAGCGCGACTAGAACGTTTCCTACAGCTATCGGCAGACCATAATTGGTCGGTATGTGTACCAACTACACCTGCTCAGGTGTTTAATATGCTTCGTAGACAGCAACTTCGTCCGGTTCGCCGTCCGTTGATTGTTATGACACCGAAGTCATTGTTGCGTCACCCAGAAGCAGTATCTAGTTTAGAAGATCTTGCAGAAGGTGTTTACCACAACGTATTGCCAGAACAAGACAAGCTAGACGCGAAGAAGGTTGACCGTGTTGTGATGTGTAGCGGTAAAGTTTATTACGACTTGCTGAAAGCCCGTCGCGACAATGAACAGAATAATGTAGCTATTATTCGTGTAGAGCAGTTGTATCCATTCCCACATGAGGAAATGGCTGAAGTATTGAAGCCATATCAGCACGTGAAAGAATTTGTGTGGTGTCAGGAAGAGCCTCAGAATCAGGGCGCTTGGTATTGTAGCCAGCACCACTTCAGAGAAGCTATTCCGGAGAAAGCTAAACTTACGTATGCAGGGCGTCAGGCATCAGCGTCGCCAGCTGTAGGTTATGCGGCAGTCCACAAAGAACAGCAAGAAAAACTCGTAAATGAAGCGCTAAGCATTTAACAGGTGATAAATAATGGCGATTGAAATTAAAGTACCTGAGTTACCAGAATCTGTTGCAGACGGCACGATTGCGACGTGGCACGTAAAAGAAGGCGATACCGTGAGCCGCGACCAGAATTTGGTTGATATTGAAACGGACAAAGTTGTACTTGAAGTTGTAGCGGAAGCCGACGGTGTAATCGGCAAAATCTCTGCGCAAGAAGGCGACACTGTTAGCGGACAGCAAACCATTGGCTCTATTGAAGAGGGCGGTTCTGGCTCGAGTTCAAGCAAAGACGATGACAAGTCTGACGATAAAGCTGAAGAGAAGAAAGAGTCTGAGAAGACTGAGTCGAAGTCAGAAGAGAAGTCTAGTAGCAAAGGTTCAGGTAAAACGATTGAAGTTAAAGTACCTGAATTACCTGAATCAGTTTCTGAAGCAACGATTGCAACGTGGCATGTGAAAGCTGGTGAGTCTGTAACGCGCGACCAGAACTTAGTTGATATTGAAACCGACAAAGTGGTTTTGGAAGTTGTTGCCGAAGCAGACGGAAAACTTGCTGAGATTTTGCATGACGAAGGTGCAAACGTGAGCGCACAAGAAGTTATCGGTAAAATTGCCGAAGGTGCGTCAGGTAGCTCTAGCTCGAGTGAAGAAAAATCATCGTCGGAAGAGAGCTCGTCGGACAGTGGTAAAGATGCTTCCGATGCAGTTAGCCCGTCTGTTCGTCGTTTATTGGGCGAGCACGGCTTAAACGCTAGCGATGTAAAAGGCACCGGTAAAGATGGTCGAATTACTAAAGAAGACGTAGAGAAACACGTTAAATCTAAAGGTAGTTCAGAAAAGAAATCAGAATCATCAAGTCAAAGTGGAGCTCCTGCAGTGAGTGGAGATCGTACTCAGAAGCGCGTTCCTATGACGCGTTTGCGTAAAACAATCGCTAAGCGTTTGTTAGATGCGAAGAACTCAACAGCGATGTTAACTACGTTTAACGAAGTGAACATGGCGCCAATCATGACCTTACGTAAAACGTATCAGAAAGAGTTTGAAGAGCGTCATGGTATTCGTTTAGGTTTCATGTCTTTCTACGTGAAAGCTGTTGTTGAAGCACTTAAGCGTTTCCCTGAAGTGAATGCTTCAATTGACGGCGACGATATTGTTTACCACAACTACTTTGACGTGAGCATTGCCGTTTCTACACCTCGCGGTCTTGTTACACCAGTTCTTCGTGACTGTGACAAGCTAAGCTTGGCTGAAATTGAAGCCGGTATTAAAGAGCTTGCGATTAAAGGTCGAGACGGAAAGCTAACCCTAGACGAAATGCAAGGTGGTAACTTCACCATTACTAATGGTGGCGTATTTGGTTCGTTGTTATCAACGCCAATTCTGAACCCACCGCAAAGCGCGATTTTAGGTATGCATAAGATTCAGGACCGTCCTATGGCGGTTGATGGAAAGGTGGAAATACTGCCAATGATGTATTTGGCATTGTCTTATGACCACCGCATTATCGATGGTAAAGAGTCAGTAGGCTTCTTGGTGACAGTGAAGAATCTCCTAGAAGATCCGCAACGTTTACTTCTCGATATCTAGTGAAATATCAGCGGCGGTCAACTTAGACTGCCGCTGTCATTTTATGTGTTATGCGCGTATAATATTGCGCGGTAATTCGGGTAAGCAGCTACGGCTGCTTTCGTTTTGAATGAACAGACGGAAAAAGCATCATGAATTTGCATGAGTATCAAGCAAAACAGCTTTTTAAAGAGTTTGGTTTACCAGTATCTGATGGGTACGCGGTAGACACCCCAGACGAAGCTGTAGAAGCTGCTAAGAAAATTGGCGGCGATAAATGGGTTGTTAAATGTCAAGTACACGCAGGTGGCCGTGGTAAAGCAGGCGGTGTTAAGCTTGTAAGCAGCCTAGATGAAGTACGTGCATTTGCAGAAAACTGGGTAGGTAAAAACCTAGTAACTTACCAAACAGACGCGAATGGTCAGCCAGTTGCGAAAATTTTGGTAGAAAACTGCACAGATATCGACCAAGAACTTTACCTAGGTGCGGTTGTAGACCGTGCAACGCGTAAAGTTGTATTCATGGCCTCTACTGAGGGCGGTGTTGAAATCGAGAAAGTTGCGGAAGAAACTCCTGAGAAAATCTTGAAAGCAACTATCGACCCACTTGTTGGTCCTCAACCTTTCCAAGGTCGTGATTTAGCATTCCGTTTGGGTCTTAACCCAGCGCAAGTGAAGCAATTCACTAAAATCTTCTTAGGTCTAGCTGAGATGTTTATCCAGTACGACTTCGCATTGCTAGAAATCAACCCGTTGGTTATCACTGACGAAGGTAACTTGCATTGCCTAGACGGTAAGATCAACATCGATAGCAACGCGCTATACCGTCAACCTAAGATCAAAGAAATGCACGATCCTTCACAAGAAGACTCTCGTGAAGCGCATGCAGCGCAATTCGAACTTAACTATGTTGCTCTAGACGGCAACATCGGTTGTATGGTTAACGGTGCTGGCCTAGCAATGGGTACTATGGACATCGTTAAGCTTAACGGTGGTGAGCCAGCTAACTTCCTAGACGTTGGTGGCGGCGCTACTAAAGAGCGTGTTACTGAAGCGTTCAAAATCATTTTGTCAGACGACAATGTGAAAGCAGTATTCGTAAACATCTTCGGTGGTATCGTTCGTTGCGACATGATCGCAGAAGGTATTATCGGTGCTGTTGAAGAAGTAGGTGTTAAGGTACCAGTTGTTGTTCGCCTTGAAGGTAACAACGCTGAGCTAGGTGCGAAGAAGCTTGCTGAAAGTGGATTAAACATTGAAGCTGCAACCAGCTTGACTGACGCAGCGCAAAAAGTAGTTGCTGCAGCGGGAGGTCAATAATGTCTGTATTGATTGATAAAAATACCAAAGTTATCTGTCAGGGTTTCACTGGCGGTCAGGGTACTTTCCACTCTGAACAAGCAATTGCTTATGGTACACAAATGGTTGGTGGTGTGACTCCTGGTAAAGGCGGTCAAACTCACCTTGGTCTTCCTGTATTCAACACAGTTAAAGAAGCTGTTGCTGAAACAGGTGCAACTGCGTCAGTTATTTATGTACCTGCGCCGTTCTGTAAAGACTCAATCATCGAAGCTGCTGACGCAGGTATCGAGTTGATCGTGTGTATCACTGAAGGCATTCCAACTTTAGACATGATGTACGTGAAAGAATACCTTACTCATAAAGGTGTTCGCATGATCGGTCCAAACTGCCCGGGTGTTATTACTCCTGACGAGTGTAAGATCGGTATCATGCCTGGACATATCCACAAGAAAGGTAAAGTGGGTATCGTTTCTCGTTCAGGTACGCTTACGTATGAAGCTGTTAAGCAAACTACTGACGAAGGTTTCGGTCAGTCTACTTGCGTAGGTATCGGTGGTGACCCAATCCCAGGTTCTAACTTTATCGACATCCTTGAGTTGTTCGAAAAAGACCCAGAAACTGAAGCAATTGTAATGATTGGTGAAATCGGTGGTACAGCTGAAGAAGAAGCTGCTGAATACATCAAAGCCAATGTGACTAAACCTGTAGTATCTTACATTGCAGGTGTTACTGCGCCTCCAGGTAAGCGCATGGGTCACGCTGGTGCAATTATTTCTGGTGGTAAAGGTACAGCAGACGAAAAGTTCGCTGCACTTGAAGCTGCTGGCGTTAAAACAGTTCGTAGCTTGGCTGATATCGGCAAAGCACTTCGCGAGAAGACTGGCTGGTAAGACGCAACAGTAGAGTAAATCGAAAAGCCGAATGACGTGAGTCATTCGGCTTTTTTGTATGCGCGTTGTTATTCGGCGAAATTTTAATCATACTGACATTGCCTTCATGGGGAATAGGACACGCAGATGGGAACGCAAACGATAAAAAAGATCTCCGAACTTCGCGCTGTTGAGCTACTTAGTCGCGCAGCGATTTTTAAGTCTTTAACGTCGGAAGACAAAAGAAGATTCGCAGTTACACCAAACCTATTCCAACATGCGAAAGCAGGCTCAAATGTTATTGAGCAAGGTGATACCGATGCTTGTATTTATATCGTTATGGCAGGTGCCGCGAAGATTATTAAAGACGATGTGCATGTTGCTGATATAGAAGCCGGACAGTTTGTGGGTGAGGTTGCTTTTATTACCGGAGAACCTAGAACGGCTACAGTACAAGCCGAAAGCGATATGATCCTGCTAAGAATCACCACCGGGAATTTTGCCAATATTCCTATTCGGGCAAGAGAAATTATGAAAGACAAAATTATCGGAGGGCTTGAGCAACGTATAGCTGATATGAATGAAATCATTAAGAAATATCGAGCGCAAGAAAACCAGAAAGAGACGACCGAACAGCCTACAGAATAGATAAATGGACCGACAATGAGGTGGTGGTCCGATGTTTAATCCGATACGATGAAATAAAACAACTATATAAGAGGTTTTCATGTACGGATTGTCGGAACATGGGCAGAAATGGCTTGAGCGCGTTACCGCGTTTATGGCCGAAAATATCTTACCTTTTGAAGCTGAATATTACGCTTCTAATATAAAGAATAACGCTCACCCAGACTGGACGAGCTGGAAGCTTGATCCGCATATCGAGAAACTAAAACAAAAAGCACAACAAGAAGGTTTGTGGAATTTATTCCTGCCTGACTCTGAGATAGGCCAAGGACTTTCTACGTATGAATATGCGCCTATCGCAGAGCAAATGGGGCGTAGTTTAATTGCTCCGGAAATCTTTAACTGCAATGCACCAGACACTGGCAATATGGAAGTGCTTTATCACTTTGGCTCTTCCCATCAAAAAGAAACGTGGTTAAAGCCGTTATTGGCAGGCGAAATTCGTTCCGTGTTTGGCATGACGGAACCACAGGTTGCAAGTTCGGACGCAACGAATATGGAAACGGAAATTGTTGCTGACGGTGATGAAGTTGTGATTCGCGGGCGGAAATGGTGGTCGACTGGTTTAGGACACCCCAACACGACATTTGCCATTGTTATGGGAAGAACCGATAAATCTGCTGAACGCCACCGCCAACATTCGATGGTAATCGTGCCGCTGAATTCAAAGGGGGTGCAAATAGAACGCATGCTTCCTGTATTTGGCGACTATGACGCACCTTACGGTCATGGTGAGGTTTCTTTTAACGACGTTCGCGTACCTAAAGAAAATGTAATTGGAAACTTAGGCGCTGGCTTTGCTATCGCACAAGGACGATTAGGGCCAGGAAGGATTCATCACTGTATGCGCGCCATAGGTGCTGCCGAGCGCTCACTAGAGTTGCTCATACGAAGAGCAAGTAGTCGCGAGGCATTTGGTAAACCATTGTTACACCTTGGCGACAACGGCAGGCGTATTGCTCACCATCGCATGGCTATCGACCAAGCACGTTTGTACACCATGCATACAGCGAAAATTATTGACGAACAGGGAGTGCGAGCTGCAGCCAGCGAGATAGCAGGTATTAAAGCCGTTGTACCTAAAATGCTTGAAGCGGTTGTAGACGATGCCATTCAGGTTCACGGTGGTGCAGGACTAAGCCATGACTTCCCACTAACAGCTTTCTTTGCGATAGCAAGGGCGTTGCGCCTTGCTGACGGGCCAGATGAAGTGCACGAAGTGAGTGTACTTAAAGAAGAATTAAAGAAGTATAAGAGGTCTTAGTTATGTCGTTCGAAGATCAAGGTAAAGCCGTTCGAGAAGGAGAGGAGTTACCCATACAGCCTGTAGAGGCGTGGCTGAAAAACGAATTGCCCGATATTCGGGGACAATGTGAGGTGACTCAGTTTCACGGTGGGGCTTCCAATTGGACCTATCGGCTAAAGTACGAAAATTACGATCTTATTCTAAGAAGAGCACCTGCAGGCACAAAAGCTAAGTCAGCTCATAATATGAAACGGGAGTTTGAACTTCAGCAGGCGATAAAGCCCTATTTTACAAAAGTGCCTGATTTAGTTGGCTATTGCGAAGACGATAGTCTGATCGGTTCAGACTTTTATGTCATGCACCGGGTGTCGGGAATCATACCACGAAAAAATTTACCTAGAGGACTTGAGCTTAGTGCAGAGCAGGTACGTTCTTTATGTAAGACCATGATAGACACATTAGTAGAGCTTCATCAGATATCAATTGAAGACAGCGGTTTGACAAAACTCGGTAAAGGCGAGGGGTTTGTTAAACGCCAAGTCGAAGGCTGGAATTCTAGGTATCAAAAATCGCGTACGTGGAATGTACCGAAAGCAAAGAAGTTAATGGAATGGCTACAAGAGAATCAGCCTAGTGAAGAAACATTATGTATGACGCATAATGACTTTCGCTTCGATAACTTAGTTCTTAATGTTGATGACCCAACGGAAGTGCTTGCTGTTTTGGACTGGGAGCTAGCTACTATTGGAGATCCGCTCATGGAAGTGGGGAACCTATTGGCGTATTGGGTTGAAGAAAATGACGACTTTATAGCCCAGTCTACAAGAAGGCAGCCGACTCATCTTAAGGGCATGATGACCCGTGAAGAGGTTATAGAATATTATTTCGAAAAATCGGGCGTAACTCCTGTAGACATGACTTTCTACCAAGTATTTGGATTGTTTCGGTTATCGGTAATTGCACAACAGATTTATTACCGGTATCACCACAAGCAAACACGTAATCCTGCATTTAAGAATTTTTGGTTTCTCATTCATTATCTTCACCATCGTGCATGGAAGCTTATTAAAAAGAGTAGGAAGTCGTCGTGATTGTAACTTTAGTTCGCCATGGACAAGCGTCGTTTGCAGCTGACGATTACGACCAGTTGTCAGAACTTGGACGCGAACAGTCTATACGCTTAGGTCATTTTCTAAAAACACAAGAAGAAGATTTAGGCACTGTTATAACGGGTGGTTTGCTTAGGCATAAACAAACAGCAGAAGCGTTGTTTGAAGGTTATGGTTCCGAATTCAACACCTTGGTAGATGAGCACTGGAATGAGTTTGATCACGTAGATGTGATACGCCAATTTGTTGTGCGCCACCCTCAGTATCAAGACGATGTACTCTCTAAAGATGCTCGTCGAGTGCTGCCTGTACTCGCAGAGGCATTACGTTTTTGGCAAACGGGAAAAGCCGCAGACAGTTACATAGAGTGTTGGGAGACATTTCATCAACGTTTAAAAAAGGGGTGGCAGCAACTCGTTGGCGTAGCGGAAGACACAACCAAAGTTACAGTGATTACATCTGGGGGCCCGATTGCTTTGTCGTCATTGCTTGCACTACAAGCAGACCACAAACACTTCGTAGACTTTAATACGAAGTTGGTGAACTCCAGTTACAGTAGATTCAATTTAACAGCACAGAAGCACGAGCTATTAAGCTTTAATGAACAAGCTCATGTTTCAGGTAAATTTTCAAAGTTAAGAAGTTACAGGTAAGAAAAGTATGGAACGTAAAACAATTATAATTACAGGCGCAAGTTCAGGTCTAGGTGCCGAAATGGCACGTCAGTTTGCGGCTAAAGGCAGAAACCTAGGGCTATGCGCGAGAAGAGTAGAGCGCTTGGAAGGCTTGAAAGAAGAAATTGAGCAAAACCATCCGAACGTAAAAGTAAGCTTGAAAGCACTAGACGTGAACGATCACGATGCAGTATTTAAGGTGTTTAATGAATATAACGAGGAATTTGGTTCGATTGATCGCGTTATTGTTAACGCCGGCATGGGTAAAGGCGGATCGCTAGGCACAGGCCTGTTTAAGCACAATAGAGATACTATCGAAACGAACCTAGTTGCAGCTTTAGCACAATGCGAAGCTGCCTTAACCTTGTTTAGAGAGCAAAATAGTGGCCACTTGGTTACGATATCTTCGATTAGTGCGCTTAGGGGAATGCCAAGAGCTATGACTGCCTACGCAGCCAGTAAGGCCGGCTTAGTGAACCTAACTGAGGGTATCCGTGCTGATTTAATGAAAAGTAAGTCACCGATAGCGGTGAGCTGTATTATGCCGGGCTTTATTCGTTCAGAAATAAATGAGAAGGTGAAAAATACGCCATTTATGATTGATACAAAGCCTGGTGTTGCGGCAATGGTAAAAGCGATAGAGGCAGAGAAAACTTCAGCATATGTGCCGGGCTGGCCTTGGCGTTTAATCGCATTTTTAATGAAAAGGTTGCCGTTAAAACAAGTACTAAAACTAGGTTAACATTATGATTAATATTCCGATTTACCAAGTAGATGCGTTTGCAGATGCGCTATTTTCGGGAAATCCTGCGGCGGTATGCCCGTTACCTCATTGGCTTCCAGAAAAGGTACTTAAAAATATAGCCGCCGAGAATAACCTTTCGGAAACTGCTTTTATCGTCACCCAGCAAGGAGAGCATGAAATCAGGTGGTTTACGCCAGAGGATGAAGTCGATCTGTGCGGTCATGCAACCTTAGCAGCTGCCTATGTCATGTTTCATTATTTAGGGTACGAGCAGCAGTCAATTGCTCTCAATAGTCGTAGCGGTATTCTTAATGTTTCTCGCGAGGGTGAGTATTTAGCGCTCGATTTTCCTGCGCTTATGCCTGAGCTTTGTGAGGCGCCTGAAGCGTTGGAAATCGGATTGGCTATAGAGCCTGAGCAGGTATATAAGGGCTATGACTATATTGTTGAATATGCAAACGAAACCGAGCTTCGAGCAGTAGAGCCGAATTTAGAGGCTTTTTGTCATTTAGACGGGCGAGGTGTGGTATTAACAGCACCCGCAGATGAATATGCCGAGTATGACTTTGTAAGTCGCGCTTTTTTTCCAAAACTTAAGGTTCCGGAAGACCCTGTAACTGGTTCAGCTCATTGCGAATTAGCTCCGTTGTGGGCGTCTGTATTAGGTAAACAGGAGTTAATCGGCTACCAGGCCAGCGCCAGAGGCGGCCGAGTACATTGTACAGTTAAAGATGATCGTGTGACTTTAAAAGGTCAGGTTGTACCTTATTTAAAAGGCGAAATACTCATTCCTTCACAACTTCTTAGGGATTCAGAATGAAAATTATAAAATGGATTACCGTAGCATTATTCGTATTATTAGCTCTTTTGATTATTTGGGTTAGTGTTCTGCATTTACGAAGCTTTGAAGAGTCTGAAGCCTATACTCAGGAGTTCAAAGCGAATGCCGCAGGTGAATTTGTAAGTTTGGAAGTGGGAGAAACTCATTACACTATAGACGGCGACGAAACCGCACCAACAGTCATTTTAGTGCATGGCTTTAGTATGCCTATGGAAGTGTGGGGTACAACAGCAAGAAACCTAGTTGCTAGAGGATATCGTGTGGTTCAATATGACTTGCTCGGCCGTGGTTTCTCAGAGCGTCCGGACGTGCCGTACACGGGCGAGTTATTTGAGCGGCAGTTAATCGGGTTAATGGACGCATTAGGAGTCGATAAAGCTCGAGGAATAGTTGGACTTTCAATGGGGGGAGCGGTGACAGCGCGGGTTGTCGCGAATCATCCGGACCGATTTGAAACAGCCGCTTTTATAGCACCTTTGCACGAACCTATTGCAGCACCTGGCGTGCCAGCGTCATTGGGGTTTTATATGTTTAGTGCGTTTTATGTTCCTTCATTAGAAAACTCGATTTCTCCTGAACATTACGGTGCTTCTGTGGCTGCTCATTTAACTGAAAGTTACCAGCAACAAAGAAAAGGCGAGGGCTTTGTTCGCGCAATTACTTCTTCGGTTTATAACTTCACTCCAGATGATCATCCGGCCTATTACGCACGCATCGCTGAAGCCGGAATTCCAACACTTCTGTTCTGGGGCACGGCAGACAAAACCGTCCCATTTGCTCAACATGAAGCTGTTATGGAGAGTTTAAACTTAGATGCAACAGGCCTTGTAACCTTTGAAGGGGCGGGGCATTTGCCCCACCTTGAACAACCTGATGTTTTCGTGGAGTATCTAACCGGCTTCTTACGTTAACCGTTATGACTCCGCGTTAAATGCGCGGAGTCAGCCCTTTTGTTAAAGCAACTCTGTAACCCATATAGCTCGGCACGAGAGCAATAAGTAAAGTTAATATCACACTGATTATCGCTAACTGTATTACTTCGGTGTTCAATGGATTGGTAGAAATGAGTATTCCATAGGTACTCATCAACCAATTCTGAGCCGCGATGAGCATTCCCCAAATAAGCAGAAATGCACCCACAATAGAACTCAAGATTAAAGCTAGAACCTCTAATTGAATGAGTGCAAAAATGGTCAATGGCTTGGCACCAACGGCACGAAGAATTGCTATTTCTCGCTCTCGCTCTTTCATAGCTGCTAACAAGGTTGTGGTAAGCCCTGTTAACGTTGCAATAAGTACGAGGAAGCTAATCAGTCGAAGTATGTTTTCGAAACTAGACAACGTTTTCCAAAGTTCCGTCATTGCCACGCCTGGAATGATACCGGTTAATGGTTCGTCGTTATATGTGTTCACATAGCGTTGCAACAGTAACGTTGCCGCGCGCATATCGATGCCCACAAAAAATGCACTAATAACACGCGGTTCATAATCTAGACTTATACTCGAATGTTCCGATTGTGCAGCGTCGTGTTCGTGAGCGTGGGCGTTTTCGTGTTCATGCTCATGGTCATCTTCATGGTCATGCGTATCATGGCTTGTGTGCTCTTCATGATCCGATGAGCTTGTAGCCGAAAAGTCAGGTGTTCCTGCTGCAGTGGTCGTTGTTGGTTCACTGTGGTGCAAGGCATCTATGCCTGCAAACGCAACATGGATACTTTGATCAACAGGGGTGCCAGTTGGATTCAATATACCTTGCACCGTGAAATATTGTCCTTCATGTTCACTGAAGCTTATGCCGCCAGTTCCATGGGATATGGTAAATTCATCGCCTAGTTCATACCCTAGCTTTTGGGCAACTTCAGCACCAACTACCGCACCAAATTGAGTATCGAAAGGATGTCCTTGAGAAAATGTTAGGGACTGTTGCCTTCCAAACTGAAAGTGCTCGAAATAATTGTGATTGGTACCAATTACACTGTACCCCTGATGGCTATCGCCTAACGAGATAGGAATAGTCCAAGAAACTCTTGGATGTTCCTTTATAGACGCATAACTCTCCCATGTAACGGCAGAGGTGGGGTTACCCACACGAAATACTGAGTGCAAAAGCAAGTTGAGCTGTCCTGAGCGTGCACCAACGATTAAATCCGTTCCTGAGATCGCGCTTTGAAAACTCTCTTTAGACTGCTGACGAATATGCTCGATGGAAAAAAGCAGTGACAAGCTAATGAGAAGCGACGCAAAGGTCATAATAAGCGTAGCTTTTCGATTCAATAAACTTTTGAGTGCTATACGAATTAGCATACGGCTTGGTCCTTAAACGAGTGTATATCAAGCGTTCGCTGAAAATGCTTAGCGAGTGAACGGTCGTGACTGACAAAAATCACCGACGTGCCATGTTGCTCTGCTTCGCTCAATAGTAGTTCCATAAATTTGTCGCGATTATCGGAGTCTAATGCTGAGGTTGGTTCGTCGGCGACAAGTAACGAGGGTTTAAGGAGTAACGCGCGGGCTATAGCGACGCGTTGTTGTTGGCCGACGCTGAGCTGGGATGCACTCTTGGTCATTGCGTCTGCTTGAAAGCCTAAGGATTCAAGTAATTGCCTAGCACGTTCTTTAATTGTTTTATCGTGCCTATGTGCAAAGTAAGCAGGAAGAAGAACGTTCTCTAAAACACTTAAGTAAGGGATAAGGTTGAGCTGCTGAAAAATTAAACCGATATTTTTACTGCGAAAAACGTCGCGCTTTCCAGTAGACAAGCCGTATAAAGATTGTTTTCCGATAAACACTTCACCTCTACTGGGCTTAAGAATTCCGCATATAATATTCAGGAGTGTCGTTTTACCCGAACCTGAAGCTCCATACAAAAATAAGTGCTCTCCGCGCTCAAGTTGCAGGCTCGGTATGTTAAGCAAAGGCGGTTTGTTGTTCTGCCATGAGAACGTGATGTGCTCGAGTGTTAAAGTGGCATCGTGACTTTGTTGATTTTCCATTTCAGCTCTCTAACTACAAATGAAATGGAAGTGTACCTGAACTTATGGTGAATTCTCTAGCGTTTATGGAGAGGAAAGCACCGACCCATGCACAAGTCGGTGCTTATATTTTCTCTTAGAAAGGCGCTGAACGTGTAATGACTTGTTCAAGTGCGATTTGCTGCTCAGCGTTAGGTAGTTGTTTCATTGACTCTAGTGTTTGAGAAGGAATGCGGATTGAGCTAGTTCTTCTCATTGAGCGAACTTCTGACTCCAACTCAAATTGTGCTGTTTGAGCATTGCTTTGATGGAGGTTTTTGCATTCTTGGCGAGTAGGTTGATAGCCCAAGCGCTCTGAGTATGCGCGCAACACGTTAGTACGGGTAGGACCCATTGCATTAGCTAGTTCGCAGTATTCTACATTGCTAAATGTTTCCATTGCTTGCTCTGTAGCATTAACATGTATGGACGTTGCGGCAACAAACGCGGTTAACATAGTGATTGCAGTTTTCATGGTTAAACTCCGTTGACAAGTTTGAAGGTGTAGTTGAATTTGCCGCGCATGGTAGAGTGAGAATGTGACAGAAATATGAACGGTTTATTTCTTAACCATTAAATATAAATCTCTGAAAAACATGATAAAAATAACAACAAAAAGTGCCTAAAAATTTAACTTTTGATTAATATCTGATTAACAATTCCAACTGTTTTTTAGCAATATTTTGAGTTTTTGGAAGTACGGTTTTGGTTGAATTTAAACTTATAAGAAAAAAAATGCGCTCCATTCGTATTCGGGTAAAGGAACCTTTGGGTGAGGTTGTTGTAAGCGCACCTGTCCGTATCTCAGAAAAGTACATTTATGATTTTGTTCAGTCAAAAAGTGACTGGATTAAGAAGCAGCAAGATTATATTGAACAATTACCCAAGCCCGACGTTATCGATCGAGCTCGTTGCAAACAAATAATGCTTAAACATGTTCCTGAACTTCTCGACAAATGGAGTAAAGCCTTAAATGTCGAGTACTCGGGTTGGAAAACTCGATTTATGAAAACCCGGTGGGGCAGCTGTAATATTCGTACGAGAAATATTAATTTAAATGTAGCCCTTGGCCATTACCCAATAAAGCTCTTGGATTATGTAGTACTTCATGAGCTTGCACACCTCATAGAAAAACATCATAACTCAAATTTTTATGCAATATTAAAACATCATATGCCTGATTATGTTCAGAGAGAAAAGGATTTGAAGCAAGCTCGCTATCTATAATTATTCATTAAATATGAATAAATATATTGAATAGGTAGAGTCTTCGACGTATTATTCATCTCATTAAGAGGAGATGAATAAGTGAAGTGTGTTGTTTTTGGTGCGGCAGGATATGCCGGTGCAGAGCTCGTAGAGTGCATACTACGGCATAAACAGTTTGAGCTTGTACGGGTATTTGGATCTCATGAGTCCGGTCTTAAGAGCTGGCACAAGAATGTTCCGCATAAACCGTACCTGAATGTAGACAATATTTATCCAGCAACAGAAGAAGCTATTAAGGGCGTTGATTTTGACGTCGCATTTTTGGCTTTACCCCACGAAGCAAGCTTCCATTGGGCTTCTTTCCTTGTAGAGCAAGGGGTAAGGGTTTTCGATTTGTCGGGCGCATTTCGCTTGCAGAACGTCGAGCTTACCCAGCAAGTATATGGTTTAAATATTGCTGATGAAGCACGTTTTCAGCATGTACCTTATATGCTCATGCCTTGGTTTGATAAAAGCATTAAAGGCAGTCTATTTTCTATTCCCGGCTGCTATCCCACAGCATCACTTCTAGCGTTAAAGCCGTTGGTGGAGCATGGTTTAATTTCATCATCCGCAGATATTGGTATTACTGGTATAAGTGGGGTTTCTGGTGCGGGCAAGGCTCCGAGTGAGAGAAACTCGTTTTGTGAGGTAAGTATTCAGCCTTACGGATTACTTAATCATCGGCATGAGCCTGAAATTTCAATTCATCTTGGTATACCTGTTCATTTTACTCCGGTGATTAGTGCGATTCCACGAGGTCTTCTGGTTGTTATCGACTTTAAACTGAAAGACTCTGCGACCACCGAACAATTAACAGCTCTATATAACAAAACCTACAAAGACCATGCATTAGTTCATGTTGTTGAGCAGGCACCCGCGGCTCATCATGTGGCGCATACTCCTTACTGTCATGTTTCTATTCATAGTAGAGGCTCAAGTGGCGTAGTGGTTGCCGCAATAGATAACTTAATGATGGGGGCGGCAACACAGGCTCTGGAAGCTGCCAACGTGGTATGTGGCTTTAGCCGTTATGAGGGAATTATAAAATGAGTTTTGTTGTAGTGAAATTAGGTGGTGAAGCACTGGTAGACAAAGGGGCTCTTAGTTATTTTATTACGTCTTTATTGAGTAGCTGTTCTGAACACAAAATTATTCTTGTTCATGGCGGTGGTAGTTATGTGGATGAAGCACTTGAGCATCTTGGTGAAACAACACACAAGATTGACGGGGAAAGACAAACACCAACTCACCATGTGCCTTGGGTCGTAGGAGCTCTTGCCGGTTACGCAAACCAGTCTTTTGTGTCTGTGCTTAAAGCTGCCGGCTTCAATGGAGTAGGACTTTCTTTATCTGATTGCGGTGGCGTTCCACTAATCCAATCAATAACCGCTGGCTCGGTAGCTGCGCCTGATTGGGAGAATGTAGACAAAGCAGAGGCGTTAAAATCAACGCTTAGCTATTTCTGTGGAAAGAATGTTATTCCAGTTGTTAGCCCTATAGGGTTGTTAGATTCCGGTGTACTCGTAAATGTTAATGCCGATCTGGCGGCCGCAGCTTTAGCAATTCTCCTGCAAGCACAACTAGTTTTACTCAGTAATGTTGAAGGCGTACTCGACGCTGATAAAAACATTATTACCACAATACCTGCTTCAGAATGCTTGCAATTGCAACAGTCTAACTTTGTTTCAGACGGCATGAGAATTAAGTTGCTAGCAGCTCAGAACGCGACGATTCGAACACGACGAAGCACCGCGATTACAAGCTGGTCTTCAGCTGAGAATGTAATCGCAGTATTAAACGGTGCCTCAATAGGTACGCAAGTCGTAGTTTAATTATTAGGAAATAGAATGAACGTATTGTCGTTATTTGACTTAAAAGCAGACCAGATTCATCACGTATTAAAAATGGCTGCAACTATTAAAGCGCACCCTTCAGGGTATTTAAATGTTCTGAAAGGGAAAAGCATAGCAATGCTTTTCGAGAAACCGAGCTTGCGAACACGAGTAACGTTTGAAGTCGGTATTCAGCAAATGGGTGGGCACGCAATTTATCTTGACCAAAAAATGATAGAGCCGGGTGGTCGTGAGTCTATTCAGGACATTGCAAACAATTTGTCACTATGGACAGACGCTATTGTGGCACGGGTATTTAAACATGAAACACTTAAGGAACTGGCAGGATCGAAAATACCGGTAATTAATGCTTTGTGTGACATTCATCACCCATGCCAAACCCTGGCCGATCTGTTAACCATTCAAGAGCGGTATCCGGTTGATCTCCGGGTCGTTGATATTTTGTACCTAGGAGAAGGAAACAATGTTTGTCAAAGCTTCATGGTTGGTGCGGCAGCATTGGGACTAAAGCTGACCGTGGTTACTCCGGAGGGATACGGCCCTACTCCTGAGATCTGGCAGGGCATCGATGAGGTTTATCCAAATCATAACATTCGCGTGATTAATGACTTGAGCGAAGTGCAGCATGCAGATGTTGTTTACACAGATACGTGGGTTTCTATGGGCTCGAGTATGAGTGACAAAGAAGCTGTTGATGTTTTTGGTCATCTACAAGTCAATCAAGATCTTATTGAGCGGCTGCAAGCCACAACGTTTTTACACTGTTTACCAGCTCATCGTGGGCATGAAGTTACAGATGAAGTTCTTGATGGACCAATTAGTGCAGTTTTACAACAAGCGGAAAACCGTTTGTACGTGCAAAAAGCGTTGTTACACGAAGTTTTTAACGGTTAGAGGTTATTTAAAATGAGTCAAATTAAAAAGGTTGTATTGGCATATTCCGGTGGTCTAGATACCTCTGCTATCGTTCCATGGTTAAAAGAAAACTTTCAATGTGAAGTTATCGCGTTTGTGGCGGATGTCGGGCAGGGCGCGGAAGAGCTTGAAGGAATTTATGACAAAGCTATCAAGTCTGGTGCATCAGATTGCTATGTGGTGGACCTACAAGAACAATTTGTAGATGAAGTAATCGCTCCATCTCTACGTGCTGGCGTTTTGTATGAAGGCGAGTATTTATTGGGCACAGCGTTAGCTAGGCCAGTGATTGCACAAGCGCAAATAGAGCTTGCGTTAAAATTAGGTGCTGATGCTGTCGCGCACGGTTGCACTGGCAAAGGTAACGATCAGGTTCGTTTCGAAAGTGCGGTTGCGGCCCTAGCTCCTCACCTACAAGTTATCGCGCCATGGCGTGAATGGTCGATGCGGTCTCGTAAAGATCTGTTGGACTACTTGCAAGAGCGCAAAATTGAAACCAGTGCATCTTTAAAGAAAATATATAGTCGTGACGCAAACCTTATGCACATTTCACACGAAGGTGGAGAATTAGAAGATCCATGGCAGTCGCCTAGCGACCAAGTATGGACGTTGTCTAAATCTCCCCAACAAGCTCCAGACGAAGAAGAGGTGGTTACCCTTAGCTTCAAAAAAGGTGAACTAGTAGGTGTGAATAACCAGTCGTTTAATCAGCTTCATGCGCTTAAGAAATTGAATCATTTAGGTAGTGAGCACGGTATCGGACGAATCGATATTGTTGAAAACCGTCTCGTTGGTATGAAGTCTCGTGGTTGCTATGAAACTCCTGGTGGAACCATTTGGAATACTGCTTTACGAGGTTTGGAGTCATTGGTTCTAGACCGCCCGTGTTGGCGTTTAAGAAACCAGCTTGGTGTGCAATTAGCCGATGTTTTGTACGACGGCCAGTGGTTCACTCCGGTGCGGAAGGCTCTTTTAGCTGCTACTGAGAACTTGGCGCAAAACATGACTGGTGAAGTTCGCCTAGGTTTGTATAAAGGACAAGTTCGTGTACTCGGACGCAAGTCTCCGAACTCTCTATATTTGGAGTCTTTCGCGACTTTTGACGAAGACGAAGTTTATAGCCAAAAAGATGCTGAAGGTTTTATTCGTTTATTTAGCTTGTCACAGAAAATTAGAGCGTTGGTGCAGGAGGGCTCATGAGTATGTGGGGAGGGCGCTTTCAAGAAGCGTCGTTACAAGCTTTTAAAGACTTTAATGACTCCATAAGCTTCGATTATGTTCTTGCTCCGTATGAGATTACGGCGTCCTTGGCATGGGCTGAAATGCTTGCAAATAAGGGCATTCTTACGGAAGCCGAACTCAACTCGTTGAAGCTCGGTTTATTGGGATTAAAAAAGGAACTTGAAGCAAATCCAAAGCTTCCGGTTGCCTCGGGTGAAGAAGATATTCATGGTTGGATTGAAGTTACCCTAGAGCAACGAATTGGTTCTGTAGCCCGTAAGCTTCATACCGGTAGAAGCAGAAATGATTTAGTTGCGACAGACTTGCGTTTGTACGCCCGTGAGCAATGCAAACAGCTATCTGCCGCGTTAGCCAAGGTGATTCAAGTGCTCATCGATTTTGCAAAGACATGGGAAGGAGCAGTTATGCCGGGCTATACCCATTTGCAAAGGGCACAACCCATTCTTGTTTCTCACTGGGCGTTAGCTTATGTGGAGATGTTGGAGCGGGATTTCCAAAGGTTACAAGAAGCAACTAGCCGATTAAACGTGTCTCCTCTAGGAGCAGGGGCTTTGGCGGGCTCAGGAATGGCCATAAATCGACTTCAGCTTGCGCAAAGTTTAGGTTTTACTGAACCATCGCGTAATAGCCTAGATGCGGTTTCTGACCGAGATTTCGTGGTTGAAATAGTACATGTGGCAAGTCTTTCGATGGCTCACCTATCACGGTTGTCTGAAGACATCGTGTTTTATTGTTCTGGTGAAGCTGGTTATTTTCAATTAAGTGACAAAATTTCTAGCGGCTCGTCGCTTATGCCGCAGAAGAAGAATCCCGATGTGTTCGAGCTTGTTCGCGGCAAAACAGGCCGAGTTTGTGGGCATTTGCAGTCTTTGCTCATGATGTTGAAGGGTACTCCGTTAGCCTACAACAAAGACTTTCAGGAAGATAAAGAAGCGTTTTTTGATGCCGTTAATCAGTGGCATCAATGCTTGGTGGTGCTACAAGGCTCTATTCCGGAAATATCTGTGAACCGCGAGGCTACTTTGAAGGGTGCTGAACTAGGCTATAGCAATGCTACGGACCTTGCTGATTACCTAGTGGATAAAGGCATACCTTTCAGAGACGCACATGATATTTCAGGAAAGCTTGTGCTCACCGCAATAGAGCAAAGTATTCCGTTAGAAAAGTTAACCCTTGGCGAAATGCAGTCGGCAAGTAAAGAGATTGAAAAAGATGTGTATGACAAGCTGACCATAGCTTCAAGCTTGGAACGCCGCAATATTTTTGGGGGAACTGCGCCTTCGCAAGTGAAGGAAGCAATTCGGCAAGCTCAACTTCGGGCACGAGGAGAGCGAGCTGGAATAGCTAAAGTTCGCCAAGCAACATTGCACGACGTGAACGCTATTGTTTCTTTGATTCAATACTGGGTGAAAGAAGGTGAACACCTTCCTAGAGCTGCAGAAGACATTATGCAGGCCATTCACACCTTTACTGTCGCTGAGTATGAAGGTGAAGTTGTCGGTTGTGGTGCTTTGTATGTATACGGCACTGGATTAGCTGAAATTCGCTCTTTAGGCTTGGTTCCTGAACATGCAGGCAAAGGGCTTGGTAAAGCTATGGTGGAGTTTTCGCTAGAACAAGCTCGTTTACTCGGTATATCACGCGTAATTGTGCTTACCCGAAAACCCGAATTTTTCGAGCGTATTGGTTTCGCTACTGCGAATAAATTCGATTGGCCAGAAAAGGTTATGAAAGATTGTGAAATCTGCCCGAAAAAATCTTGTTGCGATGAAACGGGTCTTGAAATTTGGATTACGCAGCGTGCAAAACTAAATTGATTAGACTAGTATTAGGTTTGACCAACATCATAAATGGGACTTAACTCTATGAACATAAATAAAATTGCTGTGGCAGTTCTCGCTACAACTGCACTCAGTATTCCCCAGCTAGCGGAAGCCCAAAAAGGTAATTTACCGAACTGGCGAGCAAACCCTGTGTTTACAACGGCAACTCTAAACTCAGGCTTTATGCCAGATCCATGGACATACTCCATTCAGGCCGGTGGTTCCCAAGAAGTGCAGGGGTTAGGCTCATCATGTGTTGGCCACATAAACTATCAAGCGCCAGATATTGACCTTAATTACTCGTCTGGTGGCGTTTTAGGGTTGTATGTATATGTTCGCGCCAACAGCGACACAACTTTGGTCATTAACGCACCTGATGGTCGCTGGTACTGCAACGACGATTCAAGCGGCTTAGACCCTATGATCCACTTCGCCAGCCCGCAAAGTGGTTTGTACAACATTTGGGTAGGAACATATAGTGACGGGGAATTACAGCCCGCCACGGTTCATATTTCCGAAATAAATCCGAATAACTAATTCATTTAAAACCCGCCATCCGGCGGGTTTTTTTTATCTAAAAAAGTTTGATCTAGCTCAAAGTTTGTAAAGCAAGTATTGTTATTATATTAGAAAATTCTTATCTAAGGACGTAGCCATGGAACTCGATCCCTTATTACTCTCACGAATTCAATTTGCGTTCGTGGTTTCATTTCATGCCATTTTCCCTGTGTTTACGATTGGATTAGCTTCCTATATCGCCGTACTGCAGGGATTGTCGTTTAAAACTCAAAACCCTGTTTGGGAGCAGTTGTCAAAATTCTGGACTCAGGTGTTTGCCGTAGTGTTTGGTATGGGGGTTGTTTCTGGAATCGTAATGGCTTTTCAGTTCGGAACAAACTGGAGTGAGTTTTCTCGGTTGTCTGCTAACTTCCTTGGACCTGTATTAAGTTATGAAGTAGTGACGGCATTCTTTCTAGAAGCGGCGTTTCTAGGTATTTTGCTTTTCGGTCGAGGCAAAGTTCCACAAGGTATTCATTTTCTGTCTGCGGTTATGGTTGCTACTGGAACCTTCATTTCGTCTTTCTGGATTCTCTCTGCAAACAGCTGGATGCAAACCCCAGCAGGTGTAGAACTGAGAGACGGTTTATACCATGTGGTGAGTTGGAGTGATGCTATTTTTAATGCCTCGTTATGGCCTCGCTTTTTCCACATGGCGCTAGCCTCGTTCCTTACCGGTGCTTTTGTAGTGGCTGGAGTGAGTGCATGGTTTATTCTGCGCAAGCGAGACGTAGAAGTACACCGTAAAGCCTTGTCGATGACCTTATGGCTGCTGCTAGTCATCGCGCCAGCTCAGGTGGTCGTTGGTGATATCCATGGTCTTAACACGCTAGAACACCAACCCATTAAAGTAGCCGCCATGGAGGGGAACTGGGAAAGGAAAACAAACGTTCCGTTATTGCTTTTTGCAATTCCAGATCAGGAAGCAGAGAAGAATCACTTTGAAATCGGTATTCCATCGCTTGCAAGTATAATTCTCGCGCACGACCCAAATGGTGAAGTGCCTGGCATTACAGACGTTCCCAAAGACGAAAGACCACCTGTTGCTATTGTTTTCTGGTCGTTCAGAGTGATGGTAGGCTTGGGTATGTTAATGGTTCTCTTCGCAGTAATTGGCCTAGCATTACGATACAAGCAGAAATATGTGAAGTCACAATGGTTCCTCAAGGGTTTAACTTACATGAGTTTTGCTCCTTTTATAGCGGTGCTTGCAGGTTGGTTTGTGACAGAAACGGGTCGAGCTCCATGGCTTATTTATCAACAGTTGTCTCACGCTGATGGCGTCACTCCGTCCTTAACCGGCTGGATGGCCTTGTTCACTTTGATTGGCTACATCCTTGTGTATGCCATTGTATTCGCCGCTGGTGCTTATTACCTGATGCGAGTCATTCAAACGGGCGTAACCCAAGGTCCAGAAGACGAAAGTGAACACCCGGAGCAACGAGCTAAGAGACCACTGTCAGCCGCTGGTGCAAGCTGGGAATTAGAGGAGCAACAGTCATGAGCGAACCTGTATTTGATTTAACCTTTATTTGGGCCGCTATTATCGCATTTGGCGTCATTATGTATGTGCTTATGGACGGCTTCGACTTAGGGCAGGGAATTCTATTTCCATTTGCTCCAAGTGAAGAGTCGAGAGACGTAATGATGAACTCAGTCGCTCCTGTTTGGGACGGCAATGAAACTTGGCTGATATTAGGTGGAGCGGGGTTGCTAGCGGCATTTCCTTTGGTGTACACCATATTTCTTCCGGCACTTTATATCGGTGTATTCCTGATGCTAGCCGGTCTCATTTTCCGCGGCGTTGCGTTTGAATTTAGATTTAAAGCCAAAACCTCAAAGTATCTATGGAATTGGGCGTTTGCTGGTGGTTCTATTGTTGCTTCTTTTGCGCAGGGTGCTGTTGTAGGGGCTTATATTCAGGGGTTTGAAGTTGTAAACGACGTATATGTTGGTGGTGCTTTCGATTGGCTTACACCATTTACAGTACTTACCGGTTTAGGGATGGTAGCTGGTTATGGTTTGCTGGGGTCGACTTGGTTAATTTTAAAATCTGAGGGTGAAACTCAAGAGTTTGCCTATCGGGTAACAAAGCGTTTATTGCTAGCCGTGCTTGTTGTTTTTGTCGCCATTAGTTTGTACACGCCATTTGTCGACGAGTTTGTCTCGAATCGTTGGTTTAGCGGTATTTCTGTTATTTGGTTGCTTCCTGTTTTGGCATTGTTATGTGCATGGAGAATTTATAGCGCTGTGCAACAAAAGCGTGATGGAACGCCATTCGTAGCCACTATGGGCTTGTTTATCTTCACCTATTTCGGGCTATTAGCCTCTAAGTTTCCTTACGTAGTGCCGCCAAGTATTACTTTGTGGGACGCGGCTTCTGCACACGAAAGTCAACTCTTCCTATTATTAGGGCTGCTTTTCGTGATACCTATCGTACTTGTGTACACGGCATGGACATACTGGGTTTTCAGAGGCAAAGTTAAAGCCGGTCATGGCTATCACTAATTAAACAAACTTTATGTCAGAACAAGAAAAAGCGCGCCAGTTATTGGCGCGCTTACACCGTTCATTCTCTAAAACGTCGACAATTCTGACTCTGTTGGTTGTTTCTAAGCAACTTACAAGAGTAGTTTGGATTGGCTTACTCGCTTATATTCTCGCAACCGTTATTGGAAGTGATCATGACTTGATGCCATGGTCCGCTATTACGTTGTGGCTGTTTGTTACTTTATTAAGTTATCTGATATCTATATGGGAAGTACGTTGGAGCTCAGTACTTCGCTATAAGATGCGTAGTGCGACAAATAATGCCGTAATCAATTATTGGCAAGCTAATGCTGGCCAGCAAATCGACTTTTCTGAATCAAATTTGTTGATAGAGCCTGTTGCCGCAATGGAAAGCTATTTTCTGAAATACCTTCCTCAGCGATATGTGTCTGTTGTTATTCCATTAGCCGTGATCAGTGTTGTTTTCTACTTAGACTGGATCGCAGGTCTATTTTTACTGTTTTCTGCCCCTTTAATACCGTTATTTATGGCGTTAGTGGGGATGGGAGCAGAAAAACTGAACCAAAAGCATTTTCAAACATTGCGGCGGGTTTCTTCTATTTTCATTGATCGTGTCCGAAACATTACCACGCTACGTTTGTTTAACCGCAGTGATTGGGCAGAGCAGGAGATTCACAGAGCTTCCGAACGATACAGAATGATTAATATGCGCACTCTAAAAGTCGCCTTTTTATCGTCAGCGGTGCTCGAATTTTTCACTGCTGTAGCCATAGCAGCAGTGGCCATATATGTAGGGTTCGCGCTTTTGGGCTTTCACAGTATTGGACCCGCTAGCGAGATGACTTGGTTTTCTGGATTGTTACTGCTGATGTTAGCTCCGGAGTTTTTTCAACCGATAAGAGAGTTTGCAAATTACTACCACGATCGTGCTAAGGCACTAGGTGCTGCCGCAGACTTAATCACACGAGTCGACTTCGAGCCATCTACGACTGCTGGCGAGCGTGAGAACTTTGTGGTGCATGCTATTCGCGTAGAGAAACTTGAGCTCGGATACAATGGCGAAAACCTTGCTTTGTCACCCATTTCATTTGATGTGAATAAAGGCGGATGCGTGGTTATTACCGGGCCAACAGGTGTGGGCAAGTCTACTTTGTTGAAAACTATTGCGGGGCTTCAACCTGAAAGAGCTGGCAATGTTCGTATTGAACCGGAGACCTTTGAACAGGCTGCAATTAATTATTTGCCGCAGATGCCAGCAGTTATACAAGGTAGCTTAAGAGAAAACTTTAAGTTGGCAGCTCCGAACTGCACTGATGAAGAGATTATTTTTTGCCTACAGCAGGCGGGGTTGGGATCGCTATTCAATGAGCTGCCGAACGGTTTAGAAACTTATTTAGGGCCGGATGGTTTTGGTTTATCTGGAGGTGAATTAAAGCGGTTGGCGGTGGCGCGAGCATTGATTAGTTCGTCAAATGTCGTGGTGTGGGACGAACCTACGGCGAGCTTAGACCGACACCATGCTGCCCAAGTAATTAACTTAATACAGCAATTGAAACAGCAGGGTTATGTAATGATTATTGCTAGCCACGACGCTGATGTTCTGGCGGTTTGTGACAAAGAGATAGCTATATGTGGCACCGCCTTGGAGTCAGTCAATGTTTAGGCCTATCTTGCACCCTTTGTTTAGAGGTTTGTCAAAAGACAAAGCTTTGGTAAGAACTTTGTCATGTGGGTTGGCCTTAGCTTTTATAAGTTTAATTTCCACGGTTGGCTTACTCGCGCTGAGCGGGTGGTTTATCACGGCTTCGGCATTCGCCGGGGTATTGGCGTTGATTGGAGCTATCAATATTTATACGCCCGGAGCTGCTATTCGACTTTTTGCTGTGCTTAGAACCGTTTCTCGTTACGGTGAGCGTGTGTTTAATCATGACGCTATTCTAAAAATACAGAGTATATGGCGCGTGTGGACCTTTAAACAGCTACGGCAAATGGATTTTGCCACAATAAAAGGGCTCTCCGTTGCTCAACTGTCACACAAAATAAACCGTGATTTGTCGGTTTTGGAACTGTATTGGTTGCGTATAGCAACACCTTGGTTGTTATTCATATCCACTTCTATGTTGATGCTTGTAGTGCTTGCCATCGTGTACTGGCCCGTAGCAATTATCTATGGAGTCTTTGTAGCGTTTACCGCGTGGTTTGTACGTAAAGGGGCCGAAAATGCAAAAATAAAATCGAAAGCAGAATACACCTCTGAGTTCGACTTTAAGAAAAATACATATAATTTCCTGGCGTTATTACCAGAGCGCACTGCTTGGGGCTTAACGGAAACTCACCGAAAATCTATGGTAGAAATCAGTGAGCAGTATGCGCAATCGGTGGATGATAATGAATCCATGATGGGCCTCAAGATGGCAGGAACTGTGTTTATTCATGGAGTAATGGTTCTCTTCATCACACTCACAACTATCCATGCTTGGAAAAATGACAGTATTTCAGGCCCGATGGCTGTGTTTATTGTACTGGGTTTAGTAGCTCTAGCAGAGAGTTGGCAGCAGTTGATTGTAGGTAGCTTACGATACGGCGAAGTAACGTCAGCATTGTCTTCGCTGTCTGAATTGACTCAAGAAACAGGCTCAAAGATTGAGGTTACTGACTGCAATACAAATGGGTTAGTGATAAAAAATTTAGAAATCTACAGGCGTGAACGCTTATTGTTGTCGGTACAACACCTAAAGATTGAAACCCGAAACCATGTCGCGGTACTCGCTAGCTCAGGCGTGGGAAAATCAAGCTTAGCTGACGCTATAGTCGGCATTTTACCTTTAACGAAGGGACGTATTATTTGGGGTGGACAGCCTGTTAGCCCAGAGACTTTAAAAACGCAGCGGATATCTTACCTAATGCAGGGAGATGAAATTTTTTCGGGAAGTTTATGGGAAAATTTAACATTAGGTGATGTGTCTATTACGGAGCAGCGGGTTTGGGATGTGTTAAATACCGTGCAGTTAGATGACTGGGTTAAATCTCACAAGAAAGGATTAGCCATGCTACTGGAAAGCCAGGGCGCTAACGTTTCCGGTGGACAAGCAAGGCGAATATCTCTAGCTCGAGTATTGCTACAAGACAGTGAATTCATTATTTTAGATGAGCCTTTCCGTGGCATAGATAAAGCTACGCGCGAGAAGATTGAGGGAAAATTAAGTCTTTTATTCAAAGACAAAACGGTAATCTACTTCGCTCACAGGAAAGCGGATGTTCCACCCGTAGATCGGTACTTAAACATGACTAATCAGCAGCTTGAAGAACTATAATTTTTGAAAACACTAATAATATTTAATCCTATTTATGCCGAAAAGCGCGCCAAAGTATTGGTGATGCTGAAGCAAAAATTGAAGCAACTTGGGCGTGAATATGTTGTTTTTACAACAGAGCCTAAGTTATCTGAAGCAAAAGACAAATTCTCCGAGCGCCTTGAGAGTTTTAGCGACGCCATAGTCATTGGTGGTGATGGGACGTTGCACCAAGCGGTTAACCTATTAACTGATTTTACTGGGGATATTGGTTATATTCCCGCAGGCACAGGTAACGACTTTGGACGTTATTGGTTGGGGTTAGGTAAAGGCCTTGAGTTCTATATTGAAACCGCCGTACTCGGAAAAAGTGAAAGCTGTGATGTAGGGCAAGTAAACGATACAAAGTTTATTGACTCTGTGGGGATCGGTTTTGATGGCGCTTTAATTAAACGCATTCAGTCCAGTAAGTCTTTCTTTCCTGTTTTAACTTATGCGTTGTCTGCTATTCGTATGTTGTTTACTTATCGTGGTAAGCCATTTTCAGCGACAACAGATGAGGGTGCTATTGAACAGCTGCGATGCTTAATGTTTGTAGTCGCAAACGCTCCGTATTATGGGGCCGGAATGAAAGTTGTACCCCATGCAGATGCTCAAGACGGCTTCTTGTCATATACCTGCGTTGAAGATCGCTCGATTGTTGCGAAAATGCGGGGTTTTGCACAGATATTCAAAGGGACGCATACCTCCAAAAGATTTGTGACTACCGGTCAGTTTAAGTCTATTGATGTAACAACCGACAATTTACCGATGCACGCAGATGGCGAGTATATAGGGGAAACACCGGCGCATATTAGTTTAGCTACGGCGCAGCTTCATATTCGTAAGCGTCTGTAAAATTAAGTACTGCAACTTCTTTGTAGTTGGTTGAGCTCTGACTGATGCTGCTCAAATGCTTGTTGTAATGCTTGGTAATTACCGATGAAATTAAGGTGCTGTTGCCAGCCAGCATGTTGTACTAAACCCTTTAAAGTGTTGATTGATTCACGTGCTACTTCCCCCGCATCTATGGTGCTTGTTACTAAAGGCGATATTTGCTCATTGAACTTAGTCATAATTTGCTGAAAAGCTTCATACTGGGATGGTGTGCAAGTTGATTCTTGTAGTAACTCTTGTAACTGCTGAGATGCGCTTCTGAGTTGCTCTGTAGACCTAGTAATCGACATCCATAATTGAGGTAAATAGCTTCCCCTATGTAACGTTTGCAAACTCTCATTCCATGTTTGTTTGTCAATTGCATAGCCTTCACGTAACTCATTCATGTTATTTAGCTCCTGTGCGACATAGGCGAGTGCTTGAAGCTCTTCAGAGTCGTCTGTAGTTACGCGTGAAAAAGTTCTACTTGAGGGAGTAAGCGCATTTTGCATAGCTTCGCTTGCCACAATAAAGTTATGAATATGAGCGGAAATTTGTGACGTTTTAATAGAAGCCATCTCCTGAAGTGTTAACGCGAGATCTTCGCTGATATTTTGGTTCTCAATACACTGAGGAATTGCTTGTAAAACCTCTATATTATGCAAAAGCTCGTTGGCAGGGACTAATACGTTGCCAAGGGAACTGTTGCGTTGAGCAACCAGCTGCCCCAATTTACAATGATTGAGCTGCAACGAATTGTAGAGCGTTATTTGCGGGTTGTTGAGGTTGATCACAGAGTTTCGTTTCGCCGGCGGCCAACGAATGGAGTCTGTTTCAAACTCTGCATTATTCTCAGAAAATTGAGATATAGCGGCGTGATAACTCAACCATACGGACTCCCCTTTAGTGCAGCTAACTAACGCCATAGTTAGGAGAAAAGCACATATAAGAGAAAGATAGCCTCGGCTGTGGTGGTGAAAATTTAAATTTCGTACAATACGTAACATTATTAAAGAATTACCTATGGCGGTTATTTCATGTTTACAGGAATCGTGCAAACTCAAGCTATCGTTTCTGACATTGTCGATCAATCAGAGTTTAGACAATTAACCGTGTCGCTTGCCGAAAAGTGGATAGAGAATTTAGAAAAGGGCGCAAGTGTCGCGGTGAATGGTTGTTGTTTAACAGCTGTTGAGTTTGGACTTAAATCAGGTCGTGCGTTTATTCGTTTTGACGTGATTGACGAAACTTTAGATAAAACCAACTTGGGTTTGCTTGAAGTCGGCACTCAGGTGAATGTTGAGCGCTCCTTGCAAATGGGTACTGAGCTTGGTGGACATATTGTTTCTGGTCACGTTCAGTCTCAGGGAACACTACTAGAGAGGGTTGATACGGAAAGCAACTGCCGTATGCTTATCGGGCTTTCGGAACCTTGGCTGGAATATGTTTTCTCAAAGGGATTTATTGCTGTGAACGGTGCAAGTTTGACAGTAGGGGAGGTGGAGAAGCAAGGTTTTTGGCTTCATTTAATCCCTGAAACGCTTGAGGTGACGAACTTGGGTAGCCTTAAAGCCGGCGATAAGGTCAATATTGAGGTTGACCAAACAACCTTCACGACCGTTGAAACAGTTAAGCGTGTAATGGCTAGTGGCAAATTTGGGCTATCCGCTAACTAGTAGTATTGCTCGTCGTCTGCGTTAATTCGAAGGTGATATTTTTCGTCACTTGGGTGTAAGAACAAGTGTAAATGAATGTCACCTCCGCACGCTTGGCACTCTTCCATATAATCTTGCTCATCTTCACTAAGGTCGATGTCGACATGCACGTTATGGCCGCAGTGTGGGCAGTGCACAATAGCGTCTTGCAGTTTCTCCTCAGACATAAGCTTGTCTCTTGTTGCCGAACCTAAATTAAGTTTAGCAACGCTTTTGCACTGTGAAAGGCGGGTGATTGCTTAATCACTTAACTATCGATGAATACGGCATATTTAGTTAAAAACTATGTTTAAACCCAAATAAACAATGTTGTTATGCCAAACATAGCTATGATAGTTCCGCCGATAGCTCTTAATGTCGGTTTGGAGCCGGTAACCATTTGTGTAGCCAACAAAAACAGTGGTGCAGTGGAAAGTAAGGTCTGGGCAATACCTGGTGATACAGTAGCTACTGCGACTTGTTGCAACCAAATCGCTAAAAATGTACCCACAAATACCGCGAAAAATAGCGATTTTAGGTTTGTGTGGCGCAAACTGGCTTGAGTTCGCCTAAATATTTGCTGTTGTGTTAGAGCTAAAGCAACGGTTAACACCAGCGTACCTCCGCCAATTCGTACAAAAGCCGCTTCGATGGGGGAGACCTCTATGTTAGAGAATGCGGAAAATGCCATAACTAACCCGATCGCTTGGCAGAGAGCTGCACCCACCCCAAACAAATAATATGCGTACTTTCGTGGTTGTCCTTCGTGGTTTTGTTTCTCAGTAATGACACAAAGCACACCTAGTATAACGATTAAACTTCCAAGGCCTTGCAATAAAGAAAGTGTTTCTCTCAGGGTTAGCCAAGCTATAACAGCAGCTAACGGCGGAGCTAAATACTCGAGAAGAATTGTTTTACCAGGGCCTAAACGCCTTAAGGATGCGAAATATAACGAGTCCCCGATAGTTATCCCGATAACACCGCTAATCAGCATAAGAGCAAACTGCGGCATATCCCATCCTTGCCAAAAGTTGCCGGGCATTAGGATGGCTACAAGCAACAGCAGCGGAGTAGCAATTAGACTTTTCACAAAGTTTAGTTGCATAGAGCTTAATGTTTGGGTACTTCGACTATATAAAATAGTGGCTAAAGCCCAACATGCGGCTGCGGTAAGTGCCGCAATTTGACCAAGGTAAATAGACATTTAGAGTTACTTTGCTGGTTTGATTCAAGTGCCGATTTTAGGTATAGTTTCGCTTCTTTTTGAGGCGGTGCACAATGTACTACCGTCTACCTTTTTATACAATGCATATACAAGTGGCACTTGGTAGGTGTCACCACTGTGAAAGGAAATAGAAGTCATGCCTGTAATTACGCTTCCCGATTCTAGTAAACGCGAATTCTCTAACGATGTTTCTGTACTCGACGTCGCTGCTGATATTGGCCCTGGTTTAGCCAAAGCAACGATTGCTGGACGTGTTAACGGTGAACTTGTCGACGCTTGTGACTTGATCACTGAAGACGCAAGCTTAGAGATTATCACCAGTAAAAACGAGGAAGGTTTAGAAATTATCCGCCACTCGTGTGCTCACTTACTAGGCCATGCTATTAAACAGCTTTGGCCTGATACGAAAATGGCGATTGGTCCAACTATCGATAATGGCTTTTATTACGACGTAGATATCGACAAACCTTTGCAGCAAGACGACCTAGATGCGTTAGAGAAACGCATGAAAGAGTTGGCGAAAACAGGCTATGCGGTCGTCAAAAAGAAAGTAAGCTGGGAAGAAGCAAGAGAAACCTTTGTGCAGCGTGGTGAGTCATACAAAGTTGAGATTCTTGATGAGAACATTGAGAAGAGTGACCGCCCGGGTTTATATCACCACGAAGAATATATAGATATGTGCCGTGGACCGCACGTGCCTAACATGAGCTTCTGTCAACACTTTAAAGTTATGAAAGTAGCCGGTGCGTATTGGCGTGGCGACTCAGACAACAAAATGTTGCAGCGAATTTATGGCACAGCGTGGGCAGACAAAAAGCAATTAAAAGCTTATTTGCAACGCTTGGAAGAAGCAGAAAAGCGTGATCACCGTAAAATCGGTAAAGCGCAAGATCTATTCCATTGGCAGGAAGAAGCACCTGGAATGGTATTTTGGCATCACAACGGCTGGACTGTTTTTCAGGAATTAGAAAAATTTGTACGTGAAAAGCTTCGCGAATACGATTACCAAGAAGTTAAAGGTCCGTTAATGATGGACCGTGTGCTTTGGGAACGTTCTGGCCACTGGGATAAGTTTTCTGAACTGATGTTTACAACGCATTCAGAAAACCGTGACTACGCGGTGAAGCCGATGAATTGCCCAGGCCATGTTCAGATATTTAACCAAGGCTTAAAGTCTTACCGCGACTTACCTTTGCGTATGGCTGAATTTGGTTGCTGTCACCGTAACGAGCCGTCAGGTGCTTTACACGGACTAATGCGGGTTCGTGGATTTACTCAAGACGACGCACATATTTTCTGTACTGAATCTCAGGTACAAGAAGAAGTTGCGGGCTGTATTCGTATGGTTTACGAGACATACCAAACATTTGGTTTTGACAATATCCAAGTGAAATTGTCGACTCGGCCAGAGAAGCGTTTAGGTGACGACGCAATGTGGGACCGTGCTGAAAGTGCATTGTCTGAAGCGTTGAAGTCGCAAGACATTGAATTTGAATATTTGCCAGGTGAGGGCGCTTTCTATGGTCCGAAAATTGAATTCACGCTTTTTGATACAATCGGCCGTGCTTGGCAATGCGGAACAGTTCAGCTCGACTTTGCTCTGCCGGAGCGTTTAGGTGCGAGTTATGTTGGCGAAGATAACGAACGCCACATTCCAGTGATGATTCACCGTGCAATTTTAGGTTCTCTAGAACGTTTCATGGGGATCTTAATCGAAGAATACGCTGGATTTTTCCCAACTTGGTTGTCGCCAAACCAGGTTGTGGTGATGAATATTACCGATAAACAGGCCGATTATGTCTCAAATTTGGTGTCAGAACTGAAAAATAAAGGATTTAGGGCGACAGCTGACTTGAGAAATGAGAAGATTGGCTTTAAAATTCGCGAGCACACGCTTAAACGCGTGCCTTACTTGTTAGTTGTTGGTGACCAAGAAGTCGAACAACAACAAGTTGCGGTACGTACTCGCAGTGGTGAAGATTTAGGAAAACTCACGACCGAAGCGTTTATAGAAAAGCTTGGTAGTGAAGTAGCTGCTCGTACTCTTTAATAAAATTTGCTGGAGGAAGAAACCATTAAAGGTGGAAGAAAAGGTCAAAAGACCGATAAAACCCGGATTAATGATGCCATCACCGTTTCGGAAGTACGGTTGATTGACGCAGAAGGTGAACAAGTCGGAGTCGTAAGTATTAACGAAGCGATAGGGATGGCTGAAGAAGCCGGTCTCGACTTGGTAGAAATTAGCCCTAATGCTGAACCGCCCGTATGTCGAATCATGGATTACGGCAAGTTTCTTTACGAAAAAAGTAAACAGCAGAAAGAGCAAAAGAAAAAGCAGAAACAGATTCAGGTTAAGGAAGTTAAATTCCGTCCTGGCACAGATGAAGGCGATTACCAGGTCAAACTGCGCAACCTGCGTCGCTTTCTTGAGGGGGGGGACAAAGCTAAAGTCACCGTGCGTTTCCGTGGCCGAGAAATGGCACACCAAGAGTTGGGTATTCAACTTCTAGAGCGAATTAAACTCGATTTAGATGAAATATCTAACTGCGAGGCTTTCCCTCGTCGGGCTGAAGGTCGTCAAATGATTATGGTTTTGGCACCTGATAGTAAGAAGTAGCAGTGGTTCTCAAGTAGAAATCATGTCGGTTTCTCACCCTGTAACTCAATTGGCAATCAATGCGGAGTTTTTGTAATGCCAAAGATGAAAAGTGTAAAAGGCGCTACTAAGCGCTTTAAGAAAACTGCTTCAGGCGGTTATAAGTGCAAGCAGTCTCACTTGCGTCACATTTTGACCAAGAAGAGCTCTAAGCGTAAACGTCACCTTCGTGCGAAAAACATGGTACATCAGAACGATGTAGTGTTAGTTGATCGCATGTTACCGTACGCATAAGAGGAGAGATAGAGCATGGCACGAGTAAAACGTGGTGTGATCGCGCGTGCGCGTCACAAAAAAGTACTGAAGCAGGCGAAAGGTTATTACGGTGCACGTAGTCGCGTTTATCGCGTTGCGTTTCAAGCTGTAACTAAAGCGGGTCAATATGCATACCGTGACCGTCGTGCGAAGAAGCGTCAATTCCGCCAGTTGTGGATTGTTCGTATCAACGCTGCAGCGCGTCAAGGTGGTTTGTCGTATAGCCGCTTTATCAATGGCTTGAAAAAGGCATCTGTTGAGATCGATCGTAAGATTCTGGCAGACATCGCTGTTCACGACCAAGCAGGTTTCACTGCTCTTGTTGAAAAAGCGAAAGAAGGCCTTTCAGCTTAATTTAAGCTGAGGTTTGTCTTAAGAAAGGGAGCCAATTGGCTCCCTTTTTCTTTGCTTTCTGGTATTATTCTGCCTTCAAAAACTGCAGAACATATAATTGCCTCCGCCAGCAGAAATACAGAGGATTCTAATGGAGTTACAAGCAACGCTTAATGCTGCCAAAACAGCGATAGAAAACGCGAGTACCGTGCAGGAACTCGATGAAGTTCGAGTTTCTTACATGGGTAAGAAAGGTCAATTTACAGAACACCTGAAAGGGTTAGGTAAGTTGTCGGCAGAAGAACGGCCAGCTGCAGGTCAGGCAATTAACGAAGCAAAGCAAGAATTCCAGTCGTTGCTAAATGCACGTAGAGACGATTTACAGCGCGAAGCTATGGCTGTAAAGCTCGAAGCTGAAAGGGTAGACGTAACGCTGCCAGGGGTTTCCGTGAAAGCAGGCGAGCTTCACCCTGTTACACGCACCATTCAACGTATTGAAGCTTATTTTGGTCAACTTGGTTTCAGCGTTAAACAAGGTCCTGAAGTTGAAGATAGCTTCCACAACTTTGACGCATTGAATATTCCCGCACAGCATCCAGCGCGTGCAGACCACGATACCTTTTATTTTACCCCTGAAACGATGCTTAGAACGCAAACTTCAGGTGTACAGATTAGAACCATGGAAGTGGAACAACCTCCTTTACGCATTATTTCTCCTGGGCGTGTTTATCGTAACGACTACGACCAAACACACACGCCGATGTTTCATCAGGTAGAAGGCTTGATGGTTGACAAAAATGTGAAATTCACTGAATTGAAAGGAATTTTGCATGACTTTTTACATCATTTTTTCGAAGAAGATTTGGAAATTCGTTTCAGACCTTCGTATTTTCCATTTACAGAGCCCTCTGCAGAAGTTGATGTGCGGAGAAAAGGTGGTAAGTGGTTAGAAGTTTTAGGCTGCGGTATGGTTCACCCGAACGTACTGAAGGCCGTAAATATTGATCCTGAAGAATATACTGGCTTCGCATTTGGTATGGGCGTTGAGCGCCTAACGATGTTGCGTTATGGCGTAAACGACTTGCGCGCGTTCTTTGAAAACGATTTGCGTTTCTTAAGCCAATTTAACTAAGGAGTAGGATAATGAAGTTTAGTGAAAATTGGTTACGTGAATGGGTAAGCCCAGAGTTAGATAGTACGGCACTCGCTGAGCAATTAAGTATGGCTGGCTTGGAAGTCGACGCTGTTGAACCTGTTGCAGGTGAGTTTACCGGCGTAGTTATCGGTGAAGTTAAAGAATGTGGACAACATCCTAATGCAGACAAGCTTCGTGTAACTAAAGTAGACGTTGGTGGTGACGAGCTTCTAGATATCGTTTGCGGTGCGCCAAACTGCCGCTTAGGTATTAAGGTTGCTGTCGCGGTTATTGGTGCGGTCTTACCTGGTAACTTTAAAATTAAGAAAACAAAGCTGCGTGGCGAGCCCTCGAATGGCATGCTTTGTTCAGCGTCTGAACTAGAGCTAAACGACGACCACGACGGTATTCTTGAGCTTCCATCGGACGCACCTATAGGTACAGACTTTCGTGAGTGGATGAATCTGGACGACAAAACTCTAGATGTCGACCTAACCCCAAACCGTGCAGACTGCTTAGGTATTCGTGGTATAGCGCGTGAAGTGGGTGTACTTAACAATTTAGATGTAGCTGAACCGCGTGTTAACGACAATAAGGCAACGATTCGCGATACGCTAGCTATTCAGTTAGATGCTAAAGAAGCTTGCTCTCGTTATCTTGGTCGCGTCATCAAAAATATTGATATGAATGCCAAAACACCACTATGGATGGTGGAAAAGTTAAGACGTAGCGGTATTCGTAGTATCGATCCTGTGGTCGACATTACCAACTTTGTATTGCTAGAACTTGGTCACCCGATGCATGCGTTCGACTTCGATACTTTAAAAGGTGGAATACAAGTTCGTTTCGCGAAAGAAAACGAGTCGCTTAAGACTTTAGATGGTGAAGTTGTTGAGCTTTCAGATGATGTATTAGTGATTGCCGATCAAGAAAAGGCTTTAGCTATCGCAGGAATCTTTGGTGGCGAAGCGTCTGGAGTAACCGAGAAAACTCGTCATATTTTTTTAGAGAGCGCGTATTTTAACCCTGAATTCATAATGGGTAAGGCTCGTCGTTTTGGCCTTCATACGGACGCGTCACACCGTTATGAGAGAGGCGTAGACCCCGAGTTACAGCGTATCGCTATGGAACGTGCTACTTCACTTGTATTAAGTATTTGCGGTGGTGAAGCAGGCCCGATTACAGAAGCGAAAGATACGAACTTTTTACCACAAACGAAGAACGTAACTTTGCGTAATTCACGTTTGTCGAAAGTACTTGGTATCGAATTAGATCCGCAAAAAGTGACAGAAATCCTTCAGCGTTTGGGCTTCTCTACGAAGTTTGATGATAATGAATGGAGCGTTAAAGTTCCTCCTTATCGTTTTGATATTGCTATAGAAGAAGACCTCATTGAAGAGGTGGCACGAGTATACGGCTACAATAATATTCCATCTGTTGCGCCTACAGCTGAGTTAAAAATGACGCGTCAGGAAGAGTCTGTGACTCCGCTGAATGAATTACAACAACGTCTTTTAGACCAAGGCTATCAAGAAGCAATTACCTATAGTTTTGTTGATCCTAAACATCAGGCATTACTCTACCCTGAGAGTGCGGCGCTTAATTTGCCTCACCCAATTTCAGTAGATATGTCGTCTATGCGCCTAGGCTTGCTGCCAGCCTTGCTGTCTGCTGCGGGTTATAATCAGAAGCGACAGCACTCGAGTGTGAAGCTATTTGAAACGGGGTTAAAGTTCACACCTCAGGAAGATGCGGAAAATGGTATTTCGCAAGTTTCAGTGATCGGTGGCGTTGTTTATGGGCCTGTTTATGGTGAACATTGGCAACAAGGTTCGAAGCCAACTGACTTCTTTACGGTGAAAGGTCATGTAGAGTCTCTATTAAAGGCTCATGGTTTCTTGTCTGACTACCGCTTTGTAGCATCCGAACATTCGGCGTTGCATCCAGGACAAAGCGCGGCGATTTATAAAGACGGCCAATACATAGGCTTCGTTGGTGCGTTACATCCGCAGTTTGAAAAAACATTCGGATTAAAGTCCAGAACCTTTGTGTTCGAGCTTGAGTTAACACCTATTTTAGAGCGCAATATTCCGGTTGCGAAGTCCATTTCTAAGTTCCCGTCTATTCGTAGAGACTTAGCTTTAGTGGTAGACAAAAACCTAGCGGCAGGCGAATTGCTAGAATCTGTCAAGAAAGTTGGCGCAAATCATGTAGTTGACCTACACTTATTTGACGTTTATCAAGGTGATAATCTACCTTCTGATAAGAAAAGCTTGGCATTAGCACTTATACTGCGTGCTGAAGACCGTACATTGGAAGAGCAAGACGTTAATGAATCTGTGGCAACCGTCGTTGACCTACTTAAACAAGAGTTTAACGCGGTATTGAGGGATAGTTAAAATGGCACTAACGAAAGCAGATATTGCAGAACAATTACATGAAAGGCTCGACATTAGTAAGCGAGACGCCAAAGAATTGGTTGAAATGTTTTTTGAAGAAATAAGAGCTGCTCTTGAAAGTGGAGAGCAAGTGAAAATATCTGGTTTCGGAAATTTTGATCTCCGTGATAAAGCGGAACGGCCGGGCAGAAACCCTAAAACAGGCGAAGATATTCCTATTTCTGCGCGTAGGGTGGTTACCTTTAGACCTGGTCAGAAGCTTAAAGCGAGAGTGGAAGACGCCAAAAAATAGGCTTGCGGAAGCAGGAAGGAAAAAAGGTGAATGCGCTGCATTCACCTTTTTTTATGCTTATTTGAAAAATAAATTACTGAACGGGTTGAGTAACCTTGCGATACCTGAGGTGAAGTATAACGGAGCGTCTAAAGAGGCAAGCGTTAAACAATCTTCATGTTGCGTTTCAGGTGTATGGGTATGTTTCTTATCGAGTAAAACAAAGTCTCCGTCGCGGTACTCGTTCTTTTCGTCATTGAAAACGCCATTTAGCACGAGTGTAATTTCTTGACCTCGGTGCGTATGCTCCGGAACCTTGCTGTTTTCAGCCATATAAATAAGGTCTAAAGTCTCTTGTTCTCCAATATCAACATGCGCCTTCATCATTTTTCCGGGAACCCAACTCCAATGCCCGATACGATGCTTTTGACGCGCCAGCGTGGAAGGTAGACGAAACTTTTTCCCCTCCAAGCTGATAAACGGGTCAACTTGTTCCTGTTTCAATTCTTTCGGCGGGCGAGACTCGATAATCTGCTCGAACATTGCTTCAAGGTTTGCGCTTCTGGGCGTTCGGATGTCTTGCAGCACACGACGAGCCATAATTTCTTCAGCATCTTTTACCTGTTGCTGACAGCGCGAACACATATCAACATGAGTTGCTACTGCGACTGATGTGGCTGTGCACAAGCTGCCAGCAGCATATTTCTCAATAAGTTGGTCGTTGGGGTGAAATTTAATCATGGCTAACAATCATCTCCTTTAACTTCTGGAGAGCTAATCGAGTTCTAGACTTTACCGTTCCTAATGGTATTTCTAACGCATCAGAAACTTCTTGCTGAGACTTTCCTTCCAGATAAATTTTTTCTATAACAATACGTTGGTTGTCGGGTAATTGAGCATAGTAACTCTGAATTTCTTGTAGTAAGACCGTTTGATCTAAAGATACGTCGTCGTCAAACGATTCGTTCGTTTCTGCAAGAATGGGCCATAGATCGTCCGCACTAAGGTCGTTCATTCGATGTTTGTTCTTACGAAGGAAATCGAATCTGATGTTACGTGCGATGGTGAAAATCCACGTTGTCGGTGAACCTTTGTCTGCTTTGAACAAATGAGCTTTGTGCCATACGTTTGTCATGGTTTCCTGAACCAAGTCTGAAGCAATAGCTTCATTGCCAAACTGTCGCGTGCCATACGCCAGTAATCTCGGGGCGAAATAGCTGAATAGTTCACTAAATGCAGCCCTAGACTGTTCGAGAGCAACTTTCGACAGTAACCCTGAAAGATACTCTGCTGAACATTTTGCGCTATCGGCAATGGCGCTTCTTTTCATTTGTTTACCGTTATTTCTCGCTTGTGCAACCTGCATAGTAGTCTACGCCTTCTAAGCTTATATACAAACGTTGTTTACTAAACAATTTACTCCGGAGGTTTCTATATAGATCACTATTTATTCGGTTTCTTTGCTCATCTGCTCTTTTTCAAACAAAGACGCGATGTATTCAGTGAGTACATGGTGGCATTGATGGGTCAGCAAGCTTTGCTTAACGCTAGCTTCTAACGGCAAAATTTCCAACCAACGTAAGCACACCCAACTGGCGTCGTCGTAATATTTTTTCGGATATAGAGCCTCTAGTTCGGGGAATTGTTCAAAAACTTCTTTCAGCTTCTCGACCAATACTGGAAATGCTTCAGGAGTTTGCAACGTTGAATTATGCTCCAAGAATTCAATGTCCCCACGTCGTAAGTTGGTTTTGTCAGTGGTGATATTGAATATTCTGACTAGTCTAGCGCCTTGAACAGTTATCCCCAGCATACCGTCATTCAACGCGTCAAAATCAACTATCTCGACTATTGTGCCTATAGGATGAATGTGCGTGTTTTCATCTGTATTTCCTTTGCTATTTAAGGAGGCACAGATAAAACCCGCGTTGTTCTTCATGGCTTCTTTAACCATCGACAAAGAGCGTGGTTCGTATATGCGCAATTTCATTCGGCCGCCTGGTAAAACGACAGAAGATAGCGGGAACAATGGTATTTGCTTTTGACTCTGATACATCATTTGCTTCAAAAACGTTGTGAATTCGTTCCTTTTACGCATACTGTTAGTATTTCGGATCTAAATAATTTGATTAAATTTTCATCTTCGTTTCGTGAATTGAACGTTGTGTTTTATTTCACAACTGCGAGCAACAGCTCTGCGAGGGACAACTATGAATAACCCGATAGGTTGGTTTGAATTGTATGTAAGTGACATGGCCCGTGCTGTGAAGTTTTACGAAAGCGTTTTTAAAATTAAACTCGAGCCGATAGGAAACCCAACGGAAGAACAACTTGTTATGAGAGGTTTTCCCTCGGATATGTCTGCATACGGAGCTTCTGGAGCGCTAGTGTGTACCGAAGGTGTTTCACCCAGTAACAACAGCACTATCGTCTATTTCTCGTGTGAAAATTGCGCGGAAGAGGAGGCTCGTGTCGGCGTGAGTGGAGGTTCTATCGTTCGTTCTAAAATGTCCATAGGTGATTATGGATACGTTGCGCTCGCTAATGATTCAGAGGGTAATATGATTGGCCTACATTCAATGAATTAGTTGTATCAACAAAAATGTTGTTAGGCTGAACCAATGGAGTCGTTGCAACGTATTTGTTTCAAAGCTTTTAAAAAAATCGAGGTAAAACATTGATTAAGGTTGGAATTAGCTCTTGCCTGATGGGCCAAAAAGTAAGATTTGATGGTGGCCATAAAGCCTCTTTATTTTGTCAACAAGAACTCAGTAAATATGTACAGTTTCAACCATTGTGCCCCGAGGTCGGTATAGGATTGAGTGTGCCTCGTCCCTCCATTCGCCTTGAGCAACATGATGAAAAGGGGGTTCGAGCGTTCATTCCAAAAACAGAAACCGATGTCACCGAGCAATTACAGGGATTTGCCAATCAGCACCAAGATAAATTCACGCAGTTAAGCGGTTACGTTTTGTGTGCCAAGTCTCCTAGCTGTGGAATGGAAAGAGTTCGAGTATATAAGCCTGGGGAAAAGCATAACGAAAAGAATGGAGTCGGCATCTTTACCCAGCGGTTAATGGAGTTACAGCCTAATTTACCTATTGAAGAAGATGGTCGCTTGAATGATCCATTTCTGCGTGAAAATTTTATTTTGCGCGTGTTCATATACGCAGACTGGCAAGGGCTAACTCGCCCGCTTACAAAAAAAGCGTTACTTGATTTTCATACTCGCCACAAATTGCTTCTACTAGCACATAACCAGCCTCTTTATCGACAGATCGGGCACGAGTTGGCACAAACCCACCAAATTACAGAGCGATTTGAAAACGAGTACATTTCTAGAGTTATGGAAGCGTTAAGTAAACCCGCGTCACGAAAGAATCACACTAACGTGATGCAGCATGTCCAAGGTTATTTTAAAAATTACCTATCTGAGGTCGAAAAGGAAGAGTTGGCGGAACTCATACTTCAGTATCGTAAAGGCATAGAGCCGTTGAGCTCACCACTTACATTATTAAAGCATTACCAAAAAATTTACCCCAACGACTACTTGGCAAGTCAGTCGTATTTTAATCCTTATCCTCAACAACTGAAACTAAGATACGGGTTGTAGCTATGGCCGGACTTATTTGGTTTAAGCAGGATCTACGCCTGTTTGACAATCAAGCTGTGTCGCAAGCATGGAATAACCAGGATACGCTTCATGCTGTTATTTTTGAAACCGAGCAAACGTGGGAGGAACATGATTGGGCTCCTATAAAGAGGGACTTGTATGAGCGGCGTGTGAATGCGCTTGGTCAAGAGTTGGCAGAGCTTGGTGTAGTACTCGAAGTTATCTCGGTGAAGGAGTATGCAGAGTGTGCAGGCAAGTTAGTTAAGATATGTAAACAGCAAAATATAGAATCCGTTTATTTTAATCGTGAAATGCCAGTTCACGAGAAACAGCGCGACAAAGCGGTTGCGTCTTGGTGTCAACAGCACAACATTTCTACCCATATTTTCGATAACGTCATCGCCGTTGCACCGGAAAAGGTAAAAACCGGGCAGGGGACTTACTTTAAAAAGTTTACGCCTTTCTATCGAGCTTGGAAAAAGTTATTAGCAGAAAGCTTGCCTGAGTCTCCATCGTCTTTGTCAGCAAAGGCAGAGCCGTTGAGCTTTCAAAAAGTATCGCTAAAAGGAAAAAAGAATAGTAGTAACAGTTGGAGTACGGATACCAAAGATATTTTAAAGCACGTCGATGCGTTTACTCATGACGTTGTGAATCATTATCACACTGGCCGTGACGCCCCCAGTGAGCGCTCTACGTCACTATTTTCACCATGGTTTGAAATTGGGGCTATCGGTGTAAACACGGTTATAAGAAAGCTGATGGAAAGTTCGCCAAATTTTCCGGATGGTCTTAACCAAGGACAAGAAACCTGGCTATCCGAATTAGCGTGGCGTGATTTTTATCAGCACCTAATGTGGCATGTTCCTCGCCTGAGTTACGGTAAAGCGTTTATTCAAGAAACCGACGCGTTCAATTGGGAAAATGATGAGAAGAAATTTGCAGCATGGTGCTCGGGCAATACTGGTTACCCAATCGTTGACGCGGGAATGAGGCAGCTAAATGAAACGGGTTGGATGCACAATCGCCTTCGCATGATCACCGCAAGCTTTTTAGTGAAAGATCTTCTCATCGACTGGCGTTGGGGTGAGAAATATTTTATGCAAAACCTCATTGACGGAAGCTTCCCAGCAAATAACGGAGGTTGGCAGTGGAGTGCTTCTACTGGTACTGATGCTGTGCCTTATTTTCGAGTATTCAATCCAGAAAGGCAGAGCGAACGGTTTGATCCTAATGGTGACTTTATCCGTTCTTGGGTCAAAGAGTTAAAGGACGTACCTAAAAAATATATTCACCGTCCTGAAGAGTACTTGAAAAACAAACAGAGCGACTACCCGCGACCTATTGTTGATCACAAGACTCAACGGGAGAAGTTTTTAACGCAATTTAAGAGCATAAAAAATGGTTAATGACGAGATTATTGAGTTGATTAAAGCTTTTTATGCTGACTTGTCTGTAGATTCACTTTCGATGTTGCCAGATATTTATGATGTGAACATTATATTCCAAGACCCTGTGCAAAAGGTTGAGGGTTTAGACGCGTTAAAGAGCTATTTTCAACACGGTTTGGCGAACGCCAAGCGTTGTACGTTTGACATACAAGAGACGACAGTCGTTAAGAATACTGTGTTCTTAGTATGGACCATGACATTAGAGCATCCGAAATTGAATGGTGGCAAGTTTTTCTCTATCGATGGTACCAGCCGGCTTATTACTAATGACAACGGAACTAAAGTCGTGTTTCACCGTGACTACTTTGATTTAGGTGCAATGCTCTACGAACAAATTCCAATCGTAAGTTCGGTTATTCGGGCAATCAAAAAGCGAGCAAAATTATGAAGACGGTCTTAATTACAGGTGCAACGTCAGGTATTGGTAAGCAACTCGCATTAGATTACCTTGCACAAGGGAACAAGGTTATTGCTTGTGGAAGGAACAAAACGAAGCTTAATGAATTATCTCAGAGTTCCGAGGGCGCAGGAAAGAATGGAGAGTGCGTCTTAAAAACTTTTGACGTGACAGATAGAGAGAGCGTCAAGGATGCGCTAAGCAGCGAAAACCATATTGACTGTGTAATCCTCAATGCGGGTGTCTGTGAATATGTAGATGACGCAGGAGAGATGGATTCAGAGTTGTTTCAACGTGTATTCGACGCGAACTTCATGGGAGTTGTGAACTGTGCCAGTGTGCTGATACCCAAACTACCTGCTGGCAGCCAACTAGTGGTCATCGACAGTATGGCTAGACTTCTTCCTTTCACTCGTGCTGAAGCCTATGGGGCAAGTAAAGCGGCAGTTCATTATTTTACCAACAGCTTAAAGTTAGATTTGAAGTCTCGAGGTATACGCGTAACTTCGGTTTCCCCTGGGTTTGTGAAAACGCCCATGACTGATGCGAATGATTTTGAGATGCCTTTTCTTACAACAGTGGAGGAGGCGTCAAAAGCAATACGTAAAGGAATAGACAAGGGGAAAGCACAAATTTATTTCCCACGAGTCTTTGGATGGGCTCTGCGCTTTATGAGTAGATTGCCAATGAGATTACAGGTTCTGATTTCGAGCCGTTTAGACAAGGAATAAAGCATGAAAATCGCCGTAGTAGGCAGTGGCGTTTCAGGGCTCACCGCTGCTCATTTGTTAAGTCAAAAGCATGATGTTGAAGTATTAGAAAAAGCGTCAACGATTGGGGGCCATACAGCCACCGTTGATGTAACGCTAGCAGGAAAGAGTTATGCGGTAGACACCGGTTTTATCGTTTTCAACAACAAAACCTATCCGCTTTTTCGTAACCTTATGCGTTCGTTGCAAGTAACTTGGCAAGACACTGAGATGAGTTTTAGCGTGACGAACCCAGACAGTGGGCTTGAGTACAACGGACACAACCTTAATACTTTGTTTGCGCAACGCAGAAATTTATTGTCTCCAAACTTCTATCGGTTCATTTCAGAGATTTTGAAATTCAACAAAGCCGCTAAAGAGCAAGCAAACCTGCCTAGTGAAGCACTCGACAAAGTGACGTTGAAACAGTTTATGGACGAACTTTCCTTGTCGCAAAGCTTTCAGCACAATTATTTAAAGCCGATGTGTGCAGCCATCTGGTCTGCGTCTTTGAAAGACGTTGAAGATTTTCCCTTAGGGTTTTTCCTGCGGTTTTTTGAAAATCACGGTTTACTCGACATTAAAGATAGACCGCAGTGGCATGTTATTAAGGGAGGATCTAGAACCTACCTTAAACCGTTATGTAAACGTTTTGAGAACAATATAAAGGTTAACACTGAAATAGCGTCGATTGAACGGCGGGCCCAGGACGTGCTGATTACTCTTGCTTCGGGTGAGCAACGCGTCTACGACCACGTTGTTTTTGCTTGCCACAGCAACCAAGCGTTATCGCTTTTAAAGGATGCAACAGAAGACGAAAAACGCGTGTTAGACGGAATTCCTTATCAAGCGAACGAAGTGGTTTTACACACGGATACGCGTTTATTGCCACGCAAACAGAGAGCCTGGGCAAGCTGGAACTACTTATTACCGTCTGTAAAGGCTAACGAAAGCGAAGCTTTGACCATGCCGACAACATTGACCTACAACATGAATATTCTGCAAGGCATTGAGGCTAAAGACACATTTTGTGTAACCTTAAATAGCACTTCAAAAATTGACCCTACTAAGATTTTAAGAAGTTTCGTCTACGACCATCCGGTGTATTCAGTGGAATCATTCGCGGCCCGAAAAGAACGAGGGGCTATTTGTGGTGTAAATAGAACACACTTTTGTGGAGCCTATTGGTATAACGGTTTTCATGAGGACGGCGTGCGTAGTGCCAACGACTTATGTGAGCGCTTTGATGTAGATCCCATTGTTCCTTCTCCGCAAGATGGTATAGCCCATGTCTAGCCATTCAGGCGTTTACTGGGGCGTTGTGGGTCACCGCAGACTCATGCCTCAAAAGCATCAACTGCGTTATAAAATTATGCAGTGGTGCTTTGATTTGAAAGAACTTTCATCTATACATTGCCTAAGTAAATTTTTGTCAGTGGAAAGGAAGCGTTGGGCACCGCTACACTTCAAAGATACTGATTATTTGAAAGGTTATTTCCAACCAGAATATGAGGATATTCATGATGCGGTGCTTCGCAAAATGAATGATCTTTCTGACCAACCTTTATCTGGGAATATTACGTTTTTGGGTAATATTCGAAATTGGGGCATATATTTCAGTCCAATTAATTGCTTCTTCCTACGTAACACGCAGGGGTTGTACACCCACATGTTGGCGGAGGTGTCTAACACACCTTGGAACGAGCGCCACTATTACTTAGTTGACTTAGAAGACCAACAGCCTACCCAAAAAGCGTTTCATGTGAGCCCGTTTAATCCGATGGATATGACTTACCATTGGCGTATTAAGGCTCCAAAAGATACCTGCGTAGTACACATTGGTGTTAAGCGCCATGAATTAGAGTTTGATGCGACATTGAAATTGTCGAAGCAGGAATTGAACTCAAAATCTATTCGTTCCGTATTAAGAAAGCATCCAATACAAGTCGTTAAGATTGTATGGGGTATTTACTGGCACGCAGTGAAACTTTTTCTAAAGAAAGTCCCGATTTATAAGCATCCTTAAGAAAGGAATTGAAAATGCCGAGAGTTCGACAATTACAAAGCTTAAGCAACTCAACGATGACTCTTTCTGCTTTAGACAAGCTGTCTAGAAAAATTCTATTTTCGGTGTTGTCGCGATTAAAGTTCGGTCAACTGAAGTTGATTGAAGGCGCGAACGAAATGACGTTTGGTGACGCAACCAGTCCATTGGTTGCGACGATTCAGGTGAAAGACCCTAAAATGTTTAGCCGCTTCGTTTTGCAAGGTGACATTGGTGCTGGTGAATCTTATGTTGACGGGTATTGGGAAAGCCCAGACTTAACTTCAGTCATTCAGGTGTTTGCGCGTAACTTAGAAGTGCTTGACGCGTTAACAAGGCGAATTTCTTGGTTGAGCTGGCCATTTCAAATGATAGCTCACGGCCTGCGCAGTAATAGTAAATCACAAGCGAAGCAGAATATATCGGCGCATTATGACTTGGGCAATAACCTATACACCCGATTTCTTGACTCGAAGATGCAGTATTCTAGTGCTGTCTTCCCAGGCCCTAATTCGAATTTAGAGGAAGCCCAAGAACATAAGTTACAACGCCTTTGTGAGATGTTAGAGCTCAAGCCGAGCGACCATATTGTGGAAATAGGAACGGGCTGGGGTGGACTTGCCATATATGCAGCCCAGCAATATGGCTGCAAAGTAACGACGACGACTATTTCGGAAGAGCAGCATGATTATGTCGCGTCTCAAATTAAAGCACTTAAGCTTGAAAACAAAATTACGTTGTTGAAACAAGATTATAGAGACCTCGAGGGACAATTTGACAAACTGGTTTCTGTTGAGATGATTGAAGCTGTGGGCGCCAAGTATCTTCCTACTTTTTTCAAAAAATGTGCGTCTTTATTAAAACCAGACGGCAGAATGGTGCTGCAAGCCATTACCATCGCAGATCAGCGCTTAGAGCAATACAACCGAAACGTAGACTTTATCCAACGGCACATATTTCCCGGAGGATACTTACCTTCGGTGGAGCTTGTGAGCAAGATGTTTAGAAAGCACACCGACCTAACGCTGCGTCAACTAGACGACATAGGATTTCATTACGCAGATACTCTGAAGTCTTGGGCAAAGAACTTTAATGACAAGAGAATTGAATTAGAAGAATTCGGTTATGACGAGCGCTTTGCTCGGATGTGGAATTACTATTTTTCTTACTGTGAGGGTGGTTTTAGAGAGCGAACAATTAGTGCAGTTCAGCTTCTTGCCACGAAAAGACAATGCAAAGCAGTACTCTCTGGTCTATCGGTTACCGAATAGTCTTAATTCTAGGTTTCGACCTAGTGTGGTTGTCTGCTGTAGTAGGCAGACAAGATTATCTTTGGCTTACCGCTATTTTAGTCGCGTTGGTCTACGCCGTTAATTTCAAAATGGTTTGGAGTAGACGAGCTGAGATCCTCTATCTGATTACGTTTGGACTGCTCTGTGAGTGGCTCGTGGTTGAGTTGGGCGTTCTACAGTTTTCCGGAACGAGCGGTCTGCCATCATGGTTAGTGCTCCTTTGGTTAGGGTTTGGTGCATTGGCGTTTACCGCGATGGATTGGCTAGCAGGTCGTTATACGCTTGCTTGGCTGTTGGGAATTGTTTTTGGTCCTTTAACCTATGTTGCTGGTATTCGTTTTGGTGCGGCAGAACTAACGTCAACCTATCCACTTCTAGTGGTGGCATATGGGTTTAAATGGGGAGTTATCATGCACTTCTTGGCTTTCCTGTCTTCGCGCGCAAGGTTTAAATATGAAATGGCTTAACACAGTTCATTTGGTCGGAGTAGTTGCCCTTAGCGTAGGTGCATCTGCCAATGCTTGTGAAATGAACAGCGAAAACTTACAGAGAGTTGGAGAAACAAGGTTGGAAGTTTTCTTCTTTGATGTTTACGACGCTGCGTTATTTACCGACACAGGCCGTTATCCTGAGGCGCAAACGATTAGATTACGGCTAGATTATTTACGAGACTTTAAGGCTCGAAGCCTTATTGAACGAACCGAAGAAGAGTGGCTTAAGCTTGATATACAAGTCGGAGAAAATCATCAACGGTGGCTCGAACAACTTTATGATACCTGGCCAGACATAACTAAGGGAGACTGCTTGGTTGCACAGTGGGATAAAGCTTCAGGCTTGCAATTTTACACTAAGGAAGGGGCAGTTGGAGAGCTTTTTCCAGACGAATTTGCTGCCGATTTTTTGGCAATATGGCTTTCTGAAAATGCATCATACAGACGAAACAGAGATGAATTAGTGGGAGAAAACAATGGCTAAGTTTATGGTTAAGTTAGGTTCGTTTTTTATTGCCGCGTTATTTTTATTAGGTTGCTCCGCGAACATAAGTGACTTTGAAGGCTCTCAACCTGAACTTAAATTAGAAGAGTTTTTTGTAGGTGAGCTTGTGGCTTACGGAATGGTACAGGATCGTTCTGGTGCAATGAGCCGTTCTTTTCGGGCTGATATAACGGGAACCTGGAATGGTAATCAAGGCACACTAGATGAAACCTTTTACTGGAGTGACGGTGAGCAGCAAGAACGCGTTTGGCAACTAACAAAAGTGGGGGAAAACCGATACAATGGCACTGCCTCTGATGTAGTAGGTGTCGCGCAAGGTACAACCGCAGGTAATGCACTTCATTGGGTATATCAACTAGAGGTTCCATACAATGACGGCACGATTACTGTAACGTTGGACGACTGGATGTACTTGCTGGATGAAAACAGGTTGATCAACAAAACAGAAATGAGAAAATTTGGTTTTCATGTAGGGGACATTACGCTAGTTATTGAGCGCGTGAATTAACCATTATAGCCTTGTCAAAAGTTGCCGATACATTAGAGAGCAACTTCAAAATAAGAGTATTAGAGTGAATCAGGTATCTTTCGTATACAACGACCCCGACTTTTTAGGGCAGACCATTTTCGTTAAAAGAGGGCCTCACCAAGGTAAGTTAGGTGTGGTCAAACGCGTAGTGTCGAAAGATATTTTTGAAGTAGGTCAAGGCGACTTTGGCGATAACTTTGTAAAATTTAAAAGAGAAGAATTCTTAGTTTATCGCCATAGGAAATTGAAAATGCGTGCGGATAGGGTGAAGTCTACTGCAATATAGTTAGAAATAAAAAATCCGGCTGTTGCCGGATTTTTTGTTAGAAGCCTCGAGGAAGTCGACTCTGTGTCTTTTCTTCTTCAAGTCTCTTTTGCCAAACTTCTTTAGCGGTCATGCCACCAGAAGACTTTTTCTTACTAGTTGCCTTTTTCGCCGCAGGTTTAGCTGCTTTCTTAGCAGCAGGCTTTTTAGCTGCAGGTTTTTTCTCTGCTGGTTTTGCAGCAGATTTTTTCGGAGCAGCTTCCTTTTTGCCACCTGAAAGTTCTTTCGCCCATTCGTCAAGCTTCGCAAGACGCATGTTCTTCCCACCGTCTACGCTAAACCAACCACTTTTTTCTTCGATTTTAGGCTTTTTACCTTCAGCAGCTTCGAACGCCGCAGAAAATTCACTGAGAACTTTCTCTTTATCCAGTTTGCTCATTGATTATTTCCTGTGTGTTAATATTTAAGCTTCATGTAATTTATACATTCTTTTTTGTGCAGTGTCTAATGAACTCAAGGGGCAAATATGCAACGTGCTGAACTTTTGGAAACACTCAACGCGTGGTTAAAACCTAATCTAATAAAAGATTTCAGTCCGAATGGCTTACAAGTCGAAGGTGGAAATGAAATTGCAAAAGTTGTAACGGGTGTAACGGCAAGTCAAGCTTTAATCGATAAAGCTATTAGCGCTCAAGCGGACGCTATTTTAGTTCACCATGGGTATTTTTGGAAAAACGAAGCACAGCCGATAGTTGGAATGAAAAAACGACGTATAGCGGCGCTGCTCGAAGCAAATATAAACTTGATCGGTTACCACCTGCCACTTGATGTACATCCCGAGTTTGGAAATAACGTCCAACTTTTAAAGCGTTTAGAAGCTGTGGAAATAGAACCAGTTGCAGAGATTAAACCCGAAGGATTACTTATGAAGGGCCGTTTGGCACAAAAAGTATCAGGTTCTCAATTTGCACGTGATATCGAAGCACTAGTGCAAAGAAAGTTGGTTGCTTCGGTGCAAAGTGAAAAGTTAATCGAAACTGTGGCTGTATGTACTGGTGGTGGTCAATCTTTTATAGAACAGGCCGTAGAGTGTGGCGTTGATGCTTTCATTACCGGTGAGGTTTCTGAGCAAACAATTCATGTTGCCCGAGAATGTGGAATTCAGTTTTTCGCTGCTGGTCATCATGCTACAGAACGATTTGGCGTTTTTGCGTTAGGCGAGAAAATTAAAAACGAATTAGGATTATCGGTCCAGTTTATTGACGTAGATAGCCCTGCATGAGTGATCGTTTATTTGAAAATGATGCCTTGAGATTTTCTAACAATATCTACGGCACATTGAAGGGAAAGATAAGAGAGCATGTACTGAAAGAAGACTTATCTTTCCTGAACAATGGCAAGAGTCGCTCTATAGTTGATTTAGGTGCTGGTATAGGGCAAGTGAATAGTTGGCTAGCCCAAGCAGGCCATAATATTACCCATGTTGAGCCGTCTTTAGATATGTTGAGTGAAGCTAAGTCACTCCATGCGAAGCTTAACTTAACTGAACAATATGAATACTTTAATGACACGATTCAGTCCTTTGCGACTGAGGGAACATTTGATCTGGTATGTTGCCATGCGGTTCTCGAATGGCTCGAAAATCCATGGCTAGCTTGGTTAAAGCTTACAGAGTTGGTCGCAGACGGTGGTTATTTGTCGCTGATGTTCTACAACATCGAAGCGAAACGCATGGCAAACCTAGTTTATGGCAACTTTGACTATGTAAACGCTGGTTTGAAGGTTAAAAAGAAAGTTCGGTTTAGTCCCTCTAATCCCTTAAAGGTTTCAGAGGTTATGAATTGGGTGGCTGCCTCTAAGTTAGAGATTGTTCAACATAGTGGCGTTCGCGTGATTCATGATTACTTAAAATCGCCTGAAAAAATAGACGAACAAGCATTAATAGACCTTGAGTTACGATATCGAAAACTTGAGCCTTACCGTGCTTTAGGTCGTTACCAGCATATTTTATTAAGAAAAATTTAAGGAGAGTACCGTTGAAACAAGTCGCGTTTATTGGTTTGGGTGTAATGGGTTATCCAATGGCAGGGCATTTGAGTAAAGCCGGCTATGATGTGGTGGTTTACAACCGAACGTATGCAAAAGCGGAACAATGGTGTACCGAATATCAAGGTCGAGCAGAACGAACACCCAAAGAAGCTGCGAAAGGCTGTGATGTCGTGTTTATGTGTGTGGGTAACGACCAAGATGTTCGAAGCGTGGTGTATGGTGAGCAGGGCGTGCTAGCAGGGTTAAATAAAGGTGCTTTTCTTGTAGACCACACTACGGCATCTGCTGAACTTGCTCGAGAGTTAGAACAGGCGTGCCAAAAGCAAGATATTCACTTTCTGGATGCGCCAGTATCGGGTGGCCAAGCAGGCGCGGAAAACGGTGCGCTTACCGTTATGGTCGGCGGCGCTGAGCAACATGTTGAAGCGGTACGCCCGGTAATGGAGCATTTCAGCAAATACATTGGTTGGCAGGGCGAAGTCGGTACAGGTCAGCTCGCTAAGATGGTGAACCAGATATGTATAGCGGGTGTCGTGCAGGGACTCGCGGAGGGAATGCAGTTTATCGAAAAATCAGGTTTAGACGCTGAGCGTGTCATTCAAGCTATTTCTCAGGGTGCAGCGGGCAGTTGGCAAATGGAAAATCGCTGGAAAACAATGTCAGAAGGAGAGTATGACTTTGGCTTTGCTGTCGACTGGATGCGAAAAGATCTAGGATTAGCGCTTTCGGAAGCGAACAACAATGGTGCTAGGCTTCCATTAACGGCACTCGTTGATCAATTTTATGGTGACGTTCAGGCGATGGGAGGTAACCGTTGGGACACCTCATCGTTGCTTACTCGTTTTATTCAACGAGACAAATAAATTATAATTTAACAATTAAAAAACGGGCCAAGAGGCCCGTTTTTAGTTTCTGTATCAGTGCTACACGTTTTATTAACGAATACCTAAGCGGCGAAGTGCTTGGGTTGTGTAGTCTGAACGGCTAGCTTCTAGTTCGAAGTTCATGTATTCGTCTTCTTCGTTAGCTAAACCTAGCGCAATGTAACGACCATTGTTTAGGTCATATACAGCTTCTGCAGCCATCCATGGAACGTCGTGACTGTAGAATTGCGTGTTATATGCTTCAGATACGCGCCATAGCTCACCACGGCTGTCGTACTGGTCGATTACAGATGCTGTCCAAGTATCTTCATCGATATAGAAGTGACGCTTCGCATAAATATGACGTTCGTCGTCTTTAAGCGTTGCTTCAACTTCCCATACACGGTGAAGTTCGTAACGAACATGGTCTTGATTCAAGTGACCCGCATCAAGAATGTCGTCGTAGCTAAGGTTTGTGTTCATCATATCGAAGTTGTTGTACGGAATGTACAACTCTTTCTTGCCTACTAGGCGCCATTCATACTTGTCTGGGGCACCGTTAAACATGTCTAGGCCGTCCGAAGTACGAAGACCGTCAGACGCTGTACCTGGACCGTCATACGCTACGTTTGGCGCGCGTCTTACACGACGTTGACCTGCGTTATAAATCCACGCACGGCGACCTTCTTTAACTTGGTCAATTGTATCGTGAACAAGTAGAACCGTACCTGTTAAACGTGCAGGTGCAAGAACTTGTTGTAGGAAGTAGAAAAGCACGTTGTCATCTGCTTGTGGATCTCTACCGCCTTCTAAATATTCTGGCCATACAAGTTGTTCGCGAAGGAGTACTTTTTCAAAGTCACCGTTCGCTTGTACAGGAAACTGACCTACGATACGTTCTGCCGCACCACCGCGGAAACGTGTAGTGTGATTCCAAATTACTTCCAGACCTGAAGACGGAATAGGGAATGGAATCGCAGTTTGGAAGTCGTTTAGACCACTACCACCTTCAACTAGCGTTGTATTCACGGCATTTTGGGCAATTAGACCGTATAGCTCATCTGGATACGCCGCAGTTCGATGCGTAGGGTAGACATGCATTTTGTAAGTGCTGTAACGATCGAACATCGCAATTTGACCCGCCGATAGACGATCACGGTGTTGGTCCAAATTGTCATGCGTGATGGTGTAAAGCGGTTCTTCATCTGCAAAAGGGTTGTAGTTACGATCAAACTCGCGGTCGAGCTGTAAACCGCCGTCCCACGCTGGGATACGACCGTCTGCTCCACCGGCACGCTCAGCTCCCATAGGAGTCAGGTCTTGACCTAGTCGAGCTGCTTCTTGAGGTGATACTGCAGCGTTTACGCTTGTTGATAAAAGCGTTAACGCCATAACCCCTGCACCTAACATCATTTTTTTCATTGTCGTTGTCCTTAGTTCTTGTGCGTTCGTATCAGTCTACTACCAATTCTGGTGTTGGTTGACATGATTACCGTTAAGCTACATCAAATCAATCAAAAATAAAATATCAAATAAATTCCAATTAGGGGTTTTCAAACGCCTGTTAGAATATACAATCATGGGTTACACGTTTAGTCGAAACAATTTGTATGCTTTTTCGACTGTTTTGCGAATGCGGAGTTCAATAATGAAAAAAGTTGCATTAGCGACACTAATGTCAGCTGCAATAAGCACGAACGTCATTGCACAAGACTATGATCCCATTTACGCGCCATCCCCAGAAGCTCGCAATGCTGCGAAAGCAACACTAGTTGGGCTGGACCAAGGGCATGGCCATACAGTTGCCGCCGGACTATTCGGAACCATCGTCACCAAACAAGACGAGCAGTGGCAACAAGCTGAAAGCCCTACCTCAGTGCTACTCACTAGTGTAGACATCGTCAATGAAGATTTAATTTTTATATCTGGTCATGAAGGTGTGTTGCTAAAAAGTAACGACGGCGGCCAAACTTTCACCCGTATTTTAGACGGTTTCGAATTATTAAATCTTGAATTGCCATGGATAGATGCACAAGTTCAGGAACTGGAAGCCGCTATTGATAACGCTGAAACACCGGCGGAAGCTTCTGAATATGAGTATTTGTTGGAAGAACTCGGCTTTCTTATGCAAGGTTTGGAGATCCAACAAGAGGTGGGACCAACCAAGCCTTTGCTAGACGTTGAGTTTATTAATGAGTCTGTAGGCGTAGTTGCGGCTGCATACGGAACATTATTGAGAACAGAGGATGGTGGTGAAAGCTGGGAAGTTATTTCAGACCGTATAGAAAATCCTTTGGGTTACCACCTGAATCAACTCATCGTTGATCCTGACGGACATCTATTTTTAGTCGGCGAATATGGCTTAATGTTTAGAAGTGACGACCAAGGCAAGACTTGGAGCACTCTAGCTTCTCCTTATCACGGCTCCTACTTTGGTGGGCTAGTAGATTCTCAAGGGCGTTTTTGGGCGTTTGGACTTCGCGGCAATGTTTTCGTTTCGGAAGATAAAGGTGAAACCTTCCGTGCTGTGGATACACCAACGCGTTACAACCTAAATAGTGGCCATGTGCTTGAAGATGGTAGTGTTTTATTAGTAGGGCACTCTGGAGTTATTGTACATATTGATGAAGAGTCACTTGACGCCGAATTATATAGCCATGAGTCGAATGTTCCTCTTGCTGGCGTGAGAGAAACGGAAAATGGAAATTTAGTTTTTGTAAGCCGTGCAGGTATTCAAAACTTCACCTTACCTGCAGCAGAAGAGGAATAATTTAACATGCAAGAGACGACTAATATTGCAGATGTAAAACCTCCGATGCTAGAGAGAGTTTTATTCGGAGCTTGTAAAACGTGGCTCTTTATTTTTATCGCGTTAACTGGCTTTTTGCTTTACCACGCAGCGCAGGTAAGACCCGACGCGAGTTTTCAAAAAATGATTCCGACAAACCATGAGTTTGTTCAGAATTATTTCAAATATGAAGAAGATTTATCGAGTCTAGGCAATGCTATTCGTGTTGTTGTCGAAACTAAAGAAGGCACGATTTTCGACGCGGAATATCAAGAAGTTTTGCGTCGAGTTACCGACGAATTAAATTATGTATCGGGTGTTAACCGTTCGGGTATTCGTTCTATCTGGACACCAAACGTACGCTGGTCAGAAGTTACAGAAGACGGTTTCGTTGGCGGACCGGTTATACCAGATACGTATAATGGTGACGAAGACTCTATTCAGCAATTACGCCAAAACATATTGCGGTCGGGTGAAGTAGGGAACTTGGTTGCCAACAATTTCCAGTCGGCGCTTATTTATGTGCCGCTCAATGAAGTAGACCCAGAAACAGGTGAGCGCCTTGACTATCACCAGTTTGGCCAAAACCTTGAGGAGCAAATTCGCGATAAGTTTGGCTCTGAAACCATTAGTATTAAAATCGTTGGCTTTGCAAAAGTTGTAGCTGATCTTATCGACGGCGCCATGCAAGTAGGGATCTTCTTCCTATTGGCGATGCTTATTACGTTTGGAATGCTCTACCTCTACAGTCGTTGTTTACGCGGCTCATTTATGGTTTTGTTGTGTTCAGTAATCGCCGTTATTTGGCAGTTGGGCATTATTAAGCTCATCGGAAGCGGAATTAATCCATACTCTATGCTTGTTCCGTTTCTGGTATTTGCTATCGGCGTGAGTCACGGTGTTCAGATAATCAACGCGTTAGTCACTAACCGCACCGACGGGCACTCAAAAGAAATGTCATCTCGGTTAGCGTTCCGCAGTTTATATGCGGCAGGGCTAACAGCATTGGCGAGTGATGCTATAGGCTTTACTACGCTTATGGTAATTGATATTGCGGTAATCAAAGAACTTGCGATTGCTGCCAGCATTGGTGTAGCCGTTATCGTGCTTACTAATCTTGGATTGCTGCCGGTCTTAGCCAAGTATTTAGGGGTGAGTGAAAGTGGTATCAAACACCTCCAAAAAACGCGTCGTGAATCACATCCATTATTAACTTTCTTTGGCAAGTTCACCCAGCCTTCGTACGCAAAAGGTGCGGTATTAGTAGCCGCAATTATGGCAGTAGTAGGCGTTTGGCAAGCGCAAAACCTTAAAATTGGTGACTTAGACACCGGCGCGCCTGAACTACGAGCAGATTCTCGTTATAACTTGGACAACGCGTTCTTGGTGGACAATTACAGTGCCAGTACAGATATTTTTGTTGTGATGGCCGAAACTCCACCTGGTGAGTGTATCGATTGGCAAAACATGGTGCTTATGGACCGTTTCCAATGGCACATGGAGAACGTTCCAGGTGTTCAAACCACGCGTTCAATTACCTACGTTTCGAAGTTGGGTATGGCGGGTATTAACGAAGGTAACTTAAAGTGGTATAGCATTAACCGCGATGACTTCGTGATCAATGCGTCAATTTCGCAAGCACCATCGGGATTGATTAACCAAGAATGTACCATGGCTCCGCTTATTCTTTACTTAAACGACCATAAGGCAGATACGTTGAACCGTGTGGTTGATGAAGTAAATGCATTTGCTGACGAGTATGAAACTGACAACATCGAGTTCTTGTTAGCTTCAGGTAACTCGGGCATTGAAGCTGCAACCAATAAGGTTATTGAAGCGGCGCAAATGAAGATGTTGATTTGGGTATACGGCGTGGTTATTGCACTTTGCCTCATTACCTTTAGAAGCATTAGAACGGTTATTTGTATTATTCTTCCACTCATGTTTACTACGGTAATGAGCCAAGCGCTCATGGCGTGGCTGGGTATTGGCGTGAAAGTAGCTACGCTGCCAGTGATTGCACTAGGTGTGGGTATTGGTGTCGATTACGGTATTTATATCTACAGTAAGATGAGAGAAGCACTCAAAGAGAATATGAGCCTTACTGAAAGCTATGCTTATGCATTATCGAAAACAGGTAAGGCAGTAGGCTTTACGGGCTTAACTCTAGCGATTGGTGTAGCAACTTGGATTTGGTCACCAATTAAGTTCCAAGCTGACATGGGCTTGTTACTTACTTTCATGTTTATATGGAACATGCTTGGTGCGCTTATTCTTATCCCTGCGTTGGCAAGACTATTTAAAGTTGGGCCAAAGGGTGAAGACGGGAAACCGGTAATGTAACTTACATAAAGCAATAAAAAGCCACGCTACAAAGCGTGGCTTTTTCGTATGGGCTTTGTGTTTAGCTTAATTAAGCAGAAGCTCTATAGATTTTGTGCCCACAAATAAAGATCTTTTAGTATTCTTACTTTTGCGGGGTCGTCGGCATGACGTTCTGACGCTTCATTCAGCGCAAGCGCAAAGTCTTCTAGGCTTAAGTAACCGTCACCACCAAACTGCATTCTTTCCCGACAATGCTGCATCCAACGATTTAGCTCGTCGTCGCTTAATAGCTGGGGATAGTTTCTAGCCTTGTACCTTTTTAACAAGGTATTAAACCGGTTGTCTTCAAATACAATTTGAGAGCCTTGCAATTGTTCGGGCTGCATTGACCTAACCATGCTCATATGCGACTTGGTTTGGTTACTGATAAAACCTCCTGAATAAAGCGTTTGATCAACGTCGTTTATATCTGGAAAGTCAGGCTGTTGGGAGCTCACAGCTTGCACCAATATCTCTTTTAAATGGTCACTATTTTGCAGAGCCGATAAGTGCCCTTGAACGGCAGCTAAATCAATACCAATTTCACTTGCACGTGCTTGCTCCAGAACGCCTGCGGGTGCTAAAAATGGGCACTGATTCAACGTGATTTTGACCAATCCAGGTTTTTCTTCCGGCCCGAGTTCTTTACTGTAAAGCGCGGAAAGTATCTCTTCCGGTGTCGCGTTGTGCCATTGTTCAGGGTTTATATCCAAACGCCAAGCAATAAGTTGATTGGATTGCTGTGGGTGAAAAGCAACAGGCATAATTAACCTACAATACCTATTTGCCTTGCCATAAAAGCCCGACACATGCACAAGGGGCTTCTGCTGAACCATGCTCTGCTCAATTAATGTGACTAAGTCATTCTTTTTTCGTTTACTGAATGCAAAGTCAAAAAGCTTCGGATGTTTAGTTTTAATAAGCTTTGCAAGCGCGATAGATGCATACACATCGGAAAGGGCATCGTGTGCTTTGCCGTGGTCAAGTTGGTTTACTCGGCTGAGATCTTCAAGTTTCAAGCTTACAGAGCCATCTTCTTTTTCTGGCCAAGTAATTCCTTCTGGGCGCAGCGCGTAGCAGGCGCGAACCAATTCTAAAAGATCCCAACGTGAATTCCCGTTTTCCCATGTATGCGCGTAGGGGTCGATAAAATTCCGGTAAAACAGAAACCGTGTCATTTCATCATCGTACCGCACATTGTTATAGCCAATAGAAACCGTACCTGGCACAGAAAGCTCTTGGGCAATTTTTCCTGCAAATTCCGTTTCGATAAATCCGTCACGTTGGCATTGTTGTGGCGTTATGCCAGTGATTAAACAGGCTTCGGGGTGAGGCAGGTAATCAGGGGCTAACTGGCAGAATATATTTAGTGGTTCGCCAACAATATTTAGGTCGCTATCTGTGCGTATGCCGGCGAATTGCATAGGGCGGTCTACCCGAGGGTTTACGCCACCAGCCTCGTAGTCGTGCCAATAAAAAGTTGTTTGGGTCATAAAATACGTGTTTGAATTAATTTATTTTGAAAGGATACCACCCACTTTACTTGTTCGCGAGGTGGTAGATTGCGCATAATGAACTAAATTAATTGGAAGGCTAGTGTTTAAGGAGAACATATGAAGCTTCGTCATCTTGTTATTGCGTTAACTGCGGGCGCTACACTGTTAGCGTGCAGTGATAACGAGCCGAATAGTGTTGGTGATGCCCCGATTGCTATAGCGATACACGGTGGGGCCGGCACGATTACTAGAGATAACTTGTCTCGAGAAAAGGAAGCTGAGATACGTGAAGCATTAACTTTGGCTACTGAAGCGGGTTATGCGGTGCTAGAGTCGGGCGGTGAAGCTGTAGACGCTGTTCAAGCTGCTATTCAGGTATTGGAAGAGAATCCATTGTTCAATGCCGGCAGAGGAGCCGTGTATACCTATGAGGGTAGGCACGAGCTAGATGCATCGATTATGCTGGGCGATACCCTAGAAGCTGGAGCGGTATCAGGCGTAACGAATATTAAAAGCCCAATCGAGGCTGCTAGGGCAGTAATGGAGCGCTCTAGACACGTATTTTTAAGTGGAGAAGGCGCAGAGTCTTTTGCGAGAGAACAAGGTTTGGAGCAGGTTAGTAACACTTACTTCAATACGCCTCACCGTTACGAGCAGTTACAACGAGCGCTTACCGCTTTGAATCAAACGGAAGACGAAACGACATTAATCGCGCATCAGCACTGGGACAATGCGTTTAACATGGGAACTGTAGGGGCTGTGGCTCTTGATGCAGACGGTAATCTAGCCGCAGGAACTTCTACTGGCGGTATGACTGCGAAACGTTGGGGCCGTATCGGTGATTCTCCAGTAATTGGTGCAGGTACATGGGCAGATAATGAAAGTTGTGCTGTATCAGCGACTGGGCACGGAGAGTACTTTATTCGTTACCATGTGGCAGCAGACATTTGTAGCCGGGTGAAGTACCAGCAGTTGTCTGTAGTCGAAGCTGGTGATCAAGTTATTCATGATGTTTTGGTAAACGCTGGCGGTACCGGTGGGGTTATTATTTTAGACCCGATGGGAAATATTAGTATGCCCTTCAATACAGAGGGTATGTATAGAGCTAGTAAAACCTCAAATGAACAACTCACCGTAGGAATCTATCGCGAGGAGTAAAACTATATGCGGTCACTTAAAGTTAGTGAATACATGAATAGACATCCAATTACATTTACTTCGGCTATGCCTATTGAAGATGCTGTACATCGTTTGTTGTCTGCACAGCAAAGTGGTGGTCCTGTTATTAATGAAAATAGAGAAGTAATTGGTTTTTTGTCGGAACAAGACTGCATTATGATGATGTTGGAAGGGGCTTACCATCAAGAGCAAAGTGCCACTGTAGCAGACTGTATGACGGCTCATGAGCCAGTCACAGTTTCTGATGATATGGCTATTGTTGATTTGGCTCAGCAGCTGGGCTCAGGGAAGCCAAAGTTGTTTCCAGTGGTAGATGAGTTCAATCGTTTGGTGGGAGCTATTAATAGAACTGATATTTTGCGAGCTATTGACCTTCACTTGAGTGATGCGTACGGAAAACATTAATTAAGATGTATTAACAAAGAGCCGCCGAGTTTTGATAAACTCTGCGGCTCTTTTCGTTGGGAAGTTGGTTGTTGAAATGAAGTCGTTGTTGTCTTTACTTGCTGAATGTAGAACTCAAGATCGTCATAGTCTGAGACGTAAAATTCGTGAGCTTGGGAAAAACAGTGACGAAGAAAAGCTTGCGATTCTCAAAGCTAAAATTGAAGCCTCCCGTGAAAAAGTAAGCCAGAAAAGATCTGGATTTCCGAAAATCAATTACCCTGAGGACTTACCTGTTGTTCAGGCAAAAGATGACATTAAGAAAGCAATACAAGAAAACCAAGTTGTTGTCATTGCGGGAGAAACTGGGTCAGGCAAAACCACACAATTACCCAAGATTTTATTGGAAATGGGCTTTGGGGCAGCGGGTCTTATCGGCCATACGCAGCCACGTCGATTAGCGGCGCGCTCTGTAGCTACACGAATAGCTAGCGAACTAGGTGAGTTAGGAAATAGTATTGTTGGTCATAAGGTTAGGTTTCAAGATAAAACAGGTGACCAGACGTCAGTTAAATTAATGACCGACGGTATATTACTGGCAGAGTTACAAAATGACCGGTTTCTTAACGATTACGAAGTTATTATTATTGATGAAGCCCACGAGCGAAGCTTAAATATAGATTTTCTGTTGGGCGTGTTGAAACAGATTACCGAAAAGCGTACCGACCTAAAAATTATCGTTACTTCCGCGACAATCGAAACTCAACGATTTGCTGAACACTTCAGCAAGGCTCCTATTCTTGAGATTTCTGGCAGAACATATCCTGTGGAAGTTCGATATTCGCCGCTTGAGCGTACAAGTTATGCAGACGACATTCCTAAAACCTACGAAATAGATTTTGAAGAGGGTGTGGTTGACGCTATCGAAGAGCTTTGGCATGAAGCCGTTGGGGATATACTCATTTTCCTAAGTGGTGAGCGGGAAATTCGAGATTTAGCAGAATATCTGTCGAAACATTTGCGTTATCGCAATATTAACCCTGAAATTATTCCATTGTTTGCGCGTCTGTCTGCCCAAGAACAAAACCGTATATTTCAGCCACATCAGGGCGTAAGAATAGTTTTAGCGACCAACGTAGCGGAAACCTCTCTGACCGTACCAGGGATTAAATATGTGATTGACCCAGGTATGGCCAGAATTAGTCGTTATAGCTATCGCTCGAAAGTACAACGACTTCCTGTAGAGCCTATTTCACAAGCAAGCGCGAACCAGCGCGCTGGTCGGTGCGGGCGTCTCGAAGCCGGTATTTGCGTTCGGTTATACAGCGAGGATGACTTTAATCAGCGTCCAGAATTTACCGACCCAGAGATATTAAGAACTAACCTTGCGGCCGTTATTTTGCAAATGGCTAGTCTTAAACTAGGCGACATAAAGGCATTCCCCTTTCTACAAAGGCCTGACGACAGGTTTATTAATGACGGTTTACGGTTACTTGAAGAGCTGCAAGCCGTTGTGCCTTCGGCGAAGCGAAAAGGGAAGTTTGTTCGCCTGACTCCTATGGGGAAGCAGTTAGGGCGCCTTCCTATAGACCCCAAATTAGGCAGAATGATTCTTTGTGCAGCTGAAAAGCATTGTATGCGCGAAGTATTGATTATTGTTGCCGCTCTAAGTATTCAAGATCCGAGAGAGCGTCCGTTGGATGCTCAACAAAAGTCTGATCAGTTGCATGCTCGATTTCACGATGAAACCTCCGATTTCTTGGGTTATTTGAAGCTGTGGAACTATCTCCAAACACTTCAGAAGGAAGTGTCTAAAGGTCAGTTTAGAAAACGCTGTAAGCAAGAGTTCATTCATTACCTTCGAGTTAGGGAATGGCAGGATCTGTACAGCCAACTTAGGATGTCGGTGCGTGAGTTAGGCCTACCATTAAGCGAAGAAGAAGGCGTACCTGATCATATCCATCAAGCGTTGTTGTCTGGGCTACTGTCGCAAATTGGTACAAAAAGTGAGCAGCACGAATACTTGGGGGCAAGACAGACCAAGTTCTTTGTTTTTCCTGGCTCAGCACTGTTTAAGTCACAACCGAAGTGGATTATGGCCGGCGAACTTGTGGAAACATCTCGGCTGTACGCACGTAGTGTAGCGAAAATCAATCCACAATGGATTGAGCCCTTAGCGCTTCATTTGGTGAAGCGCACATATAACGAGCCTGTTTATTCTAAAAAGCAGGGCGCAGTTGTGGCGAACGAGCAGGTCACACTTTACGGGTTGCTTGTTGTTCCGCAGCGCAAAGTTCAGTTTGCTCGAATTGATCCGATACTTTCTCGTGAAATCTTTATCAAAGAAGCACTAGTGAATGGCCGGATACAAAAGGCACCGGAATTCGTAAAACATAACCTAGAACTGATTAGTGAAATACAAGATCTCGAGGCGAAGTCGAGAAGGCGAGATCTATTAGTTGACGAGATTGCTTTGTTCCATGCATATGAGCAATACATACCCGAACATATTTATGATGATCGAAGCTTATTGAATTGGTGGAAGAAGCTTTCTAAAGCCGATAGAGAAAGCTTGTTTTTTACCCAAGCGCAATTATTGAAACAGTCCACCGAGCACGTTCAGGAAGAACAATATCCAGACTTTTGGCAGCAAGGACAATTAAAAATACCGCTTAGGTACGTGTTCGAGCCGAGTGCAGATGACGACGGTGTGAACGTTACGATTCCATTGGCAGCTTTAAATCAAGTTCAAGAGCAAGGCTTCGACTGGCAGGTTCCTGCGTTTAGAAAGGAATTAGTCGCTGCATGGATTAAGAGTTTACCCAAGAAGTGGCGTCGAAACTTTGTGCCAGCGCCAGAGTTTGCGCAAGCTATTTTAAGCTCGGTTGAAAGCACGAAAGAACCATTGTTAAGTGTAATGACGAGGGAATTAAAGCGTATCACCGGTATAGAAGTACCTGCAGATGAATGGAATGCAGAACTTATTCCTAAGCATTTAAAAATTCATTTCAACGTGATTGATGAAAATGAGAAATTAATGCTGCGTGCGGATAGCTTAGATGAAGTAAAGCGCAAGTTAAAAGGCGAAGTGAAGGAAACCATTAACAATGCTGCTGGGCAAGATCTAGAGCGCGAAGGAATGACCGAATGGACTTTTGGGGCTTTACCTAAGCCTGTAGAGAAAAGTGAGGGAATATTTACGGTTAAGGCATTTCCAGCACTTCATCAAGAAGGTAAAACGGTTGCAATACGCGTTTTTGAGTCTGAGCATGAGGCTGAGAAATCGCATCGAGAGGGCGTAATTCACTTGCTGTATTTGGGCTGTAGCTCGCCCGTAAAGTATTTACAGCAGTCGCTGCCCGATAAAGCTAAATTGGCGATGTATTTTAATCCGTGGGGCAAAATTGAGGCACTGATTGATGATTGCATTAAGGCTGCAATTAGTAAGCTATTAGGCTCTCAAAATATAAAAGACCAAGAAGCGTTTGCTCGTACCTTAGAACATGTTCGCGGTAACCTTAATGAAGAAACATTACAGATTGCGCAATTAGCGCAAGAGTGTTTGTTGGTAGGACATGAGGTAAGCAAACGTATTAAAGGGAAAATTCCGCTAGCTCAGGCTCGTTCGTATGCAGATATTAAAGAGCATTTAGACAACCTTATTTTCCCTAAATTCGTTTCGAGCTATGGTTACGCTAAATTGCCCGACGTATTGCGGTATTTGCAGGCCTTGAGAAAACGGGTTGAGCGATTAGACGCAGATCCAAATCGTGATCGATTACGCGTTTTACAGGTTGAGAAAGTTACAGAAGAATGGAAAAAGCGTGTCGCGAAGAAGAAGCAAGATAACGAAAATACTGAAACGTTAGATCCGTTTAGGTGGCATATAGAAGAATATCGTGTATCACTATTTGCTCAAGAATTGGGCACGGCGTTTCCGGTGTCTGAGCAACGACTTATGAATGCACTGAAGGAACTGAATTAAAGAAAGGCGTTTACCGCGCTAGATAGCGTGGTAAACGGTTTCAAGTGAGCGTTAAGCGTATAAGCCTAAATTCTCTTTCGCGTAAGCTTCAAACTCTGTACAGCCGCCAATATGTTTCTCGTCGACAAAAATTTGTGGAACGGTGAGTACGGGTTTACCAATAGTCTTTTCTAGATCAGCTTTGCTGATACCCTCCGCAATAATATCTACATAACGATATTCGAAATCGTCTTTTTCGTGTTGGAGAGTCTCTGCGATTTGTTTCGCGCGAACGCAAAATGGGCATGAATCGCGCCCGAATATAACTGCTAGCATTTAAAGCTCCTTTACTACTTGGCTGCGCTAAATTAATTTCTTTTTATATTATGCCTGATTTCGATAAGTGCTACTAATCGTATGTGTAGATGTCGCTATTCGGGAGAATCGATTCCTTAATGCTCGATTTCTAAGTCGGTTTTAGCTTTGCAGGCGCAAGGTAAAATTTCTTGGGGTCTCATGTAGGCGAGGGGGTCGTTAATATACTCAACTTCGCCCGAAATAAGTGTTGTGCGGCAGGCTCCGCAAAAGCCACTGCGACAATGGTAACGGGTTTCAACCCCAGCTTGTTCTAAGGCCTCTAAAAGCGTTTGAGGTTGACCGGGGTCAACCTCAATAACTTGGCTCTTGTTTACTTTAACCTTTAACTTGCTGTTCATGAATTAAAGGTCGAAGTCTCCGAAGTCACCAGCGCTTACTTCACTGTCGATTTGGCCCACTAAGTACGAGCTAATTTCGGCTTCTTGCGGCGCAACTTGCACATTGTCAGAAACTAGATATTTATTCATCCAAGGCAAAGGATTGCTAGTCTGGTCGTATTGAGGCTCGAAGCCAATTGCAGCCATACGAAGGTTCGCAATGTACTCTACATACTGACATAAAATGTCTTTGTTCAAGCCAATCATAGAGCCGTTCTCGAACAAGTATTCAGCCCAGCCTTTTTCTTGCTCTACCGCTGAAGTGAAAATTTCTAATGCTTCTTCACGACACTCTTCGGCAATTTCTTTCATTTCTGGGTCGTCATCACCGTATTGCCACAAGTTTATAATGTGCTGTGTAGAAGTTAGGTGAAGGTTCTCGTCGCGCGCTATAAGGCGAATAATTTTCGAGTTGCCTTCCATAATTTCACGCTCTGCGAAAGCGAATGTACATGCGAAACTTACATAGAAACGAATCGCTTCCAAAGCATTTACAGAGTTTACGCAAAGGAACAACTTTTTCTTCAAGTCACGTACTGAAACTTGGTAGGTTTCGCCTTCAACTTCTACAGTTCCTTCGCCATGGGTTTGCCATAGCTGCGTATAGAAAATAAGGTCATCGTAGTACTTAGAAATGTCTGTCGCGCGTTTGCGAATCTGATCGTTCATGACGATATCGTCAAACACTTTCGCTGGGTCGCTAAACAAATTTCTTAAAATGTGGGTGTATGAACGCGAGTGAATGGTTTCAGAAAATGACCAAGTTTCAATCCAAGTCTCGAGTTCTGGCAATGACACTATAGGAAGTAGGGCGATATTCGGGCTACGGCCTTGTACTGAGTCTAACAACGTTTGATATTTCAAGTTTGAAATGAAAATGTGTTTTTCGCTGTCAGTCATCGCTTGGAAGTCCACGCGGTCGCGGCTAACGTCAACTTCTTCAGGGCGCCAGAAGAAGCTTAACTGCTTTTCAATAAGCTTCTCAAAAATGCTGTGGCGCTGCTGATCATAACGGGCAACGTTAACTGGATTACCGAAAAACATCGGCTCACCAAGAGGATTCACATTCGTTTGATTAAACGTTGAATAGCGCATGTTTAAACTCCTTAAATTTTACAAGCGCCGCCAGCGCAGTCGTCGTCTTCTTCTATCGTTGCAGTCACAGCCGCTTGAGCTTGGTCTGCCTTGTCTTCCATTTTCTTACGAGCTGTAGCTGAAAGGTCGGTTTGACTGTCTGCCGCACCATCGCGTGTATTATGGTAATACATGGTTTTTACACCCAGCTTGTACGCATACAGTAGATCTTGCAGTAACTGACGCATCGGTACTTTACCGCCTTCAAACTTGCCCGGATCGTAGTTGGTGTTTGCAGAAATGGTTTGGTCCACAAACTTTTGCATAATCGCGACAAGCTCTAGGTAACCTTTATTACTTGGGATTGACCACAGCAATTCATACTGGTCTTTCAAACGTTCGAACTCTGGTACAACTTGCTTCAACACACCGTCTTTTGAAGACTTAATGCTGATATGACCACGAGGCGGCTCAATACCGTTTGTCGCGTTAGAGATTTGCGACGACGTTTCAGAAGGCATAAGCGCCGACAACGTAGAGTTACGAAGACCATACTCCTTAATTGAAGCTCGTAAGCCTTCCCAGTCTAAATGCAGAGGTTCTTCACAAATGCTATCGATTTCTTTTTTGTACGTGTCGATAGGCAAGATACCGTCGGCATAAGTTGTCTCGTTAAACTTCGGACACGCACCTTTTTCTTTTGCCAATTCGTTAGAAGCTTTCATGAGGTAGTACTGAATAGCTTCAAAGGTTTTGTGAACCAAGCCGTTTGCACTTCCGTCTGAATAGCGCACACCATTCTTAGCTAAGTAGTAGGCAAAGTTAATAACACCTATACCGAGTGTTCTACGCGCCATGCTTGCACTACGTGCAGCAGGAACAGGGTAGTCTTGGTAATCCAGTAAGCTGTCTAGTGAACGTACCGCTAGGTCGGCAAGTTCTTCTAAATCGTCTAACGACTTAATTGCACCTAGATTAAATGCAGACAAGGTACAAAGCGCAATTTCGCCATTCTCGTCGTTGATATGCTCTAGTGGCTTAGTGGGTAGTGCAATTTCTAAGCACAAGTTACTTTGACGTACAGGAGCAAGTTTCGGGTTAAACGGGCTATGGTTGTTCGTATGATCTACGTTTTGTAAGTAAATACGACCCGTGCTGGCACGTTCTTGCATAAACAAGCTAAACAGTTCGATAGCTTTTATCCGCTTCTTACGAATTGAATCGTCAGCTTCGTATTGCACGTACAAACGCTCAAACTCGTCTTGGTCTGCGAAAAACGCGTCGTATAAACCTGGCACGTCTGAAGGGCTGAATAATGTGATGTAGTCGTCTTTAATCAAACGCTGGTACATGGTTTTGTTGAACTGCACACCATAGTCTAGGTGGCGCACACGGTTTTCTTCTACACCGCGGTTGTTTTTAAGTACCAGTAAAGACTCAACTTCCAAGTGCCAAAGTGGGTAGAACAACGTAGCCGCACCGCCACGAACACCACCTTGAGAGCAGCTTTTAACTGCTGTCTGGAAGTATTTGAAAAACGGAATACAACCTGTGTGGTAGGCTTCGCCATTACGAATAGGGCTACCTAACGCGCGAATACGGCCTGCATTAATACCAATACCCGCACGTTGAGAAACGTATTTTACAATTGCACTTGCCGTTGCATTGATGGAGTCGAGACTGTCACCACATTCAATAAGCACACAGGAGCTAAATTGACGAGTAGGGGTTCTTACACCAGACATGATAGGTGTAGGCAACGAAAGCTTGAATGTAGATGCTGCGTCATAGAAACGGCGAATGTAGTCTAAACGTGTTTCAGCTGGGTATTTGGCGAACAAGCATGCGGCCACTAAAACGTAAAGGAACTGGGCGCTTTCAAACACTTCGCCAGTAACACGGTTTTGAACAAGATATTTACCTTCCAACTGTTTAACAGCAGCATAAGAGAAGTTTAAGTCTCTGCTATGCTCTAGAAAGTCGTTCATCTCGTTGAATTCTGCTTCGCTGTAGTCTTCCAGCAAGTGTTTGTCGTAACGGTTGCTTTCAACCATTGCTTTTACGTGCTGGTATAAGTGCGGAGGCTCGAACTCACCATATGCTTTTTTGCGTAGGTGGAAAATAGCTAGCCGTGCAGCTAGGTATTGATAATCGGGTGCATCTTCAGAGATAAGGTCAGCAGCTGCTTTGATGATGGTTTCGTGAATGTCGTCGGTGCGAATACCGTCATAAAATTGAATTTGTGACTTTATTTCAACTTGCGAGACAGAAACATTGTTTAAACCTTCAGCTGCCCAACTCACCACTCGGTGGATTTTGTCTAGGTCTAATGCTTCTCTTGTTCCATTGCGCTTGGTGACTTGGATAGACTGGCTCATGGCTCCCTCACTCATTTATTGTTATCACTATATCTTGTGTCCGTAGTGGTGTTGGTCTGAAAATAACCACAAGATATTGTGTTGGGGTATGTGCGGTACTTTAGTGAGGAATGTGGTTTTGATCAAGCAAGAAATTTGAAGATTTGAGCATTTTTTTTATTGAACTTTGCGATAGCCATAACTGGCGTGGGTTTCGCTGTTAATTCGATTTTATAATAAAATAATAACCGACAAAGACGACTTAGCTATATATGACTTTTGCGGTAATTTTCTGTCTATTATAAAAGCAGGTACGCCATCAACCTAACCACTGCGCTATGGCCTCTGGTGCTTCTGCGACGAAATCATAGCCCCAGCTCTCTGGGTTGTCCTGCTCGGTAAAATAGCCCCAGTTTGCTAAAACCGTTTTCATATTGGCACGGCGACCGGCTTCTATGTCCCGTGCAGCATCTCCTACGTATAAGCAATGCTCGGGTCTTACCTCGAGCTGTTGAGCTGATAGTAAAAGTGGCTCGGGATTCGGCTTCGCCACGCTTAAGGTATCGCCACTGATTATACTTTTCATCGCTTTTAGTTCATCGAACGCCTGTACAATCGGCACCGTATATTTATGAGGCTTGTTGGTTACTACACCTGTTTTAATTCCGATACATTGAAGCTGATTAAGCAACTCTTGTACACCTTCAAAATATCGGGTTTTACTAAGTAAGCACGACTCATATACGCTTAAAAACTCAGTTCTTAATTGGTGTTCGGTTTGAGCATTAAAGTCGTCGCCAAATCCAAGTTGCAACAACCCCCTCGAGCCATGGCTTGCTATTGGGCGTATGCGGTCGTATGAAATTATTTCTCTTTGCCGTTGACGTAACATTTCATTCAATGCGAAACCAAGGTCATGGGCCGTGTCGAGCAGTGTACCGTCAAGATCGAAAATTACGGCCTGAATATCAGTAAGAGAAATGTTTTGCATGACTAGTCCTAAGCTTCTTTTTCACAGCAAACAATGTAGTTTACGTCTACGTTTCTGTCGCTGGTATAAAAAGCAGAGGTAAGTGGGTTGTAATGTATGCCAGTCATTTGCTTCGCAAATAGGCCATTTTCACTGGCGACAGAGAGTAACTCAGATGGCTTAATAAACTTGTTGGCGTCGTGCGTTCCTTTCGGTACCCATTGAAGCACATATTCAGCCATATAAACGCCTAGTAACTTAGCTTTAAGCGTTCTGTTCAATGTAGAGAAAATAACTTTCCCACCAGGTTTAACGAGCTGAGCACAAGCTGCGACAATACTTTCTGGGTGCGGAACGTGCTCCAACATTTCAAGACATGTAACAACTTCGAATTGCTGCTTGTGGTTTTCCGCAAACTCTTCAGCAGTGGATTGCTGGTAATCAATTGAAACTTTGCTCTCTAGCGCGTGAAGCTTGGCTACGCTCAGGCCTTCTTCGCCCATGTCTATAGCTGTTACATTTGCACCAGCTTTTGCCATTGCTTCACTGAGTAATCCACCCCCGCAGCCCACGTCGAGTACTTTTTTGCCATTTAGTCCGGCTACATTCATGTCTATAAACTGAACACGCAGGGGATTGATTTGATGCAACGGCTTAAATTGACCTTCAGGGTCCCACCACTGAGATGATATATCATTAAATTTATTGATCTCAGTAGGATCTACGTTTTGCATGAGGACTCCGAGAAATAGTTTTTTATAAGAATATTAAGTTGTATTAAAGTGTACCTGAGCAAAAACTTTGAAACCAGATCTTGATGCGTTAGAGAGGTGTCAACATAGCATTGCTATGGTATGCTAACTCAGTTCACAGCTCACTTAAGTGAAGACATAACAATAACGATATGAAGTCGAAAGATTCAGGGAATAAAATATGAGCGATCTTGCCAAAGAAGTCCTACCGGTCAATATCGAAGACGAGCTAAAAAATTCGTACTTAGACTATGCCATGAGCGTCATTATCGGTCGGGCACTTCCAGATGTACGGGATGGATTAAAACCAGTTCATCGTCGCGTATTATTTGCAATGAATGTACTGGGTAATGACTTTAACAAGCCGTACAAGAAGTCAGCACGTGTTGTTGGTGACGTTATCGGTAAATACCACCCGCACGGTGACTCGGCTGTATACGATACGATCGTTCGAATGGCTCAACCGTTCTCTCTACGGTATATGTTGGCCGACGGTCAAGGTAACTTCGGTTCTGTAGACGGCGACTCCGCTGCAGCAATGCGTTACACCGAAGTTCGCATGGCGAAAATTTCGCACCAGTTACTTGCCGACTTAGATAAAGAAACGGTCGATTTCGTGCCGAACTACGATGGCACAGAACAAATTCCTGAAGTTTTACCTACCCGCATTCCGAACCTGTTAGCTAACGGTTCTTCGGGTATTGCCGTAGGTATGGCGACAAACATTCCTCCGCATAACCTCAATGAAGTGATTAATGGCTGTCTTGCTATGATCGACAACCCAGACATTACTCTGGAAGAGGTTATGGAATACATTCCGGGTCCTGACTTCCCAACCGCAGGTATCGTTTCAGGGCGCCAAGGGATTATTGATGCTTATAAAACAGGCCGTGGCAAAATTTATATTCGTGCACGTGCTGAAGTTATTGTGGACGAGAACTCAGGTCGTGAAACGATCATCGTTCATGAACTGCCTTACCAGGTAAACAAAGCGAAGCTTATTGAGAAAATCGCTGAGTTGGTTAAAGAAAAACGTATTGAAGGTATTAGCGCATTACGTGATGAGTCTGACAAAGACGGAATGCGTGTGGTTATAGAGCTTAAGCGTGGCGAGTCTGGTGACGTAATGCTTAACCACTTATACCGAAACACCCAGTTGCAAGTAGCATTCGGGTTTAACATGGTTGCCTTGGACAAGGGCCAGCCTAAGTTATTCAACCTTACCGAAATGTTAGAAGCGTTTATTACTCACAGACGAGAGGTAGTAACACGCAGAACCGTTTATGAATTACGCAAAGCGAGAGAGCGTGCACATACACTTGAAGGCTTGGCGATTGCTCTAGCCAACATTAATGATGTGATTGAGCTGATTAAGCGTTCACCTTCACCTGCGGAAGCAAAAGCTGAATTGATCAGTAAAGGTTGGTCTTTAGGCGACGTAGCCGTGATGTTGGAGCGTGCAGGCGTAGACGCTGCGCGTCCTGACTGGGTAGAAGTTGGCTTTGGTGTGGTTGACGGCGAATATCGCCTAACCGAAATCCAAGCGCAAGCCATCCTTGATTTGCGTTTACACAAGTTAACCGGTTTAGAACACGAGAAAATTCTTAACGAATATAAAGATCTTTTATCGCTGATAGAAGAACTTATGCATATCTTGGCAAGTTCTGAGCGCTTAATGGAAGTTATTCGTGAAGAACTTGAGCAGGTTAAAGCTGATTTCGGCGACGAGCGCCGCACAGAAATTACTGCCGCAAGTCACGACATTAACTTGGAAGACTTGATTGAGCAGGAAGACGTTGTGGTAACACTTTCTCACCAAGGTTATGTGAAATACCAGTCACTAGGTGAGTACGAAGCGCAAAAACGCGGCGGTAAAGGCAAAGCAGCGACGAAAATGAAGGACGAGGACTTTATTGAGCGTCTGCTTGTTGCCAACACCCACGACATGATTTTGTGTTTCTCAAGTTTAGGCCGTGTGTACTGGATGAAGACATACCAGTTGCCGCAAGCAAGCCGTGCGTCACGTGGTAAGCCGATTGTTAACTTATTGCCATTACAAAGCGACGAGCGTATTACTGCAATACTGCCAATTTCAGACTTTGAAGATGACAAATTCGTATTAATGGCAACTCGCAGTGGAACTGTTAAGAAGACTCCATTAGTAGAGTACTCTCGCCCACGTTCAAACGGTATTATCGCTTTGAATCTCGCGGAAGGTGATGAGCTTATCGGCGTTGATATTACCAACGGCTCGAATGAAGTGCTGTTGTTCTCTGACGCCGGTAAAGTGGTACGTTTTGCAGAAGACCAAGTACGCTCGATGGGCCGCACAGCCACTGGTGTTCGAGGAATGCGAATTGAAGACGAGCAAAAAATTGTGTCTTTAATTATTCCGCGTTCGCAAGACAATGCAATTCTAACGGTAACAGAAAACGGTTTCGGTAAGCGTACGCCATTAGCTGATTACCCAGCGAAGAGTCGTGCAACGAAAGGTGTCGTATCTATTAAAGTAAGCGAACGAAATGGCGCTGTGGTTGGTGCTCTAGAAGTTGAAAGTGGTGAGCACTTAATGCTGATTAGTAACCGCGGAACCCTAGTTCGAACTCGTGTAGATGAAGTGTCGCAAGTCGGCCGAAATACACAAGGCGTTACGTTAATTCGAACTGCAAGTGACGAAGTTGTTGTTGGTGTAGCTCGTATTGCGGAAATCGAAGTTGACGAAGATGCTGAGTTAGATAACGAGAGTATCGACGGGGAAGTTGAAGCAGGCGAGGGTGAGAATAACTCGCCAGAGCAAGGAGAATAAACTTGATCTATAACTTCTCAGCGGGGCCGGCAATGTTGCCGGCTCCTGTGTTAGCGAAGGTACAAAAACAGCTAAATGACTGGCAAGGACTTGGCTTCTCTGTCATGGAAATCAGCCATCGCGACCCGGTATTTATTAAAATGGCGGACGAGTCTGAGCAAGACCTGCGAGACCTCATGTCGATTCCTGACAATTACTCTGTGCTATTTATGCATGGAGGTGGTCGAGGCCAGTTTTCTGCATTACCGCAGAATATTGCAGGTGCAGACGCGACCGTAGACTACTTAAACACCGGCATTTGGTCTCAATATGCGATCAAAGAAGCCCAAAAGTACGTGAAAAACGTGAACGTAGTAGACGCTGTAACTGAGCTTAATGGTAAGAAGCGGGTTCAAGACGTCGACACATGGAACCTTTCAGATAACGCGGCTTACTTTCATTATTGTCCAAATGAAACTGTAGACGGTATTGCTATTCACAACGTACCGCAGGTTAAAGCCCCTGTAGTTGCGGATATGTCATCGGTTATTTTGGCTGAACCGATCGACGTGAGTCAGTTCGGCGTAATCTACGCAGGTGCGCAAAAGAATATCGGGCCTTCGGGGTTTGCCGTAGTCATTATTCGTAATGACTTACTGGAAACGCAACAGGACCGCGTATGCACGGTGATGAACTACAACGTGCAAGCCGAAGAAAAGTCTTTGTACAACACCCCAAATACATTTGCTTGGTATTTGTCAGCGGAAGTATTTAAGTGGATTAAGGCCGAAGGTGGTTTAGAGGCTATGGCTGATTTAAACCACCGAAAAGCCAAATTACTTTATGAATGTATCGATAGTTCGGCGTTTTATAATAACGCTATAGATACTCAGAATCGTTCGATTATGAATGTCCCATTCCAACTTAAAAACCCTGACCTGGACGCGCTTTTCCTGAAACAGTCTGCCGACCAAGGGCTTATTGCGTTGAAGGGGCACCGATTTGTAGGTGGTATGCGAGCGAGTATGTATAACGCAATGCCGTACGAGGGTGCGGTAGAACTTGTAAACTTTATGACCAAGTTTGCACAAGAACATCAATAACAAAAATTGAATTAACAATGAGGTAGTCATGCACGAGTTTGATGCTGCGAATCTTGCCTTACCTGGCATCCGTAACTTAAGCCCTTATCAAGCGGGGAAACCGATTGAAGAACTAGAACGCGAGCTTGGTATAAAAGATATTGTAAAACTTGCGTCTAATGAAAATCCTTTGGGCGTGAGCGAGAAGGTTCGCGAGGCTTTAATAAACAAAGTTGAAGCTTTAGCACGTTACCCAGACGCGAACGGTTTCTACTTAAAATCGGCAATTAGTGAGAAGTTTGGTATCGATACAAACCAAATCACGCTTGGTAACGGCTCTAACGATGTTTTAGAGCTGCTTGCGCGTACCTATGTTACTTCTGAGCATGAAGTTATTTTCTCTCAGCACGCATTTGTGGTTTACCCGTTGGTCACGCAAGCTATAGGCGCTACTCCTGTTAAGGTCCCTGCTAAGGATTACGGCCACGACCTGGACGCGATGAAGGCTGCTGTAACCGATAAAACACGTATGATCTTTATCGCAAACCCGAACAATCCTACCGGCACATTTTTGTCGAGTGAGGAAATTGAAGGTTTTATTAAAGATATCCCACAGCACGTTTTAGTCGTTCTCGACGAAGCTTATTACGAGTACGTGCCGGAGCAGGAACGTGCGCCTTCGTTTTCTTGGATCAAAAAATATCCAAACTTAGTGGTGAGCCGCACATTCTCTAAAGCGTATGGTTTAGCGGGGATTCGTGCCGGTTTTGCTGTTTCACACCCAAGTGTTGCCGATTTGATGAATCGTATTCGTCAGCCATTTAATATGAATGAATTGGCGTTAACAGCCGCTTTAGCAGCGTTACAAGACGATGACTTCCTAGCCAAGTCTGTAGAGGTGAACGCTCGAGGTATGAAGCAGCTTATTGCATTTTGTGAGGAGGTTAATTTGTCGTATATTCCGTCTCACGGCAACTTCATAACAATTGAATTTGGACCTCAGTCGGCAGAGATATACGACAAGTTACTTCACTTAGGTGTGATTGTGCGCCCAGTGGCTGGCTATGAGCTTCCAAACCATCTACGCGTAAGCATCGGGACAAAGGAAGAGAACGAAGCGTTTATAAAGGCTTTTTCGCAAATTCTTAATGGCTAAAGATCAACTTACGATAGCAGGACCGAGGCACGCCGCTGGTGTGCTTCGTCTTCCTGGTTCAAAAAGTATTTCTAACCGTGCGTTGCTTATGGCGGCGCTTGGTGCTCCAGCGCATCTCTCCAATGTTCTTATGAGCGACGACACACAACGTATGCTTGATGCGCTGTCCTTATTAGGTGTTCGAGCCACCATCGAAGATAACAACGTTAATTTGGTTCAGGGTTTAAGTCATCAAACTGATGCCAAAGAGAACAAACTACATACCCTGGATTTGGGGAATGCGGGAACAGCTATGCGCCCGTTAACGGCAATATTAGCGGCTCGCCCTGGTCAATATCTGCTTACCGGTGATAAACGTATGTGCGAGCGGCCTATTGGTCCACTTGTAGAAGCTTTACGCCAATTAGGAGCAGATATCGAATATAAAGGACAAATTGGTTTTCCACCGCTACTTATCCATGGAAAAGCGCTAACGGGTGGCTACTGTGAACTCGACGCTACGATGTCTAGCCAGTACATTACCGCTCTATTGATGATGTTACCGTGCCTTGCAGGCGACTCTACATTGACTCTGAAGGGAGAATTGGTGTCGTGGCCTTATGTCGAGATTACCTTGAAGATGATGGCAGATTTTGGAATATCGGATGTTCTCGTTCGTGGGCGTACAATTCACACAAGAGGTGGCCAGAGCTACCAATGCGCAGAGAGTTATCAAGTCGAAAGTGATGCTTCCTCGGCGTCTTATTTTATTTCAGGGGCTGCGATAACGAATAGTTCACTCGTGCTAGAAGGAGTAGGGAAGAATAGCGTTCAAGGAGACATCCAGTTCGTAGATGTTATGCGTGAAATGGGTGCGCAAATTGAAATTGAGAAGGGCTCAATTCGAGTACTGGGCGCACCTAACGGACTTGTAGGCTTGGACTGCGACCTAAATCATATTCCCGATGCAGCCATGACCATCGCCACCGTTGCCATATTTGCCGAAGGACCTACAACGATTCGTAATATCGAGAACTGGCGCATAAAAGAAACCGATCGTCTCGCCGCTATGGCGACTGAATTGAGTAAAGTCGGAGCGCAAGTCGAAGAAGGCCGAGATTTCTTAACCATATATCCTCCTAAAATTCATACTCATGCAATGATTGAAACCTATGATGATCACCGCATGGCAATGTGTTTTTCGCTACTAGGGCTAAAAGGCCCTGGCATCACTATTTTGGACCCTCAATGTTGCTCTAAAACCTACCCCGGTTTTTTTGAAGACTTTGAAAGGGTGTTTGTAAAAGACATGTCTGCTAGCTAACTACGAACAAATCTTCGTGCATTTTTCCTCAAAGTCCGTATAATTTTGCGGCTTAAATTTTTTAAGTTGGCATTCAACCGAAGCAAGTTTAGAGGCACTGTCTATTTATGGAAACGACTTCCAATGCAACCCAAGCCCCTGTGATCACTATTGATGGTCCTGGTGGTGCTGGTAAAGGAACGATAAGCCGAATGGTTGCAGACCGTCTTGGTTGGAAGCTTTTGGACAGTGGCGCAATTTACCGCGTACTCGCTGTCGCCGCTTCACATCATAACTTTAAACCGGAAGACGAAGAGGGCTTAGTCGCTTTGGCTGCAGACCTAGACGTTGAGTTTATCGTTAATGAGAAGACAGGCTCTACCCACGTGGTACTTGAGGGCGAAGACGTAACAGAAACAATTCGCCAAGAAATAATGGGGCAAACAGCCTCTAAAATAGCAGCCTTGCCTAGAGTTCGCGAGGCGTTATTGCGCCGTCAGCGTGGTTTTAGGGAGTTACCTGGTTTAGTTGCCGATGGTCGTGACATGGGCACTGTAGTTTTTCCCGACGCGCAAGCTAAAATATTTTTAACGGCAAGCCCTGAAGAGCGCGCAAAACGTAGGTTTTTGCAATTGCAGGAAAAGGGTGTTGATGCTAAAATGAACAATCTCGTTGTGGAAATTAAAGAACGTGACGACCGAGACATGAACCGCTCTGTAGCACCTCTGAAGGCTGCGGAGGGTTCGTTGATTTTAGATTCTACTGATAAATCAATAGAATCGGTTTTGAAAGAAGTTTTAGAATTTGCGCATTCGCAAATTTCTGGAAAAATTTGAAGCACCTTTGTGTGCTCCAAGGGTCGGTTTTAGGATGAAACCGATTTCGTGTAACAACCCCGTTGGCAAGGAAATTCAACGGATGTCTAAACTTTGTGAAGTTATTTAATATGACCGAAAATTTTGCTCAATTATTTGAGGAAAGCCTCAAAGAAATCGAAACCCGCCCTGGCTCAATCGTTACTGGTACGGTTGTAGCAATCGAAAAAGACCTAGTTCTAGTAGACGCTGGTCTTAAATCTGAAAGTGCGATCCCTGCTGAACAATTCATGAACTCAGATGGCGAATTAGACATCAATGTTGGTGATTCTGTTGAAGTAGCTCTAGACGCAGTAGAAGACGGTTTCGGTGAAACTATCCTTTCTCGCGAAAAAGCGAAGCGCTACGAAGCTTGGGTACAACTTGAAGCTGCGTATGAGAAAGAAGAAACAGTTACAGGTATCATCAGTGGTAAAGTTAAAGGCGGATTCACTGTTGATCTTAACGGCGTTCGTGCGTTCTTACCTGGTTCACTTGTTGACGTTCGTCCAGTTCGCGATACTGCGCACTTGGAGAACCGTGACCTTGAATTCAAAGTAATCAAGCTAGACCAGAAGCGTAACAACGTTGTTGTATCTCGCCGTGCTGTTATTGAGAAAGAAAACAGTGCAGAGCGTGAAGAGTTACTTGAGAACCTTCAAGAAAGCCAAGAAGTTACGGGTATCGTTAAGAACCTAACTGACTATGGTGCGTTCGTTGACTTGGGCGGCGTAGACGGCTTGTTGCACATCACTGATATGGCTTGGAAGCGTGTTAAGCACCCAAGTGAAATCGTGAATGTTGGCGACGAAATCACTTGTAAAGTATTGAAATTTGACCGTGATCGCACTCGTGTATCACTAGGTCTTAAGCAACTAGGCGAAGATCCTTGGAGCGATATCATCAATCGTTACCCTAAAGGTCTACGCATGTCTGGTCGCGTAACTAACCTAACTGACTACGGTTGCTTCGTTGAAATCGAAGAAGGTGTTGAAGGTCTTGTACACGTTTCTGAAATGGATTGGACAAACAAAAACGTTCACCCATCTAAGATCGTTAACTTAGACGACACCGTTGAAGTTATGGTTCTAGATATCGACGAAGAACGTCGTCGTATCTCTTTGGGTATCAAGCAGTGTAAAGCTAACCCATGGGAAGAGTTCGCGAAGAACAACCAGAAAGGCGACAAAGTTAGCGGTAAGATCAAGTCAATCACTGACTTCGGTATCTTTATCGGCCTAGACGGCAACATCGACGGTCTTGTTCACTTGTCTGACATTTCTTGGAATGCGACTGGTGAAGAAGCGGTTCGCGACTTCAAGAAAGGCGAAGAAGTTGAAGCTGTTGTTCTTCAGGTTGACGCAGAACGTGAGCGTATCTCTCTAGGTATCAAGCAAATTTCTGAAGATCCAGTGAATAACTATCTGGAATCTCACAAGAAGGGTGCTATTGTTACTGGTACGGTTCAAGAAGTTGACGCTAAAGGTGCAACAATTGAACTTGCGGACGGCGTTGAAGGCTACGTACGTGTTGCTGACATCGCTCGTGAGCGCATCGAAGACGCATCAACTGCATTGTCTGTAGGCGATAAAGTTGAAGCACGCTTTATGGGTATCGACCGTAAGAACCGTGTAATCAGCTTGTCAATCAAAGCGAAAGACGAAGCTGAAGAGAAAGCTGCGCTTGAAAGCGTTAATCAGCAAGAAGATAGCGCAATCAACAACGCAATGGCTGAAGCGTTTAAAGCTGCTAAGACTGACGACTAATAGTTGTTATTGCGGCTGAAGAAAGAAAGGAATTATCTGTTATGACGAAGTCAGAGCTGATTGAAGTACTTACGACTAAGCAGCCGCAAGTGTCTCCAAAAGACGTTGAGGCAGGAGTTCGAGGAATTCTAGAAACGATGATTCAATCGTTGGCCAGTGGTCAGCGTATTGAAATAAGGGGCTTTGGTAGCTTCTCATTACATTACCGTAAACCTAGAGTCGGACGTAATCCTAAAACGGGTGATAAAGTTGAGTTGGACGGTAAATACGTTCCTCACTTTAAGCCGGGTAAAGCGCTAAGAGAACGCGTTGATCAAAGCGCTGGTTAACCGCTTTTGGAAAGCAAGACGATTATCTAAAAGGCATGCTATACTGGCATGCCTTTTTTATTAGCTTGGAAAGGATTTTCTATGGCGCGCTTTTTCTTAGCTTTACTGCCTATTCTTTTGCTGTTTCTTATAGCCCTTTTAATCGGTTCTAGAAACACGCATATCATTGATGTCAATTTGTTGCTGGTTCAGTTACAGCTGAAAACCTCTACACTCATGGCATTTTCTTTAGGCTTAGGTTTCCTAGTAGGCATCGTCGCATTCTTGTCGAGTTACCTAAAACTTCGAGTTCGTTACCGTCGCCTGAGAAAAGAGCTCATACAACACGCTAAAGCTAACCTGTAATTATGCTCGAGCTTCTCTTCCTCATTTTACCGATTGCTGCAGCCTATGGTTGGTTCATGGGTCGCAACAGTGTTCGCCAAGAGCAAAGAGAAGAGCAAAAGAAATTTTCAAAAAACTACGTTACTGGAATAAACCTTTTACTTTCAGACCAAAGTGACAAAGCAGTCGATTATTTTACCGAGATGCTGGAAGTAGACAGTGAAACGATAGAAACACATTGGACTTTGGGTAAACTATTTCGCCGCCGTGGTGAGGTAGACCGAGCAATTAAGATTCACCAAAACTTAATTGCTCGTCCTGCAATTACCGAGAGTCAGCGTTATCAAGCAATGTTTGAGCTAGGCCGAGACTATCTCTCCGCAGGGTTTTATGACCGAGCTGAAAAAATGCTAAGTGAGTTAGCTCAACAAAAGCTTTTCCGGGAGCCTAGTGAACGTTACTTAATGCAGCTCTATGAAGCGACCAATGAATGGAACAAAGCGATCAGGGTTGCGCTAAAGATTAGAAGATACGACAAAGGCATCGAACCTAATATTGCACAATTCTATTGCGAGTTAGCTGAGCTTCAAGACAAACAAGATGAAGTATTAAAGTTTTATCAAAAGGCTTTGTCTCATGACAAAGATTGTGTACGTGCAAGGCTTGCGTTAGGGCGCTGGTATTTGGGACATAATAAAGCGAAAGAATGTTTGAGTTATTTTCTGCCGATTATTGAAGACTCTCCTGAGTTTAGTTCTGAAGTACTACCTTTATTGGAAATGGCTTATGCCGAACTTAACGACGAAGACGGTTTATTAAGTTGCCTTCACGACCTAGTTCTTGAAAATCCAAGTGCAACTGCAGTAATTATGCTGGCAAAACATATTGCGGCGCAAAACGATGCGGAAGCTGCCGAGCAGTTTCTACTTACAGCTTTAAGACGAAACCCAACGATGCGCGGATTTCATAAGCTTATTGAGGTTCATGTACAACAAGCGGCCCCAGGGAAAGAGCGTGACGCTCTGAGTCTGCTTCAGTCTATTGTTGCCGAACAAATCAAGCAACGGCCTAAGTATCGTTGTAAACATTGTGGCTTTTCGGCCCAGCAGCTTTATTGGCATTGCCCCTCGTGTAAAGTTTGGGGTGAAATTAAACCTCTTCGTGGAATTGATGGTGAATAATGAAAGAAGTAATTGTCGCTCTAGACTTTCCTAATCCTATCGACGCATTGGCATTTGCAGATAAGTTAGATCCTGATACATGTCGCGTAAAAGTAGGTAAAGAGCTTTTTACATCAGCTGGTCCTGAGTTGGTGAAAGAACTTGTAGCTAGAGGATTTGATGTTTTTTTAGACCTTAAATTTCACGACATCCCTAATACCGTTGCAGGTGCAGTTCGTGCAAGTGCCGAATTGGGGGTTTGGATGGTGAATGTTCACGCTTCCGGTGGAGAGCGTATGATGCGCGCGGCACGGGAAGCATTGGAGCCATATGGAGAGCAACGGCCACTATTAACAGCCGTAACGGTATTGACGAGCATGAGTGAAGCCGAAGTTCATTCGCTTAATGTTTCCGTACCGTTGCAGGAACAAGTATTACACCTAGCGCGACTCACTAAAAACTCTGGGTTAGACGGCGTTGTGTGCTCTGCAGAGGAAGCTAGGCTGCTCAAAGGGGAGTTAGGGAACTCATTTAAACTCGTTACACCAGGTATTCGACCTGAAGGCAGCGCGGCTAACGACCAAACACGCGTTTTGACTCCAAAAGCAGCTATGGAGGCGGGGTCTGATTATTTAGTGATAGGAAGACCCATTCGAGAGTCGGACGCGCCCGCGGAACTAATTTCAGCAATTAACCAGCAAATATCCTAATCCAAACTCAAGCATTTACAGAGCTCCTCGCTATACTGTAACCGTTGCATAGGAAGCAACGGTTACTTAAAAGGAGCATATATGTTTAAACCTATTCGTTTTCTTATTCCCATTCTATCGTCCGTTCTTGTTTTTGCAGGCCCTGCTCATGCTGAAACACTGCAAGATTCTGCTAAAAACTCTTTAGCAGACCTCAAAAGCCAGTCTAAGCAAATGCAGGAAGTGAAACAAAAGGTCAGTAAATTAACGCCTTATGTTTCGATGCATCGGTTACGTGCTGAGAACGATGTCACTGAAACTGTAAACATTAATACCGCCAACGCGATGGAGTTAGCTAAAAAGCTTAAAGGTGTTGGTTCAACTCGCGCTCAAGCTATTATCGAACTTCGCGAGCGTTTAGGTGGGTTTTCAGATATCGAGCAACTTTTAGAAGTGCGAGGTTTGGGCGTGCGAACTTTAAACGCTAATCGGGAACGTATCGTCTTGTAGGTATGCCACATAAAAAAGCCTCGACCCCAAAGTTGGGAGCCGAGGCTTCTTTTTAAGACGTATTATTCTTGGCTAGGACACGCTTGCATGTCTGCGTAAGCTTTTGAAGTAGGGGTGTTAACGCCTGCTACTTTGCCGCTATGCTGAATTTCTGCTCGTGCTGAAGCAGGCATTGCTTGTAGTGCTGCAATGTCTGCAGAAATTTCGCCTGCAGGGGCTTTAGCCATTTCAGCAAACGTAAAGTGAATACCTTTCGCCTTAGTTTGCGCTTTCGGTTTAGCTTTAGTTTTGGCTTTTGGCTTTTCTGCTTCGACCGTGATTTCTTGCTCAGCATCTGAATTTGCAGCTTCTTCCGCTTGAGGTTGAGCGATTTCCTCTTCTTTTGCTGGTGAAACTTCCTGTGTTGAAGGTGCTTCTTCCACGGTTTCTTCAACAGCATCTGCCTCTACTTTATCAGCTACTGCTTCTTCAGAAGAAGATTCGTCGGTCACAGACTCTTCACTCTTTGGAGCTTCTTCGTTAACTGAAGGTTGCTCTTTCGCTGACGGCTCTTGTTCCGCTGATGGCTCTACGGCACTACTTTCGCTGTTAACTGAGGTATCGTCACCATTTGAAGCTTCTGTTTCAGGTGACGCTTGCTCGGCCGTTTTCTCAGCTTTCGGTGTTGCCGGGGTTTCTGCAGTGTTTTCTACAACAGGAGTTTGCTCTTCTTTGTGTTTAGTCGCTACCGGCTGCTCGTTCTTAGTTACTTCTTGAGTATCTACTGGAGCTACTACTGTATTTTGGTTTTCTTCTTCAGAAACCTTCGCGTCTGTTTTCACACGCACCGAGCTTTTTAGATCTCTACGTTGACGGCGTTGAGCAGGTATAGACTCTTGCTGCTTGTTATTTTGCGTAGCTTGACCATTGTCTTGCTTTTCCTGCTGCGGCTTGCGTCTACGGTTACGACGATTACGGTTCTCTTGGTTCGATTTATTCTGGGTTGCGCTATCGTCTTGAGACTTCGAATTCTTGCGCTCTTGCGCATTATTATTGCGTTCTTGGCCACGCTCTTGGTTACGCTGGTTATTGCGGTTCCCACGACGTTGATTGTTACGGTTACGGTTGTTCGATGAACCCTGGTTACGGTTGTTGCGTTGACCGTTTCGTGTGTTTTTCGCAGGCTTTTTCGGTTCGTCACTAGCAAATAGAGACTTCAACCACTTCGCAATTTTCGAAACCAAAGAAGGTTCGTTAGAAGTTTTAACCGTTGGAGCAGGAGCTGCTTCAGGGGCAACCATCTGTTTAAGTGCTGGTTTCTCACTAGCCTTCGGTGAAGGTTGAGAAATCTCAACACTTTGTACTGGAGCTTTTTGTATAAGCTCAAAGCTTTGGTTCTGGCTCATTTCATCTTTACGAATACGAACGACTTCAAAGTGAGGCGTGTCGAGATGCTGATTCGGGATGATAATGATGCTTGTTTTATTACGCTTTTCAATTTGTTGAATAGGTAACCGTTTTTCATTAAGCAGGTACGTTGCAACCGACACAGGTACTTGTGCCATTACTTGTCCTGTATTGTCTTTCAACGCTTCTTCTTCAATTAAGCGAAGAATGGAAAGGGCAATAGACTCGTTACTACGTATCGTGCCTTGTCCACTACAACGAGGACAAACATGGTTAGCTGACTCGCCAAGCGAAGGACGTAATCTTTGACGTGACATTTCAAGAAGGCCGAAACGTGAAATGCGAGTAACTTGAACGCGTGCACGGTCTTGCTTTAACGCTTCACGTAATCTGTTTTCTACTTCACGTTGGTGCTTCATCGGTGTCATATCGATGAAGTCGATAACAATCAGGCCACCCACATCACGTAGACGAAGTTGACGCGCGATTTCGTCCGCAGCTTCAAGGTTGGTTTGGAAAGCCGTTTCTTCGATGTCTCCGCCTTTTGTTGCGCGCGCAGAGTTAATGTCGATAGAAGTTAATGCTTCGGTTGGGTCGATAGAAATTGAACCACCTGAAGGTAGTCGTACTTCACGCTCAAAAGCCGACTCAATTTGGCTTTCAATTTGATAGTGATTAAATAAAGGAACATCACCTTTATACATTTTTGCGCGCTGCAAAAAGTCTGGGCGTACAATTTTGATATGCTCAAGAGTTTGAGCGTAGATGTTCTCATCATCAATCAGAATTTCACCAATGTCTCGACGTAAATAGTCACGAATCGCACGGAAAATAACGTTACTTTCTTGATGAATTAAGAACGGAGCTGGGCGGCTCGACGCAGCTTCTTCAATGGCTTCCCAATGATGAATAAGTACTTTTAAGTCCCATGCTAATTCTTCAGCAGACTTACCTACGCCAGCTGTACGAACAATTAAGCCCATTCCGTTCGGAACGCGCAAGTCAGCCATTGCTTCTTTTAGCTGTGTGCGCTCTTCACCCTCGATGCGGCGAGAAATACCACCCGCACGTGGGTTGTTCGGCATTAAAACTAGGTAACTACCTGCTAATGAAATAAAGGTAGTGAGTGCAGCACCTTTTTGGCCACGTTCTTCCTTATCGATTTGAACGATAACTTCCTGACCTTCTTTAACCACATCTTTGATGTTTGGGCGGCCATTAATTTTATAATCAGCAGGGAAGTAAGACTTGGCAATTTCTTTAAGAGGGAGGAAGCCATGGCGTTCTGCACCGTAATCAACAAAAGCGGCTTCTAAACTGGGTTCAACGCGGGTGATTGTGCCTTTATAGATATTTGCTTTTTTTTGTTCGTGACCTGGGCTTTCAATGTCTAGGTCATAAAGGCGTTGGCCGTCTACCAACGCTACACGCAATTCTTCTTGCTGCGTGGCATTAATTAGCATTCTTTTCATATTGTGACTCATTTTAATTAGTAAAACGCCACAACACTGAACTGCTTATAACACTTTGTTTTGTCAACGAATAAAACCGGCCCTTCGATTACGAGTTTGCTCGTAATTACCGGCTTTTTACATATCTTTTCTGCTTTCTCATTCCTACTGCACAGGCATTGGCCTTGCGCATGTAACCCGTGGACATTGGTCTCACGTTTTACAGTAATTTCTGCTGAACTAAAACAAGCGTATTCGCTTTTCGTCAGTGCTGCCGCTGGTTAAAATCTTTTCGCGGACTAAAAGTCAACGCGTTAACCATCTAAATGGTTTTGCACAACTATTGTCGCATTTTTTAACTGCAAAAAACAAGCCAGAAACATATTTAAAATAGAGGTAAAGGTAGGGGACTGCGTGATATAATTTTTCTATGAGTGAACAGAATCCATATAACAAGGTTTCCTGGCATGAAGTCCAGGACGATGAAAGCGGCCAACGTCTAGATAATTATTTGTTGTCTAGGCTAAAAGGCGTGCCGAAGAGTTATATTTACAGAATTATTCGCAAAGGTGAGGTTCGTGTAAATAAAGGACGCATTAAGCCGGACTATAAATTAAAAGCTAATGATCAAATACGTGTTCCTCCTGTAAAAGTTGCAGAGAGGGCGGACACGCCAAATCCCAAATTAGAAGTTATTGCTCAGCTTGAGTCGTATATATTGTTCGAGGATGACTCGTTGCTCGTTGTCAATAAGCCGTCGGGTTTAGCAGTGCATGGCGGTTCGGGCCTAAAGTTCGGTTTAATTGAAGGACTTCGAAGCCTTCGTCCGCAACAAAAGTTTCTTGAGCTTGTACATCGTATCGACAGAGACACCTCTGGAATAATATTGGTTGCAAAGAAACGGTCAGCGCTGCGCGAACTGCATAAACAGTTACGCGACAAAACGGTTGAAAAAAAATACCTCGCATTAGTTGCGGGTACATGGTCTAAAAACAAGAAAACAGTAGAGTCCCCTCTAAAGAAAAACACACTCAAGTCGGGCGAACGGGTTGTTCGTGTTGATAGAGAAGGTAAACCGTCTAAAACAAAGTTTGGTGTAGTTGAGAAGTTTGGGCAAGCAACCTTGATTGCCTGTGAACCCGTTACGGGACGAACTCACCAAATCCGGGTACACACCCAGCATGCAGGCAACCCGATAGCTGGAGATGACAAGTACGGCGATCCTAGATTTGTGCATATTGCAGAACAACATGGTTTGAAGCGTTTATTTTTACATGCACACGAAATTGCATTTATACATCCTAAAACGGAGACAACAATGCGGTTATCAGCGCCTTTAGACGATGAACTAGAGCGCGTTTTAAAGTCGTTTAGAAAAACAGGTTAAGCAGAATGAGCTCAGTCAAACCGTTTATTATATTCGACTGGGATGGAACCTTAATGGACTCCATCCCTAGAATCGTTTCTTGTATGCAAAAAATGGCCGCCGATGCTCGATTACCCGTGCCTACCGAACAAGCTACACGAGACATTATTGGCTTAAGTTTGCCGGTAGCGCTTGAAGTGCTTTTTGACTGTTACGACAAAGCAGAACAAACCGCGTTAATAGATATCTACAGACATTACTATATAGATGCTGATACTACACCGAGCCCGATGTTTGATGGTGCTACAGAGCTTTTGCAGCGTCTTCATAAACAAGGGTTTCCGCTCGCAGTAGCTACAGGGAAAGCCCGACCTGGTTTATTACGTGTTTGGGAAGAGACAGGAACAGAACGCTATTTTGTGAATTCTCGCTGTGCCTCTGAAGCTCCTTCAAAGCCGAACCCTGCTATGTTAAAGGACCTTATGGCAGAGCAGGGGGCAGATATCCAAGACACGCTTATGATCGGTGACTCTAAACACGATTTACGCATGGCTAATAATGCGGGAATAAAGTCATTAGGCGTTACATTCGGTGTTCACGACGCACATACTTTAAATGCGGAGAGTCCATTCGGTCTTTGCCATACTTTCGATGACGTCGAGAGCACTATTCATGACTGGATCGAAAGTGTAAATAGCTCACGCCAGCGTGCTCAAGCATTGTTGTAAGTTTTATCAAGGGTAGCCCGATTAGACTGTTGGGGTCGCTCGACTCTATTTTCTCGAAAAGGCTAATGCCTAACCCTTCACATTTAAAGCTTCCCGCACAGTTAAATGGTTGTTCCTGCTTTATGTAATGCTCGAGTTCTTTTTGAGAACGAGTCCTGAAAGTAACCTCGACCTCATCAATATCGCTCTCTTGTTCTTTGGTTTCGCTGTTTAAGACAGTGAGACTGGTAAAGAAGCTAACTCGTTTACCTTGAAAAAGAGACAACTGCTTTAATGCGTTTTCGTGGTTTCCTGGCTTACCTAGTATTTTGCCTTCGCAAACAGCGACTTGATCTGACGCTATTATAATGGCGTTAGGGTAAACCGCTGCTACTTTATGTGCTTTTGCAGCTGCGAGCCTCAGCACCAACTCTTTCGGGTCTTCATGCTCAAGAGGTGTTTCATCGATGTCAGGTGAGTAGGTTTCGAAAGCTAAACCGAGGGTTTTTAACAATGCTTTTCTAAAAGGTGAACTAGAAGCTAAAACAATAAGAGGTTGTTGTGTAGTTGGCACAGCATTTATCCTTTTTCCATATAGGCGAAAAGAATGACATAAATAGCTTATATTTCGCAATTTCCTTTGACTATGAAAGCGACAATCAGTATTATTCGCGCGCTATGCAAAAGGTTAGAATACCCGTAACGGTCGATCCAATACGCAGTGCAACGAAGAGATTAAGCTATAATGGTGAAGTACCAACGGCTTCTCTTGAGAGACTGCAGGATGTGTCACTCGAAATAAAAGGTGAGGCAGACGTATGCCTTACATTTGATCGTGACGAACAGAACCTAGTTTTCATTCACGGTACTGCCGAAACAACGGTGGTAGTTGCTTGTCAGCGATGTGGTGAAAATATGGATGTACCGGTTACATGTGAATTTCGATATGCACCAGTCAATCAGAAAGTGAAAGCTGAAGATTTGCCTGAGCATTACGACCCAGTGGAATTAAACGAGTTTGGAGAGTTAAACCTTCATCAAATCGTTGAAGATGAGTTAATTCTCGCACTGCCGCTGGTTGCAATGCATGCTGAAGAAGATTGCAGAATTGATCGTAATACCATGACATTCGGTGAGCTTCCGAAAGAGGAAGATAAACCCAATCCGTTTGCGGTGTTACAAAAGTTAAAGAAATAACTGTACCAGGAGAACTCTAATGGCTGTACAACAAAATCGTAAAACCCGTTCTAAGCGTGGTATGCGTCGTGCGCACGATAGCTTAAACGGAGCTGCATTGTCTGTAGACCAAACTAGCGGTGAAACGCATCGTCGTCACCACGTATCTGCAGACGGATACTACAAAGGTAAGCAAGTTACCGCTAAATAAGTCGCATGCGTCCTATAACGCTTGCACTTGACGCGATGGGCGGTGACCGAGGTCCCGCCATCATAATTGCAGCGCTCAAACGAGCGCTGCAAGCGTTTCCTACTACCCATTTTCTGGTGTTCGGTGATGAGCAAGAACTCAAGCCATTACTCCGGTCGATTCCTTCCCAGTATTCCTCTCGATATCAAATTGTTCATAGTGCTCAAGTGATCGAGATGGATGACAAACCTGGACAATGTATTCGAAGTAAGCCCAAAGCATCAATGCGTTTAGCCATTGACGCTGTCGCAGAAAACGATGCCGACGCTTGTGTCAGTTGTGGTAACACTGGCGCACTCATGGCGTTGTCCTACCTGAAATTGAAGACCATACCTGGTGTTATTCGACCTGCCTTGGTCGCTCCACTTCCTAATCAGAAGGGACATCAAAGCTTTTTACTCGATTTAGGCGCTAATCCTCAGTGTGACGCTGAAACTTTGCACCAATTCGCGGTCATGGGGTCGGTTCTGGCAACGGAAGTTGCGCGTGTGAAGCGTCCTAGAGTTGCTTTACTCAATATGGGCGAGGAAGAAATCAAGGGTAACGACGTTGTCAAAAATGCAGCGCAACTGCTAAAAGAAAATCAGGCTATAGAGTATGTTGGCTTTATTGAAGGTAATGACATATTTGCTGGTAAAGCTGACGTTATAGTGTGCGATGGATTCACAGGTAATGTTGCATTGAAGAGCTGTGAAGGAATGGCTCGACTTCTTTATGAAAACCTTAATCAGTCGTTGAAAACGCATTGGTTTAGTAAACTACTGGCATTATTCGTTTATAAACGCCTAAAAAACTCACTCTCATGGCTCAAGCCCGACCAGTATAACGGTGCATCTTTGATAGGATTGCGCGGTGTTGTGATAAAGAGTCACGGCAATGCATCTGCAGAAGCATTTTTTAGTGCAATAAAGCAGGCTCAAGTTGAGGCTGAGAATAAATTACCCAGCCGCATTCATGATCAAATTGCAGCAGAGCTAGGAGAGCAGTCCTAGCCAAATTACTCGAAGGTAACGATGAGGCTGGATATGTTTACTAGAATTGTTGGCACAGGTCATTATCTTCCTTCCCAACGGTTAACCAACCAACAATTAGAACAACGTGTAGATACTTCTGATCAATGGATCCGTGAGCGAACTGGTATTCGTGAACGCAGAATTGCTGAGGCGCATGAAAACGTAGTTTCAATGGCGGCTCATGCGTCAACTGATGCATTACGCTCTGCAAATATTGATGCGCTTGAGCTAGATATGGTCATTGTAGCGACCACTTCAGCAGATAAGTCCTTCCCAAGTGCTGCTTGCGAACTACAGGCTGCGATTGGAGCAAAGAATGCTGCGGCGTTCGATGTGGCTGCAGCATGCGCTGGGTTCATGTTCGCTATGAGCGTTGCCGATCAGTATATTAAAACCGGGGCAGCGAAAAAAATTCTGATCGTGGGTAGTGACGTATTGTCTCGGCTTTGTAACCCTGAAGATCGCAATACGATCGTACTTTTTGGCGATGGTGCAGGTGCTGCTGTGCTTGAGGCTAGTGAGAAGCCAGGCATTCTTTCGACGCATATATACTGTGCTGGCGAATATGCTGAGTTACTGGGCGCTGACTTGCCCACTCGACGCCCTGACGCTATAGAAGAACAAGCTTGGTTGTATATGAAGGGTAACGAAGTATTCAAAGTTGCGGTTCAGAAATTATCGGAATTGGTGCAAACTACGCTGCAACAACATGATTTAAGCCCTGAAGAGCTTGACTGGCTGGTGCCTCATCAGGCTAATTTCAGAATAATTCAGGCAACAGCTAAAAAATTGTCGATGCCATTGGAACAAGTGGTGTTAACGTTAGACTATACAGGAAATACCTCAGCTGCTTCCGTCCCAATAGCTTTAGATGTTGCCGTTAAAGACGGCCGCATTCAGCGTGGTCAACGCGTTTTACTCGAAGCGTTTGGCGGCGGTTTCGCTTGGGGTTCAGCATTGATTACATATTAAGGTTTTGAATATGGCTAAAACAGCGTTTATTTTCCCAGGTCAGGGTTCACAAGCTAAAGGAATGCTTGCGGACTTAGTTGCAGAAACACCTGTGGTTGGGCAAACCTTCGCAGAGGCAAGCGAAGCTCTCGGCTATGATCTATGGTCGATTATTGAGCATAACGAAGACGATCAATTGAACCAAACAGCTATTACTCAACCCGCAATACTTGCTGCAAGCGTTGCGGTTTATCGTGCTCTAGGCGAACCTAAAGTAGACTTCATGGCAGGGCACAGTTTGGGTGAGTATTCCGCTTTAGTATGCTCTGGAGCGTTAGCATTCCAAGACGCCATTCGGTTAGTGTCTTTGCGTGGTAAGGCTATGCAAGAAGCTGTTCCCGCCGGTGTGGGAGCTATGGCTGCGGTTATCGGTTTAGACGATGAAAGCGTTATTAGAGCATGTGAAGCAAGTGAGCAGGGCGAGGTTGTTTCTGCGGTTAACTTTAACTCTCCAGGCCAAGTTGTTATTGCAGGTAACAAAGCTGCGGTAGAGCGCGCAGGTGAGAAATGTAAAGAGGCAGGCGCAAAGCGGGTATTACCATTACCTGTTAGTGTTCCTTCGCATTGTGCACTTATGCAAAGCGCAGCGAAAGAGCTTGAAGCGGCGTTAACCTCGGTAAATATTGAATTACCTACGATTCCTGTGGTCCATAATGTTGATGTTACAGTCGCCGAATCTGTCGACGATATTAAAACAAAACTAGTACAGCAACTTTATTCTCCAGTGCAGTGGACAAAAACCGTCGAATGGTTGGTTTCTCAAGGCGTAGAAGAGTTTCATGAAGTCGGACCTGGAAAAGTATTGTCGGGGCTGGTTAAACGAATTCATAAACCTGCACAAGTAGGTGCTATTCATAATATTGAAAGCGTTCAAACGTTTTCAGAATAATAAAGAGTGAAGAGAGGACGCATGTCTAATTTTGCAGATAAAGTAGTGGTGGTTACTGGTGCGAGTCGCGGTATTGGCCGTGCAATTGCGGAGCAGTTCGCAGCCGGCGGTGCTAAAGTGATTGGTACGGCAACCAGCGATAGTGGTGCGGAGGCTATTAGCAGCTATTTAGGTGACCATGGCCAAGGTATGAGGTTAAATGTAACCGAAGAGAATGCTATCGATAGCTTTATTAAGCATGTTCAAGACGAGTTCGGTGCTATTGATATATTAGTGAATAACGCAGGTATCACTCGAGACAACTTGTTAATGCGAATGAAAGAAAGCGAGTGGGACGACGTTATTGCGACCAACCTTACTGCGGTGTTTAAAATATCCAAAGCCGTAATGCGTGGTATGATGAAAAAGCGTAACGGTCGTATTATTAACATTGGCTCGGTTGTCGGTACAACAGGTAACCCTGGCCAAGCGAATTATTGTGCAGCGAAAGCCGGACTCATTGGTTTTACTAAGTCTTTAGGGAAAGAAATAGCGGCTCGAGGCGTTACCGTAAACGCGGTTTCTCCAGGATTTATTGACACCGATATGACAAAAGCATTGACGGAAGAGCAAAAGAGCAAAATTTTTGATACGATTCCTGCTGCTCGATTAGGTAAGCCTGAAGAAATTGCGGCAGCTGTGATATTCCTTGCGTCTGAAGGTGCAGCTTACATTACAGGTGAGACTATTCACGTAAATGGTGGGATGAATATGGCCTAGTTGAGGTCATACCTCGCACCATTATTTAAATTTTTGCTTTAATCATGCGGTTCGTTTGTCTAAACTACCCGCAAATTTAATCAGAGACCGATTGAGGGATCCAAATGAGCACTATCGAAGAACGCGTAAAAAAAATCATTATTGAGCAACTAGGTGTTAAAGAAGAAGAAGTAAAGTCTGAAGCTTCTTTTGAAAACGACCTAGGCGCAGACTCTCTAGACACAGTAGAGTTGGTTATGGCTTTGGAAGAAGAGTTTGAAACTGAAATTCCAGACGAAGAAGCTGAAAAGATCCGTACGGTTCAAGCTGCAATCGACTACGTGAAAGCGCACTCTGAAGAGTAAGCTGTAGAATTCTAGAGAAAGGGCGGAATGTTGTCATTCCGCCCTTTTTTTATCTGCGTTATAGTAGGGGACTTGGTAAATAAAAATAACTATGGATTTCGTTTATGTCTAAGCAACGCGTTGTTATTACAGGCCTAGGTACAATTTCTCCAAATGGTTTAGATACCGAAACAACTTGGCGCTCAGTACTGGCTGGTCAGTCTGGTGTTGGCATGATCGAGCATTTCGACACAACCGATTACAACACTAAGTTTGCGGCTTTGGTTAAAGACTTTGAGCCGACGAATTATATGTCTCGTAAAGACGTAAAGAAGATGGATACCTTTGTACAATATGGTGTTGCGGCAGCAAAGGAAGCTATAGAGCATGCAAAGTTAGCAGTGACCGACGAGAATTGTCATCGCATAGGTGTAATGATTAGTTCGGGTATTGGTGGGTTAAAAGGTATTGAAGAGAACCATCAAAAACTCACAGAAGGTGGTCCACGAAAAGTATCTCCATTTTTTGTACCGTCTTCGATTATTAATATGATTTCTGGCCAAGTTTCAATGCTACATGGCCTGAAAGGTCCTAATCTTTCTATTGTTACAGCCTGTACCACAGGCGTTCACAGCATTGGACAAGCCGCTCGTATTATTGCTTACGGAGATGCCGATGTGATGATAGCTGGGGGAGCTGAGAAAGGTTCAACGCCATTAGGTATAGCCGGGTTTAATGCAGCACGTGCACTTTCGACACGAAATGATCAACCTCAACAGGCAAGCCGGCCCTGGGACAAAGACCGCGACGGTTTTGTTCTTGGTGATGGTGCAGGAGTCGTTGTTCTAGAGTCTCTTGAACACGCTTTAGAGCGCGGTGCCGATATTATTGCTGAAGTTAAAGGGTTTGGTATGAGCGCAGACGCCTATCATATGACGTCTCCGCCAGAACATGGAGAGGGTGCTGCTGCAGCAATGATCAACGCGTTGAACGACGGACAAGTGGAAAAATCGACCGTGGATTACATTAACGCGCACGGAACATCAACGCCCGCTGGCGATGTAGCTGAGGTGAGGGCAATTAAAAGCGTATTTGGCGAGCATGCATCCAAACTATGTGTGAGTTCTACAAAGTCGATGACAGGCCACTTGTTAGGAGCTGCCGGTGCGGTAGAGGCAATATTCAGCATTCTTGCTATCCGGGACCAAATTGCTCCACCTACCATTAATTTAGATAACCCAGCAGATGAATGCGACCTAGACTTTGTAGCCCACACTGCACAGAAACGAAGCATTCATTCCGTGTTATGTAACTCCTTTGGCTTTGGTGGCACAAATGGAAGCTTGTTGTTTACTCGTTATGAGTAAGGTGGCAAATGGATAGCGATAAAATATCGATTAAAGACCGAGGCTTTCTTTATGGTGATGGCTTTTTCACTACATTACGCATTAGTAATCGGGCTCCAAGCTTTTGGTTACTTCACTGGCAACGTATAACAGAGTGTTGCAGCGTGCTAGGAATCGACACGCCAAGTGAAGAATACATACTTAGGTGCTTGAAGCATGAAGCTGAAGAAAACGACATGCCTTGCGATTGTGGTGCCCGAATAACCATAACTAGGGGAGAAGGTGGTCGTGGTTATCAAGTGCCGCTAGAGCAACACGTAAATGTGATTATTTCTGTTTTTCCTATTCCGGAGGATTATGCCGAGTTTAAGAAACAGGGAATGAACGTAGGTGTTGCTGAACGAAGGTTAGGAACTGTTATGCCTGAGCTTCGAGGTTTGAAGACTTTGAACCGTTTAGAGCAAGTTATGCTTAAAATGGAGTTAGGTGATAAGCCTTGTTTTAACGACCTTATCGTTCTCGATACAGACCAAAAGGTAGTAGAAGCGACGGCCGGTAATGTTTTTTGTCGATGGGGTACAAACTGGCGTACGCCTAGCTTGAGAAATTCTGGAATTAGAGGCGTAATTCGTGAACATATACTGTCGCAGAGGCCAGACTTTGAGTGTGTGGAATTTAACCTTGACGATCTACAACAGGCGGACGAGATAGTTATTACGAACTCCTTGCTAGAGGTTGTAAGCGTCCGTACACTTAATGCAAACAACCTTAACGGTTTTACACAACGTAGTCTCTACGATCTTGGAAGTTGGTAAGCGATTAGTGTTTAGAATTATAAAAGTTACTTTTGTTATTGGCTTGGTGCTTGGTATTGCGTTAATAGCAACAAGCTACTTTTATTTAAAAAATGTTTATGAACAAGAGATTTCAGTGGGTGACGATGTTGTCTATTTTGAAATCGAGCCAGGGTTTACCGCACGAAAAGTACTGAATGAATTAGAAAAAGTTGGAGTGGTAAAATCTGCGGAACACGCATATTTGGCATCTCGAATATTTACAGACATTTCTCAGTTACATGCGGGCGTTTATTCACTGCCAGAATCCACTTCATTAGCTAGTCTCTGGAGAATGTTCAGCAATGGAGAGCAACATTTATTCTCAATAACCTTTGCTGAAGGGCTGAATTTCAAAGAGTGGCGCGAAATTATCGCCCAGCACCCATGGTTGGAATTGGAGTGGGACGGTCTCTCTGCACAAGAGGTTGCTAGACAATTAGAGCTTCCTTTTTCGGCTGGGCACCCGGAAGGACTATTACACCCCAATACCTACCGGTTTCATGCGTATACCAGTGACGCCGAGATATACCGCCAAGCCGCCCAGCAAATGGAAACCATTCTAGAAGAGTTGTGGCAAAACAGGCAGGAAGGTTTACCTATTCAGTCGCCTTACGAAGCCCTCATTCTTGCTTCGATTGTAGAAAAAGAAACAGGAGCCGACGGTGAACGTAGCCTAGTGGCCTCGGTGTTTGTGAACCGGCTAAACCGAGGGATGCGACTACAATCTGATCCCACAATTATTTATGGTTTAGGTGAAAGGTATCGAGGTGTAATTTACCGTTCTGATATTCAAGAGCATACCGCGTATAATACATATCGCATTAATCGTTTGCCGCCAACACCTATTGCTATGCCAGGTAGAGCGGCACTAGAGGCAACGCTCAATCCACCGCAAACAGATTACTATTATTTTGTCAGTCGAAATGATGGAACCCATGTGTTTTCTAAATCGCTGATCGAACATAATAGAGCCGTACAACAGTATCAGAGAAACTAATGAAACCTGCGTTTATTGTTATTGAAGGATTAGAAGGTGCCGGAAAATCAACGGCAATTGTTACGGTTTGTGAGTGGTTGAAGCAAAGAGGCTTAGCATTCGAGCAAGTTCGCGAGCCTGGCGGAACGCCGTTAGCGGAAGAACTAAGAGAACTCATTAAGCGAGACTGGGCAGAGAAGGTTACGGCAGAGGCTGAGCTTCTCGTGATGTATGCAGCGCGCTCACAGCTGGTAGAGAACAAGATTAAACCGGCTTTAGAAAACGGATATTGGGTTGTTGGCGACCGACATGACTTGTCTTCAAGGGCTTATCAAGGCGGAGGTCGGGAACTTGGTCAAGAATTACTGGCTCAAATTTCAGAAATTACGTTACACGGATTTAAGCCTGACCTAACGTTGTATCTAGATATTACACCTGAGGTAGGTTTGCAAAGAGCTAGAACTCGTGGTGCGCTAGACCGCATAGAAAAAGAACAGATTAGCTTTTTCGAAAGAACTCGCGAAGCTTATCAACATTTCGCGGATATAGACGATAGTATCGTGACTATAGATGCGCATAATAACGAAGTTGAAGTTAAACAAGCAATCATCGACGCTTTGGAGCAACAATGGCCGAAGTGAATTTACCCTGGTTAAGCCCATTGTGGATGCAGTGGGTACAGGCTAAGCATGGTAAGGGGCTACCTCATGCCATCGGGGTTCCATGGCAACCAGACGCCGGTAGCCAACGCATAACTCAAGCTTTGGTCGCCTGGCTGATGTGTCAGGAAGATGGAAATAGTGCTTGTGGTCGTTGTAAGTCTTGCTTGTTATTTGAGGCTGGTAACCACCCTGACTTTCTTAGAGTAACTCCAGAAGATGATAAAAAGATTGGTGTGGATGTTATTCGAAAAATGCAGGAGCGCGTGTGGGCAAGGGCTAATCAATCCGGATGTAAGGTTATTTGGATAGAACATGCAGAGAAGATGACCGAAGCAGCAGCCAATGCGTTGTTAAAAGTACTTGAAGAGCCGCCCGAAAAAACTTACCTCATTGTTTCTCCTGAACGTTTTTCTAGATTGCTGCCAACCATACGAAGTCGGTTAACGCTATTTTCTTTGCCTAAACCGAGCCTTGAGGAATTGCATGATTGGTTAAAGGCTCATTCTGGTATCAAGCAAACAGATTCCGATACGCTGACCTATGCTCAGTCTCGGCCGCTCAAAGCATTAGCTGATTTGCAGTCGAGTAATTTAGAGGCGACAAACGCTCTGCAACAATTATTGGCAGGTCAGCTTCCAGAGTTTCCCGACAAAGGTGAAGAGCTGGAACAATGGCTTGATGATTTCCTTTTAAGCTTACAGAAAAAAATCAGGACACAAACCCTTGAACAGGCAAGCGTCGAACCGGAACTGCTTTCTTGGTATAATCAGGTACTTGAACTTAAGAAGCAGAACCAGTCAGGCGGCATGAATATGAATACACTTATTCATTCATTATTCAGTGACATAGCCGTGAAGTCCTTTCAATAGAAGCTAAAGCGACAACATTTATGCAGTTTGTAGATTCTCATTGTCACTTAGACAAAATTAAGCACGCAAAGCCCGCTGATATCTTGCGTGAAGCCAAGTCTCAGAATGTGGAACATGTTTTATGTGTGGGGGTAACGCTTGAAGACTACCCAGAGATGCGTGAAGCCGTAGGAAACCCCAGTGGCGTTAGTTTTTCCTGTGGTGTTCACCCGCTTTACATGGAAAAGGGCAATCTAGATGAAGCGGTGTTACGAGAATGTTTGCAAGACGATCGCGTTGTTGCCGTGGGTGAAACCGGTTTAGACTACTATTACGACAAAGAGTATCACCAGAAACAGCAAGACAGCTTTGCTCGTCATATAGAAATTGCGTGCGAAGTAGACAAGCCACTGATTATCCATACAAGAGACGCGCGCGAACACACCATTGGAATGCTTAAAGAAGGCGGTGCAGAGCGTTGTAGTGGAGTTCTCCATTGTTTTACAGAGTCGTTGGAGATGGCAAAGCAAGCCATTGACCTTGGTTTTTACATATCAATTTCCGGTATCGCGACCTTTAATAATGCGAAAAAACTTAGGGAAGTCGTTAAAGCATTGCCTATCGATCGAATGCTTATAGAAACTGACTCTCCATGGCTCGCACCAGTTCCTCACCGTGGAAAGGAAAATCAACCTGGTTTTGTGCCTCACGTAGCCCAATGTATTGCGGGTGTGAAAGGTATTTCGGTAGCGGAGGTAGCAGAGCAAACTCGCACGAACTTTTACGATTTGTTCAAACTAGCGAAAGGCAATGGTCAGCTTTAGTTAGTGAAGCCAAATTGAAGACAAAGAAAAGCTCGGAACCAAGGCAGGTGTTCCGAGCTCAGGGGAAAAGGCTCTTTCGAGCCATGCGCTAACTCCTGCAAAGGCGGCGATGTTTAAATGATACGTCGCCGCAGGGAGAATCCTACGAAATGCTTAAAAAATAAGCATATAAATAAAATATAGTCGCTAAAATTTTATTCTCAAATTTTTTTCCTTTGAATTCTTTAAATTGTGTGTAAATTGTCGATAAGTCTCTGTGTTTTTTGATCTTTACTTTGGCTTTTAATGGAATGCTACTACACTCAAAGTATCTTAATCACGGCGCTTGTACATTATGATGAAGCTTCCCTCTAGGCTGTCATTTCACCTAACTTTGTCGCTCGCAATTGCTCTCATTATTGTGATGGCAAGTATTGCTATTGTTTCGTTTAAATACCAAAAAGAAGCCATGGTAGAGCGAGCAACGCATGAGTTGATGGAACGCACTGAAAATGTAGGTTTTGCCGTACAGCAGATGCTGCGTAATAGAGAAATCGTGCTGGAAACGTTAGCAAGCAGAATGTCGTCTCAAGGTGAGCCGGAGGGAGCCGAAGAGCTGTTTACCCAGCTCTCAGAAACAATGACGCAAGCTGCCGAATTTGACTCGCTTTGGCTTATTTCTTCGAATGGCCAGTTGCTTCAAACCTCAAATGAATCGATGCGACCAACGGAAAGTACCAAAGAGCTCGTCATAAGTTACGTACTACCAGAGGTTATTGCCTCTGAGCGATTTAAGATTAGTGAGCCGATTAGCCTCTACGTGTCTGAAAAACGAATACTAAGTTTTGCAATGCCTGTAGTAGTTCAAGGAGCTGCTAGGTATGTGTTGGTAGGTAACACCGAAATTGCAAACAGTTCATTTTTTCAAAGCTTAGGTGAGTTGTCTGTTGGTGGCCATAATGAAGTAGGTCTCCTGTCGCCGCAACTTAATGTGATTTTGCATCCTAACTATACAGAGTTTAATAGTGTGTTACCTGCTTCCAGACAAATGGTGGTGGCATCTCGCCTTGGCTCTGCCGAACATGCAGCGTCTGTAGAGCAATACGACGGCGAAAATTGGTTACAAACCTATAAACGACTCCCAAATTCGCTTTGGGTGGTTGGTGTAGCTATTCCCTTAAGTGACGTATATAAAGAAATTTCCTCGCTACAAATGCTACAACTGCAAACTGGCACCATTGCTGCGCTTTTCGCTATTTTACTCATATCATTTATTGTTCGGCGAAGACTGAAGGTGTTCAAACGTTTAACTTACAATGTTGAGCGAGTTAGATCGGGTAAAGCTATCGATTTGGGATTAACAGGGTTAGACGAGTTGGATGTCTTGGTTGGACGGTTCAATGACCTTTTACGTGAAAAGGAAAGTGCGCGACAAGAACTTAAGCAGCAAGAAGCGTATCTCGACCTCGTATTAAGTACATCCTCTGTAGGGCACTTTATGGCTAACCGTGAGGGCCGTTTGGAATACGTGAATGAAACCTTTATGACTATGACTGGGCATACGAGAGAAGCTTTGTTGAAAGGTGCATTTGTAGACGGTTTTCAAGAAGAGGATAAGCAAGGTATTCGAGAGCAATGGTTGGAGGCACTGAATGAAGAGCGCGAGTACGAGGCCGAAGTGCAGTTTTTAAACCCGGACGGCATCGTGAAATGGTTCCACATTCAAAGTAAGCCTGTAGTCGACCATGGTATTTGTTTAGGGCATGTAGGAACGGTTACTGATGTTACAGAGCGGAATTCCAAAATTGAAGACTTACAGTCGAAAGCCTACCGCGACGAACTTACCCGAATTCTCAATCGAAGAGGGCTCGAGCAAGTTATGCATAATTCTTGGCACGACGCTCAGTTGTTTAATAAGCAACTCGTATTTTTAGCCCTAGATTTAGATAATTTTAAGCTTGTAAATGACACCTTTGGGCATGAGAAAGGTGACTGGGTGTTGGCCGAAGTTGCACAAACATTAGACAACATTATTCGTGACTCTGACTGGGTAGGGCGGTTAGGTGGTGATGAGTTTGTGGTTGTTTTACCGGGCTGTCCGAATGAGCGAGCTGTTGAAATTGCACAACAAATTGTCGATAGCATTTCGCAAGTTACCAGCGAAGCAGGGTTAATTGAGGTTACTGTTAGTGTAGGGGTAGCGCAGCGCCAGCTAACCGACCAAAGTGAATTAGACATGCTGCGCCGTGCTGACAAAGCTGCTTACAAAGCGAAAAGTGCGGGTCGAAACCAGTGGGCTTTAGCCGATGAAAACGGTGACTAGTTAGATAGTTCACCGCGTAAATTTCGAGCGAATTCAAAAGCTAACTGCTTATCACTAATACCTTTACTTAGTAAGTAGTGAAGCTTGGTGAGCGCTGCTTCAACCGTAAGATCCTCGCCACTCAGAACCCCCATGTCGGCAAGAGCATTGCCTGTTGCATACCCACTCATATTCACGGTTCCTTTAAAGCATTGGGTAATATTGATTACCGGAATATTCGCGTCAACAGCGCGCCCAATGGCTTCAATTAAAGGTCCTTTGTGAGGTGCGTTACCGACTCCAAAACTTTTTATAATAAGGGCCTTAACTGGTTGATTAATTAAACTGTCTATAATGGTTGAGCTCATACCAGGATATAAAGTCACTACGCCAATTTCCTGCGCGGTAACCTGTTGAACACGCAATTTTTCGCCGTTCGATTCCTGAATTTTTCCAGCCACAAGTTCAATGTCTATTCCCGCCTCGATAAGTGCTGGAAAGTTAGGTGAAGCAAAAGCATCGAAACCATCCGCATCTGCTTTCGTGGCGCGGTTGCCGCGGAAAAGGTAGTGGTTAAAGAAAAGACCAACTTCTGGTATTGGGTAATGCGCAGCAATATACAAGGAGTTAAGTAAATTAACCTGCCCGTCTGAACGTAGTGCTGCAAGCGGTATTTGAGAACCTGTTACTATGACGGGTTTATTCAAATTTTCAAACATAAAAGAAAGCGCAGACGCCGTATAGGCCATAGTATCTGTGCCATGCAGTACTACAAATCCATCGTAGTCATCGTATTTTGATTCAATATCGGAAGCTATACGTTGCCAGTCACGAGGACTCATATCTGACGAGTCCATCAATGGATCGTATTCACAAAGTTCAAACTCAGGCATTTCTGGACGGTAAAATTCAGGCATACCTTTCAAAGACTGCTCAAGAAAGCCTGGAGCCGGCACGTAGCCTTGCTCTGAACGCATCATTCCGATCGTACCGCCTGTGTACGCGATATAAATTTTTTTACGGTGACTCATTGTACGAGTAACTCCTGACAGCTGTAACAACGTGCGTAAACATTGCGCGGATCGTTATATTGTTCAATATGCTCAAGCTCGTTTAATACGCGTGGCAATAACGTTTGACGTTGCTGATTAAATAAATTGCTTTCAACAGCCTTACTGTTGAACAATTGGCTCACCCATTGAGCAAAGAAAGACCTTTCCTTGGACGAGCGGTTAACAATATAGTTTTCTAACTCTGCGTGTTCCGCTAAAGAATTTATCGCTTCGGTAATGTCACCAATTTCGTCTACTAAGCCATGAGATAGTGCTTGCGTACCGGTCCATACACGCCCATTTGCAGCTGTTAAAGCCTGGTTGTAATTCATAGCGCGAGATTCAGCGACTAACCCTACGAATTGTTCATAAGTTGTGTCTACATCGCGTTGCAAAATAACCTCGGCGCTTTGAGATAAGTCTTGGAAGCTGTCGATAAATGGGTACTCAGTACTTGCTATACCGTCTGATTGAATACCAACATTAGAAAGCGCCTCTTCCATGGTAAATACGATTCCGAACACACCGATAGAGCCGGTTAGTGTGCTTGGTGTTGCGAAAATACGGTCAGCAGCCAACCCTATCCAATATCCACCTGATGCCGCCGTAGACCCAAAAGAGGCAAAGACGGGTTTTCCTGATTCTTTAAGTGCTATAAGTTCTGTGCGAATAAGTTCAGAGGCGAAAGCACTGCCCCCTGGACTGTCAATACGGAGCAATACCGCCTTTACGTTGTCGTCTTCTCTTGCTTCTTGAATTTCATTGATAACATCGAAGCTGCCAGCGTTGGATGTTTGCCCGCTGTGTCCGTAATAAATTTCGCCAGATACCGTAATAACTCTTACTTCGGGTAGGTCGTGTTCTGTAGCACCTATTTCATGTTCTCTTGTTTGCAAATAATCACGATAACTTATTTGGGTAAAGTCATTGTGTTCTGCCGTTTCACTAGCGTGATCATAGAACGCTTGACGCGATGAAAGCGTATCGACTAGACCTGCGCGAACGGCAAGTTCACTTCGCTTATATCCTACCTCTTCATATATAGATAAATAGTCTGCCAGTAAACCGCTTGCTACGCGCTGGTCAACAATACGGTGCTCGGTCACATTGTCGATATAATAGCTCCAAAGCTGATTTAACCAAGACGAGGTTGCTTCTCGCGCCTCTGGAGACATGCTATTTCGAGAAAAGGGCTCAACTGAACTTTTGTAATCACCGGCTTTAAAGATATGAGCTTTAATATTTAAACGCTCCAATAAACCGGACAAGTAGGTTTGGTAGGTATAAAACCCTTGTAGATCGACCGAACCTGCCGGATCTAGGAATACTTCAGTTGCGTGCGCCGCAACATAATATTGGCTTTGGCTGTAATATTCTCCAAATGCATAGACTGGTTTGCCCGTCTGCTCGCGGTATTCAATTAGTTTGTCGGCAAATTGAGTCAGTTTACTTAAGCCGCCGCCAGCAAAGTAACGTAAGTCCAAAACGATTCCAGAAATTCTTTCGTCTTGTGAAGCATGGTCTACCGCGGCCATTAGGTCATAAACACTAATCTCAGAAACATCTCTTTGGCCACTAAAGGAGTTATTTCTAATCTGTTCAATCAGTGGGGTATAACTAACTTGCTCTACTAGGTAACCGTTCGGATTGATCACCAGATATCCAGATTCCGGAATTTCAGTGTAATCAGGGCCGCTGAACATCAGAAGCCCAGCGAACAGCACAAGAATGATAAAAACTAAGTTGACGACCACCTTTTTGAAGAAGTGAAAAGCAGCTCTAATTTTTTTTAAAATCAAACGAATCCAACTCATATTGCTAAACGCCTATACCCGTCGAAAGAGGTCGTTATTTAGTGTTTTTATAGTTATGCTAGTGTACCGATTCACAGCATAAAAACGAAGTGCAGATATATCAAAAAGGTAAGCTGTATGCATGCTCGTCATTTACTCTTAAATCGTTCTTCTATGCCCATGTTAGTTTCTCCTGGGCCAACTCCCGCTGATCTTGAGTTATTTCATGCGGCAGCATTAAGGGTGCCAGACCATAAAAGCTTGGTGCCATATCGTCTGATTACTTTTCAAGGTGACGAGTTAAAGCTGCTAGGTGATATATATTACGAGGCCGCTCTAGAGGAGGAGTATGGTGACCAAGCTATAAATAGAGCTAAAGAGCTGCCATTACGTGCCCCTATGATCATTACGGTAGTCACGAATTACCAAGACGACCAGGGAATTCCTAGGGCAGAGCAGTTCGCGACAGCAGCGTGTGCTGCACATTCAATTGTTCAAGCCGCTTTTGTACAAGGTTATGGTGCGATCTGGCGCACAGGACCTTATGCAGAGTCTGATACTGTGAAAAAGCGTTTAGGCATTGATGGAGAGGATATCGTAGGGTTTGTATACCTCGGTACCCCAAAGGTGGATATACCTATCAAACCATCAAAACCTCAATCGGTAATGGTTTCCGCGACTGATTTTTTGCAGGTATAAAAAAAGCCCTTTCGGGCTTTTTTTAAAATTCTGCGCTTTTCGGACTCCGAGGGAACGGAATAACGTCTCGAATATTCTGAACACCTGTCACGTAAGCTACCAAGCGCTCAAAACCCAGTCCAAAGCCTGCATGTGGAACCGTGCCGTATTTTCTAAGGTCACGATACCAACTGTATTCTTCTTTCGGTAAGTTTAGTGCATCAATTCGGTCGTCTAGAACATCTAGTCGTTCTTCACGTGCGCTACCACCGATAATTTCACCAATACCTGGGGCTAATACATCCATTGCAGCAACGGTTTTACCGTCGTCGTTCTGACGCATGTAGAATGCTTTAATATCACGTGGATAGTTTTTCAGAATGATAGGTGCACCCACGTGCTTCTCCGCTAAGTAACGCTCGTGTTCAGACTGTAAATCTGTACCCCAACTCACAGGATATTCAAATTTCTCACCACAGTTTTGCAGTATTTCTACAGCATCTGTGTAGTCCATGTGAACAAAGTCGTTGTCGATAACATTTTGTAGTCGAGAAACCGCTTCTTTGTCGATTCGCTGAGCAAAAAATGCCATGTCATCAGCGCGTTCTTCTAATACAGCCTTGAAAACAAACTTCAGCATGTCTTCAGCTAAACCTGCTACGTCATCTAAGTTAGCGAAGGCGACTTCAGGCTCGATCATCCAAAACTCGGCAAGATGTCGGCTCGTGTTCGAGTTTTCTGCACGGAATGTTGGACCGAACGTGTATACATTAGAAAGAGCACAAGCATAGGTTTCTACGTTCAGCTGACCAGAAACTGTGAGGAATGCTTCTTTTCCGAAGAAGTCTTCTTTGAAGTCGACTTCACCATTTTCCTTTTTCGGCAAGTTCATTAGGTCTAAGGTAGAAACACGGAATAACTCGCCAGCACCTTCAGCGTCGCTGGTGGTGATAATAGGGGTGCTAATCCAGTAAAACCCTCGTTCGTGGAAAAAGCGGTGAACAGCTTGAGCAAGACAATGTCTTACGCGTGTAACAGCGCCGGTGATATTCGTGCGAGGGCGCAGGTGTGCGTATTCGCGCAAGTATTCCATACTATGGCGTTTAGGCGACATGGGATAGGTGTCTGGGTCTTCTACCCAACCTAATACTTCAATGTGTGTACCTTGCAATTCAAAGTCTTGGCCTTGACCAGCAGATTCAGCTACGGTCCCTGTTATCGCAACAGAGCAACCTGTGGTTAGCTTTTGAATTTCGTTCGCATAATTTGGAAGATCATTTGGGGCAATAACTTGAACAGCATCGAAGCACGAGCCGTCATGAATATTGATAAAAGAAATACCAGCTTTCGAGTCGCGGCGGGTTCTAACCCAACCACGTACAACTACAGTATCGCCAACAGAAAATTTGCCCGATAGGACGTCCTTTACAACAGCAACGGCCATGAATGTCTCCAACATTATTTTATTAATTGCGGTTATGTTACCGAGAACTTAGCTAGACTCAAGTAAAATATAGGATTCAGCTTGTTCACAAAGGTCTCGAATTGCTCCGATCAGTATATCAAGTTCTTCACCTGTAATTATATAGGGCGGCATAATATATATAAGCTTGCCGAAAGGACGTATCCAAACACCGCACTCGACAAATAGAGCTTGCGCTTTAGCAACGTCTACTGGGTAAGTCATTTCTACCACACCAATTGCGCCCAGTACCCGCACATCATGCACATACGAATATCGGCTTAGGCTAAGTAAACCATCTCGGAGTTGTTGCTCTATATGAGTTACTTGTGACTGCCAATGATTCTCCCGAATCATAGCTACACTTTCGTTAGCAATGGCGCACGCGAGCGGGTTACCCATGAAGGTTGGTCCATGCATAAGCGCACCGGCTTTACTTTGCCCAATGGTGTGTGCGACATGTTGAGTGGTTAACGTAGCTGCAAGTGTTAGGTAACCTCCACTTAGGGCTTTTCCTACACACATAATATCGGGTGATATGCCTGCGTGTTCACAAGCAAAAAGCTTACCTGTACGGCCGAAACCAGTAGCAATTTCGTCTGTGATTAAAAGAACGTCGTACTGATCGGCAAGTTTTCTAGCTTCTTTTAAGTATTGCGGATGGTAAAAGCGCATACCTCCCGCACCTTGCACAACAGGTTCTAAAATAATTGCGGCGATAAACTCGTGGTTTTGGTGGAGTAGGTTCGCAAGAGACTCAATATCTTCTTGGTTCCATTCATCATGAAAACCACACGAAGGAGCTTCTGCAAAAAAATGTTGTGCAAGTGTACCGGTGAAAAGCTCATGCATACCATTTACAGGATCACATACCGACATGGCGGCAAAGGTGTCGCCATGGTAACCCCGCTTAATGGTAAGCATTTTATTTTTCGTAGGTTTATTACGGCTATATTGGTATTGAATAGCCATTTTAATAGCCACTTCTACACTTATGGAGCCCGAGTCAGCCAAAAACACAGCTTGCAATGGTTCCGGTGTTATTTCTACCAACTGTCTAGCAAGCGCAACCGCAGGTGGGTGAGTGATACCACCAAACATGACATGCGCCATATTATCTATTTGCTGTTTTCCTGCTTCGTTCAGCCTTGGATGGTTATAGCCATGCACTGCGGCCCACCAGGAGGCCATCCCATCAATAAGTTCACGACCGTCATCTAATATAAGTTTGCAACCGTTCGCCGAAACAACGGGATAAGTGGGTAGAGGCTTATGCAAAGAGGTATAAGGATGCCAAATATGGGCTTTATCGAAAGCTAAATCTTTCTCGGTTGATTGAAATTTAACCATTGGTAAACTCTTGGTGGGTGTTCATGTTGACAGTGTACCGATTCTCACTAATCTATGCGACCAATATGCAGCAAAAATTTGAGGAAGCCATGACAGTTAAGATTCACGATCCAAACCAAGTAAAATGGTCAAAAAAAGCCATAAGTGACTTATTCGCATTACCATTTAACGACTTACTGTTTAAGGCTCATCAAACCCACAGAGAGTATTTTGCGCCGAACGAAGTGCAAGTGTCTACGCTATTGTCGATAAAAACCGGAGCCTGCCCGGAAGACTGCAAATATTGCCCGCAAAGCGCAAGATATAATACTGAATTAGAAAAAGAAGCGTTGATGGAAGTTCAACAAGTGCTTGAACAAGCGCACCGTGCTAAACAAACAGGCGCTACTCGCTTCTGTATGGGTGCTGCATGGAGAAATCCTAAAGATCGCGATATGCCTAAGCTGCGGGCCATGATTGAAGGTGTGCGAGAAATGGGAATGGAAACCTGTATGACGTTGGGCATGCTAAGTGCTGAGCAGGCGACGGAATTAGCATCTGCCGGGTTAGACTATTACAACCACAATATCGACACTGCACCTGAATTTTATGGAGACATCATTACCACCAGAACCTTTCAGGACCGACTAGATACACTTGATAATGTACGTTCTTCTGGTATGAAGGTGTGCTCTGGGGGAATTGTCGGCCTCGGGGAAGAACAGTCTGATCGCGTTCTATTTATTTCTGCATTGGCAAACATGGAAACACCTCCTGAAAGTGTACCGATTAATATGCTTGTTAAAGTAGCTGGAACGCCCATGGAAAATGTCGAGGACATTGATCCGTTTGACTTCATTCGAACGATAGCTGTGGCTCGTATCACTATGCCTAATTCACACGTTCGCTTGTCAGCTGGGCGCGAGTCGATGAGTGATGAACTGCAAGCGCTCGCGTTCTTTGCTGGTGCGAATTCTATTTTTTACGGGGAAAAACTATTAACCACAGCAAATCCTGTAGCCGAGTCAGATCAGAAACTGTTTCAACGCTTGGGTATCAAACCAGAAGCGCCAGCTTGTAACTCAAAGCAAAGCGAAGAAGCTAGGGATGAGGCTCACGCGTAATGCAAACACCATTGCAGCAGTGTCAGCAATGGATTGATAAGCGCAGTAACGATGGCTTACTGCGTGAGCGTAAGCTGATGCCTTCGAATAATGTCGATTTCTCAAGTAATGACTACCTTGGCCTAAGTAAAGATGAACGCTTAATTACTGCATATCAGAACGCCGTGGGTAAGTGGGGAGTTGGTAGTGGTGGTAGCCCTTTAGTTTCCGGATACCAGCAGCCCCACCATGAACTCGAAGAAGAAATAAAAGACTGGCTCGGCGTAGAGGCTGTTATGCTTTTCTCATCGGGCTTTTCCGCAAATTCAGCCTTAATGCAGTTCCTTTTAAAGACAGGTTTTCACCCGTTCCTAGATAAGCTATCTCATGCATCAATTTTAAGTGGGGCGGGATTGCTGGAGAAGTCGCGTGATCCTAATAAACATAGTGTTAACAGATACAAACATAACGACTTTAATCACTTACGGCGTTTAGTCGATCAACCGGAAACCAGCGATCGATTTCCGTTAGTAGTGACCGAGGGCGTGTTTAGTATGGACGGTGACTTTTTAGATTACGGCTCTTGTAAGGATCTAGGTATTCCTTGTTGGGTGGACGATGCCCATACTTTAGGTTGGTTTGGTAAACAGGGTGAGGGCTCAGTGAGCCAGCTACCTAAGGAGCAGCTAACCTTCGTTACTGGAACCTTCGGCAAAGCATTAGGTTGCCATGGTGCATTTGTAGCGGGACCTTCTGACTGGGTAGAAGGAATGGTCAACTATGCTCCAGAATACATCTACAGCACGGCTATGCCAGCTGCTTTAGCGGCTACCGTGCAAAAGGCCATTCAAATAGTGAGAAGTGACAATAGTTTACAAGAGAAGCTGATGGGTAATATCAAAAGCTTCAACCGATTAGTTCAGGAAATTGGCTTGAGCACAGTAAACACCATCACACGGAATGATTTGCAAAGTCCTATACAGCCAATAAAAATGCAGGACCTAGCTCAAGATCCATTGAGCTCCACAGAGGAAATGGAACTACTTACTCGCTGTGCCAATGCTTTGCAGAATAACGGATTACAGTGTGGTTTAATTCGGCCACCTACCGTGGCACAAGGATCTTCGAGGTTACGGGTTTCTCTAAGTGCAACGCATTCTCTAAATGACATCGAACATTTACTAGGGTGTGTTTCGGAGCTTGTGCAATGAGTGAGTTAAACATCGCGAGAGCCTTTAACAGCGCTGCAAGTAACTATGCAACTATTGCGCATGCGCCCGTGCGGGAAACGTTACAGCGCCAAACTAAGTTACTGTTAGAGCATGAACTTGAATGTATTACGCCAGGTAACACATTACTCGACTTAGGGTGCGGTCCGGGCGTGAGTGCAAAGAAACTTGAGCTGTACTGCAAACATTACATCGGCGTAGATATTGCTGAGAAAATGATTGAGCTGGCACAGCAAGAACACAATGGCAAAACATGGTTAGTCGGTGATATGCATACAATTCCTTTAGCCGATGCCAGTGTTGATATAGTTTATTCAAATTTAGCTTTTCAATGGTCGAATGAGCAGTCGGAATTACTTAAAGAGGTTGCTAGGGTACTGAAGCCCGGTGGCAGAGTTGTATTTTCTACTTTATTAGAAGGCTCGTTACCTGAGTTTAAGCGATTATATGAGCGAAATATTACGCGAGGCTACCAATGTTACCCAACGTTTGAGGACTGGTCATTGAAAGCTAGCGCCCATGGCTTTGCAACTTTGTCCAGCGAAGTGCAGTCGATAAATACCCGGTTTGATAGTGCCAAGAGTTTGCTAGATAGCGTAAAGGGGATTGGCGCGGGTGTGTTAACTATTCACCAACGTTCAAATGAAAGCGGGCTTAAAGGAAAGACTTGGTACTCAAACCTTATCAATGCCATTCAGCAAGAGTGCTCGGATAGTGACGGGAGCTTGCATTTAACCTACCAGATAGGAGTATTTCACCTTCAATTTAAAGGTGATTAAAAGTTATGTCAGATTGCGTTTTTGTAACAGGTAGTGACACTGAGGTAGGGAAAACAAGGGTTACCTCGTTACTGCTCAAAAGGTATAAGAAACTCGGAAGTATAGGTGCTTGGAAGCCTATATCTGCAGGAGCTGAATGGGTGAATAGTCGATGGGAGAACGACGACGCCTTAAGCTTAATGAAGGCCTCTGGTGAGCGCAGATACAAGTATATAAATCCCATTGTCTTTGAGCCTGCAATAGCGCCTCACATAGCCGCAAAAGAAGCAGAGTTTCAGTTGGATATGTCACTTCTTGACGATACTTGGAAACAGCGTGAGACAGAAGAAAAGCTTACTTTGGTAGAAGGCGCTGGTGGCTGGCTATTACCGTTAAACGACACTCAACTATTGTCGGATTGGGTTGCGCAAAAAGGTTGGGGTGTAATTGTTGTGGTAGGTATGCGTCTCGGTTGTCTTAACCACGCATTACTTACCGTACAAGCTATTCAACAGTCGGGGCTGCCGGTGCTAGGGTGGATAGCTAACCAAATTGAACCGATCGGTATGAACCGCCAGCAGGAAAACATAGCTTCGCTGCAAGCAATTATGAAAGAGCGGTTTAAAGTTCCTCTGTTACTCGAAGTTCCGTATCTACAACATGAGGATGAAGAGGTGTTTTGGCTTCAAAACGACCAACAATTTAACGTTGTTGACCGTCTACTGAAGCCAAAAATCTAATTAAGTCGTCAAACTACAAGAGGTAAGAAAGGTCTCTACTTGGCTTTAACTCTGTTTCTTTGAAGTTTTCAAAGAGCACGCCTGAGTCTTCACCCAATAACGTCATTTTACTGTTTTGGATGTGAAGTGCGGTACCTTCTGCGATACCGATTATAGGTGTGTGGTTGTCGACATGCATGAATTCATGGATACGTTGGCTACGTGTTTCACCGCGGTGTCCTGGGGGAGTCGCGTTGGTGTAGTGGGGATTAAGTTGGAAAGGCACGGCATTTAGCGCACTAAACGAGCGAGGTTGAATAATAGGCATATCGTTGGTAGTTCGAATGGAAGGTCCAGCAATGTTAGAACCAGCACTCCAGCCAGCATAAGGCATGCCGTTATTGATGCGATCTTTCAAGGGATCGTAAATGCCGTTTTCATAAATGAGGTTAAGTAACATGAACGTGTTACCTCCTCCAACTGCCACTGCTTCCGCTGACTCAATAGCTTTGCGTGGGTTAGAGAATGATTCTATACCTCTAAGTTCAATTTCAGCTTTTTCAAAAGCAGTTCCTACGGTTTTTGTGTAATCTTGGTGCGCCATTGAGACACCCGCGTATGGAATGAAAACAACCTGCTTATTTTCAAAATGCTGCTTTAGCCAGTCTAAACCATGTTCAAGGTACGTTGGATGGGCGTGATTGCGAGAACTGCTCATAAGCAATAAAGACTTCATAAAAACTCCTTGAAAATCTGATACAAAGTTTTATTTTACACGAGAACATTAGGGTAAACAGGCTCAAGCAAATTTAGTTTTAATGAATGCAAACCAGAACGGAATATAACCATGCTCATCGATTTTTCAGAATACAGTTCTAGTCAGCGATACCACATCATGACACAAACCATTATTCCTCGGCCTATTGCATGGGTGCTCACTCAGCATGAGCAAGGCCATTACAACATTGCCCCGTTTTCTTATTTTACCGCTGTGTCTAGCGATCCTGCGCTTATTGCGTTTTCGGTTGGCAACAAAGACGGTGATGCACCCAAAGATACCAAGGCAAACCTAGTTGAGGGCTCTTTACTTGTGGTTCACATTCCAAATGTTGAGCAGGCGCAGAGTGTTACAGACACAGCAAAGACATTACCCGCAGAACAGTCTGAGCTAGACGTTGCTGAAATAGAGTTAGTCGATTTTGAGGATTTTGCTTTACCTCGCATTGATAAAGCTCCTGTAGCGCTCGCGTGTCGCGTGCATCAAAAAATTCAGATTAAGGGCGCACCGCAAACGTTAATCATGGCTGAAATAGTTAAAGTTTATGTAGACGATGCCGCGTGTAACGTGACGGAGGTTAGTAGAGGCGGAGAAACCAAGGAAAGATTAGAAATCGATGCTCAAGTTATTAACCCTCTAGCTCGATTAGGGGCGGCAAATTACGCTGGGTTAACTGCACCTTTTAAGATAAAAAGACCCGATTAAAACCCTTATCCTGATTGAATTTTATGCTGTTTTCAGTATAATTAGCGCTTTATTACTCAGGGGCAAACAGCTGTTTAAAAGCGTTGTTTAATTCTGATGTGGTCACCATTTTAAATTGCAGCAAACTTGTAGGTAAAGATGTCGAGTTGGTCCCCAAGTAGTTGGCGAAATTTCCCGGTAAAACAACAGCCAGAGTATCCAGATATGGGTGCTCTCGCGAGCGTGGAAAGTCAGTTAAAGTCTTTTCCTCCATTAGTGTTTGCAGAAGAAATTAGACAGCTTCAATCTCACTTAGGACAGGTTTCCCAAGGGAAAGCATTTTTGCTGCAAGGCGGAGACTGTGCGGAATCGTTTTTAGATTTCACCGCACCTAAGATTCGAGATACGTTCAAAGTCATGCTGCAAATGGCTATCGTGCTCACTTTTAGTGGCTCTATGCCAGTAGTTAAAGTAGCTCGAATGGCAGGGCAATACGCGAAGCCTCGTTCGTCTGCTGAAGAGACGTTGAATGGTGAAACATTGCCTATTTACCGTGGTGACATAATTAACGGTGCTGAGTTCGACAGCGAGTTGCGGGTACCAGACCCACAGCGCATGGTTACGGCATATCACCACGCAGCGGCATGTTTGAATTTATTGCGAGCTTTTGCGCAAGGTGGTTTCGCAGACTTACACAAGGTTCATAAGTGGAATATGAGCTTTGTGGAAAGTAATCCACTAAAGGAAAGATACCTCGAGCTTGCGAACAAGATCGAAGACTCTTTGCGGTTTATGGAAGTGCTAGGCATAAACGCTAAAACGCATTCAGCCATCCATGAAACAGAGCTGTTTACTTCCCATGAGGCACTATTATTGCCTTATGAAGAGGCGTTGACTCGATTCGATAGCCTTACCGGACTTCCTTACGATTGCTCTGCTCATATGGTGTGGATTGGCGAAAGAACTCGTCAACTTGACCACGCTCATGTTGAGTTCTTCAAGGGAATTAATAACCCGATTGGCGTTAAGTTAGGGCCAACGTCAACAGCAGAAGACGCTATTCGTTTACTCGATGCGTTGAATCCAGAGAATATTCCGGGTCGTATGACCTTCATTACTCGCATGGGTGCCGACCAACTGGCGGACAATCTGCCTAAGCTCATTCGTGGTGTACAGGCAGAAGGTCGTCATGTGGTGTGGTCTAGTGACCCCATGCATGGCAACACCGTGAAAGCTGAGAATGGCTTAAAAACGCGTAATTTCAACGCCATTGTTCGTGAGCTGCAACAGTTTTTTGCTATTCACCAAGCGGAAGGGTCATATGCTGGTGGTATTCATCTAGAAATGACGGGTGAAGATGTCACTGAATGTACAGGCGGCGCTTACGATATTTCTGAGTCAGATTTAGAGCAACGGTATAAAACACAGTGCGATCCGCGTTTGAATGCAGATCAGGTATTGGAATTAGCATTCCAAGTTTCAGAGTCTTTGTCGGCGGCTAGAGCGGGCAAAGCGTAGGTTTAGGTGTTAATAGGAGTCACCTTTATGAGTCAATTAGTTGAAAATTTCTTTTCGTCCTTGTGGAACGACTATGTAAGTCGTACGCCTTCAGCGGCTAAAGTTCATGAAGTGCTAGGCAAGGGTGCTGAGCTCGTGAACGATCACGTAGCGTTTAGAACATTTAATTTAGAACCGGTTCGTTTAGAAACGTTGGCAAAGCATTTCGAAGATATGGGTTACTTCGCGAATGGCGATTACCATTTCGAGCAAAAGAAGTTGCGTGCGAAACATTACGAGCATGCAGATCCAAATCTGCCTAAGATTTTCATTAGTGAGCTTCTGGTTGAAGAGTTCTCTCCAGAGCTTCAAGCCATGGTTAAAGACATGGTTGCGCAAATTCCCGCAGATCAGGTCGGTAAACCTGAATTTATGTATTCTGGTACACACTGGAATATTGATTATAAAAACTACGAGCAGTTACTTGCGGAAAGTGAGTATGCGGCTTGGATGAGTGCATTTGGCTTTTGTGCGAACCATTTCACTGTATCTGTGAACGCTTTAAACGACTTTGACACGCTAGAGCATGTGAACCAGCAACTTAAAGACGCTGGTTTTACACTTAATACTTCAGGTGGCGAAATTAAAGGTTCTCCAGAAGTTTTATTAGAACAGTCTTCAACCATGGCAGATGAAGTTGACGTGAACTTCAACGGTGAAACAGTACGTATTCCGAGCTGTTTTTACGAGTTTGCTCGCCGTTATAAAAACAACGACGGTGATTACTACACAGGATTTGTAGCAGCGTCTGCTGATAAAATTTTTGAAAGCACCAATAAAAATAGATAACAAAAACGGGCTTAGTGCCCGTTTTTTTATGTCTAAATTTTACGGTTAGCGGTTAGTAACGATGACGTTCCAGTTTTGCGATAGTCATTATTTTCGCCGCTATTTCCTCAACTGAAGCATGGGTTGAGTTTAAAAACGGTATAGCTTCGCGACGGTAGAGTTGCTCAATGTGTTCAATTTCTTTCACACATTGCTCCATAGAAGCATATCTGCTGTTTGCTCTGCGGTTATCTCTTATTTGCTGCAGTCGCTCAGGGTCGATGGTTAAACCGAACAACTTGTGACGATGCATTTTTAAGTCATAAGGCAGCGACAGATCTGTCATGTCCTCTTCTGTAAGAGGGTAGTTAGCCGCTTTAATACCGTATTGAAGGGCCAAGTAGAGGCATGTTGGTGTTTTTCCGGTTCGAGAAGCACCAATTAAGATTATATCCGCTTCGTCGTAATTACGAGTGGTTACGCCGTCGTCGTTGGCAAGTGTGTAATTCACTGCCTCGATTCGGAAAATATAGTCTTGGTGTATACCGTGTGTTCGGTTAGTTCTTGGTTCGGGTGCAACATTAAGTTCTTTTTGTACCGGAGCCGTATAGTGGTCGAGAAAGTCGTAGGAAACGCCTTCGCTTTCAACAATAAGTTTCTTAATTCGACTGTCTATAAAAGTGTGGAAAATTAAAGGTCGTTCACCGTTTTCTTTGAACGCCTGATTAATTTCTTCAACGGTTTGTTGTGCTTTAGTTTCATCGTCAATGAAAGGCAAGGTTCTGTGTCTAAACTTGACAGGAAACAACGACAAAATGGCATGCCCAAAAGTTTCTGAGGTTAATGCTGTGCCGTCTGAAATATAGAATGCTGTGCGCATGAATGTCTCTTTTAGTGATGTTGATTCGCCGAAAATATTAACTTGTTAGGCTCGAATGTGTAAAATGATTGCATACTTTCAGCCTCCAATACTTTAGCTCTGAAAACAAGGAAATTATTGTGCAAGAATACGTGCTTTGGTACCAACACTTAGGAATGAATGACGTTAATCGCGTTGGCGGTAAAAACGCTTCACTCGGCGAAATGATCAGTAATTTAGCGGGTGCTGGTGTAACTGTTCCAGGTGGTTTCGCCACAACCTCAGACGCATTTAACGACTTTTTAGAGCAAAGTGGGCTGAACGCAAAAATTTATGCGCTACTCGACACATTAGACGTTGACGACGTAAAAGCGTTAGCGAATGCAGGTAAAGATATCCGTCAATGGATTATCGACACACCATTTCAGCCTGAATTAGAGCAAGCTATTAAAGAAGCTTATGAAACGCTTTGTGAAGGCAATGAAGAAGCTAGTTTCGCTGTACGTAGTTCAGCCACAGCAGAAGATATGCCAGACGCTTCTTTTGCAGGCCAACAAGAAACCTTTTTAAACGTACGCGGCATCGACTCCGTGATGGAAGCGATTAAACACGTGTTTGCTTCGTTATTTAATGACCGTGCTATTAGTTACCGTGTACACCAGGGCTACGACCACCGTGGTGTTGCATTATCAGCGGGTATTCAGCGCATGGTGCGCAGTGACTTGGCTGCTTCTGGTGTAATGTTCTCTATCGATACAGAGTCTGGATTCGACCAGGTGGTCTTTATTACCTCGTCTTATGGTCTGGGCGAAATGGTTGTTCAAGGGGCGGTGAACCCCGATGAGTTCTTTGTTCACAAACCCACACTTGCTGCAAACCGCCCATCGGTGATACGTCGTAACATGGGTAGTAAGAAAATTGAGATGATCTACTCAAACAGCACCGAGCATGGTAAGCAAGTTCAAGTTCAAGACGTAGATACGGGCAGACAACGCCGTTTCTCGATTACAGACGAAGAAATCCAAGAATTGGCGCGTCAAGCAGTCACGATCGAAAAACACTACGGTCGTCCAATGGATATCGAGTGGGCGAAAGACGGCCATGACGGCAAGTTGTATATTGTTCAAGCGCGTCCTGAAACGGTTCGCTCAAATGAGAAGGGCACTTCAATAGAACGTTTTGCGCTTAAAGAGAAATCTGATGTGCTAGCAACAGGTCGTGCGATTGGTCAGAGAATTGGTCGCGGTGTAGCTCGCGTATTAGACTCGATTGATGACATGGATCAAGTACAGCCTGGTGACGTTCTTGTAACGGACATGACCGACCCTGATTGGGAGCCGATCATGAAACGCGCGTCTGCAATTGTGACAAACCGCGGTGGCCGTACTTGTCACGCTGCTATTATTGCTCGTGAATTAGGCATTCCTGCCGTTGTTGGATGTACCGACGCTACAGACACAGTAGCAGATGGCACTCACGTTACTGTTTCATGTGCAGAAGGTGATACAGGCCTTATTTACCGTGGTTTATTGGACTTCGAAGTTTCTGAGTCTGAAGTGGGTAATATGCCTTCATTACCCCTTAAAATAATGCAAAACGTGGGTAACCCAGACCGTGCATTCGACTTCGCTACCTTACCTCATGAAGGCGTAGGCTTAGCTCGCTTAGAATTTATTATTAACCGTATGATTGGCATTCACCCCAAAGCACTTCTAGAGTTTGATCAACAATCAGAAGAAATGCGTGAAGCGATCAAAGAGCAAATCGTAGGTTACCCAGATCCGGTAGAGTTCTATATTCGTAGACTAGTTGAAGGTATTTCTACCATTGCAGCATCATTCGCACCAGAGCGGGTGATTGTTCGTATGTCTGACTTTAAGTCTAACGAATACGCGAATTTATTAGGTGGAAATCAGTACGAGCCAGACGAGGAAAACCCGATGCTAGGTTTCCGTGGTGCTTCTCGTTACCTTTCACCTGACTTTGAAGCATGCTTTGCTTTAGAGTGCGAAGCGATAAAGCGCGTACGTAATGAAATGGGTCTTACTAACGTTGAGATTATGATTCCTTTCGTGCGTACGTTAGAAGAAGGTCGTGGCGTTATTGAGGTACTGGCTCGCCATGGTTTACGTCAAGGAGAAAACGGATTACGTGTCATTATGATGTGTGAGCTGCCTTCAAATGCGTTACTTGCAGACAAGTTCCTTGATATTTTTGATGGTTTCTCTATCGGTTCGAACGACTTAACTCAACTTAGTTTAGGTTTAGACCGAGACTCGGGGCTTATTGCTCATTTGTTTGATGAGCGAGATGAAGCTGTTAAAGCATTGCTTTCAATGGCGATTAAGACAGCTAAAGCGCGCGGCAAGTACGTGGGTATTTGTGGTCAAGGTCCATCAGATCATCCAGACTTTGCACAATGGTTAGTTGAGCAAGGTATTGACTCTGTATCACTTAACCCAGATACCGTAGTCGACACTTGGTTGTATTTGAACAAGTCATTGAAAGACTAAAGTTAATTAAAAAGGGAAAGTTTTTGCTTTGTTACCCTTATTAAAGAACACTCAGCAGAACAATAGAGCACCGCAATCTGACATTGCGGTGTTTTCTTCTGCATTGAAAGCTGCGGGCTTCATCGGAGACGTAGATATTACCTATAGCGGCCGTCTCATTGCCGCTACGGACAACAGTATTTATCAACAGATACCTCAAGCTGTTATTTATCCCAAAAGCCAGAATGACGTTGCGTGTTTGTTACGTGTAGCAAATCGTGATGAATTCCAACATCTAAAGTTTGCGCCGCGAGGTGGAGGTACTGGCACCAATGGTCAGTCGTTAACACCCAACATTGTTATCGATTTAAGCCGACACTTAACTCGTGTTCTTGAACTTAACGAGAAAGAAGGGTGGGTAAAAGTTGAGTCAGGTATAGTTAAAGACGCTTTAAATGAATTCTTGGCACCTTACGGCTACTTCTTCGCACCTGATACTTCTACAAGTAATCGCTGTACGATTGGCGGAATGATTGCAACCGATGCTTCGGGGCAAGGCTCTATCGTTTATGGCAAGACCAGTGACCATGTCTTAGGGTTAAGAAGTTTCTTGGTGTCTGGAAATGAACTAAATACGCATCCAATTCCTCTCGAGGATGCGAAGAAATTAGCAGAAGACGACTCAGTAGAAGGGCTCATATACCGTCAAGCAATCGCTTCTTGCGTAGATATGAGAGAAGAAGTTGAGGCTAAGTTTCCTCCCTTAAATAGGTTTCTTACCGGCTACGACTTGAAACACACTTGGGATCCAGAAAGTGAAACGATCGACTTATCAAGAGTGATCGCGGGCGCTGAAGGAACCTTGTCTATTGTTACTGAAGCTAAACTAAATATTACGCCAATTCCTAAGCATAAGGTGTTGGTAAACATTCAATACTCAAACTTCGAGTCTGCTTTGCGGCACGCGCCGGAGCTCATGAAAGCAGAAGCAACCTCTGTTGAAACTATCGACTCCAATGTTCTTGAACTTGCACGCAACGACATTATTTGGAACGACGTTGCGGATCTGGTGGATTCAGACACACCAATGAACGGTATAAACATGGTGGAATATACCGCGTTAACTGCCGAAGAGATTGATCATAAATTAGATTGGCTTAAAGCCCATTTGTCGTCAGATAGTTCTGAAAAATTCAATGTATGCGGTTTTAAAGTGTGTAGCGATATAGCTTCCATACAGCGTGTTTATGCTATGCGTAAAAAGGCTGTGGGTTTGTTGGGGGCTATGCCTGGCAAGAAAAAGCCTATCGCCTTTGTTGAAGACACCGCTGTACCCCCTGAGAAGTTAGCGGATTACATATTAGAGTTTAGAGCCTTACTCGATGAAAAGCAGCTTCAGTACGGGATGTTCGGGCATGTTGACGCAGGTGTATTGCACGTAAGACCAGCGTTAGATATGACCGACACTGTACAGGAGAAGTTAGTTCGGGAAATAAGCGATAAAGTGATGGCGCTAACGGCTAAGTATGGCGGGTTAATGTGGGGTGAGCATGGTAAGGGCTACCGCTCCGAATACGGACCGGAATTCTTTGGCGAGAAGCTATTCTTAGAGTTACGAAAAATAAAATCATCTTTTGACCCCAATAATCGATTAAACCCCGGCAAGATTTGTACTCCGGTGGATAGCGACGCAAGCTTAGTGAGTGTTGACGGTCAGAAGCGGGGCGTATTTGACAAAGAAATCCCTGTTGAGGTTCGTGAATCGTATCAGGGTGCTATGGACTGTAACGGTAATGGTCTTTGTTTTAGTTTCGATGTGAATACTCCAATGTGTCCTTCGTATAGAGCTTATGGCAACCGTAAAGAGTCACCGAAAGGCCGGGCTACGCTGATTAAAGAGTGGTTAAGAGTAACCAGTTTAGAAGGATATAAAGCCGACGAGCTTCCGAAACAAAAAGCTTGGCCTATACGCGCAATAAATAGCGTTAACAAGCCCGATGATTTTAATACGGAAATAAAGGAAGCAATGGATAGCTGCCTCGCCTGCAAGGCCTGTTCTACTCAGTGTCCTGTAAAAGTAGATATTCCAACGCAAAGAACGAAGTTCTACAGGCACTATTACAGTCGTTATTTGCGTCCGATGAAAGACATTCTGGTGAAGAATTCTGAAAAGTTATTACCTCGTTTGTCGAAGTTTCCACGGTTAGCAAACGTATTGATGCACAACCCTATAAGTCATTGGGTGCAGCGACATTGGTTAGGCTACATAGATACACCACGATTTGCTTTTCCAACCGCACAGCAACTGCTTGCCACTAGCAAGACTATCTCATGGAATGAGCTTCAAAAGCGCTCGCAAGCTTCTGGCTTCGATGCAACCAAGTATGTTGCTGTTGTACCCGACGTGTTTACTTTGTGTTTTGAACCTGAAGTAATGAAGGCTCTTGTAGATACAGCGACTAAGCTGGGGAAAACACCCGTTTTTCTTCCATTTCAAGAAAACGGTAAAGGCCTGCACGTAAAAGGTTATGTTGAGGAGTTTTATCAAACTGCATTAACGCAAAGCCAATTACTAAATAGCGTAGCTAAGTTGAATGTTGAAATGGTGGGCTTAGACGCAGCAACTACTCTGTGTTACCGCGACGAATATACGGCTGAGTTAGGTAGCGAGCGCGGTGACTTTCAAGTGCAACTTATTCAGGAGTGGCTGGTTCAACAAGACCTTACTGTTTTTAGTTCAGTTTCAAAAGGTGAGGAAGCCTATACGTTGCTCACGCATTGTACCGAACAAACGAAAAGTCCAACGGCGAGTAAAACGTGGCAACAAATTTTTACCGGGGCAGGTATATCGCTCAACACCGCGAACAATGGTTGCTGTGGTATGGCGGGAAGCTATGGGCATGAGTCTGATCGGGTTGAAGCGAGTCGCCGAATATTTGATTTAAGCTGGAAACCTATTCTTGAACAAAATAATGGAAGGGTAGTGGCGACTGGGTTTTCTTGTCGTTGTCAGTCGAGTCGTTTTGGAGCGGCTTCAGTCAAACACCCACTTGTTCTATTCGCAGAGCATTTTAGTTCTTAAGCATTTAAATTTGTATTGTGCAGATACAAAAAAGCTCCGCATTGTGCGGAGCTTTTTTTATAGCGTTAGAAAACTTAACGATTCGCTTTTTCAGCAGCTTTAGCCGCTAAAATTTCACGAGCCATTTCGTCGGCAATCTCACCCGTTGGGCGATCTTCCTCTTTTGCACGCGCGAATATCTTGTCCAAAGTATTGTAGATATTTCTAACACGAGCTGCAGTTTCTTCAGTAGTGAAGCTTGCCGCTTCTGAACAAACGTGAATAACGCCACCAGCATTAATTACATAGTCTGGTGCGTAAAGGATGCCCATGTCTTTAACGATACGATCATGCTCTGGCGTTGCTAACTGGTTGTTAGCACTACCCGCAATTACCTTAGCTTTAATACGCTTGAGGGTTTCATCGTTAATGGTCGCACCAAGAGCACAAGGCGCGTAAATATCTGCGTCTACATCGTAGATTTCATCAATGCTAACCGCTTTTGCGCCAAGCTTGCTTACAGCTTTGTCTACGCTTTCTTGATTAACGTCACAAACAATAAGCTCTGCGCCGTCTTCCGCACAATGCTTAGCGAAGTCGTAGCCAACCGCTCCTAAGCCTTGAACGGCTATTTTAAGGCCTTTCAAGCTTTCATTACCAAAAGCGTGCTTTGCTGCAGCTTTTAGTCCTAGGTAACCACCAAGTGCTGTGTGCGGTGAAGGATCGCCTGCTTTTCCTTCAGTACCGGCTACATAACGGGTTTGTGTAGCAACAATCTCGATATCAGAAGTACGGATGTTTACGTCTTCTGCGGTGATATATTTACCACCAAGAGAGTCTACAAAGCGACCGTAAGCTTTAAATAAAGCATCGCTTTTTTGCGTTTTAGCATCACCGATAATAACGGCTTTACCACCGCCCAAAGGCAGGCCTGCTAATGCACTTTTATATGTCATACCGCGTGAAAGACGCAGTACGTCTGTTAATGCTTCACCTGAAGACGCATAGTTCCACATACGCGTACCACCAAGCGATGGACCCATAGTTGTGTCATGCACTGCAATGATAGCTTTTAGGCCAGTTTCTTTGTCGTTACAAAAAACCACTTCTTCGTGGTTGTCGAACTCTGTGTGCTCAAACAGGGACATGTAAATTACCCTTTTATAGTTGTCAAAAATCGTGGCGTAAACTACCACTTTTAAGGCGCGAAAGCTAGAAATTACAACTTATTTACCCCTGAAAAACGGTAACATTGTGTAAACCTTTAATACCGCCACAGGTCAAACCAGTCTTAGGCTGCAAGCGTATGAAGGGTTCCCGAGGGAAAACATTCTCTAATAGAATTCAACGTGGTAATATTGGGGCATATTAAAACAGTAAATAGCAGTAAAGAAGAAGCTCAAATGACTCAAGAATTAAAGCAACTCACCCAAGAAGAACACGATAACTGGGTAAGAGAACAGTTTCAAAATGCAAACGCTCATTTAGCGGAGCATGGCCTTATTAGCGACCGTGTACTCACACAAGAAAGTCGTTATTTAGCTCCTTTGGTCGCGTTGTGGAAGTTTACGCTTCAAGGTATGGATGAAACGGTGTGGGCAATCTCCGGTGACTTACCTCTTGACCATATTGACTGTGAAAGCGCAAAAACACCTCAGGACGCACTGCGTTACTTCAGTTATCGCTGGCAGATGAAAGCAGACAAGTTACTAGAGGGTGGGGCAGCAGCAAAAAATAATGAAGATTACGAGCATGCCCAAGAGTTAATCAAAGGCGCGGAAAACCTATTTCCACTGACCGAAATGGAAGAGTTATGGAAAGAAGAGGTTTAATCCTCTTCTTCTTCCAAATCATCTTCACAAACGATAAGGCCTTCGTTGTACATCCAAGTCAGGATTGAACTTAATTGTTCTGACGATTCTGCGAGGGCAAAAATCCATTGTGATTCCACGCCTTCTTCCTTCGAAATTCGTTCGAAGAAACTGTGCACTGCTAAATCCGCAGCAAAGCGAGAGCCTTGAATATAAATGTATTCAGGATCATTGTTTTGATCTTGAGGGTCTGTATAAAGCCAGCGCAAACCAGGAGCTGCAAGCCAGCGGGAATCATTGTTCAAAACGCTCAATAGTTGGTCTGACTGAATGCTTTGTTCAGGCCAAAATTGAAGGGGTGGGCGAGGGTTAGTCGACAATAACTTTGAAGCTACCTTTTGTATCAAAGTCTTGTCTTCCAATGCGCTCCGTAAAAGCTCTTGAATTTGATCGACTGCCTGTTGAGGCAATACGTCAGGCTTATTTTTTTGAGCGGCTAGTGACTCTTTTGTATCGGTGTAGCGCTGCTGTAACTGGTCAAACTCAAGCGCATAGTCGGCTAAAGCAGACAAAAACTCGCCTTGGCTGGGGGCACGAAAACCTATCGAGTAATTGAATGAGTCTGTTAAAGACACACCTTTATGAGGAAACCCCGCTGGAATATAAATAACGTCACCTGACTTTAGCACTTCATCTAAAATAGGCTCGAAGCCGGATATTTGCTTTAGGTCAGGGTGGGGCGTCTGCACTGCGTATTCGCCACGAGGCCCTACTGACCAGCGGCGCTCCCCTTTACCTTGAATAATAAATACATCGTACTGGTCGATATGCGCACCTACGCCACCTTCGGGTGTAGAGAAGCTAACCATCAGGTCATCTAAGCGCCATGAAGGCATCCAGCTAAAAGCATTGAGTATTTTTTGTGCTGGTGGGAAATGCTCGTTTACAGCTTGAACGAGTAAGCTCCAGTGGCTATCGCCGAGCGTGTCATAAGCTTCGAACGGACCGTGTATAAGGTTCCATTTACCGTGATCTGATTGCACGATACGAGAGTCTACTCCTGGCTCCAAAGCGAGCCCAGCTAACTCATCGGCACTTAGCGGATCAACAAAGTTTGGAAACATGCCGCGAAATACGGCAGGTTTCTTTTGCCAAATAGACGACTTAAACTCGTCCGAATCGAAGCTTTTGCTTAACACGTTATAGGTTCTCTAAATACTTGTTTACGTCTTTAGCTAAACGTATTGCGTCACCTATGTAATTCGCTGGACTCATCGCTTTTAAGTCTGCTTTTACCTGATCTGGAAGTTCAAGTGTATCGATAAAGTTAGCCATACCTTCAGCAGTTAAACGCTTACCGCGTGTTAAAGCTTTAAGCTTTTCGTAGGGCTTCTCAATGTGATAACGGCGCATTACGGTTTGCACTGGCTCTGCTAGCAGTTCCCAGTTTTGATCGAGTTCATTGCTTAAGTTAGTTGGGTTAATCTCAAGTTTGTTTAACCCCTTAATAGTTGCTTGCCAGCCAATCATGCTGTAGCCAATGCCAACTCCTAGGTTACGCAATACTGTTGAGTCTGTTAGATCACGTTGCCAACGGCTTACTGGTAATTTATTTGCTAAATGGTTAAACACCGCGTTCGCTAGCCCTAAGTTACCTTCAGAATTTTCAAAGTCGATAGGGTTTACTTTATGAGGCATCGTTGAAGAGCCAACTTCGCCTTCTACTGTTTTCTGTTTAAAGTGATTAAGTGCAATGTAACCCCAGATATCACGATCAAGGTCAATAATAATGGTGTTTGCACGTGCAACTGCGTCGAGCCATTCTGCGATATAGTCGTGTGGTTCGATTTGTGTTGTGTATGGGTTCCATTGAAGCCCCAGTGACGTTACGAATTCTTCTGAAACTTTATGCCAGTCAATATTAGGATATGCAGAAAGGTGAGCGTTGTAGTTACCCACAGCACCATTAATTTTCCCTAAAAATTCGATGTCTTTAATTTGTGACAGTTGACGGTCGAGTCGCATGGCAACGTTAGCAAACTCTTTACCGAATGTAGTCGGGGACGCTGGCTGCCCGTGAGTGCGCGCCATCATTGGGATTTCTGCAAACTCTTCAGCGAACGCCGCCAATTGCTTAAGTATGTCTGAAAGGAAAGGCACAACCACTTGCTCTCGGGCATTTTGTAGCATCAAAGCGTGTGAGAGGTTGTTGATGTCTTCTGATGTACAAGCAAAATGAATGAACTCACTTGCCGCGGCAAGTTCAGGAATATCTGCAACCTTTTCTTTAAGGAAGTATTCAACGGCTTTAACGTCGTGATTAGTCGTGCGTTCTATCTCTTTAACGCGCTCTGCGTCTTCTTCAGAAAAGTCGCGAATAATATTGTTTAAAAATTCGTTGGTTTCAGCTGAAAAAGCAGGAACTTCTGCAATTTCTTCGATTGAAGAAAGCTTCTGCAACCATTTTATCTCTACCACAACACGTTGGTGCGTTTGTCCGAATTCACTTGTAAGCGCTCGTAGGTCTTCGGTTTTACTACCATAGCGGCCGTCAATCGGACTGATAGCGGTTAAAGCTGAAAGTTGCATGTTAAAGCTCCAAAAGAAGTTAAAAGTCGAGTTAATCTGTACATTGTTGCAGCAATGAGTTTGCTGCCTTTAAAAGCTGTTGACGCTTAAATATTAAGTGTCTGCGTTTGCCACCAAGTTGGCGCCACAGCACACTGCTTCGCACGCCGCCAAGAAGTAATGCTCTAATATGATGCTGAACGCTCGTATTTCTTAAAATTGCTGGCGAACCCTGTATCTGAATCTTTGGACCCAAAGGACTGATAATGTCTGTATAAACACTCGCCAAAGATTCGTTTAATTTTGCTTGCTCGAACTGTAATTGATCGCGCTGTCTTTGAACTTGGGTTAGCCGTTTACCTAATTCGTTTTGTATAGCGCTCTTCTTGTTTAATAACCGTTCCAAGTGAAGCATGCGCACAACATATTGCGTTTGCTCTACGTCTTTAGGCCGACCGCCAGAAAGTTGATCTATTAAAACCTGTAAACCAACCTTTAAATTGTTCAAACCACCATAAATAGACTCTGCATTTGGGGCGTCGAGGACTAATGAACTATTCACTATGGTTAAACTGGCTTCTTCTGGAACTACCGAGCCGCGCCGAGCGAGTTGTTGCGTACATGCGGCTGCTTGGCAAATAGCGGCAAATGCTAAAACCTGCTTCTCAACATCGGTCACAGACTAACCTCAAAGTCAGTAATTCGTGACTCAATAATTCCGCCACCTAAACATACGTCATCTTGGTAAAACACGGCTGATTGCCCCGGGGTAACTGCAGCCACAGGTTCGTCGAACTCTACCTTAACAGTATTGTTATCTATCGGCGTTACCAAACAAGAAATATCCTGTTGGCGGTATCTAGTTTTAACTACACAGCGGAACGGAGCTGAAACATCTTCTCTGTTTACCCAGTGCAATTGCCCGGCAATTAAACCTGTAGAAAATAGCCTTGGGTGTTTTTTACCTTGCGCAATAATCAATTCGTTTTTGCTGACATTTTTGTCTACCACATACCAAGGTTCGTCGCTTGCATCGGCTAGGCCTCCGATAAGAAGACCTTTGCGTTGACCAATGGTGTGGTACATAAGGCCTTCGTGTTCGCCGAGAACATCACCGTCAACTGTCACAATTGGGCCTGGTTGGGCAGGTAAGTATTGCTGTAGAAAGTCCTTAAACTTTCGTTCGCCGATAAAACAAATACCCGTTGAATCTTTTTTGTCAGCAGTAACCAAGCCTTGCTCTTCGGCAATTTTGCGAACTTCCGGCTTTTCGAGTTCGCCAACAGGGAACAAGGTTTGCGCCACATGTTCATGGCTCAAAGTGTATAAGAAGTAACTTTGGTCTTTATTGTTGTCTAAACCGCGAAGGAGCTGGAATTTACCGTCTTGCTCTGTACGACGGCAGTAGTGCCCAGTTGCAATGTAGTCTGCACCGAGCACTTCGGCTGCGAACTCAAGAAACGCCTTAAACTTAATTTCTTTATTGCACATGATATCTGGGTTTGGAGTACGACCGGCACGGTACTCTTCAAGGAAGTGCTCGAATACACGGTCCCAATATTCTGCTGCAAAATTTACCGTGTGAAGCTCAATACCGAGTTTTTCACATACAGCTTCTGCGTCTTTTAGGTCATCAGCAGCAGCACAATACTCGTCTGTGTCGTCTTCTTCCCAGTTCTTCATGAATAGACCTTCAACTTGGTAACCTTGCTGCATGAGAAGCCAAGCGGAAACAGACGAATCAACACCGCCTGACATGCCTACGATTACGCGTTTTTTGTCTACTGCCATAATGCTCTAAAAATCCTATCGAGAACGGGTTTTGCTGCAATTTTGATGGTGGCGGATTATATCATTTCTTTAGCGCGCTTAGAAGCTTGGGCGGCAGTTCGTCCAAGCTTACGTACCGCCACTCACTAGGACCTAAATTATTGAGGTTAATTGAACCGATACTTGCCCTTATCAACCTTAATGTTGGAAAGCCGATATGCGCAGTCATTCTGCGTACTTGCCTGTTCTTACCTTCGTTAATGGTAAGTTCTAACCAAGTGTCCTGAATAGACTTCCGAATTCTTACTGGCGGATTGCGTGGCCAGAGGTTTTCAGGTTCGTCTATAACCTTTACAAGTGCTGGCTTAGTGCGCCCGTCTTTTAACTCTACGCCAATACGCAACTGAGCAAGCGCGTCAGGTGTGGGCTCGCCTTCAACCAGAACCCAATAGGTTTTAGGTAGCTTAAATTTGGGCTCAGCAATGCGAGCTTGCAGTGGACCATGATTGGTGAGCAGTAATAATCCTTCACTGTCTTTATCTAACCTGCCGGCAGGGTATACATTTGGTATATCGATGTACTCTGCTAAAGTCGTTAGGTGGGGTTCGCCGGTAAATTGGCTTAACACATTGAAGGGCTTATTGAATGCCAATAGAATAGGGGGCGCGTTGTTCTTTTGAACGTTAGGCTTTTTAGAGCGCCTGACTCGTGATGAATTTAGCGGAGCAGATCTATTTTGTGCCGACATAACAACGAGCCTTGCATAATATCTGGGGTGATTTCAGGATATTATAACAAAGTGCGGGATTAAACTTTAACAGGCAATGCAAAGCGCCTGTTTGCAAATGTAACTTCGGATAATGAGAAAATAAGAAAAAGCTATGATGAAACGTATAGGCGGTAGCCCAGAAAAAGCATTGAACAACGACTTCAAATTAGACACTAATGCTTTGTTGCAGCAAGCTTGGAATTTAACCAAGTCGACTATTTTACCTCTACTTGGAGCTTTATTGCTTATTTGGGCGATTAGTCAAGCCGGTGGATATTTGCTGCAGTCATTTTTCGACTTTCAAATGCCCGAAACACCAGAAGAGTTTGAAAGTATGGTGCTGCCGACGGGTTTCGTTTTATCCATGTTAGTGCTTTATTTCTTCCTATTGCTACCGATGCAAGCGGCAATGTATAAAATGGGTATTCGAAACGCAGCAGCCGTGGAAGCGGAATACCCTGAAACCTATAAAAATAAACCGCTAATGGTATTTAACTATTTGTCTAATCCATTTCGTTATGGGGGCGTGGAGTTACTTCGAGGGATCATTCCAGTGGTTGCGCTTGTTATTGGAATAATGATTCATCCTTTCGTTGGCTTTGCGCTGGCTGGGTTTGTCGCTATTTCACTTCAGTTATCTACGCCTTTGGTGGTTCAAGATGGCCTTAATCCTTTTAAAGCGATCGGGGTTTCTTTCCGAGTGATCGCTAAAAACTTTGTACCCTTTCTAGTTATAACTTTCGTAATGATCGTATTGGTATTCTTGAGTGCGTTGTTACTCTTTATTCCTTTATTATGGTTTGTTCCGATGTACTACAACTTAATCGGCTTGGTATACAAGGACGTGTTCGGCATTGAAGTGGAAATCAGCGATCAAGCCGATATAAATACTGTTGTCTAATGCGAGGTATTTTTATGGATTCTCGATTTAAATGGGGTGCTCTTTGCGTGTTAGGTATCGTTGCCTTCATCGCTGTATTCCAAATGAACAAAGAGCAGTCTTCTGAGATAGCTCCTGGCGAGCAAACTCAGAACGATGGGGCACCTCAAAGTCTTGAAGAGCAACCAGCGGAGACCATGGCAACATCACCTGCTGGGGTGCTGCCCGATGTTCGTCGCCCACCGGCAACAGCAACAACTGAGGTTCCGGAATTTGGCGAGATCTTTAATATCAGGGAGAGAAAAGAAGCCTTCTTTTCTTATTTGTTACCTGCAATTAGAGATGAAAACGAACGTATTCGTAGACAGCGACGCGCCTTATTAAGGCTGCAAGCAAAATACCATACAGCAGGTTTGTCTATGCAAGAACAGCGGTGGGTAAGCCAACTTGCGGAATATTACGACTTAGACACCGAAGTAAACGAAGAAACTTTGCCAGAAGTTTTAACAGTGTTGGAGCGGAGAGTTGACGTTATTCCAGAAACGTTAGTTTTAGTACAAGCTGCCAACGAGAGTGGGTGGGGGCGTTCTAGATTCGCTCAATCTGCACGAAACTTTTTTGGCCAATGGTGCTGGAGCCAAGGCTGCGGCATAGTACCAAGCCAGCGTCCGGACGGACAGGTTTATGAAGTAAGGTTATTCGACTCTATGGAAGCCTCTATACGAAGCTATATGCGAAATCTAAATACTCATTATGCGTATCAAGATTTGCGTGGAATTCGTGAGCAAATGAGAGCTGCTGAAGAGCCGATAACGGCAACACCACTTACAGAAGGGCTTACTAGCTATTCTGAAAGAGGCGAAGAATATGTTGAAGAGCTTCAACAAATGATTCGGGTGAACCAGCCTATTATCGAAAATGTTGGCGAAACCCTTTCCGCTGAAGGTTCGTAGTTTCCGCTGAAGGCTCTTCGTCCTCGCTGACGGCTTCTAATCCACCATTTTCACGGCGATGTTCACTATTGGTGTTACATCGCCGCTATTTACATCACCGTCAGTGTTTTCGGTATCTTCAAAGCGCCAAGGCAACGGTTCTTGATCGAATGCTGTGTCGCCGCTTTCGATTTGTTCACCGGTCTTCACGTCTTTAAAGTTATATAAATCTCGATCGGGAAGATGTGAGGGCACCACTTGGGTCATCGCCTTGAACATGCTCTCAATACGTCCGGGATACTGCTTATCCCACGTTTGTAGCATTTCTTTGATCACTTTGCGTTGCAGGTTTTCCTGAGAGCCACACAAGTTGCATGGAATAATAGGATAGTTCATTGCTCTGGCGTATCGCTCAATATCTTTCTCTTTAACATAGGCCAGCGGTCGAATAACGATGTGTTCGCCATTATCACTCACTAACTTCGGTGGCATCGATTTCATCGTGCCTCCGTAAAACATATTCAGCATAAGAGTTTCAATCATGTCATCACGATGGTGACCCAGCGCTATCTTTGTGCAGCCTAAACGTTTCGCTGTTTTATACAAAATACCACGGCGTAACCTAGAACAAAGAGAGCAGGTTGTTTTGCCCTCCGGAATCTTATCTTTAACTATGCTGTACGTGTCTTCTTCAACAATCTCGTAAGGTACGTTCAATTGTTGCAAGTATTCTGGTAACACGTGCTCAGGGAAGCCGGGTTGTTTTTGGTCAAGGTTCACCGCAATGATTTCAAAATGAATAGGTGCGACTTTCTGCAAATACTGCAAACATGACAACAAGGTGTAGCTGTCCTTACCGCCAGACAAACACACCATGATGCGGTCGCCGTCTTCAATCATATTGAAGTCGCCAATTGCTTGCCCAACCACACGGCGTATGCGTTTTTCTAACTTATTTACGTTAGAGCTTTGCTTCGACTTGAGTTCGCCTTCCGGCTGTTCGGGTAAGTTTACGCGCGCGTTGTTCATAAGCAGTGACACTTTTCCTGAGCTATAAGATTAAAATGTTCTCTGTTTTACTGGCGAAGAGAACAGGGCGCGCATTATACGTTGTGTCTGGTAATAGGAGCAAATTAAACTAAGCTAGGGGGCTTTTAAATCCGTCTGGTTTTATCGCCAGTAGGTCACAGTCTAACTGTTCGATGACATGCTCCGCAGTGTTACCCAACAAAGCAGCAGAAATACCTGTTCTACCAATGGTTCCAAGTACAACCAACTCTGCGTCTAATTCTTTAGCGATGGCTGGAATACCGTCGTCGGGAATACCGTCACGGGTGTGGGTACGTTCAATAACAGGCTCAAAATCCGAGATGAGCTCCTGCATTGCCTGCTTATGATGGGCTTCAACATTTTGTTGATATTGAGCTGTGTTAAAGTCAGGTATTTCAACGGCAATAGCGGTTGGAGTGCCAGGGTAGAAGTTGACTAAATGTAACTTTGCTTTGATATTTTTTGCAACAAAAGAGCTGTGAGTAATTAACTTTCTATTGAGGGCTTGGTGTACTTCGGAATCAGAGGCCGCATGCACAGCAGTAAGTATGGTTCCGTTGTCTTGCCAAAGGTGGTCTTTAACAAGTAGCACGGGACAGGGGGCTTTTCTCAGCAGGCTCCAATCGGTTGGTGTGAAGATAACACTCTGAAGTCCTTTGTGTTGGTGGGTACCTTTAATAATGAGATCGTACTTCTGTTCAATCGCATGATGAATAATCGACTCAAAAGGACGGTGATGCCAGACAATATGCATGTCATAAGTGATTCCTGTTAGGTCATAATCTTCCAACAGGTCGCTCACCCATTGTCGCCGATCTTCTATTAAAGAATGACGCATTTGCTCGCGTTCTTCGCCAGAGAGCATTGTAGTCATTTCGTAAGCGAAGTCGTAAATAGAAAGAAAAAGGCTTAAAGAAGCACCTTGTACTTTAGCAAGATGAATCGCTCGAGAAAGTGCTTTTTGCTCTGTGGATTCACCGTCTAATACAACTAGTATATTTTGATACACAACGCATACCTCTGTGTAAGAAACTAATTTAATCTTAGTTCAAGCGGCGCTTTTGTACTAAATATTTTCGTTATTGGGTGTTAGTAGTTGACTGTTTTTAAAGGACAGTTGACCGCTTGCACGCCTGAAATTCGTTTAAGTGAATGTTCATCGAGGATATGTATAAACCGACCTTCAACTTTTAACCATTTCTCTTTTTGAAAGCGGCTAAGAATTCTACTCACGGTCTCAACGGTAATGCCTAAATAATTGCCTATCTCATTGCGTGTCATGCTTAGTCTGAACTCACTTGGACTCAACCCTCGTATCATAAAACGAGACGAAAGCTCGAGAAAGAAGGTTGCTAGTCGCGATTCAGCGCTTTTAGAGTTAACCGCCGACAAGAGATGTTGGTCTTGCTTAATTTCTTCACTCATAAGCTTTAATATTTGCTTGTGAAGTGCAGGTAGTTGGCGACTCAATGACTCTAAGTGATTAAAAGGTATTTCACATACCATGCTGGTTTCTAGCGCTTCCGAATACCCTTGGTATGTTTCATTCGCTATCGACGTGAAACCAATGAGGTCGCCAGGCAAGTGAAAGCTAGTGATCTGTTCATTGCCATTGTTGTCGACATTGAACGTTTTAAATGAACCCGATCTAACAGCAAATAGAGAGTGTAAAGGTTCGCCGTTACTAAATAGCGTGTCGCCTTTTTGATAAGGGCGCTTTCTTTCAATTATAGCGTCAAGACGATTAAGAGAGTTCGTATCAAGTGTGTAGGGTAAGCACAGTTGGCTAATCCCACAATTTTGACAACTAATATGTATAGAACCCGGCTTCTGCGTCATTTCGCTCTCGTAAATTGGTAAGCATTAATGGAGTTGCATAACTCCAACGTAAATTGTTTGTACGCCATATACTGCCAAAACAAACGAGAATGTCCAACGAAAGGTACCGCTTTTCATGAATTGTTGAAGTTTACTGGAGAACACACCCACGGAAATCATGCTAGGTAGTGTGCCCAAGCCAAATAGCAGCATGAATAAAGCGCTATCAATAATAGTTGAGCCGGCAGCAGACCAAGTTAGAGCGCTATAAACTAGACCGCATGGTAGCCATCCCCAAATCATGCCAGACGCAAAAATTGCTAAACCTCCGGGTAAGTTCTTGGTGTGTTTACTCAGGGGCTGAATATAACGCCAAAGGTAACTTCCCATTTTTTCAACCCATAGTAATACTCGAGTAACGCGTAGCAAGTACACTGCAAGCAGCAACATCATGATACCTGCTAATACTCGAAAATATATCAGGGTTTGCTGGTGTACGAGCTCTAAACCAAACGTTAGGGTTCCAACGATAACTCCAGCAAGCATATACGAAATAATGCGACCGAAATTGTAAATGAATAGCTGTTTCAATGATCTTTGAAAACCAACTGCGCCTGCTAAACCGCCGCACATGGCTAAACAATGACCGCTACCAGCAATCCCCATAACAAAAGCAGCTAGAAAGTCGAGAGACATGGTCATTCTTGTTCTGGGCTTTTAGTTTTTTTATCTTTTTTAGGCTTGTCGTCATCCAATAGGAGATTCATACCTTGACGCTCAAGATCGTCAAATTGCCCATTTTTAATAGCCCAAAAGAAAATGATAATGGCGATCACAACCAAGATAATGGCGATAGGAACCATAATATGTAGTGCTTCCATAAACTCCTCAGGTTTCGACTACTTTCGAATGAGACGGAGCGAATTCGTAATGACAATAAGTGAGCTCGCTGACATACCTAGCATAGCAATTAATGGGTCGACAAATCCGAATGCCGCTAACGGTAGAATAATGCCATTGTAACCGAACGCCCAAATGAAGTTTTGGAAAATTACGCGCGCGAGTCTTTTTGAGTATTGAATAAAATAGACTAAAGACGATAGCTTTTGATTTAAAATAACTACATCAGAACTTGCCTGAGCCAACTCACTACCCGCAGAGAATGTCACTGAAACATTTGCGCCTGCCAGCACCGGTCCATCATTAATGCCGTCTCCAACCATTAAAACTGGGGTCGAACGCTGCATTTCTTGAAGCTTCGAAAGTTTGTCTTGTGGGGTTAAACCGGCATGAACCTCTTTTATACCAACTTTATCTGCTATCTCTTGGGCTCTACCGTCATTATCTCCAGTCAGCATTACACAATGATAACCCTGCTGAGATAGTGCGCTGATGGTTGATTTCGCGTCGTTTCGCAATTGATCGTCAACACGCCATGCGGCAACCAGCTCGCCGTTGTATGCCATATATACGTTAGCGCTTGGAAGTGTGCAGGCCATAGGTATTTTGTGTTGTGCGAGAAAAGCATGGCTACCGATAAGGATTTGCTTGGCTTGGTACTCTGCGTACAGACCTTTACCTGGAATATTCTCTACGTTTTGAAGATATGTTTCGGAATCTCGTGCAGTGAATGCTTTAGATATCGGGTGCTCAGACCAAGACTCAAGTTCACATGCTAACGTTAGCCACTTATTTTGATGTTCAGATTCAGCAAACCAACTATCGGTAATTTTAAAGTGACCTTCGGTTAAAGTCCCAGTTTTGTCGAAGCATATTGTTTTTATGGCGTTTACATTGGTACTCGCGTCTGCATTTTTCAAAAGTACGCCTAAACGATTTAATCGACTAACAGCACTACTCACGGCAGTTGGTGATGCCAATGCTAGGGCACAAGGGCAAGTTGCAACGAGTACGGACAACAAAATCCAAAAGGCTCGGTCGGCATCTACCCAAAGCCAAGTGATATAGGTTATCAGGGCAATAATAAGCGTACCCAATACAAGGTTTCGGCCAATTCTGTCTGCAACATCGATGGCTTTAGGCTTTAGGGCTAACGCGTCGTCCTGTAGCTGTATTATTTTTGCCAGTAACGAATCTTGGTAGGGCTTAGTTACAATAAGTTGTAACGGCGTGTCTAGGTTAAGACTACCTGCATACACATTCTCGCCCTTAGCTTTGGGAATTGGATGGCTTTCTCCGGTTAATTGCGCTTCATTTACATAGACTTTTTGTGTTTCGATTTCACCGTCTATGGGAATAACAGAGCCAGGTTTAACACGAACTTTGTCGCCAGCGCTAAGTTGATGAACCGGCTTTGTTTGCCATTGTTCTTCGTGCCAAACTTCAGCAAAGCTTGGCGTCAACTTCATTAAGTTTGCAGCGTCTGTAATTGCCTTATGCTTAGCGAGTAATTCTAGATATCTTCCCGTTAACAGAAAGAACGCAAACATGGTTACACACTCGAAATAAACTTCACCTTGATTAGTAATGGTGGCGTACATACTGGCGAAGAATGCGAAGATAATGGCGATGCTAACAGGTACGTCCATGTTAAGCGTTCGAGTTCGAAGAGCTTTGATTGCATTTGCATAGAATGGCTGGCAGCTGTATACAAATACCGGAGCGGAAAAGAGTAGGGAGACCCACCAAAAATAGAGCCGGGTAGTACTGTCGATATCGTCATAATACAAACCGAATGCAACCATCATGGTTTGCATAGAAGCAATACCGGCTACCCCTAAACGACGAATTAAGCCCTTTCTTCGTTTCTGAAATTGTTCCTCAAGTTCACCTTCTTTAAAGGGACGAGCCCGATAACCGATGTTCTCAATTTCATTCAGAATCGTACTTAATAATAGCTTCTCTTTATTCCACGTAACCCTTAGACGATCGGTGCTGCTATTTACGAAAACTTTCTGAATTCCAGGCTGTTGTTGCAAGTGTTTCTCGATAAGCCAGGCACAGGCTGCGCAGGTCATACCTTCAATCGCTAACCATGCTTCTTGACCATTCGCACTGGAAAAAGAAAACTCAGCTTGTACCTCAGGCTCATCGTAAATTGATAGGTCATCTTTTTGCAGTTCATCGGGAACTAAAGGAAGGATGTTATTGTTTTCTGTTTGCCGAAACTTATAAAAACTTTCTAGATCTTGTTCAACAATAGTCTGTGCCACGGCTTGGCAACCGTAACAACACATAGGCTGACTTTGCCCCATAATATCTACATGAAGGTTCAAGCCCTCTGGCACTGGCTGATGGCAATGAAAACATGCTCTAGTCATGTCGCTGGTCTATACACCATAGTCGAGCGGTCGCAGCTCAATAACACCTGGAGCCGGTAAATGAATGTTTTGGCGTACTTCCCATGCTTGGTCGAATGGTGTTACATCAACCCGCCAATGTCCGCTAATTTCGCGTGGTAGCATTCCACGGTATGCACCGTCTGCTGCTCGAGTTAAACGCATCTGAAAATCTCGTCGCGAAAGTGTAGGGTGGTAGAAGTTGAGTCTAATAGCCGAACCATCATCGACATTGCCACTAATAAAGCGAACCACAACTTGGTCTTCAGAAAACTCTGCAGTTAATACAATGTCTAGTTCTATGGCGCGCTCAACCTTTTCAAGCCGCAAATTTATAGCTCTGCCTTCTTCATAATAATCATCGACAACCATGGAAGTAGGATTGTTGTATATGATCACGCCGGTAACAATACAGGCAATAATTACTGAGGACTTAAGCCCAATTAAAAACCACACCCAGAAAAACTTATACCACGGGCGAGGTTCTTGGTCTGATGTTTGGTTCACTGCCATATTACTTCTCACTGCTAGAAAAAAGCCCCTGAATTAGGGGCTTTCCATGCTCACTTAATTTTCAGTTATTCAGAGGGTTGGTTAAGGCTGTAGATATAGCCAGACAAAATTTTCACTTTGTCTTCACCCAGAATGGATTCCCACTGTGGCATAACGCCGTTACGGCCGTAACGCAAAGTTTCTTCTACCGCACGTTGAGAACCACCATACAACCAAACACTGTCGGTTAGGTTAGGTGCGCCCATCGCTGTGTTGCCTTTACCGTCTTGCCCGTGACAAGCAGCACAAACTACAAAGCGTTGCTCGCCTGCGCGGGCTAAGTCTCTGTCTACTGTACGTCCGCTAAGGCTTAATACGTAGGTTGCAACCTCAGTAATGCCTTGTTCACCGAATTGCTCTAAAAATGCAGGCATTTGAGCTTGGCGACCATCCATAATGGTGGTGTAAATTTGCTCTGGCTCTCCGCCCCAGCTGAATACACCATCAGTAAGGTTAGGGAAGCCTACTGAGCCACGAGCATCTGAACCGTGACACTGTGAACAGTTTTGCAAGAACAAACGCTGACCGACTCTAAGCGCATCTTCGTTGTGCGCAATTTCTTCGATGCTAAGCTGCGCATACTGTTGGAAGATAGGTCCGAACTCGTCTTCTGCACGACGGATTTCACGGTCGTATTGAACGTTTAAACCTTGCTCTCTCGCACGCTCTGTAGCTTCTCTAGACTCTTCTAGCGAGAGTACGTGTTGGTTTGAGCTCTTCCAGCCTAGTAAACCTTGGAAATTACCTAAGCCAGGGTAAAACGCCAAATATAAGAAGCCCCAAACAAAGCAGGCCCAGAACAAAATAGTCCACCATTTTGGTAGTGGGTTATTGAGCTCTTCAATGCCGTCAAATGAATGGCCCATGGACTCACCTTCTTCAACGTCGGTGTAGTTCTTCATGTTCCATCTTAATAAAATCATTAGGGCGATTAACGTACCTAGGGTAAGTACAATAATCCAACCACTCCAGAAGCTACTCATCTTTTTTAGACTCCCGTTTTGGGCTCTTTGAATCTTCTTCAGAAGAGCCCGATTTTTCGTCTTCAATCACAGATTTGGCAATATCATCAAACTTAGATTTATTTCTAGGTAAAAAGGCCCAGACACATACTAATATAATGATGCCGAATACAACGAGTGTGTACCAAGCATTAAACGATGCTCCACTCATTACGACTCCTTACTTCAGCGCTGTGCCAAGTGTTTGCAGATAAGCAATCAATGCTTCCATTTCTGTTTTACCTGCAACTTCGCTACCAGCACCTTCGATATCTTCATCTGTGTATGGCACACCCAAACGTTGGAATGCTCTCATTTTGCGTTCCGTTAGCTCGCCGGTAAGTTCACGCTCTGCCAACCAAGGGAAGCCAGGCATGTTTGACTCAGGAACTACCGCTCTAGGGTCCATTAAATGTACATAATGCCACTCATCTGAATAACGTTCGCCGACACGAGCTAGATCAGGTCCTGTGCGCTTTGAGCCCCAAAGGAATGGAAACTCCCATACAGACTCACCAGCTACCGAGTAGTGACCATAACGCTCTGTTTCATGACGCAGTGGACGAATCATTTGACTGTGGCAACCTACACAACCTTCGCGAATATAAATGTCGCGACCTTCAAGTTGCAGCGGTGTGTAAGGCGTTAGGTTTTGCACTGGCTCGTTAACCTGACGTTGGAATAGTAGGGGAGTAATCTCTACTAAACCACCGATAGAAATTGCCACGATTGCAAATACCGCAAGCCAACCTACGTGCTTTTCAACGAATTCATGTTTGTTCTTACTCATGATTCTATGACTCCTTAAGCTGTTTCTGCTTGCGGCATTGCTTCACCTTTGCGAAGCGCCGTACCACGGCATGTTTTCCATACGTTGTACGCCATGATCAGCATACCCGTAACGATAAACACGCCACCAACAAAACGAATGAAATAGAATGGTTTAGAAGCAACCAAACTTTCGACGAAGCTGTAAGTTAGCGTACCGTCAGTATTTGTTGCATTCCACATCAAGCCTTGAGTTACCCCAGAAATCCACATTGCTACGATGTACAGAACTACACCAATAGTGTGCAACCAGAAGTGGGTATTAATCAGTTTGATGCTGTACATACGTTCGCGATCGAAAAGTACCGGTACAAGGTGGTACATCGCGCCGATGGTAATCATGGCAACCCAACCCAACGCTCCCGAGTGAACGTGGCCGATGGTCCAGTCAGTGTAGTGAGACAACGCGTTCACTGACTTAATTGCCATCATAGGTCCTTCGAAAGTCGACATTCCGTAGAATGACAATGACACGATAAGGAAACGTAGTATTGGGTCGGTACGAAGCTTATGCCATGCACCTGATAGCGTCATAATACCGTTAATCATTCCACCCCATGAAGGAACGAAAAGAATAACTGACATCACCATACCCACGTTTTGCGCCCAGTCTGGTAACGCTGTGTAATGAAGGTGGTGAGGGCCTGCCCATATATAAATGGTAATCAATGCCCAGAAGTGAACAATAGATAAACGGTAAGAGTAAACTGGCCGTTCAGCTTGCTTAGGAACGAAGTAATACATCATACCCAAGAAGCCCGCAGTAAGCAGGAAGCCTACAGCGTTGTGCCCGTACCACCACTGAATCATGGCATCCACTGCACCTGAATAGATAGAGTACGACTTAGTAAAGCTTACTGGAATCGCTAAGTTGTTTGCGATGTGAAGCATAGCAACAGCGAGTATAAAGCCACCGTAGAACCAGTTAGCTACATAAATATGTGAAGTTCGGCGAATAGCGAGTGTACCGAAGAACACAATAATGAACGCAACCCAAACGAGTAGAATGAGTATGGATATTGGCCACTCTAGTTCTGCGTATTCTTTGGTTGTTGTAATCCCCATAGGTAGAGTAATTACCGCAGCAACAATTACTGCTTGCCACCCCCAGAACGTGAACGCCGCCAACTTATCGGAAAATAACCGCGTTTGGCAGGTTTTCTGTGAGATGTAATAGGCCGTCGCAAACAAAGCACTTGAACCAAACGCAAAAATAACCGCATTGGTGTGCAATGGACGTAGCCTTGAATAGGTTAACCACGGCAGGTCGAAGTTTAATGCTGGCCATACGAGTTGGGCGGCTAGAAGCACACCAACGCTCATGCCAATGATGCCCCAGAAAATCGTTGCAATAGTAAATTGCTTCACGACTTTAAGGTTGTAATCAATAGGTTGTGAAATAGTTTGACTCATTACTATTTATATCCGCTTGAGGTTGCGAGACTAGTTTAATCGTTTTCATCGTCAGCGTATCTGCTAACTTGAACGAGTGTATTCTACGAAGTTTAGGTATAAATTGCACGTTTGCAAAACGCATTTTTATGACTTTGATCAACCTTTTGAGTAGTATATTACCTGTTAGCTTAATTAGTAGGCAGATTTCACGCCCTTTAGGAATACCAGAATGAAGCATTTATGGTTGTACGCTGTTTTAATCTCTTGTTCCTTTATTGTTGGATGCAGCCGTACATCAGACATATTACCTTCCCCGTTTTGCGACCTGAATAGTCAACTTCCCGAGTGTACGTACGCTTTAAGTGGCTCTACCGTTACACTGCATGCCTCAGATGTAACTATGCCCGAAGAGCAACCGATTGTTATACAGATCAAGAGTGAACAATTGGTGGGCGTAAAGAATGCCTATTTAGAAGGTATAAATATGTATATGGGTAAAGTCCCAGTCATGTTTAGCCAATCGAGTCCCGACACGCTAGAAGCACATCTTCGCCTGGGGGCATGCGCTGAACCTCAAATGCAGTGGGAGCTCAATATTGAGTTCGACAATCCCGAGCTTTCGACACTGCAAGTGGAATTTAGTGCAAGAGCAAGAAGCAACTAAAACATAGCTGCTCGGAGCAGAATAAAATAATTTAATGAAATGCCTGAGATTTGTTAATCTATCGTTATCGATGTGTTAGATTGCTAGCAAAGAATTATAAGGAGAATGCTGCATGAGCATGGATTTGTCGCAGCAACGAAGTTCCATGAATTCATTACCTGAACTCCCGCTTATGTTGGTTAAAGCGTTACCTACTATTTCGCGTAAGGGCGCCCAGCAAGACGAGATTGAGGACTTGGAACGCACTTATTCTTGTGCGCCTATAAAGCCATCCCATTTAGAAGAATATAAATCAATGTTCCCGGGTTTTGTGAGTGAAGTTCCACTGACTTATTTTTATCTAGTGGCACAGCGTGCTCATTTGGCTCTTATGCTAGACGACAAATTCCCTTGGCCCATCCTGGGCATGGTGCACGTGGCGAATGAAATGGAACTTCATGAGACCGTGCAGGTACATAAACCTTTCGTACTCCATGTATGTATTGAATTCCCGCCAAGAGCTGGTGCGCGAAAAAGAGTTCGGCCGCAATATATCGTTAAATTTTACCAAGACGAAAAATGCGTTGTAACGTGTAAGAGCAGTTATCAAGTAGGTGGCGGCCAGAAAAGCAAGTCTCGCACGAGAGCAGAGAAAGTAGAGCAGGACGGCTGGAGTGTTATTTCTGAATGGCACCTTAAAAGTGACCTTGGTAGAAAGTACGCTAGACTCTCGGGGGACTATAACCCAATTCACCTGCATAGATGGCTATCAAGGTGGTTTGGGTTTGCAAGACCGATTATTCACGGTATGTATTCGGTAGCAAGAATGCAGGCAAGCATCGAAAGCTCTTTGCAGCAAGAAGTAACGCAATTGCAAATAGGCTTTAAACGGCCGGTTATCTTACCGATGGAGTTAAAATGCAGTGCGCATAGCGCAAACGTGCGGGTTACAGACGCAAAACAGGAAAAAGTTTTCGTGGAAGGTGTATACGCAACAGGAGACAGCGAATGACCACCGGTATTATTTGGATTGTAATTGGCATTATTCTGATTATTTCTGAGCTTCTGGCAACAAGTATTGTTGCGGTGTTCCTAGGCGTTGGTGCGCTTGTCACTGGTATCCTTTTTCAACTGGGTGTAATCAGCGCTTTCTCTAGTCAGCTTATTGTTTTTAGTGTGGTAAGTATTGCCACTCTATTGCTCGCAAGAAACAAATTAAAAACTTGGTTTATTGGCTTTACTAAAGACCAAACAGATGCTCAATCAAAGTTCCAAGAAGAGCTGGGTGAGCGTGTTACGGTACATAAAACGTTTGAAGGCGGTGCTGGGCGTGTCGTCTTAAACGGTGTTCAGTGGGACGCACGCTCAGAAGATGAGTTAGAGAAAGGTGATGTTGCTTGGGTAGTTAGCCACGACGGCATTCATTTAACTGTTTCAAAACAAAAAATAAAGTAACTAGGAATCGATAATGGATATTCAATTCGGCTCAGTATTAGCTATAGGCCTCGCACTAGCAGTTATTGTTGTTATTTTAAAAACTGCGCGCATTGTGCCCCAACGTACCAATTTTGTCATTGAACGATTAGGTAAATACCATCGAACTCTTGATTCAGGCTTTCATCTACTCATTCCGTTTATCGACAAAGTTGCTTACGTTCATACGCTGAAAGAAGAAGTTATCGATGTAACGCGTCAAGCCTGTGTAACGAAAGACAATATTCAAGTTGGTATCGACGGTATTCTTTATTTGCAGGTGATAGACGCTCACAGAGCGAGTTACGGTATTAATGACTATCGCTATGCAGCATCTCAGTTAGCGCAAACGACAATGCGTTCTGTTATCGGCCAAACCGACTTGGATAAAACGTTTGAAGAGCGTGCGAAAATTAATGAGGCTGTAGTACAGGCTTTAGACGAAGCCGCATCGCCTTGGGGTGTGAAAGTACTACGTTATGAAATCTCGGATATTGAGCTGCCTGCCAGTATTAAAGACGCCTTAGAGCAGCAAATGAGAGCCGAGCGCGAACGACGCGCGGCAATTGCTAAATCTGAGGGTGAACGTCAAGCAATGATTAATGTTTCAGAAGGTCAAAAACAAGAAGTTATTAACCTTTCAGAAGCAGAAAAACAGAAACAGATTAACGAGGCTGAAGGCCGCGCACAAGAAATCCAACTGGTTGCAGAAGCAACGGCTGAGGGGTTGAAGAAAATTGCTTTGGCAATTAACGAACCAGGCGGAAAAGACGCGGTTAACTTGCGCGTTGCAGAGCAATATGTAAAAGAATTTGGAAATCTAGCCAAAGAAAATAACAGTATGATTATTCCGGCAGAATTAGCTAATGTAGGTGGAGCAGTTGCGGGGATAACCGACATCTTGAGAAGTGTGCAGAAAAAATAAAATTAGACGCATTTAGGGTGTAAATATATGGCGATTGAGCAAAGAAAAGACGCTCTACAAGCTGGGGTAACGCTACATTCGTATCGAATTATCGAGGTTCTCGGGTCCGGAGCCTTCGGTATTACTTATTTAGCAGAACACAACCTATTAAACACCCGTCATGTTATTAAGGAATACCTTCCTGACAGCGCGTTACGAGAACACGAAAGCGCCACAGTTACACCTAAAAGTTCTTCCGATACAGAGCTTTTTAGGTGGGGCTTAGACAGCTTTTTCCAAGAAGCCCGCTTTGTTCATGAGCTCAGTCACCCAAACATTGTAAAAGTTAGTGACTTATTTGAAGCAAATGGCACGGCTTACTTTGTTATGCCTTTTCTAGATGGCATTACACTGCATGAATGGATTAAACAGAACCCTCAGCCTTCGCAAAGTTCGCTATTGGAAATCTTTGTACCAATATTAGAAGGGTTGAAATATATCCATCAGAAGGGCTTATTACACCGCGATATCAAGCCCGAAAACATCTACATTACTGATAACGGCAACCCGGTTCTTATTGACTTTGGCGCAGCACGTCTTGCTATCGGAGAAAAAAGCAGGGCATTAACTCAAGTTCTAACCCCGCATTTTGCTCCTTGGGAACAATATCGCTCTAAGGGTGACTTCACTCCCGCATTAGACTTTTACAGCCTTGCAGCATGTATGTTTCAGGCGATTACAGGTGACATGCCTGAAGAAGCACCAAACCGACTTGAGCACGATCCGGTAGAGCCACTAGCACAACGCGAACATTTAACACAGATATATTCTGTGGCGTTTTTGCAAGCGGTAGATAAGGCATTGTCGGTAAAAGCTCCGGACCGATTCCAAGATGCTTTTTCTTATCAACTAGCGTTAATGGAACACGACGCGCCAAGACCAGAGTCGGCACCTAAAACCATTGCGGCAACACGTGATGAGGCGGATCCTGTAACTCCTGATGGTATCGTTCCAGACGCACCACTTACGTCTCGAGTGTCTTCCAGTAGCGTCGAAAAAGACTCTTCTAAATCTAGTCCGAAGAGGAAGTCTAAACTTCCCGCTTTGTTTTCTATCATTATTCTGTTGGCATTAGCGGGTGGTGGTTATTGGTATTGGGATAGCTATTTAAAAGAGTCTGACACTGAAGTTAGCCTTACCTCAGGTGAAACATCTAATGCTGATGAACAAACGGCAAGCACAGCACAAGATGGCGGTGATGAAGGCACAGAACAAGATACACAGGTGGTTGCGGACATTGAAGCCAATGTAAACAACGAGCGCGAACAACCTGAAGAGCGAGCTGAACAGAGTAATGAAAATACATCTTCAGATTCTGTTGATGATGAAGAAGCTACAACATTAGAAACGGAAACTCAGACCGCACAAGAGTCGGCGCAGCAACAACAGGAAGAAATACAACGCAGACAAAGAGCACAAGACGAAAGCCTTTGGACTACTGCAGTTGAGCAAAACAGTATTAGTGCTTTTAACGACTATGTAGATAACTGCCAACTCTGTGAGCAACAAGAACAAGCCTTACAAAATATCGAAGATCTCCAGGAAGCTGCTGAGCGATCAGCTGCACTCGCAGCTGATCAACGCTTGTGGAACGTGGCAGGTGCGCAGGGAACCATACAAAGTTACCAACAATATATCGATGAGTGCCAAATTTGCGAGCAGCGTGAGGCAGCAAATGCTCAAATTAATCAAATAGAAGCCCAGAGGCTTGCAGAAGCTGATACAGCTTTATGGCGTTCGGCTAACCGCCAGGGCTCAGAAGAGAGTTATGCCCGCTATCTTGAACAATGTGAAGCCTGTAATTACCAACCCGAAGCTCAACGCGAATACAACCGGTTACGTGACCAACGTGTTGCTATGGAGCAAGCATTAGAGCAGGAGATGCGAGAGCAGACTGCGTGGGACTATGCGGCGGGTACAAATACCATAGCGGCTTACGAAGACTACCTAGAAAGCTGCGTAAATTGCGCCAATAAAGAACAAGCAAATCAAGCGATAGATCTACTTTCTCGCCTTGGAGACCGCGTTACCGTTGGTCTAGGGCAAGACTTTGCTTCTATTCAAGAAGCGATAGATGCGGCAGAGCCTGGTGCTACAATTGAAATTTATCCAGGAGAGTATACTGAGTCGGTAAGGCTTTATAAGGACGTGAGTTTAACCGGCGTAACCTCAGGCGAAGACGTAACTATTGTAGGGCAAAGCTCCTACGCGCTACACGTTAGAGCGGATAACGCGAATGTTTCGAACCTAATGATTCGCCAATTAGAAGGACCGAACTCTATTTTTGCTGTTTTAATAGACAACGGCGAACCTGTATTGGATGGATTAGATATCCGTTCTACTTCAGGCGCCGCAGTCGCTATTCGAAGTGGAGCAAACCCAACAATACAGAACAGCGAAGTTCATTCAGGAACGCAGACCGGTATTTTCGTATTCGACGGTGGTAGAGGTGTTATTCGCAATAACAGAATTCATGGTCATGAACTGGCGAATATAGAAATTAGGGATGCGAATTCCGCACCTGTTATTCAAAATAACGAGATCTTTCAGTCGCAGTATAGCGGTGTATACGTGCACAACGGTGCAGGCGGAGAGATCGTAGAGAATGACATCCGCAACAACCGCATGGCGGGCATATATTTAACACGAAGTGAAAATGTTTTGGTTCGCGACAACGCGATTTTTGACAACCAAGAAGAGGGCGTTGTATTCACAGAGAGTGCACAAGGTGAATTACGTTCTAATCGCATATATCAAAATGAAAGAGCCGGAGTCTCTGTGTCCGACGAAGCTAACCCCGTTGTCGCAAATAACGAAATTTATGAGGGTAACTCAAGTGGAGTTTTTGTTTACGACAATGCCACAGGATCTTTCCGTGACAATGTGATTTACGGGCATAGGTTGTCAAACGTAGTCGTAACAACACAAGCGAACCCAACCTTTAGAAACAATCAAATTCATAGTAGTCAACAAGTTGGCGTGTTTGTTTATGAAAATGGTCGTGGTACTTTCATCGGTAACGAAGTTTATGAAAACTCCATTGCCAACAGTGAAATTAAGGGCTCTAGCTCCGTTAACTATAGAAATAATACGTTTAGAGACTCTGAGGTAGGAATTTATTTACACGAAGGTGGCACCGGCGAGTTTTCAGATAATCAGATAATGAACAACACGGTTGTCGGAATAGCTCTAGCAAGTGACGGTAATCCCACTTTCCAGAATAATGAAGTTACGAATAATTTAGACGGTGTTGCTGCGTATCCTCGCTCTCGTGGGGTATTCCGAGGTAACGATGTGCGTCGGAATCAGGGCCGCGATTGGGCTATCGCTCAAGGGGCTAATATTAATCGAAGATAGCTGTTGTATAGAACCGATAAGAAGAAAAGGAAACAGCATGCAAGCAAACTTTTATGACGGTGCAATCGTCGGACAACGAGAAGAGCAACAGGACGATAGAACAAACCTGATTCTAGAGAACGGGTATCGTCTTTATGTATTAGCTGACGGTATGGGAGGCCATAACGCAGGTAACGTTGCCAGTAAATTGGTTTGCTCAGCTTTCCGCGACTTTTTCAGTAATTTAACGACCATTGATGATCGTGAACAGACATTGAAAACAGCTCTCAATCACGCCAATGTAGTTATGCAAGAAAAGCTCACCGAACAGAATGAATTGGTGGGCATGGGCACTACAGTCATAGCTTTGTTATTGCATGAACCAACTGGTGAATACAGCTTTATCAGTGTAGGCGACAGTCCACTATACAAACACTCTAACGGTAAACTTCAACGCATCAATGCCAACCATGCTTTTTTCGAAGACCTTAAAAAATTGGTCGAAGCAGGTGAAATGACACTCGAAGAAGCTAACGCGCATCCAGATCGCCATGCAATAACTTCTGCAGTTATGGGTAAAAGCATTGAAAAGTATGACGTTCAGAGTGGTCAATTCGGGGAAGGCGAGCTTATTGTTTTAGCTAGTGATGGTATTCAAACCTTGTCTGAAGAGGAAGATGGGGAAATAGCCTCAGTTATCAATGAGAACGACGGTGACCCAGAGTTAGCTGTAAAGGGATTATTGCAAGCTGTTGAAAAGAAAGGTTTGAGTCATCAAGACAATACGACCGTCATTATTGTTCGCTCTGAAAGCGAAAACTCAATGTCTCGCCAGAAACCTCAAGAACAAAGCACTCCTAGCACTCCCGAAACACCAGCAACCCAGGTTGAACTTCCTAGTTCTAGGGATAAGTCGGACTCACTTAAACAAGAACCACAAAAGAAGAAAGGAACAAGCAAATTGTTGCTCGGCATTGCCGTGGTAGCAGCGGCTGCAATCATTTTGTGGTTTATTTCACCTGAATTTAAAAGTGCAATTGAAGGGCTTTTAAACCATGCTGAGTAATACCGTAATAAGTAATAAGGAACTCCTGTCGTGTTGATTCGCTCGAGACACGAAGAAACTGCAGACCAACGTGCCGAGTATAACGACACGTTAAGTAATTTAGGTTCGCTATCCGTGATTACCGATCGCGGAGGTAGAAGCGAGAATCAAGATGCATGGGGAGTTTGCACCACAGCGAGCGGTGGTTATTTCTTTATTGTTGCTGACGGTTTAGGCGGTCATAAAGGTGGGCGTATAGCGGCGCAGGCTGCGATAGAAGGCGTTCAACAATATGCTCAGGGAATCGAAGGCTCGATTATCTCAGAGTCGGTTATTCGTGACGCATTCCAACATGCTCAAAACAGTATAAGGCAGCAACAACAAGAGCTGCCTGATCTCGACTCAATGCGGTCGACACTAGTGATACTTGCAATAGAAGACGGTCATGCGATGTGGGGTCATATAGGCGATGTTCGTCTTTACCTTTTTAATCAACAAGGTGTTGAGTTTCAAACTAAAGACCAGAGTGTACCGCAACTTATGGTGGACACCGGGGAAATTCAACTGGAAGAAATTAGAAACCATCCTGATCGCAGCCGGTTATTACAAGCGTTAGGCCGTCCTGATGACTCTTATAAGATTCGAGTAAGCGACGAAATTAAACAACTTAACTCTGAGTGTAGTTTTTTGTTATGTACAGACGGCTTTTGGGAATGGGTGGTCGAGTCGCAAATGCATGAAGCTATTGATAGTGACAATGTGCTGGGAACTATGAATACCTTAGAGCATTTTTTGCGAGAAAAAGCGGAAAAACACGAAGAAGACTTCGATAACTACACATTTTTGTTATTAAAATGTAGTAATTTAGATGCACAAGGCTCAAAATGGTCTGCAACGAGGCTTGTCTCGTCTTTTTTTAAACCAAAAGCAAAGCGTTAACGATGTTGAGTAGAGAGATTTAACATGCCAATGATTATGTGTGCTGCAGGTAAGCACTTTTACAACCCCGACATTCATAGCGAATGCCCATCATGTAAGGAAGACGGGCTAGGCGCTGAAGACTTCTCTGGGCGGCAAGAACCTTCTGTTAAAACTAACGTTCTCGACAACTCATTAGCGGGTACAGACGCAACGCCAAAAACAACGGCATTGCAGGATGAGACAACGGCCAAGACAACTGTTAAGAAAGACGAGGATGAGTTCACGCCGAAAACTACAGTGAAAAGCTTCGACACACCAAAACAAGAAGAAACTCCTGAAGCTCCTGTTGCGCCTGAACCTAATCAACAAGACGATGCCTCATCGCCGTCCCCATCCCAATCGCCTGATAGTGGTGCAAGCTTAAAAACTCGGGTGTTCATGGGCAACGATAACAACTCGAGTAGTGAACACTTCCCGGTAGTAGGCTGGCTTGTGGTGACGAAAGGTAAAGGTTTAGGACATGACTTCCGCCTAATTCAGGGTGAGAATCGGATTGGTCGTGGGGAAGATATGGAAGTGTGCTTAGACTTTGGATTAGACAGTGACGACACGGTCAGTCGCGACGCTCACGCCATTGTCGTTTACGATAGCAATGCACACGAATTCTTTGTTGAACGTGGTAATAGTAGAAACTTACCTATGTTGAATGGAAGTACGATTCGCCGAGACCAAAATTTGTCGTCGGGAGATATTATTCGTTTAGGCGACACAGAACTGCAATTCGTTGCTTTTTGTGGTGAAAATTTTAACTGGTAATGTGAAGTCTGTGTTGAACAAACGGGACAAATATAGAATGGAATTGAAAGGTTATTATGCAGTCTAGTCGTATAGATGCTTTGTCAGAAGGCACAATATTACACGCGTACCGAATCAAAAGTGAATTGGGTTCTGGTGCGTTTGGTATTACCTATTTAGCAGAGCACACACTGCTCAATACACTTCACGTTATAAAAGAATATCTTCCCGAGAGTGCACTAAGAGACCGTGCCACGAGTACGGTAACGCCAAAGAGCCATCAAGAAGAAGATTTGTTTAATTGGGGAATGACGAGCTTTTTCAACGAAGCGCGGATACTCAACCAGTTAAGCCATCCAAACATCGTAAAAGTAAGCGACTTGTTTGAAGCTAATGGTACCGCTTATTTTGTAATGCCTTACCTGAAAGGGATTACTTTGCATGAGTGGATAAAGAGTAATAAGAATCCCAACCAGCAACAGTTAGAGCAACTGTTTGTACCTATTCTTGAGGGTTTAAAATACATTCACGAGCGTAATTTACTGCATCGCGATATTAAGCCAGAAAATATATACATTACCGACAACGGTAATCCTGTGCTTATCGACTTTGGTGCCGCACGTTTAGCGATAGGTAATAAGAGTAAAGCGCTAACTCAAGTGCTAACGCCTCACTTTGCACCATGGGAGCAATATCGATCGAAAGGCGACTTTACTCCAGCTCTCGATCTCTACAGCCTTGCTGGTTGTATGTACCAAGCCATTGCTCAGAAACTTCCAGAAGAAGCGCCCAATCGTTTAGAGGACGACCCACAACCTAAACTTTCGGGTAGCGAGCACGAAGGGCGCTTTGATCATGAATTTCTTACTGCAATAGACACGGCGCTAAGCGTTTGGGCAAAAGATCGTTATCAAAACGCATTCGACTTCCAAAAAGGTTTACTTGGACAAGTTGCCTCAGAAGCACCGGCAGCAGCGCCGTCTGCACAACAGGAAGCTCCTGTCGTCCCGGAGCCAAAAGAAAATAAACCTGAGTCATCTGCAGAGAGCAAAAGCAAAACCCCAGCAATTATTGGTGGTGGTTTAGCGGCTGTAATTGCAGTGGGCGCTGTTCTTTGGTTTACCGTGTTATCGCCGTCTGACGAAGAGCCGGATCAAGGCGATCAAGTCGTGCAAACAAGCGACACTTCAGAATCTGAAACTTCCGACATAGAAACAGCACAAGTTGAAGAAGAGGAAACCGTTGATGAGGCTTGGTTAACCGCACAAGAAGCAGACACCATTGCCGGTTATGAGAACTATTTAAGCGAATGTGCGGAATGCGCACATCAAGGCGACGCAGAGTCACGTTTAGCAGAGTTACGCCAAATAGAAGCTGACCGCATTGCACAAGAACAAGCTGATGCAGCAGAGCGAGAGCGCAGACAACGCGAGCAGCGACAGCGCGACAGCGACGCTCAATTATTCACAACTGCTCGTCAAACAGACAGCATTGAATCTTATCGTGACTATTTAAGTGAATGTCAGCTTTGTGAAGATCGCCGTAATGCGCAAAATCGCATTGGTGAAATAGAGCGTGCTCAACAAACCGCTGAACAACAAGCTGCGGCTGAAGAGGCTGCAAGGCAGGGGCGTCAGCGCGACGCGGTATTATGGTCTTCGTTAGACGGCAGTATAACTGGCTACCAACGGTATCTGAATAGTTGTGAAGTCTGTGAGCAGGAGGATCAGGCAGAGCAGGCAATTGCAGAAATTGAAGCCGAAAGGGCGGCCATGGAGCGAGAAGATGCGCTTTACGCAGCAGTGAATGAAGAAGGTACTGTGGAAGCCATGCAAGCGTATTTAGATAACTGCGTTCGTTGTGTAGCCAAAGAAGATGTAGAAGTTGCACTGCAAATGCGATTAGCGCAGCAAGCTCAGCTTGAAGGTGAGCAAGCGTTGTGGGACGCAGCAATTGCCGCTGACGATGTTTCTAGTTATCAGGAATACCTTACCAATTGCGAGGTTTGTGAGAACCAAGAAACAGCTGAAAGACGTTTGTTAAGACTGAACTCGAGTTCAGATGGTTTAACCGTTGCTCCAAGCGGAGCAGATTTTAGCAACTTGCAAGAAGCAGTAGACTTTGCGTTACCGGGCACCGTTATCCGTGTAATGCCTGGTCAATACGCAGGACCGGTTCGAATAGAAAAAGATGTGTCGCTTGTGGGTCAGGGCGAACGCAGTGAAGTTCAGCTTATTGCTGATGAGCAAGACGCTTTGTACCTTATTGAAACTAACGCACGCATTGAAAACCTTACGGTTCGCACTAATTCTAGACAGCAACTGAGTTACGCAGTGTTTATAGACGGCGGATCGCCCCAACTAATAAATAATGAAATAATCTCAGACTCGGCTTCTGTAATCGCTGTAAACAACAGTGCAACGCCGCGCATTGACGGCAACAATATTCACGGCAGTCGTCAAAGCGGTATCGTCATTTACAACAACAGTGTTGGTGAATACGTGAACAATCTTATTCATGACAACACAGAGTTCGGTCTTCGTTTAGAAACCGCCACTAACCCAACCATTCAGAGCAATCGTATTTACAGCAACCGTCAAGGCGGTGTCATTATTATTGACGGCGGCACAGGCAACTTTGCTGACAATGAGATTTATGACAATGAAATTGCAAATGTTATTGTAACCGCAGACGCACGCCCAACTTTTACTGAGAACTTGATTCGTGGCAGTAACAGTAACGGTATCTTCATTTTCTCTGGGGGCAGCGGTACTTTTAACGATAATGTCATTTCTGGTAACACCGACTTCGGTATTCGTATTGAAAACGACGTGAACCCAACATTTAGCGGTAACACCGTTACCGGAAACCAACGCGGTGGTGTTTTGGTACTAGACAACGCTCGAGGAGAGTTCGAAAACAACACCATCACTCAGAACTTAAGTGCAGGTGTTTTGGTTACAGCATCTGGGAACCCAACATTCTCAGGTAATGTTATTTCAGAAAACGAGCAACACGGCGTTCATATTTTTGACCAAGGCCGCGGCCAGTTTACAAATAATGAAATTTCAAACAATCCGCTTTATGGCGTAGTGATTCGTAACGGTGGCTCCCCTGTCTTTGAGAATAACCGTATTGAGAACAACCGTGAAGGTATTGGCTTCTTAAGCTCTGCAGGCGGTACTGTGAACGACAATGATATTCGCGACAACGAGGTTTACGGTGTGGTTGTAAGAGGAGACTCTGCACCAGAGATCACCAATAACCGTATTCGCAGTAACCAACAGGGCGGTGTAGCGGTTCTTGATAACGGTCGTGGAACATTCAGCAACAATACAATAGCTTCGAACGGCTTTGCTGGATTCTTAGTTACCACTGGTGGTTCGCCAAGCGTAGTCAATAATGAAATAAGCCAGAGTTCAGAAAGTGGCTTGTTTATTCGTGACAATGCAACTGGTGAATACCGAGATAATGATATTCACGATAATGGATTCTCGGGTATTGCCGTGCGAAGTGGGGCAAACCCAACCGTAGTTGGTAATTCAATCTATATGAATCGAGAAGGAATTCGAGTTTACGATTCTGGTCGTGGTACTTATCAGAATAACGAGATCTCTGGAAATATGAACCAGGCATGGGACATCAGTGATGACTCCTCGCCGGTGAGACAATAAAACAAGAGAGGATGTGGCTGTGCTATTAAAAACTCAAAATAATTGGGCCAAAGACATTCACGTACCCGCCGGAACAAGTTTAGTGGGCCGAGCAGGGCGTAACGACATTGTATTGTCGGCAGACTTCGTTTCAGGTACTCATGCAAAAATAGTCAACGAAGGTGGGGTCTTAACGGTTGAAGACATGGGCTCAACCAACGGCACCTATATTAATGGCCAGCGCATTCCTGAAAGTGAGCCTATTCATTTACAACAAGGCATGCACTTATCATTCGGTGACAAAGAAGCTGGGTTTCTCGTTGAAATACCACAACCTCAGTCACAGCCTCAGTCTTCACCACAAGGCTCAGCCAAAACCCAAGTTGCATCCGCTAGCAACGCAGTGGACAGCAACAAAACTCAAGTAGCATCTCCTTCAGCAAAAGCTTCCGCAAGCGCTTCTCCAGCACCAAGCCAAGCGAGTACAGGTGCTCAAGGCACAAAGGTATTTAAGTCGAAGGGAACTTTTACTATCGGTCGTGGCCTTTCTAACGACATAGCAGTGGACTCACCGGTTGTATCGTCTACCCACCTCAAAATTGAAAAAAGTGCAGACGGTAGTTGGATTGCGGTAGATAACGACAGTACCAACGGAACATATTTAAACTCTCCCCATAACCGAATGAATGAGTTCAGAATTGAGCCTGGGCAAACCATTTATTTGGGAAGCTATAAGTTACTTTCAGACCGTATTTTGTCGGTATTAAACGAAGATAGCGTTGAGAAAGTAGGGCGAATAAAGGTTTCTCAAGACAGCGTCGTTGTGGGTCGTAACCCAGAATCTGACGTTTATATTTCTCACCCAAGTGTGTCTTGGCGCCATGCGAAGTTTACTAAGTCTGGTGACCATTATGTGATTGAAGACTTAGGTTCGACAAATGGTACCTATGTAAATGGCGTGCTTATTAAGAACCCGACACAATTACGTAAAAACGACGAGATACTTCTGGGTATATACGCCTTCTCGTTCGACTTCGATAGCGAAGAGAAAATCACCTCGTTGGTGAAGAAAACCACGTTAGATGGACTTACGCTAGAAGCCAAGAATATCACCAAGGTAGTTGGCAAAGACGTTCGTTTATTAGACGACATTAGCCTAACTGTAAACCCTGGTGAGTTTGTCGGTTTAATGGGCCTTTCTGGGGCGGGTAAAACCACATTCCTTAAAGCTTTGAACGGCTACGATAAGCCAACTAAAGGTTCTTCGTACATAAACGGCATGGACATTTATGAGCACTATAACTTGTTCAAAACCATGATTGGTTATGTACCGCAAGACGACATCGTTCACCCAGAACTTACGGTGTATGAAGCATTGGCGTACTATGCAAAATTGCGCCTGCCTTCAGACATGAAGAAAGACGAAGTAAAAACGCTAATCAAAGACACACTCGCGAAACTTGGCCTTTCAGGTGTTGAAAACACTTTAATTGGCTCCCCAGAGACAGAAAAAGGCATTAGTGGTGGTCAGCGTAAACGTGTAAACCTAGCCATGGAATTACTTGCAGATCCTAAGATCATCTTCTTAGACGAGCCAACGTCGGGCTTATCTGCCGTAGATACGAAGATGGTTATGGAACTTCTGCGAAAGCTTGCTGATGAAGGTAAAACGATCATTATTACCATTCACCAACCGAGTTTCGACAACTATAAGATCATGGATAGCCAGATTATTCTAAGCTACGGTAAGCTTGCTTACTATGGTCCCACGTATCCGAACTCTATTAAGTTCTTTAATCCAGGTAACGATGACCCAGGACTGTTGAACAATCCAGACAACGCGTTAATTGGCTTAAATAATGGGGAAACTCAGGCCGGGGAAGATAAGCTGGATCCTAGAAAAGATCGAAACAGTAAAGGTATTTTCTGGAAACAAAAATACTTACAGAGCCCTGAGCATCAAGACTATGTAACGAAACGCCAAGGCCAGGCGAAAAACCTTGAAGGCAACAAGAAGGAGTCTGCTTCAAGTATTAAGCAACTCTTTATACTGGCAGGGCGGTTCTTACGCATTAAGCTTAAAGACCGTGTAAACACCACCATTTTACTTGCACAGGCGCCTCTGATTGCGGTTATGGTAAGCCTACTATTCTCTGAAGAAGCATATATGGGTGACGTGAATCGACCGGGTATGGCGTTTACGCTTATGTTTGTATTGGCAATCGCCGCTGTGTGGTTCGGTAATACCAACGCTTCTAGGGAAATTGTAGCGGAAAAGGCTATTTATGAGCGAGAACGCATGGTGGGTATAAAAATACTGCCTTATGTGTTCTCTAAATTCGTCATACTAGCTCCGCTTTGTGCTATTCAAACCGGTTTGCTGGTGGGTATTACTTATTTCGCGACGCCGTTTGAACTAGGCTTTGAAAACGAAATTTGGTGGATGACTTTACTGGTATTCCTCACCTCTATGGCCGGATTGAGTATCGGTTTATTGGTTTCGGCATTTTCGAAGTCCCAGTCGCAAGCACTAGCGCTTATACCTATAGTATTGCTGCCGATGATCATTTTTGGTGGCGGTATGATGACGGTTAAACAAATGCATGAAAGCGACGGCAAAGTGGCTTATTACATAGCACAAGCCATACCGACACGCTGGTCATTGGAAGAGATGACAGCAATTTACGATGCAGAAACCGATCACGACGCCTTCTGTAAGGAGCGTATTGAAGAGCCTCTGCATGAGTCTGACGTAATGACTCAATGTTTAGAGCTTAGAAACCTTACAGAACGTAACTACGGCGAAGCAAAAACTGACCGTACAACAGTACTTAGTGTGCTAGGTGGGTTCATTGTTATACCGTTATTGTTTGTCATCTTTATATTGAGAAGAAGAGATAATGCGTAAATTCAGCAAACTCGTTATCGCAACCTGTAGCGCTCTTATTCTGAGCGCTACGATTGGCTGCTCAGCGATAAAAGAGAATATAAAAGAGCAGGTTACATATAAGATTCGCAGTGTGGATGCGCAAATAACCACACGAGAGGGCGCTTTTGGCATTCCAGCTCCAGCAATGGACATAGAAATTGCCGTAGAAATACTCAATGACAGTCCCATAAATATCACACTAAACCAAATCGACTACACGGTTTACCTACAAGACAACCAGGTAACTACAGGCAGCAGCAATGAAACCATTGAAATACCGGCAGACGGCGGTACTAATGTGATTCGGTTTACGTCGCACCTAAGTACCTCGGACTTAATAAACTCCGGTCTAAGCGTCGCACGTAACCGTGGATTACCGCCAGTTCGTGTAGAAGGCATAGGTATTATCGAAACACGTTTTGGCACACACGAAGTGCCGTTCACGTTGAATTATAACGAGCAAGATGAATCGGCATAATTCGACTTGGTCTTAAGTTAATTATTAAAAGGGAGCTTCGGCTCCTTTTTTGTAGGGCGATACCTAAAACAATTAAGAGCGAAATAGAGATATGACCTTTACAAAAATAATAATTCCATTTGTGTTGATATTAAGCTTCAGTACCACGGCGGTTTTCGCGAATGCGTCATTAGAAAATGCTGTCGAAAATCGGCAAAACATCCAACCAATAATACATGTCGGCCCGATTTACCCAGAAGAAGCTGTTAATGATCAAATCGAAGGTTATTGTCGTGTTTCTTACGACATTATGTTTGGTACCTTAAGCAGCCCACAGAATATTGAAGTATTGGAATGCTCTCCGGAAGGAGTATTTGAAACGAGTTGCACAGAGTCTATTTCATATTGGGTGTTTTCGATAAACAACTCTGAAGAATCTGAAAAAGGTTTAATCTCAACTTGTCAGTATTCTTTATAGATTACTAAGCGAGGTTAGTGCGAACTCTTGAGGATATCTTCTATAATACTTAATTTAACATAATATATATTATGCGCAGTTATATGTTATGTGCCGCGAAATACAGGCTTGAATTCAATTACATACAATGGTCTTATGTTTCCTTGGTCCTGTGGAAAACCTAAACGGTGATTTCATGTCGAATTGCAATAACGTGCCTCCGTTTCTAAGTTCGTATTCAAACGTAGATATTCGAACTTGGAAACGTCGCGAACACTTTTTGTTTTTTCGTGAATTTGAAGAACCATATTTTGGTCTAACCGTTAATGTCGACTGCAGTAAAACTTATGACGAGTCGAAAGCTACCGGTAAGTCATTCTATTACCTGTACTTACATCGTATTCTTCAGGCTTGTAACGATATACCGGCTTTAAAGCTTCGTATGCCAACAGACAACGAAGTTTGGAGTTTCGACAACATTCATGCGTCCACTACGCAAATGCGCGAAGATCAAACGTTTGCGTACTCTCTCATTCCATACCAAGAATCATTTGAGACATTTATGGCTGCTGCTCAGCGGGAAAATGATTCTGTACAACGCTCTAACGCTTTATTTTCTGAATCTCTAGGCTCTGAACCTAGGTTGGACGTTATCCATTTCTCTGCGCTGCCATGGATTAAATTTACAGGCCTATCTCACGCGCGTTATTTCTCCCGCTTGGACAGCGTGCCTAAGGTTTCGGTCGGGAAATGCGAAAAGTCAGCCAACGGTGCTTACGAAATGCCTATTTCACTGCATTTACACCACGCATTAGCCGACGGTTCAGACGCTGCATTGTTCTTTAATAAGCTAGAAAGCCTAATTTAGAACGAATATGTAACGAAGATAAACGCGCTTTGGTTGGTACTATCGCTCACTAATGGGCTGTTTTTAATGTCCTGGCTCAAGTGCTCTAACTTTATATTAGCAGCTAGCGTCCAGTGTCGATTCACTCGGAAATAACCAGAAAGACCATATTCTACGGTATATGTAGAACCTAACTGGTAAGTGTTTAGGCCCGATATTTCAGTATCTTGCGTGTCTACGCCATATGTATAGTTGGCGTAATCCTTACTTAAATAATTCACGCCAATATACGGTGATAGTTGGAATATGTATGGCTTGTCGCTTAATGGATAAGCATTTTGAAGCGAAACTCGTGCGCCAGTATCAAAGTCCCTTAAGTTTATGGCTGTTTCTGCAGAGAACTTGCCGAGCATCCAATCTTGCTCGTACCTTAGTCCTGAATCAATGCGAAACGGTCGTTCATCTAATGCTCGAAGTTGCGCGTTGCTATTGTCGTCCGGGTCAAAGCTTGCGTTAGAGTATGTAGCGAAGACAACCAAGCCATTTTCTCTTAGTATTTCCGGCCGATACCCGAGCTCAATCCCCCTAAAATACCAATTTTCTGTTTCGTAACTGATAGCAGGAACAACCAAAGTATCTGTTTCCTGACCTAAATATGCTTCAGTTGAACTTATCACCGCAACACCAACCGAAAATCTTGTTTGACTGCGTTCATGAGTGCCTTGCTGCTCTTGGGCAAACGCTGGATTGGAACTAAAAGCTGCGAGCGCAACTAAACTCAATTTAAAATTACATTTTGTAATAGTGCTTTGCATTTATTATTCCCCAAAATATGCGCATATCCATAATATTAAACAGTGCAATCGTTTGTAACTACAGTATCATACGCAAATCAATGAAATTTGGAGCACAGGAAACGCGATGACCAAAATGGTACATGCTGATAACTTAGTAAAGTTACCTACCCATCTACTTACAGCCGACTCTAGCCACTGGCTAAAGGCTATCCTGGATAAAGAGCATCAGCCTAGTGCTTTAGTGGGGCAAAAGCGTGCATTACAAGCTCTACAACAGGCTTTACGTTCAAGGTCGCAATATAGTCATGCCTATATTGCTTTAACACCTGGCCTTATTGCTGAAGATATCCTTAATGAAACGTCTAAGGCATTACCCTTCCCTGATAAAATCCGTTACGACTGGGTATACGTTGCCAACCCAGAAACCGCATATCAGCCCATTTGTATTTGGTTACCCCATGGAAGCGCTGTGGTTTTTGTGGAAAAGCTTTATTACTTCTTAGAGCTAGAGCTCGATAAACGTACTCAAGCGAAAGAAGATTTGATGACTGAATTCCCCTCTTCTGCGCTTAGTGCGTATTTAGAGCTTGTTTTCGACAAAACATTTGATGATCTTCCAGGCAATGAATTAGCGTCAGTACTCGTATCTAATGAAAATGCACGCCCTTTTGAGTATTGTCGCCGAGTCACAGCCGCTAGCCTGTTCGGCTCAATTAAAAGCCAAAGTCTTAATGGCACCATTTCAAGTGAATTACATTTAATTCGAGCAGGTGCAATACATCGCGCCAACGGCGGAACTTTAATTATTGACGCTGCTGAACTTCTTTCAGAACCGCAACTATGGTCTCGCTTAAAACACGCCTTACGAACCGGTGAGGTAGACTGGCCTGATACGCTGGAACAGTCTGCTGCTTTGTTTTACGAACCAGAACCTATGCCATTGGATATCAAAGTACTATTAGCCGGCCCTGCGGAGCTGTTTCATCAACTAGAAGAGTTAGATCCTGATTTCAGTAATTTCTTCCCCTTTATCGCAGACTTTTCCACGGCTTTTCATACCGAGCATGAAAATATTGAAGCGTATGGCAACTACATGGCGTACCTGCAACAGAAAACACGCCACCGCCCTTTTACTGAACAAGGCGTTGCGAGCTTCTTAGAATGGTCTACGGCGCTCTGTGAACACCAAAAGGAACTCAGTCTAGACGCGATTCGGTTAATTCAATTGTTAGAGGAAGTAGACGAGATAGCCGATCAGCATGAAAGCCAGGTGATTGAGCGAGAGCACGTGGAGAAAGCGGCACAACTGCAAAGATATCGTGGTAGCCGTGTTGCCGAAATGAATTGGCGTCAGATTACGGAAAACCAGATTCAAATCGAAACACACGGCCGAGTTGTTGGGCAAATTAACGGGCTTACCGTCGTGACCATGACGGGTATCGAATATGGCGAGCCTTCTCGTATTACTGCCACAGTTCATTATGGTGATGGTGATATTATCGATATCGAACGGAAATCTGAGTTAAGTGGTAGCATTCATACCAAAGGTGTAATGATTCTTACCGCATTTCTAGCCAATCTGTTTGCTCGAAAAGAGCCTATGCCATTATCAGCCACTTTGGTCTTTGAACAGTCTTACCATGAGGTTGACGGCGACTCCGCGTCTCTTGCAGAGCTATGCGCCCTTCTATCCGCATTAAGTGATATACCGGTCATCCAGTCGATCGCAGTTACCGGAGCTATCGATCAATTTGGTAATGTTCAGGCTGTTGGTGGTATCAACGAAAAAATCAGTGGTTATTACGAAATTTGTAAATCACGGGGGTTAGACGGAAACCATGGCGTTATTATCCCTGCCTCAAATCAATGGAACCTGCATTTAAGTGCCGAAATACGCTCAGCTGTAGAACAAGGTTTATTTCACGTCTATACCGCGAGCCACGTGTTTCAAGCGTTAGAGAAGCTTTTAGATACGCCGTTTGGCTCTGATAACGAAGAGCTTGAAAACTCTATATCGAGTCGCGTTAAGTATCGTTTACGCCAGGCGAATCATGAGCATGAAGTTGAAAATAGCCTATGGAGTCGTTTATTTAGTCGAAAATAAACTGTTCGGACTTGTTCAGCGTACACCTGTTCGCTAGTCTATGCGCTTACATTTAACAACAAGGTATTTTTATGCAGTCATCTTATAGCCGTGAAGAGCTTCTCGCATGTGGTCGCGGTGAGTTATTTGGTCCTGAAAACAGCCGTTTACCAGCACCAAACATGTTGATGATGGATCGAGTAACTAAAATGGACCCTGAAGGTGGTACGAAAGGTCTGGGTTATATTGAAGCGGAGCTCGACATTAAACCCGATCTTTGGTTCTTTGACTGTCACTTTAAAGGTGATCCTGTAATGCCAGGTTGTTTAGGCCTTGACGCTATGTGGCAACTACTTGGCTTTTACCTTGCCTGCTCTGGCGGACCTGGCAAAGGTAGAGCTCTAGGTGTGGGTGAAGTGAAGTTCACCGGACAAATATTACCTACCGCTAAAAAGGTAACCTATCGCATAAATATGACACGTTTAATTAAAAGACGTTTATTTATGGGGATTGGTGACGGAGAAGTTGAAGTTGATGGCCGCGTTATTTACACCGCGAAAGATTTAAAAGTTGGTTTGTTTACCGACACTTCGACGTTCTAAGTACGTTCATTCACAAAAAAGCCCAGCTTTTGCTGGGCTTTTTTGTATTGATAGGGTTCTAAAAATCAGGTTATTACCGTTGGTAGAGTCCGTCGTTTCTGGCTTCCATTGCGTCTCGCCAACCTCCTAACCACTCTGAGCGAATATCTCCATTCTGATAAGGGCAATTTTCTTTTGAGCGGCCTCCTACTCCAGCCTTAAACCCTTGTGAATGTGCTCTTTCAAGACGATCTCTTTTTTGTCTTTTCATATTTCGCTTCCTCATAAATGTCTTGCTATCAATGTACATTTTTTAATGTGTACTCTTATTTGATAGTTACAATTTGAAGAAAGTTCAATGACAAAAAAGCGCGAAATCAACTCAATATTTTTAACAAGTTGAGATCACGCTAGTTTTTTATTTAGAACAAAAAGTACTATTTAATTTTTAATTTCTTACGACGTGTAATAAAGGCAAATACACTTACCAACGCTAAAAACCCTAATTGAATTGGCGAAGCAGAGGCGCCTTCACGTTTCTGTAAATCATCACCATCATCACACGGTGTTGCGGTATCACTAGGTCGCAATACTAACGCTTGCACAGAATCACCTTCAAAGTCACGTCCGTCAACAGTGGTCTCATGGTTTGTCATGGCGATAACCAAAATTTCACCCTGTTCGTTAATCGCTTTTGCTTCAATAATTCGATAACCACTGTCACAAGGAAGTACATCGTTCAGGTCAGTAACTACGTCTAACTCGATGTCGTATAGGAAACCACTAGTGCGGCCTTGTGAAGTTTGCTCTTCTGTTTCAGCGCGACCCACAATTTGGTTTTGGTTGTTAATGTCACGTGGAACCCATTCTGAATCTGCGAAGAATCCGTCTGGATAAACAACACCGTCAGCTTGTCCTGCTTCGTCTACTGTCGTGATAAACATTCTAGACGCATAGCCTGTGCCAACAATCAATGAAGACAAACCAGCAATATAACCGTTGTCATTAATTAACAATGCCTGACTTTGACCATAGCCGTCTGCGTCTTCAGGAAAGATTTGCTGTGCCCCGTCTGCAGTATAAATATCTGCGAAATTGCTCAGGTTGTCTCCTTCACGGAAGTCAGTATAACCAACGGCAACGCCATTGTTGTTTATATCTAACGCATGGCTACGCACAAAACCTGTTGAGTCTTCAGGAACTTCAAAAGTAACACCTAACGCCTGCTTTGATAGCACGTTGCCGTTTGCATCTACTTGCCACATGTAGGCTTGTTCGTTATATAGAGGAACACGGTACGAGCCATTATATTCAGCCGCTGCCCAAACACGATAGATACATGCACCTAGTGGAATCTGATCGTTGGGAACAAGATCACCGTTGTTGTTCTCAACTTCCTCAGCAATACAGTCTTCGTAAGCGAGTTGCAATGACGTACGATTGGTTAAACCTGCAAAACCCACAATTTGACCTGAGTCGTTCATTGCAGAAGCTCTAGACACGCCACCAAAAATCAAATCGTCTGCACCAGTTAAATAGGTAATCGATGCACCATTGCTCCAATAACCAGACATTAAACGAGCGGGTGTAAAGTATTCTACTTCGTCACCTTGTGCTGTTTGGCCCAACTGCTGTATGAAAGGAGCTTGAGTTGTTCCAATGGTATTCCCTGAATTATCAATGTTCTGAGGATAGAATGAGTTACTGTAAGACAATGTACCTGTATTTGGCTCAATTTCATCGAAGACATCATTTAACGACATAAAGTTGCCGTCAAAGGTAAAACCCTCAGCAATTCTTATTTTTTGGAATGTAGGGTTATTAATCGCGCCGCCGGTGGTCAACAAATAGTTTCTTAGGAATCTGTACTCACCAGCGGTTAGGTTATTGAAATCTTCGATACCCGCAAAAATGTCTGCCTCGGTATCTAACAAGTCAACGCGTATAGGTTGATTTAGAATATCGTAGCCATAGCCTGTGACTACACCTGAATCGTTAATATCCGTTCCTACGCTTGAGAATGCGGTAGGTAGGGTTCCAACTTCAACTATCTCGTAACCTTGATTTGCATGTGCACTGGCGCTGACCCCAGAAAGAATTGCCGCGATAGCAATGGCTGCAGACTTCTTATTAAATTGCATTATTAACCCTGTAATTGTTCAAGTTCATCCCAACGCTCTATAGCCTCATCGAGTTTTTTCTCAATCTCTGTAATCGAGTCGAGTATAGGCTGCGTTTCACTTGGTTCCTGATTAAAAAAATTCGGTTTACTTACCTGCTCATGGCGTTGTGAAAGCTCTGTTTCCAACTGCTCTATAATCCCAGGTAATTGCTCTAACTCCCGTTGCAGCTTGTATGATAGCTTTTTCCGCGGTTGAGCTAAAGTATCGGTTTTGTCAGACTTTGTATTGTCTGTATTAGTTCCCTTAGCAGGAGTTTCTTTTTCCGTATTCTTGTTATTTTTTGACTTGTGCTCAAGGTACTGTCTAACTTCATGAAAGCCACCCACTATTTCAGTGAGAACTCCGTCACCCTCAAAGAGCACAACTGTCGACACTGTATTATCTATAAACTCTCGGTCGTGGCTTACCACCAGCACGGTACCGTCATAAGACACAACTAGAGACTCTAATAATTCAAGAGTTTCAACATCGAGGTCGTTGGTCGGTTCATCCAATATCAATAGATTGCTGTCAGAGAGCAAGATTTTTGCTAATAAGACCCTATTCCGCTCTCCTCCACTAAACGACTTTAACGGGGCGCGTGCTTGTAGTGGCGTAAATAGGAAGTCTTGTAAGTAGCTATAAATATGACGAGTTCGTCCTTGATGAACAACCTCCTGCTTACCCTCACTGACATTGTCAGCAACCGACATTTCCGGGTCTAACGCCGCTCTATGCTGATCATAGTAAGCAACTTTTATTTTAGTCCCTTGCTCACACTTGCCCTCTGTGGGCTTAATGTTCCCAAGTATTAATTGCAATAAGGTACTTTTCCCAATTCCGTTTGGACCCACTAGAGCAATTTTATCTCCGCGTTGTATGTTCAGTGTTAAGTCATTAATTAAGCGTTTATCTTCAATTTGATAGCCTAAATGTTCGCATTTCCAAACAATTTTGCCTGACTTTTCAGAAGAGCCCGCGCTGAACGCTACCTGCCCTTGTTTACTTCTTCGCTCAGCTCTTTCTTGGCGGAGTTTCTTAAGTGCTCTTACACGGCCTTCGTTTCGTGTACGGCGAGCTTTAATACCTTGGCGCACCCAAGCTTCTTCCTGAGCCAGTTTTTTATCAAACTCAGCGTTTTGGGCTTCTTCTACCTCTAGCTCGTGCTCTTTAGTCGCTAGGTAGGTATCGTAACTACCAGGATAAGAGCGCAATACTCCCCTATCGACATCAATGATTCTGGTGGCTAAAGAGCGAATAAAAGCACGGTCGTGACTGATAAATACAATTGCGCCTTTGAAGTTCTTAATGACCTTTTCTAGCCATTGAACAGTTTCAATATCTAAATGGTTGGTTGGCTCGTCCAATAGCAGCACATCAGGATCGGTAACAAATGCACGAGCCATTGCAACGCGTCTTAACCACCCACCAGAAAGCGCGCTCAATTGCGTATGAGGGTCCAGTTGCAGTTGAGTTAATGTGCTCTCTATTCTCTGTTGTAATTCCCATCCGCCAACAGCATCTAACTTCTCTTGTACGCGAGACAGTTGCTCTAAGAGTTTGGCGTTGTCACTCTCGTTGATGAGACGCTGAGAAAGCTCTTCATACTGTTCTAACAAGGTATAAGCATCAGTAAATGACTCTGCTACATAGGTAAATACAGTCTTATCTGACCTAGCTGGTGGATCTTGGGGCAACATTGCTACTCGGGTGTCGTTTTCCCAATGCAATTGTCCGTCGTCGAGCTGAACTTCTTTATAAATTACTTTGAGCAGAGTCGATTTACCTGCACCGTTTCTACCCACGATACAAAGCCGTTCACCCGACTCTATAACCAATTCAGCATGGTCAAGCAACGGGGCATGACCGAATGCTAATTGAGCGTTTTGCATGCGTACCAAAGCACTCATAAACTTAAAAATTCCTTCAATTCAGTTGGTTCAAATGGCCATTTCATTTCTTGGTCGTCTTTTTCTCGAACCAACACAGGCACAAGCGCACCATATTCCTTAACTAACTCCGGATCGCTATGAATATCGACCATATGCAACGCGATAGGCTCTTCTAGCTCTTGACTATGAATTTGCTGTATCGCTAGCTTGCATAGAGGGCAGTTGTCGCTAATCAGCAGGTAAAAATCATTCATTGAACAAGTACCAACAGTAATGAATAGCGCGCTGTTTCTTAAAGTCGAATGGAATCGAAGCGTCAGTTTTATTCTCTATACGAAAGCCGAGCTCTGAAACGGCCGACTCGTCGAACTTAAACTTTCTCATATTAGTCGAAAAAATAACTATACCTTCAGGGCTTAAGCAGCGTTTCGCAAGCGAAAGCAGGTTGAGGTAATCCGCCTGAACATCGAAATGCCCTTCCATCCGTTTAGAGTTCGAAAACGTCGGCGGGTCTAAAAAAATCAAATCCCAAGTCTCGTCAGACTCTGCGGCCTCTTCTAACCATGCGTTACAGTCTGCATGAATAAAGTCATGCTTATCAATCGTGACATGGTTCAGCCTGAAGTTATCTTTTGCCCAGTTTAAATAGGTTTTAGACAAATCGACCGTAGTGACTTTTTGCGCGCCTCCTAGTGCTGCATGCACAGAAGCAGCGCCAGTATAAGCAAATAAATTTAAAACGCGCTTACCTTCGGCACGCTTCTGAATATCACGCCGCACAACCCGGTGATCGAGGAATAGTCCGGTGTCTAAGTATTGCGTTAAATTCACCCAAAATTGAGCATTATATTCATGACTTACAAAACGAACCGCTTCTTCATCCGTAGATGAAGTATATTGCGCAATACCCTTTTGTCGCTTCCTTTGCTTTAAATAGATCTTCTCAGGATCAACCGGAAGCACATCTAAAACAGTGTCAACCAGGTCCCACCAACGCCCTTCTGCTTTGCCTTCAGGAACAGACTTCGGTGCTTGGTACTCTTGAATAACCCAGTGGTCAGCATAAAAATCGATAGCGGCGTTGTAATCGGGTAAGTCTGCGTCATAGACTCTGAACGCATCTACGCCCTCTTTACCCGCCCACTTTTTCTTAGTCTGCCAGTTCTTTAAAAGGCGGTTAGCTATGTCGCTGTTGCTACGCGACGAAAACTGCTTTTGCCCGGCTAATAAATAAAGACCCAATTTTATGTCGATTGGACCATTCTTAAGGGAGTATTTTTTATGACTAGTGAGCTTAAGCGCCTTAAGTGTCGTGTCGTCTGGCGCTAATATTCCTGCTTTCCAACCTTCAGGAAGTTTTGCTATCTGTGCTCCGAGTCCTGTGAATATCTGTCTCGCTGCGAGAGGCGACTCTAACCGTTCACCATAGGGAGGGTTACAAATTAAAACCCCATTTTCACACTGAGAAACATTCTCATACGTAGAGTCTTTGTTTGCATCTCCAGCGTTGAATTCGAACAAAGACTCTAGACCTAGAGCGTGGATAGCTTGGTCTGCATACCCAAGGACTCTTGGATCAATGTCGTTACCCACGAATCGTGTCTTGCAGTTCGCTAACCCATCGTTAAAACGATTCTGTGCCGCAACCACAACCTCTTGCCACGCAGATTCGTCGTGCGCTAACCAGCCATTCCAACCGTAACTGTCACGAATTATACCGGGTGCACACTGAGTAGCGATCATGGCGCTTTCAATCAGTAGAGTTCCACTGCCGCAAAACGGGTCAAACACAACGTCTAGTTCTGCTAGGTTTACCTGATTCAGTACACGCATGGAAATAGCTGCGGCAAGGTTTTCACGAATTGGAGCAGGCCCTGTGGCAGTTCTATAACCACGCTCATGCATTCCACGGCCGCTTAAGTCGATATAAAAATCCGCTTGAGATTTAGAAAGCGTTACATAAAGCGTTAGTTCAGGGTTGTCTTTGGATACATTCGGTCGAGCTCCGTATTCGCGCCAATAATCTATATATCCGTCTTTAATAATTTGAGCGGAAAATCCTGAATGTCGAAGTTGTTTGCTCGTGCCTTGAAAGCGAACAACAAAGTCAGCGTCCGGCGAAACATACTTTTTCCAATCAACCGACTGCGCGGCTTTTAATAATGAGTTCCGATCATGTACTTCAAATTGTTCTAAGTAGAGATAAATGCGGCTAGCTGTTCTAAGGTGCATCATCATTTGATACATCGCATTGCGCTCAGCTTTTAAATAAACACCACCATGAGTTCTTTTTAAGTCAGAGAAGCTATGTTCGGCAAGCTCCTCGACTAAGAGTTCTTCGAGGCCGTGAGCACAGGATATGTACAAAGAGAGCATAAAAAGCGTTTCCTTAAAAGTTTCGACAAATTATACGCAGAAACACTTTAGCTGTCTGCAAATCGTCTGATTCTTATTGGGTTTGAACAAAAAAACAGCGAACGATACGTTTTTTTGAATCAATGCTTGCCTTATCGATGCCACTCACCTATAGTTCGCATCCTCGGACGCGGGGTGGAGCAGTCTGGTAGCTCGTCGGGCTCATAACCCGAAGGTCGTAGGTTCAAATCCTGCCCCCGCAACCATTTTCCTAAAGTCCGATTCTTTCCCCTTTCTTTATTGCCGAATATCCTAGTAGTCGTTATATTAATTCAAACACTTTACTCTAGGAAAATTTTTGGCTTTCAGCGATTTCGGGCTCTATTTATACTGGCTGTTCATTGCCTCAGTACTGTTACGCGTAGTCTTTAGAAAGCGCTCTAGCGTTAGTTCTTCGTTAGCTTGGATTCTCATTATTGTTCTTGTGCCTCTATTTGGCGTTCTTTTGTATTTGTTTTTTGGTGAAATACAGCTTGGAGCCCGTCGGGCAGAGCGGGCATTAAAAATAAGAGAGCCGTTTTTATCAAACCTTACTTCCCAACTTAAAGGTCACAGCCCTTCGCGCCCTACTTTACCCATCGCCCAAGCGGTATACGACATCATGAGTCGGCACTTGGGCACCGGTGGATTCTGTTACCACGACTTGAAAGTGCTAAGTGAGCCCGAAGAGATTTTTAATATTTGGATTCATGAAATAAACAACGCACAACACAGTATTCGTGCTGCGTTTTATATTTGGTATGCCAAAGGTCGTGTAGTAGAGGTTGCAGACGCACTAATAGCAGCACGAGAGAGAGGCGTAAAAGTCGAACTCTTAATTGACCATGCAGGAAGCTGGCGTTTTTTTATGTGGCATAAAGATTTAAAACGCATGGAAGAAGCTGGGGTTGAGATTATTTCAGCTCTTCCAGTGTCTTTATGGCGGAACATATTTCGTCGAGTCGATTTAAGAATGCATCGGAAGTTACTTATCATCGACAACCATACCGCGTTTAGTGGCTCAATGAATATGGCTGATCCCAAATACTTCAATATAGGCAGACAAGTCGGTCCATGGATTGACATGGTTATTCAGTTTAATGGGGCTGCTGCATTCGGTGTATCAAAAGTATTCTCTTGGGATTGGGAAATAGAAACAGGTGAACGCCGTTTTCCGGTTTTATCTAAAGCGTTAGAGCATACTGACGACTATTTAACGATCGTTCCATCAGGACCTGATATCGGCCGAGATGTGATTAGCCAGGTGTTGCTTGTCACTATCTATCGCGCTAAACAAAATGTCATATTAAGTACGCCCTACTTTGTTCCTTCAGAAGCTATATTCGATGCGCTTTGTCATGCACTTCAACGAGGTGTCAAAGTTACACTCGTTGTGCCGCAAAAGTGTGACTCGCGCTTAGCAGGCTGGGCGAGTCGTTCCTTTTATGAGGAGTTTCTAAAAAATGGTGGGGAAATTCACTTATTCAAAACAGGTTTACTGCATACCAAAGCCATTTTAATCGACGGTGATTTCGCGCTTGTGGGCAGCGTAAACTTGGACGCGAGAAGTTTTCAACTCAACTTTGAGCTCACGTTTGCACTTCATGACGACAAGAGCTGTGCGCAAATAGAATCGTTGTTAAACAACTACCTAGAACAAAGTGAACGTGTTGTTCCTGATCATTGGTACAAACGAAACAAGCTGAACAAAATAGTAGAAAGGCTGTGCTATTTCTTAAGCCCACTGCTTTAAAAGGTAGCGTGAAAATTAAGGGAGTGAATTCTTTAAAGGTAGCGTAAAACGAGCTTATGCAAATTGCTGCCAATGATCGCTTGGCTTTTCTACCGCGTGGTATTCATGGCTTAACAACCGATCTTTTAAGACACGAATAACTTCATAGCGGCGCATTACTTTAGTACTTGCAACTTCAAAACTTGAGTCTACAAGCATACATAATGCTGTGCGGTCGTCCTGGTCGATAATTAGAAAACAACCTTTAGCGAAACCAGAGTTTAACGCACAAAATAAGTGGTCTTCCGGCCAAGGCTCAATCACACCCGTTTGAAAATGCCAACTTTGCGGCATAAGCGCTTTGCCCGCACGTTTTATAGCGGCGCCATGAAGCGCAATTAAAAATTGTTCTGAGGCCGCTAACGGGCTGTGGTCTTCTTGATAGTTTTGAAGCTTAGAGAAAAGTTCCGCATCTTCCATTGAGAAACTTGCTGATTCAGGCATGTCTGGGCGCAAATGCTTACGGCGATATTCTAGGGCTTGTGTAACCCCACCGTCCATTTCTATAGAAAGCTCTTCCTGCTCTTTGTTATAGCGCCAGTGCCAAGACTGCATGAAAACATCTCTTATTGTTGTTTACCAATACTTTACTTGTTTCTGAATCTACAGGCAATCATTTCCCTAAAGAATTGATAATTCTAGGAATCAATGAAGGTCCCTGATATATAAACCCAGTATATAGCTGGATTAGGTTTGCGCCTGCATTGAACTTATCGGCAGCTGTTACTGGATCTTCAATCCCACCCACGCCAATAATCGGAAAATCTTTCCCACAATGTTCGCGCAACCAAGAGATCACATTAACACTTTGCTCTTGCAATGGACGTCCGCTCAAACCACCCGCTTCTTGTGCATGATTCAAGTGTGCGACGGCTGATCGCTCAAGAGTTGTATTGGTTGCTATCACACCATCAATTTTTTCTTCTAAAAGTACGTCAGCTAATGAAAATACCGCTTCTTTTGAAAGATCTGGCGCGATCTTAACAACAACAGGTACGTACTTCTGATGGATATCAGCCTGCTTTGCCTGTTCTGCTTTAACCGTTTTCAGCAAATGAACCAGCTGTTCACCATGCTGCATGTCGCGAAGGCCAGGAGTATTAGGCGAAGAGACATTTACGGTAATGTAACTTGCTTTGCTGTATACACGTTCTAAACAAAGTCGAAAATCTTCCGCACCTTTATTTTCTGGTGTGTCTTTATTCTTACCAATATTAATGCCGAGTACGCCCTTATACTTAGTGCGCTCAAGGTTTGCCATCATGAGATCTAAACCGCCATTGTTAAAGCCCATGCGATTAATAATGGCATGAGCTTCAGGCAGCCTAAACATACGGGGTTTCGGATTACCAAGCTGTGGCCTTGGAGTAACCGTGCCGACTTCTACAAAGCCAAACCCCATTTTTCCAAAGGCATCAACAGCGTTCGCGTTTTTGTCTAAGCCAGCGGCCAAACCTACTGGGTTGGGGAACTTAATTCCCATAAGTTCAACCGGCTTTTGTTCGACGTTTTGCTTCAACATCCATGCGGCATGGGACTGCCCTAACTTGCTCAACCATTTCAATGCGAAATCGTGAGACTCTTCCGCGTCGCGAGTAAATAACCAGCGACGCAAAAGAGGATAAGTAGAACCCAGCATCAGTTATGAACCACAATTATGGCTAAGTAACATGAGTTCGCGAAGTGCCACAGAGAACTTCGCAAATTCATGACTTTTAGTGGTTTTAAAGTCAGCTAGCATCGTTTTCCAACGATCAACATACTGGTCGTTCTTCTCGTACCAAAGTTCAAGCATTTTACTCGGATCTTTAGTCTCGTCAGAAAGCTTCAACACCGTTGTAGCAAGTGAACGTTGTTGCCAATCAAGTTCCTCACGGAATGCAGCTCGTGCAAGCGCCTGCCAGTGGTTAGCTACAGGTTGCCCATTCACTTGTTGCAAGAACCAATGCAGTTGGATGTCTGCACCTAAGCGGAAGTAAATCTCTGAAACAGTTGAGATTTTCTGTGAAGTACTCTCTGCTATTTCCGCTATGTCCATTGCCGAGAAAATAGTACTCAAAAGACCAATCTGCTCTGCGAGCTTTTTCGGAACACCTTTCTCTGTATATCCGTCGATCTCTTTTTGAATCTCTTGCGCTTCTTTGTCGTTTAAGTAAGAAAGTGCGTTCTTTCTTAAGTCATCAAACGCCTTCTTATAAAAATCGATATTTTCCTGAATCGTAGTAAACGCAGGGTTTTTATGACGCAAGAACCAGCGCGTAGTACGACGAACCATTCTTCGTACTTGGAACAGAATTCTGTTCTGCACGTCTGCCGACACTTTATTATCCAAAGCCACTACCTGATCACGTAACTTGTGCGCGTCAAAGACTTCTCTAGAGATAATATAAGCCGCTGCAACTTCCGCTACTGTAGCTCCTGTAGCTTCTTGTTTACGTTGAACAAAGTTAGGACCCATATCGTTCACGATATTATTCGCTAACTTGGTTGCGATTATTTCAGTACGTAGCGGGTGTTCTTCCATGTCTGCCAAGAATTTCTCTCTTAGCTTCTCTGGGAACGCCATCGCTAACTCTTTCGCGTGGAACGGGTCTTTCGCAATATCGTCTATCGCTAATGATTCTTTCAAAACCATTTTGCCATAAGCCGAAATAACAGACAGTTCTGGACGAGTTAAGCCTTTACCTGAAGCAACGCGATCTGCAAGCTCATCATCATCAGGCAAGAACTCTAGAGCTCTGTCGAGTTGACCTTCGCGTTCTAAATGATGAATAAACCGCTGCATTTCCTTCACTTGGTCGGCACCACGCAGCTGCGTCACAGATAGTGAGAGTGTTTGTCTTGCACAGTCTTCTAAAACAATGCGTGAAACATCGTCGGTCATGTCGTACAACAACTGGTCGCGTTGTTTGCGCGTGAGTTTACCTTGGTTAACTAAACCATTAAGTAAAATCTTAATGTTTACTTCATTATCCGAGCAGTCTACGCCACCCACATTATCGATAAAGTCCGTATTCACCCGGCCACCGCGTGAAGCATATTCAATACGACCAAGTTGCGTGAAACCTAAGTTTCCGCCTTCACCAATAATCTTGGTGCGCAGATCTTTACCGTTTACACGAAGCATATCGTTTGCTCTGTCGCCGACTTCAATATCCGTTTCTTTAGTCGACTTCACATAGGTACCGATACCACCGTTCCAAATGAGGTCTACTTCAGCCAGCAGCAATGCACGAATTAACTCGTTAGGCGTCATACTGCGCTTCTGTGTACCCAACAGCTTTTTCATTTCAGTGGTCAATTCAATCGATTTCGCACTGCGATTGAAAATGCCGCCACCTTCACTAATCAAACTTGTGTCGTAATCTGTCCATGAAGAACGCGGCAAGTTAAATAATCTTTCACGTTCTTTATATGACTTCGCCGGATCAGGGTCTGGGTCAATGAAAATATGCATATGGTTGAATGCGCCCACCAATTTGGTGTGCTTCGACGCTAACATACCGTTACCGAACACATCCCCTGCCATGTCACCGATTGCGACACAGGTGAAGTCTGTAGTTTGGCAGTCTATGTCCATTTCTCTAAAGTGGCGTTTAACAGATTCCCACGCACCTTTTGCGGTAATACCCATCTTCTTGTGGTCGTAGCCTACAGAACCACCAGAAGCAAACGCATCACCTAGCCAGAAGTTATATTCTTCCGAGATACCATTGGCGATGTCTGAGAACGTCGCTGTACCTTTATCTGCCGCTACCACAAGGTAATAATCGACTTCGTCATGAGCTACGACGTCGCGAGCAGGAATAACCTCACCTTCAAGAATGTTGTCCGTTATATCCAGTAATCCGCGAATAAAGGTTTTGTAGCAAGCTTGTCCTTCAGCAAACATCTCGTCGCGTTCTTCAGGAAGCTGCTTACAGACAAAACCACCTTTTGCCCCAACAGGAACAATCACGGTATTTTTAACCTGCTGTGCTTTTACCAAGCCTAAAACTTCGGTACGGAAATCTTCACGGCGGTCGGACCAACGCAAACCACCACGCGCAACCTTACCGCCACGCAAGTGAACACCCTCTACGCGCGGCGAATAAACGAAGATCTCGTATTTTGGCAACGGTAACGGCATTTCAGGAATATTCTCTGGTGCAAATTTCACAGAGATATAGTTTTTCTCTATACCTTCTTCCGTTTTCTGGAAGAAGTTAGTGCGCAGCGCGGCCTTAATCAGGTCTACATAACGACCCATAATACGGTCGTCATCTAGGCTCACTACGTTGTCTAATTCAGTTTGAATACGCTGTAAAATAGCGTCGATTTTCTTCTCTACGCCTTTTACACCTGGCTCGAACTTGGTGTAGAACAATTTCACCAAAAGCTTGCCGATTTTAGGGTAACGGGTAAACGCACTTTCAATATAACTTTGGCTGAAGGTAACCCCGATTTGACGCATGTATTTAGCGAACATACGCAAAATAATTACGTGACGCCCTGTCATTCCAGCGCCTAAAACTAAACGGTTAAAGCCATCGTCTTCGTAGTCACCGGTCCAGACACGACCAAAAGCGTCTTGGAAATTATCTCTAGTTTTCTCTAAATCCAGTGGCCCAGACGTATGCACCATAAAGAAGTCGAGGATCCAGAAAACATTACCTTCATGGGTTTTAATTTGGTACGGGCTTTCATTGATAACTCGTAAACCAAAGTTTTCTAGCATCGGCAGTACATCAGACAAGTGAATCGGCTCGTCTTTATGGAAAAGCTTCAACTTCACACGATTCGAATCGTCTTGAACTTCTTGAGCGCGGTAAAATAGCATGCCCAATTTATGTTCGTCGTTTAATGCCTCTAGCTGTGCGATATCCGCTAATGCCACCGAAGGTAAAACATCTTCTTTATATGCGCGTGGAAAACCATGCGCGTAACGCTTCACTATAGAGCGCGCCTTCGCTTCACCGTGAGCTGCAACTAATTGACTCTCTAAGTTGTCTTCCCACGATCGCGATGCTTCAGTTAAATTTTGTTCTAATTCTTTCACGTTAATGTCCTGTCCACTGTCGGTTACGCGAACTGAATACTGCGTGCGCGCCAAAGCTGATTCAGAGAAGTAAGTGGTAAAGTCTACGTCTCCGGTTGCGCCAAGCGTTCTCGCTAAAATTTGTTGTGTTTGTTGTCTTAATGCTGTGTTGTATCGTTCTTTCGGCACGTACACCATTGCCGTAATGAATCGCCCAAAAATATCTCTACGCAAGAATACGCGCGTAATGTCGCGTTCTTGAATTTGTAAAATACCTAGCGCGATGTCGAGCAATTCACTTTCTTTCGACTGAACAATTTCGTCTCTTGGGTAGGTTTGAAGAATATTCAGAAGCGCCTTACTGGCGTGAGACGTAGGCCCATATTTAGACTTATCGAGAATAGACTTAATCTTTTCTCGTACCATTGGAATATCCATGGCGCTGTCGTTATAGAAGCTCGCTGAATAAAGTCCAATAAAACGGTCTTCACCAATTACGTTACCATTCTTGTCGAAACGCTTAATACCGATGTAGTCGGTATATGCCGGACGATGAACCCGCGACTTGGTATTCGTTTTGGTGAGCAATAGAATTTCGTCACTACTTAATGCCGCATGGCGCGCAAGCTTCGGAAGATCGGCTAAGCGTCGAGGTTTATCGGTAACTGTATTACGCATTAAACCTAGACTAGTACCCTCTACTTGGCGTACTTCATAGTCACCCTCTACTGCGTCTACTACATAGCTTCGATAACCCATAAGCGTGAAGTTGTCGTTAGCAAGCCACGTCAAAAATGCTTTCGACTGCTCTAATTCGGTTTTAGAGCCTGGGAAGTTCCGCTCATCTAAACTCTGAGAGATTTCTTTCAGCTTTTTCTTCATGGGCTGCCAGTCAGTAACTGCAGCATACACTTCGCTCATAACCGACGTTAGTTCATCTTTGAGTGCCTTAAGATCTTCGGTCGAAGACTGACGATCGATCTCAATAAGAAAAACTGTGTCAGTTTGCGCGTTTTTATCCGTTTTACCTTCTTCGACAATCGACTCGATATTGCCCTCTTTGTCGCGTTTATGCGCCAGTGGAGCATTCAAGAATAAGTGCGCTTGAATACCGAATCGATTCAATGCCATACGCACAGAATCAACCATGAATGGCATGTCTGTTTGGATAACTTCGATAACTGTGTTGGGCGACTCCCAGCCGTGCTTCGTAACCTCCGGGTTATAAACACGAATTTGAGCTTTCTTGTCTGCGTGGTAGTCGTTAAAGCTATGCCATAAAGATACAACCGCCCCATAAATATTGCTGTGGTCACGACCAATAATCTCGTCGTTTGCAACATTGCGATAAAGTCTTTTTGTAAACTCTTCCACAAGTTCCGCCGTTGTTTTCGGCAACTTGTTTCGAACAACTTCAAAAACTTTCTCAAGGAGGACTGGGGGCTGACTGTTCACCGATGCCATGGTTTGATCCTTGTGTATAAGAAGAAGTGCAAAGTCCTTTTATTCTCGGACTTTATAACGAGAAATGCAACGTAAGAACCGCTGGTGTGACAAGTTATTTTAATTGTCTAATTAAGGATGGAATGAACATTCACTTAATTGCCATTTTTATCGGTAAAAACGACTTAGCCATGAATATAAATGAATTTAAAAATCTCTAATTTTTTCTAGGGAAACAAACTTATGGTTCTGGTCGGTGCAGAGCTTGAAACGACCTCGAATACCGTTACGGGAAATAAACGGAACCATGTGTCGTATAGCAAGTTGTAGGCGTAAACCATTTTCGGCGGTAATCACCACTGAATTACCGCCTTGGCCATAGTAATAATGCTCTACATCTAACGCAGACATAACGATAGAAAAGTAATATTCATGCATGATGAAATTTTCACATATTAAGCGACTATGCGTCCGCTAGGCTCTTCTCTACTTTTTCAAACAAGTCTTTCGACAAATTCTGGTGCTCTTTTAACCGTTCAAGAACGCCTCGCAACTGCTTTGAACGCCCTTCTTCTAATCTACGCCACTTTAACAGCGGTGAAATAAGCCTAGAGGCCACTTGAGGGTTAGAATCGTTCAACCTTGTAATAGCAGCCTCCATTAAGCGATAACCGGCACCATCCGCGCGATGCAATTGGCTTAGGTTATGCGAAAAGGTAGATAGCAACGCATACACTCTATTCGGTTTATTCCAATCAAATAATTCATCGTTCAACAGGCGCTCTACATTTTCAACTGTAGAATCGTGCCCTGTTAACGCCTGCACGGAGAACCACTTGTCCATAACTAGCGTGTTACTTGCCCACTTCGCTCTAAATTCTCGCAGCATTACTTCGGCGTGTGAATGGTTCGCTTGCACTGCGGCACTCAAAGCACCAAACGACAATGTCATGTTTTCTTGCAACGCGAATTGGTGTTGTATTGCGTGTGTGGTTTGTTGCGTATCTAAAAGCGCTAAATATTGCACTAGTACATTGCCGAGCATACGGTGACTAATCGCCAAGCTATCGAAACTTTCTACATCAAACGACAGTTGCGTCCACACCTTTTCCATCTGTTGGCCAAATGTATTACAAATATAAGCTTTCAGTGTTGTTAATGCCTGTTGAATCGACTCTACTGGAATAATGTCAAAGTCGCTTGCGACAGCCTCTTCAGAGGGCAATTGAAGCAACAATGAAGAAATGGACGGGTCTTCAACAGCATGGTTCAAAATACTTTGCATTAAGCTATCAAATTCAGAAAGTTCACCAAAATCTTCAGCTTCGATGTAACGATGAATTAAAGTCAGATAGATTTGCTGCACAGCATCCCAGCGTAAAAATGGATCTTTTGCTAACGCAGCAACGGCAAACGACTGGTTGTCAGAGCTGTCGTATTTTACTTTGATCGGTGCCGAAAAATTCGCGAGTGGAGCGAAGATAAAGCCTTCTGGTACATTTTTAAGTGTCCAAATTTGCTCTTCTGCTTTCAACTCAAACACACCTTCTTCCGGCCAACCTTCGGCATTCAAAGGTGTTCCGTCGTTGCTGAAAATTTCAGATTTTATCGGAATGTGGAAAGGCTGCTTTTCGTTCTGCCCTGGAGTCGCCGGCGTTGTTTGTTTAGCCGTAACCGTCAAGGTTTCGCTGTCTTTGTCATAGTCGGTAGCAATTGAAACTACCGGCGTACCCGCTTGACTATACCAGTGCCTAAACTGCTTTAGATCAATCTTATTTGCATCTTCCATGGCAGATACGAAGTCTTCACAAGTGACAGCTTGCCCATCGTGACGTTCCACGTATAAGCGCATACCTTGTTGAAAACCCTCTTCGCCTAATAAAGTATGCAGCATACGAATAACTTCAGCACCCTTGTTATATACCGTAACCGTGTAGAAATTATTCATTTCCATCACTTGGTCAGGGCGAATAGGATGCGCCATCGGGCTTGCGTCTTCGTCAAACTGATGGGTTCGCATAATACGCGCGTCTTGAATACGATTAACGTCACGCATACCGCGATCAGAGCTAAACTCTTGATCTCTAAATACAGTTAATCCTTCTTTTAAACTAAGCTGGAACCAATCGCGACAGGTAATTCTATTGCCAGTCCAATTATGAAAGTACTCGTGTCCAATTACAGATTCTACGTTGAGGAAGTCTTGGTCTGTGGCGGTGGCTTTGTCAGCTAACACGTATTTCGAATTGAAAATATTTAAGCCTTTATTTTCCATGGCTCCCATGTTGAAAAAGTCCACTGCTACAATCATATAAATGTCTAAGTCGTAAGCTAATCCAAACCTTTTTTCGTCCCATATCATCGCGTTTTTTAGCGACTCCATGGCGAAAGCTGCCCTAGAAAGATTACCTTTATCAACGTACAGCTCTAATTCGACGTCACGACCTTCCATAGTGCGATAGTTGTCACGCAAGCAGTCAAAGTTCCCAGCAACTAAAGCAAACAAGTAACACGGTTTGGGATGCGGATCATGCCACTTCACCCAATGTTTGCCCTCTTCGCTCTCACCTTTATCGATTAAGTTTCCATTTGCCAACAATTGCGGAAACTCATTCTTATCAGCCACAATGGTTGTGGTATACAACGACAGTACATCTGGGCGGTCTAAGAAGTAAGTGATTCGACGGAAACCTTCCGCTTCACACTGTGTGCAATAAGCGTCACCACTTTTGTATAAACCTTCAAAAGCCGTATTTGCCGCTGGGTTGAGAAGCGTAGTAACACGCAGTTCGCCCTGTTGCGGAAAATCAAAAATAGTCAGCTGACCTTCGATAACTTCATAGTCCGTGCCTTCCGCTAACAACTGCCCGTCTAGCTCGACCTTTACTAGCGTTAGGTGTTCCCCATCAAGTTGAAGTTTAGAGTCCTCTCTAAGGCGAAGAATTTGCATAGTGTTAACGACTTGCGTACGCGTTTCATGCAAATTTACCACTAGGTCAACCGCCTCAATAGAAAAGACAGGCGCTTTATAATCTTTTCTATAGCGGGCAACTGGACTTCCTAACTTCATACTGCAAAGCTCCTATTGATGTTCAGGCTCTAAACGTAAAATTTTAAAATTGGTGTAACCATATATGATGGCTAGAAGTGGAACGATCACCAAGAAGAATGCATACGGAGCATAAGCTAACGGATAAACTCCTAGCACTGAGAACATGTACGCTCCGCATGTGTTCCAAGGTATTAATGCTGAAGTAACTGTGCCGCTAGACTCCAATGAACGCGACAGAACACGTGGGTCTAAACCTTGTTTTTTATAAGCGTTTCTAAACATACGCCCTGGCAATACAATCGCCATGTACTGGTCAGCGGTAAGCAAGTTGGTACCAAAACCGGTCAAAATAGTACTTAAAATAAGGTTTCCAGTAGTTTTTACTGACTTCAAAATACCCTCAATAAGCTTTTGTAGCAGGCCTGTAGTTTCCATCACCGCACCAAACGTCATGGCGCTGATAATCAACCAAACGGTATTCACCATGCTTCCCATGCCGCCGCCACTGATCAGTGACGTTAAGTCGTCGTTTGAGGCATTAATTTCAACCCCGGTTGCGAGAGCAAGCCATACAACTTCAAAGCCACCGACTATGCTACTTGAGCCAGACCTAGCCAGTGTTTGAATGAGATCGGGTTGGAAAATAACCGCCCATACGGCACCCACTAAAGCACCAATGAAAATAGTAGGTAAAGCCGGCTTTTTCATAATTGCGAGGGCAAATAATATAAGCAGTGGGAACAGAATAATGGGTGAAATATTAAATATGGTAGCCAGCTCGGTTTGCATAGATTCTAGCTTAGACAAGTCGGCAGCTGACTCTGCGCCGAAACCTAAAATAGTGAAGAGTATGACGGACAAAATAATGGCTGGGAAAGAAGTCCAGCTCATATAACGTATATGAGCAAATAGCTCTGTACCACTTACTGCTGGAGCCAAGTTTGTTGTGTCTGACAACGGTGACATTTTATCACCAAAATACGCCCCTGAAATGATCGCACCTGCAGTAATTTCAACGCTCATACCCATACCCATGGCAACGCCGATAAGAGCTACACCAATTGTTGCTGCTGTAGTCCAAGAACTACCTATAGCAAGAGCAATAATGGCACAGATTACGCAGGAAGCAGCGTAAAACCATGAGGGGTCAAGAATCTCTAACCCATAATAAATCATGGCAGGAACGATACCCGACAAGAGCCATGTACCTATTAACGAACCTACCATAAGAATAATGAGCACGGCACCTAACGCCACAGAAATACCGTCAACAATACCCTGCTCTACTTCTTGCCAGGTATATCCGTTTCTGAAACTAATTAATGCAGCAATGGCAGCAGAACACAGCAATGCAATTTGGTTTCCTCCATAAGAGGAGTCTTCACCAAATAGGTAAACCGAGCTACCCAGCATTAAAATTAATCCGATAAGAGGAATGAGCGCTTGCAAATAATTCGGCGCCTTCTTGTTTTCAGTCATATCTAAAGTCCAGTTTTTCGCGCAAACCTAATGTTTTACGCTGGTTTTCAAAGTTTATAATTATAGAAATGAAAGCAAAATGCCATTCACAAGGGTGAATGGCATTGTTTAAACACTCTAGCTGGCTTTTCAGCTATTCGCTTCTAGTAACCGAATATAATCCCTAACAATAGACACCGTCTCTTGTAGGTATGGGTCGGTTTCGAAATACTGCTCAGGCACGTCATCGATGTCATCAACAGGTTCTAGACCGTCTCTTTGCATGCGCTCATTTGCCCGAGCTAAGCGTCTTTCTTTATTCTCTTCAGTTTCCGCCTGGCGTTCTTCAAGAACAAGGCTGACATAGTTTTGTTCTTCAGCTTCTTTATAACGTTCAATGTCTTCCAGTACGTACACGAATTCAGGATCTTCGTTAATACGACTCTCATGGGCCGACGCTAATTGATTCAAAATTTCCGAGTTAAAGAAATTAAGACGTTGGTATTCTGTAGAGTCAATTTGGTCCCATGGTAACGCGTTGTCAGCTTGGCTTTCACCAAACTCTTCAGGATCTACCGGTGTAGGGAAGGCAATATCAGGAACTACGCCTTTGTGTTGTGTGCTGCCACCATTTACGCGGTAAAACTTAGCAATGGTGTATTGCACGCTCCCCATAGGCTCAGAGTAAAAGTCGAATCGGCGCTGCAGACCACGATGCTGTTGTACTGTGCCCTTACCAAACGTCTGCTCACCAACAATAACTCCACGCCCGTAGTCTTGAATTGCCGCGGCAAATATCTCTGATGCTGACGCACTATAACGGTCTACCATAACTACTAACGGACCGTCGTAAACAATACTAGGATCGGGATCTTCACTTACATCTACCCGGCCCGCGCTGTCTCGAACCTGAACCACAGGTCCAGAGTCAATGAACAAACCGGTAAGGTAAATGGCTTCATTAAGCGCACCACCACCGTTGCCGCGTAGGTCAATAACCAATCCCTCAACGTTGCTTTCGTTAGCTTCGGCAATCAGCTCGCGAACATCACCACTTAAGTTGTTGTAAAAAGCCGGTATTTCGATAACACCTACAGTCGACTGGTTATCATCAGTCTTAATTTCAAGCTTCGCTTCGCGGTCTTCTAGTCGAATTTCTTCGCGTGTTATTTCGACTGTTTTGGGCGTCGCTGCACTACCCTGGCTACCCGACAAAATTTGTAAACGAACTACGCTGCCTTTCGGGCCAGTAATAAGTTCAACTACGTCGTCTAAACGCCAACCGATAACATCGACAAACTCTTGGTCGCCTTGTGCTACCGCAATAATCTTGTCTTCAGGGCTTATTTCGCCAGAACGGTCAGCGGGACCACCCGGAACCAAGCTACGAATAACGGTGTAATCATATTCGGCTTGTAATACGGCACCGATTCCCTCTAATGAGAGATTCATATTTTGCTGGAAGCGCTCAGCGTTGCGCGGTGATAGATAGCTCGTATGGGCGTCTACACTACGTGCAAAAGCATTCATTACCGTTTGAAAAGCATCTTCGCTTTCAGCTTGAACGATACGCTGTAATGCTGTTTGGTAGCGGCGAGTTAAGTTGTCTTTAATCTCTTCTTCACTGCGACCGGCTAACGCAAGGTTAATCGCATCGCTGCGAACACGCTTATCCCAGATTTCATTGAGCTCTTCTTCACTAGTCGCCCAGCTTGCATCTTCACGGTCGTAGTAAAAACGTTCGTCTTCCTGATCAAAACTAAACGTTTCATCTAATAAAGACAACGCGTATTCATAACGCTGCATACGGCGCTCTAAATGCAATTGGTACATTTCAAACGCAACAGCTAACTCACCTTTTTCGACGAATCGGTTAAATTGACTGCGTTGGTCAGAGAATTGCTCTATATCGGTTTGCAAGAGGAACATCTTGTTATAGTCAAGTTGCTCCACATAGCGGTCAAAAATTTGCTCACCCATTTCTTGGGTGAGTTCTGCACGGCCATAGTGATATCGGGTGAAGTACGATGAAATACGCTTGCTTGCTACTTCGTGTTGTGACTCAGGTGCTAACTGAGGAATATCCTCAACACTGTAGTTTGCATCAACGGCATACACGCTTAGCGAAAGCGCGCTAAGACCAATACCTAAAAAGCGAACTAAATTCTTCACCATCACTACTCCTATTTAACTTCGTATAGGTCGCTCACTGAAACCTTTAACGTCATACCCGAGTCTAGTTGAACTTGAGCTTCAGTTTTATCAATTGTCGTTACAGTGGCAAAAACTTGCGACTTACCGAATTTCACTTGAACCTTCTGACCTTGAGTTAATTGACTCAAATCTTTCACGGCTTCAGTTTGGACAACAACTTTTTCCGATGGTTTCGAGCTAAGCTTACGTTTATGTACGTTTGGCTTATTCTTCGGCTTAGGTTTGCGAGTGCCTGGCTTGGCCGCTTTACCTTGGTCTTTTTGTTGTTCTTTGCGCTTGGCGTTCGCCTTTGCCTTCGACGCTTCTAACGTTTCTTTAGCGTGCTCTTCATGGTCGGTTTCTACGGTTCCCGCATTCCCACCGTCTAAGTCCACACGTTCAACGCCTTGTTTCACACAACGAAGGTAGCGCCATGAGTTTGTATACTGACGCAAAGCTACACGCAGTCTGGTTTTACTTACTTTTTCATCTTCCGCAAGACGGCTCGCCAAGTCTTCAAATATACCTATTTTCAGAGGCTTTGCTTCCCCTTCTAGCGTAAAGCACTTAGGGAATTGCTCTGCTAAATAGGCAATAACTTCCTTACTATTTGGAAGCTTTGCCGAGTTTTCTTCTTGTTTTACTTCTTCTTTATTCGTCACCGTCTTGCTCCTGCTCTATGCGGCGTATAACTTGACGTACATAGTCATCGAGTTCATCACTGTCACTTTCAATAAGTGACGGCTCTTGTAACCATGCAGACACTAGCTCAGAAATAAATTCCTCAGCGTTGTCTGCATTCCAAAATTCGCTTTGCGACATCTCATCAGAAGCCGAGAATAACATGCCATTGAGTTGATCGGCAGCGTATTCCGCATCTTCTTCAAAACTTTCCATTTCTCCGGTGGTCACTAAAAACCCCCGAATATCGAACATTTCTATCGCCATACTAGGTTCTCAAGTATAGGTTTCAATAGTTCTAAACCTTGCACATCCACATCAGAGAAACGAGAAAGCTTAGGACTATCGATATCAAGAACAGCAACTACCTGCCCTTCAACCATAATAGGAATAACCACTTCACTCTCGCTCGCTGAGTCACACGCAATGTGACCAGGAAACGCATGAACATCGTCGATATGCTGTGTTTCGTTCTTAGCTGCAGCCGTACCACATACTCCTTTACCCCATGGAATACGAACACACGCTACCTTACCTTGGAATGGACCTAGTACTAGCTCGTTTTGGTCTTTTTCCTTAAGGTAAAAACCAACCCAATTCACGTCGCTCAGGGCGTCGAAAAGAACTGCGCTAATATTTGCTAGGTTAGCTATAAGATTGGGTTCGTCTTGAGTTAGGTATTTGAGTTGCGAGGCTAGCGAACTGTAGTCGTCTAGCGTAGATAGTGAAATGCTGGAGTTCTGTTCAAACACTTAATAACCTACTTCTTTGAAGATTGATTAAATTTTGCAATGGAAAGTTCTTCAGACTGTGCTTTAGCAAGCACTTTATCACGAAGTTCTTGGCGCATGTCGCGTTTCGACTTCACTACAAGCTCTCCGTCTTTATTGATCTGAAAATGGTCTTTTTGGTCGAGGTAATGCTTCTGATACATCATTACAAGCTGCATTGAATTCTCGCGCTGCGCATCTGTAAGCTTCTGCCCGTCAGGCCAACGCCCAGTTTCAACTGCGCTTAACATTCTTTCGTAGATTTCAGGCGTCATCGCCTTTAAAGCTGTTTCATATTGCATGGTTTTAATTACCGCGCTTTATCCAAAATATGCGACCTCTAACTAACAGGTAACATGCCAACGCGGCGCTACCTACTACGAGAGAGATAATACGCATGTGTTGTTGCCAGCCCGTCTGTTGCCACTCTATAGCAACGCCTGCAATACCAGCAATAAAAAACAACATGGCTAGCATTTGATAGCTTACAAGCTTATTTAACCGTTCGTTACGTTGAAAAACCTGTTTTCTTGCCAACGAATCGGCGTCGTGCTCTCCAATGGGAAAACCGCATGAAGCACAAGTTGCAGCTTTATCCGATGTTTTCTTGCTACATCCGGGGCACTTAATAATGGCCATTCAACTTTACCCTAACTTCTCCATATAAGTCGCATGATACCAGTCCAACAGCTATGGATCATCCATTAAAAGCACCATTTAAACATAGAATTTATGCCAGTTAACGCGTGCAACAACACAATAATGCGTAGAGCTTTTAAACTATATATGGCAAAGTTATTGCCTACAAAACAACAAAATCAATCCTTCGGGGGAAATTCATGGAATCTATCGTCAGCTTTATCAATGGAGTTGTCTGGAGCCCAGCACTTATTTTCTTGTGCCTCGGCGCAGGTCTGTTTTATTCAATTTTAACGCGTTTTGCGCAGGTTCGGCACTTCAAAGAAATGATCAAAATTCTTTTCAGTGCCAATAGCTCTAAGCAAGGTATATCTTCTTTCCAAGCACTCGCAGTAACCCTTTCTGGCCGTGTAGGTGTCGGTAATATTGCAGGTGTTGCAGCAGCCATCGGATTCGGTGGACCAGGCGCTGTATTCTGGATGTGGGTTGTAGCCTTTTTGGGAGCCAGCACAGCATACGCCGAATCAACCTTAGGCCAAATTTACAAAGTTGAAGAAGACGGCCAATACCGCGGCGGCCCTGCTTATTACTTCGAAAAAGCACTAGGTCAAAAATGGTTAGGTATCTTATTCGCTATTTCAGCAATTATTGCCTGCGGTATCTTCTTACCGGGCGTACAAGCAAATGCGGTAGGTAACGCGGTTACCCATGTATTTGGCGATGGCAATATGGTGGAAACAGCGTTCGGCGAAGTTGCTCGAACTAAGCTTATCTCACTTGCAATCATTCTTATTGTTTTAGGGTTCATCATTTTTGGTGGTATTAAACGTATCGCAAGCTTCACACAGCTTGTTGTTCCGTTTATGGCACTAGCGTATATCATTATGGCGCTTGTCATTGTGTTCCTAAACCTAAACCTAGTGCCTGGCATTTTAGGTCACATCGTATCAGACGCATTTACTGCACAAGCAGGCTTCGGTGCAGCAATTGGCTGGGGGGTGAAGCGTGGTATCTACTCTAATGAAGCAGGGCAAGGTACTGGTCCTCACGCATCTTCAGCGGCTGAAGTAGACCACCCTGCTCAACAAGGCTTAGTACAAGCATTCTCGGTGTACGTGGATACGCTATTTGTATGTACAGCTACTGCATTGATGATTCTAATTACTATGCAGTACAACATTCAAACTGAAGACTTCAACGCGCTAACCGGCGCAGGCACAATGATTGTTCAAAACGTAGATCCAACCACTGAAGTAGCGTCTCCAGCGTTTACGCAGTTGGCCTTGGAAAACGTATTTGGCGGTTTTGGTGAAGCATTTGTAAGTATCGCGATTTTCTTCTTCGCGTTCACAACTATTCTTGCTTATTACTACATCGCTGAAACCAACGTAGCCTACCTCGCAAAATACTTTAAAGGCGAATCTCCACTATTTTTAGTTAAGGTCGTCATTATGGCTATGGTGGCTTACGGTACGGTAAACAGTTCGGGTTACATCTGGAATTTAGGTGATGTTGGCGTAGGTCTAATGGCATGGATTAACATCGTAGGTATTTTGGCTATTTTCTTTGTAGCTAAGCCTGCAATGATGTGTCTAAGAGATTACGAAGACCAGCTAAAAGCTGGCGGTCCAATTACTTTTGATCCGAAAAAACTAGGCATTAATAACGCCGAGTTTTGGGAAAAGCGTATTGAAAAACAAAGACAGGAAAGCTCTGACTCTTAGTTTTTTCACGCATAAAAAAAGCGCTTGCGAAGTATCTTTGCAAGCGCTTTTCTTTTATCTAGCTAACACTATTTTTAGCGGAGTACATCTACTACGTCGTAAACCGCTTTTAATGCGTCACGGCCAAATTGTTTCGAGCGAATGTCGTTCCAACCCGTATGCAGGTTAGGTACGCCATCGTTGTCCTTAAATGGCATTTCAATAGTATAGGACAAGCATTTAAATAACTCGCCAACCGCTGCACAAGCTACAGTCATATTAGCTTCACCCGGCGCGTCTTTGTCATAACCGACTTCATCTTGGAATTCAGGTGTCGCGGCAGCAAAAGCAGCTTTAAACAACTCTTCCAATGAAGCGTGGCGCTCATCGTACGACGGAATACCTTCACAGCCCGCTACGAAGTTATGAGGTATCGCTTCGTCGCCGTGAACGTCCAAATACATATCCACGCCTACTTCTTTCATTTTGTTTAGTACATGGAAAACTTCAGGGCTTTTCTCTAATGAAGGCGTTGCCCATTCACGGTTAAGGTTAGTACCCACGGCATTAGTTCTTAAGTGTCCTCTTACACTGCCGTCTGGGTTCATGTTCGGAACCACGTAGAACACCGCTTTGTCTAAAATATTTCTGCTAATCGGCTCTTCGTCGTCTAGCAAATGCTCTAACATCCCTTCTACGAACCATTCAGCCATAGACTCGCCCGGATGCTGACGCGCAGTAACCCAAATTTTCTTTTTCTCCGGCGTCGGCTCACCCACAACCAGCATCGTCATGTCGCGGTTGTCTATAGTCGTGCCTAGATGAACTTGCTCAACCCATGCAGACTGTTGTGACCATTGCAGCAAATCTAGGTGGCGCTCCCAACTAAATGGAACGAAATAAGCAAAATACGTGGTTTCTTGTTCTGGAGTGAACTCAATTGTTAATGCTTTACCGTCGTATGACGTAGGAACACGGAACCAATATTCGCGATCGTAACTGGCGAGAGCTTGATACCCTTCCCAACCATCGGGATACGCTGCAGAAGAAGCATTCTCAATGACCATACGGTGTGCTTCCCAAGCCTTAGAGTGGAGCTTGAAGTGAAACCATTGATAAAAGTCTGATTGATGATCTTTGCGAATATTTAAACGAATATTGTCGATTGCTGAATCGTCTACAACTTCAATGTTTCCGCTGTCGAAACTAGAGCTGATGTACATGCGATACTCCTTGAAAAATAAAGGCGCCCGAGGGCGCCTCAAAAATATTCATACGAATGAATAATGCTTACGCTGGTAATGAAGGAACGACCAAGCCTGCCATGTCTTGAACACAACGAAGTACCTGGCAGCTATAACCAAACTCGTTGTCGTACCATACGTAAAGCACAGCACGGTCACCGTCTACGATAGTTGCTTGGCTATCAACAATACCTGCATAGCGGCTACCCACTAAATCAGAAGACACAATTTCAGTAGAAGCTGTGTAGTCGATTTGGTTTTGCAAATCAGAGAACAAAGCTGCTTCACGAAGGAAGTCATTTACACCTTCTTTAGTTGAAGCTTCGTTCATATTTAAGTTCATTATTGCCATTGAGACATTAGGCGTAGGAACTCGAATTGCGTTACCTGTTAGCTTACCCGCAAGCTCTGGAAGCGCTTTAGCTACTGCTTTAGCGGCACCTGTTTCAGTAAGAACCATGTTCAATGGAGCAGAACGACCACGGCGGTCTGCTTTATGGTAATTATCGATCAAGTTTTGATCGTTAGTGTATGCATGAACTGTTTCCACATGACCATTTTTAATACCAAAACGGTCATTCATCGCTTTCAACACTGGAGTAATTGCGTTAGTGGTACAGCTTGCTGCAGACAAAATCTTGTCTTCAGGAAGAATGTCGTCGTGGTTAACACCATGCACAATATTTTTGATGCTGCCTTTCGCTGGCGCAGTGAGAAGTACTTTGCTCGTGCCCTTAGACTTCAAGTGTAAGCCTAGGCCATCTTCGTCTTTCCAGATACCTGTGTTATCAACAATAATTGCGTTGTTAATACCGTAAGCCGTGTAATCCACTTCATCTGGGCTATTCGCGTAAATCACCTGAATGTGCGTACCATTCGCTTTAATCGCTTTAGCTTCGTGATCTACCGTGATAGAGCCATTGAATGGACCATGAACAGAGTCACGGCGCAGCAAGCTAGCACGCTTTTCTAGGTCACCTTCACGGCCACCACGTACTACAATTGCACGCAAGCGCAATTTGTTGTTCCGTCCATTACGCTCAATCAACAAGCGCGCAAGCAAACGTCCGATACGACCAAAACCGTAAAGTACAACGTCTTGAGGTTCTTGGCTGTCAGCACGGCCGACAGCTGAGTCTAGTTTACGTTCTAAATAAGCTTCAACAGACTCTTCGCCTTGGCGCTCACCTTTATGAATATAACCGTACGCTAACTTACCTAAGTCAATACGTGCGCTGCTGATATCCATTTTCGCCATAGCTTCTAAAAATGGGAAGCTCTCTCTCAAGCGAAGCTTTTCACCTTCGTGCTGACGCACTAAACGATGCGCTTTAATAATATCGATTGTAGAACCTTCGATTAAGCTGCGGCCGTAAACTAGTGTTTCTACACCTTTGGTACGGTATAAGCGGCCAATAAGCGGTTGCATAAGCTCAGCAAACTCTTGGCGCTCTTCCCAGCTATGTAATGTGCGATCGCTCTGAACGTCAGACATAAGAAAACCTTTTCAATCAGTAATCAAATATTTCGGCAGTGAATACTACCGGCGGAAAAATCGCCGAGTATTGTACTTAAAAACGGTGCTTTCGGCTAGCAAGAAGCCGATGAAAGTTGTTTTTATAAGTTTTATCACTTGGGTTTAAAGGTCAATGACAACGAGTTCACGCAATATCGTTGCCCCGTAGGCTCGGGTCCGTCTGGAAAAACGTGGCCTAAATGCCCACCACAATGCTTACACACAATTTCTGTGCGCGTCATGCCATGGCTATAGTCTTCTACGTATTCAATATTGTTACCCGCGGCTTCCGCGTAAAAGCTGGGCCAACCGCAACCCGCATCAAACTTCGTATCACTATCGAACAAGTGACTGTCACAGCCTGCACAATGATAGGCTCCTTTGCGGCTTTCATTGAGCAACTCGCCTGTAAAAGGCCTTTCGGTGCCCTTCTCACGGAGAACTTTGAACTGTTCGGGCTGCAGAATCTTACGCCACTCTTCATTCGTTTTATTATGGTTTGTCATAGATTTACCTTCATAAACCTGTCATCGAGTATATTTTAGTATGTTAAACTTATAGCTATACGCAAAATAGTTCTAATCAGAGCTTAATGAGGAATCACATGGCACTTCGTCGTACTAAAATCGTTACAACACTAGGTCCTGCTACCGACAAACCAGAGGTTTTGCGTAAGCTTATCGCCGCTGGTGCGAACGTGATGCGATTAAATTTCTCTCATGGAGAAAAGGAAGACCATTTGAAACGTGCCGAGTCTGCCCGAGCGATAGCAAAAGAACTAGGCGTGTACATTGGTATTCTTGGAGATCTACAAGGCCCAAAAATTCGAATTTCGCGTTTTGCCGAAGGTAAAGTCGTATTGAACGAAGGTGATACATTCGTTTTAGACAGTAATCACCCCGTCGATCAAGGCGATCAAAACGTAGTTGGTTTGGATTATCCAGATCTTCCGAAAGACATTTCCGTTGGCGACACGTTATTACTGGACGATGGCAGACTTCGTTTAGAAGCTACGCAAGTTTCAGAAACTGCGGTAACGACCAAAGTAATCATTGGCGGTAAGCTATCCAATAATAAAGGTATCAACCGCATGGGCGGCGGTTTGAGTGCCAACGCGTTAACCGACAAAGATTTACGCGACATTAAAACAGCTGCAGAAATTGAAGTTGATTATTTAGCTGTTTCTTTCCCTCGCAGTAGTAGCGATCTTCACCAGGCCAGGCAGTTACTTCGCGAAGCAGGTTGCGACGGCGCTATCTGTGCCAAAATAGAACGTGCCGAGACTGTAGCTACCGACGAAGCACTTGACGACATCATTATTGCTTCAGACGCTGTCATGGTTGCGCGCGGCGACCTTGGAGTGGAGATTGGTGACGCCCAACTCGTCGGTAAGCAAAAACGTATTATCGAGCGCGCCCGTGAACTTCAAAAAGCTGTCATTACCGCAACACAGATGATGGAGTCGATGATAGACGCTTCTATGCCGACTCGTGCCGAGGTAATGGATGTGGCAAACGCGGTGTTAGACGGAACCGACGCAGTTATGCTTTCGGCAGAAACAGCTGCGGGTAGCTTCCCAGTAGAAACTGTCGCGGCAATGAGCTCTATTTGTTTAGGCGCTGAAGAATATCCGCAGCAGAAACCAATGCGCAGAGCCAACGTCGACGAAATTGTTTCTGTTTCCGAAGCGAACGCCATGGCTGCAATGTATACAGCAAATAATTTGTCTGGTGTAAAAGCGATAATTGCACTTACAGAGTCTGGGCAAACCGCACGCTTAATGTCTAGAGTAGACACGACGTTACCTATTTTTGCCCTTTCAAGACATCCTAGAACGCTTGCTCGTTCGGCATTACATAGAGGTGTCTATCCGGTCTTTTACGACTCGACCCAGGCACCTACCCATGAAGTGCTAAGAAGAGCTATAGAGATTGTACAAAGCATGGGTTACATCCAACCTGGTGATTACGTCATTGTGACTCATGGCGATATTATGGAAACGGTAGGAGCAAGCAATACCACGAAGATACTTATGGTTTAACTCCATTACTCGCCATAAACCTCTACGAAGTGGTGAAGCTGCTCTTCCCACTTCGTAAGTTGGCGATTGAAAAAAGACGTTTGTCGTTCGGTCATCTCAGTACGAATATCCATAGAAGTCGCAATTCCTTGTGCCCTGCTCTGGTCGACTAAAGCTTGCAATGACTCGGGTTGCAGTGACTCCGGATTGGTCACCAACACCTCTAATTGGCTCGAAAAATCTTCTGAGTGGCGTACAATCAGTGCACTCTCAAAAGCGTCTATCCAGTCTTGTTGATAACGAAACCACTGTTCTTCAAAGTTCGGCGACGTTGCCATTAAGCGGCGCACGATGCGCTGTTGAGAGCGCGTAAGCGGACCGATAAACTTTTCTGCGGCTTCTTCAAATCGGTCACTACGTTCTATTATATTCTCCTGTTCACCGCGTTCCTGCCATTCGCCTTTTTCTTCGTCTAACTCTTCTTGTAATGAAGCTATTAATGCTTCAACTTGCTCATCAGAAAGCGTGGGTAAAATTCGATTTAAAGTAGGGAAAATAACTACACGAATGTGCCTTAAACGCAGTTCTATGCGTTGCGATTGCTGCAACATCCATTCTCGGTCAATATTATTTTGACTGTGTGCGGTTCGGGTGTGAGCTATTTCTTCAAGTAGCGGCGCAGTATCATGTGTAGCGAGGTGATAAAGGAAGTTATCGATTTCTTGTTTAACCGTATCCTTTTGAGAAGGTTCTAAGTCAACGTAGCTCTCAACTTTCCACAAAATAAGCGTATCTAAAAACGGTATAGCGAAACGCTGTGAACAGCTTGCGATAAGTAAACAAGAAAACACCACAATAAAGAGTCGTTTCGCCATGGTCACACCTATTTCGTTAACTCTTTCGTCGGTTTGCTACCGCTAAACTCAACTTTATCGGTTTTTCATCATGAACAGGTGTTGTTAGTTTCCTAACACCAGCTGTTTAATTCGGTCCTTATAAGACCTACTTACTTTCAATTCTTTACCGTTTGACAACACAACATGATATTCACCGTTTTGTCGGCTACATAGCTTCTCAACCTGATCGACATTCACAATTGCAGAGCGGTGAATACGTTGAAAAAGCTTAGGATTTAGCTCTTGCTCGAGCTCTTTCATGGTTTTGCGCAGTATGTGGGTGTCACTACCGGCATGAATACACATATAGTCACCTGCGGCATCAATCCAAGCTATGGAATTCACTGCTACGCGAGTAATTTCGCCGCTGTCTTTAATGGCGATGTGTTCAGGGTAGTCATCGTTTAGCAGAGGTTGCCCTTCAGCTAACTTTTGCAAAATATCTTCGCAGTCTTCACCGGTAATTTCTGAAACCAGCTGCAGTAACTTAGACTGCTGCTCACCTTTCAATTCTACTTGTGAGGCTTCAGTGTCGAAACTGTCTTGAATTCGCGCCAAGGTAGCCATTAACCGATCTTCATCGACAGGTTTGAGTAGGTAGTCAAGTGCTCTGACTTCGAAAGCTTTGATAGCGTATTGGTCATACGCCGTTACGAAAACAACCTTGGGCATCGGAAGTTCGCGCTCTTTGATTTGTTTCAATACATCAAAGCCGTTCCAACCGGGCATCTGAATATCGAGAAATACCAAGTCTGGATGTAGCTCTTCTACCTTAGCCACAGCTTCTTTTCCGCTGCTAGCTTCTGCTACAACATCTATATTGGCGAATTCGTTTAAGCGAACTTGCAGACCTCTTCTTGCCAATGTTTCATCATCGACAATCACTGCTCTGATTGTTTTACTCATGCTTTCTCAGTTGGCTGCCATGGTATTGAAATTGTCACAATACAACCCGACGGTTGATTAGCCTCAAGAGTAAATGAGTATTGTTTTCCATACAAGGCTCGCAAGCGCTCTTCTGTGTTTTTTAAACCTACGCCTTCACGCTTTTTACGTTTTTGATCTGCTGCAGAAAATGGTTCTGGTCCATTGTCTTCGATCTTTATGTTCAACATGCCCGCCTCTACGTAAGCCGAGATATCAATGTTTCCGCCGTCTTCAAGCTTAGCCACAGCATATTTAATCGAGTTTTCAATGAGCGGCTGTAGTAAAAGGCTCGGCACTAAACCTTTTCTAGCTTCTTCGGTGATATCGAGTTGTACGTTAAGGCGGTCAGTAAACCGTGCTTTCTCAATGTCTAAATACAGCATTAAAGCGTCTATTTCTTTGTCTAACGTAATGCGTTTAATCGGTTCGTTATCCAATGAAAACCGCAGAAACTCACTGAGTTTCGACACCATTTGGTTAGCCGATTTATTCTCATTGACCAAAATAAGAGTAGAAATAGCGTTTAGCGTGTTAAATAGGAAATGTGGATTTAACTGGTACCGCAACATTTTTAGTTGCGACTGGTGCGCCATCGACGTTGCAGTTAACGCTTTTTGTTTTTCGTCTTGCAGAAGCTGGTAGTACTTAATCACGAAGTATAAACCGCTCCAGCACAGAATAATGTAGAACTTGGCTACCGAGTGCTGGAAATAAAACAGCCAGTTTCTCGGGCGGTAACCAAACTTATAGATTTCCCAGTGCGTGGCGTTATCTATAACCGCCCACAACGCAGCCGCAGCATAGGAGCCGACAAGAACAACCGCGATAAGAATAATAGGTGACGAGTTCCAAATACGTTGGTAAACGTAACGCAGAGGAATAGTTAACAAGAACCCAGCATAAGCACCGAGAAGAATGATAACTACGAAAATGCTACGCATTTCTTGCACTAAAGAGCCAATGTATTGCACCACTGCAAAACCAGACCACCCGGCTATTTGCAGTGCCCAAAACATTTTATTTCTTTGCTCTAAAAGCGCTCGCCAATTCACAATACTTACCTAAAACAATTTTTTAACAATTTTAACGGATAATTCCGTTCTCACCTAGACCATTAATCTAGCCAGCAGAACATTCTGTCGCAGCTGCTATCGGTAAATGGTCTGTGGTAACCTGCTTACTCTATAAACTTACTCACTCGAGCCTTCTAAAGTGACACGTATGACTGCAACACCTATACATTATAAAGTTGAATTAGCCTCACCTGAGCATCATTATTTTAAGGTTACCCTGCGTATCAACCGCCCTAACCCATCGGGCCAAGCACTTCGCTTGCCTGCATGGATTCCAGGAAGCTATATGATACGAGACTTCGCGAAAAACATAGTCACCTTTGAGGCGAATAGCGACACAAAGACGCTCGGCTACACACGCTCCGATAAAAGTACCTGGCTAATCGAACCATGTGCAGATCCAATAGAGGTTACGTATCTTGTATATGCCTTCGACGCTTCTATTCGGGCAGCCTATTTAGACTTTACCTACGGTTTTGCTAACGGCACCAGCCTGTGTATGGAAGTTCTGGGGCAGTCAAACGAGAATGTTTCACTAGAGGTAACAACGCCTGCAAGTAGCCGACTCGGTAGCTGGGAGGTTGCTACAACTTTACCAACGGTTAATGTTGATCACCGAGGTTTCGGTTTATTCGAAGCTGAAAATTATGACGCGTTAATTGACCACCCTATGTTGTTTGGCGAGCTTACCAAGATTCCTTTTCAAGTGAATGATATCCCACACAGGCTGGTTTTAGTGGGTAAACATTACGCCAATCAAGAAGCATTAGCCAAAGACTTAACAACGATATGCAGCGCACAACATAAATTGTGGGGAGAAAGCCCAGACTTCAGTCGTTATGACTTTCTTACCATTGTTACTGAAAATGGCTTTGGTGGCTTAGAGCACCGTAGTAGCACCGCATTAATGTGCCCTCGCGAAACTCTAGAGTGTGGCAATAAAGATACTCCCAAAGAAAGCTATTTAGATTTTCTAAGCCTTTGTAGCCACGAATACTTTCATAACTGGAATATTAAACGCTTGAAGCCAGAAAGCTTTATTCCTTACCAGCTTGATTCAGAGAGCTACACAAACGAGTTATGGTGGTTTGAGGGCGTTACCTCTTATTTCGACGATTTAATGCTGTACCGTTCTGGCGTTATCGACGTAAATCAATACTTAAAGCTATTAGCGAAAACCCTAAGCCGTGGATTAAAAGGCGTCGGCCATACTCGTCAGTCACTTGAAGAGTCCAGCTTAATGGCTTGGACGACGTTTTATCAGCAGAATGAAAACGCCCCGAATGCCATTAGCAGTTACTATGCTAAAGGCGCTGTTCTTGCGTGCTACCTCGACTTGAAGCTCATGGAAATAGGATTTTCCATTGATCAACTCCTGCAAAACTTATGGGAACAGCACGGTAGAACGGCGAAAGGAACCACTTTCGACAAGATCCTCAACGCTATTGCAGAGCTTGGCTCGAGGGAGCTAGCGGATGAAATTAAATTGTTGGTCACTCAACCAACAACACCGCCAATTCAAGAGTTACTCGAAAAGCATGGCGTTCAGGTTTCGCAAGTAGCTAGTCACCCGCTAACACTGCTACCTACTGCTGAGATGGATAGTGCAACAACCTATTTTGGTGCGGCGCTAAAAGAAACTTCTGCGGGGTTAGAAGTGGTTAGAGTATTAGAAGACAGTCCGGCAGCCAAAGCTGGGGTCAGCGCGAAAGACGTAGTGATTGCCATAGATGGACTGAAAGCCACAGCGAAGCAATGGCAATTAGCGTTACAAAGATTTAGCCCAGGACAGAGCACGCGCATTCATTATTTTCGCGATCACACGTTGCTCAATGCAGAGGTTGAATGGGAAGCACCGCCACAAGACACTTATGTATTGTCGTGTGCGCTCGAGTCAGCCCTTCCTTGGAAAAAACTATAACTTTAGTGGATTAACGGCGTGCAGGCACAAGAAACTCAGGGTCTAAACGCTCATTGCCCCAGTTAATTCGCCAATCTAGATGCGGGCCAGTCGCGCGGCCCGTTTCCCCTATTTCACCTACTTGCGCGCCTTGCTCAACGTAGTCACCGACTTCCACATGAATGTCGTTTAAGTGCAAGAACGAAGAGAAAACACCATGTCCATGGTCAATAATTAAAGTTCCACCGGAAAGCACCATGGTTTTATGCGCTAAAGTTACAACACCATTAGCCGGTGCAACTACAGGCGTACCAGTAGGCGCAGCAACATCAACACCATAATGCGGAGTTCGTGGTTCACCATTGAGCACGCGCTGACTGCCGTAAACGCCTGAAATGGGTCCTTCTGCTGGCCAAATAAAGTTACTGGCAAAATAGGTAAAGTCAGTTCTAGGTTGTCTTGCTTCCCATACTTCAGCACTGTTTTGGCGAATTTCAGCGACAACTTCTGGATCTGGCGTGACGACACGAGAAGGCAATCCATCGATGCGTTGAATATCGAACTCGCGCTCGCTAATCGAGAAAGTTTCTTCCCAACTGTCTCCATTCGCGTAAGTTACAGAAAGCGTTGCTGAGCCGGTTACGTCGCGGCCAAAGCCAAACACAAAGTCGCCATTTCTGCTTACTTTCAAAGGCTCTCCGTCTAGGGTTACCTGAGCCCCTTCCGTGGTTTTCCCTACAATTATCCCACCCTGAGTAAACTCACCCCGCAAAGACGGCTCTGGCACTTCCGCTAAAGCACTTGTACTTACCCATGTGCAGCTCAATAAAGACAACGCAATAAGCAATTTACGCATAACCTATAGCTCCTTTGCCCACGCCTTCAAATGCAACTACCTTAATGTCGGCATTGGGATCCTGTGATTTCAATTCTTTAGCAATATACTCAGCAATGCACTCTACAGTAGAGTCTGTTGGAATAATTTCATTGTGCTTAGTAGGTACAACAAGTTCAAATTTACCTTGCTCTGCAATGTAGCTATAACAAACGTGTACATCAGAAACCTGTTTTTTTGCGGTTTCAGACAATTGCATTTGCTCCGGAGAAACCACATCTTCTTGCGAACCTACGTAAATGTCTTCCCAACGTTTGGCCCACTCATGCTCAAGCCGCGGAGAACGCATACCGTCTACAAAAATTTGAATCGTAGAGCGATGTCCGTGGGCTATTCTCTGGCAATTGCCGTCATGCTTCTTTAATCCATGGGTGTAGTGGTAAAACACACCAGAGATATCCTCATCACGGAGATTGAGAGAAATGGCTTCAACGTTGTTGGGCAGCTCTTTTTTAATCACAGCACGTAAATAATCAATAGCAGACTCTTTCGTTATGGTTTCGTCGTCTACAAACGCGAACGCGTCGGGTGGGCAATACAAATGAATACTGCCCTGTTCTCTTTTGAAGTCTACCCAGTAATGCTCGGAATTCTGATCTGCCGTTACTTCAACCTTATTATTGGCAGCTGGCACAAGTAGTTTGTGGTCGAGTGCGTCATCGACAATACGTTTGATTTGCTTTTTCACGCGCCCAAAATCTAACACCATAGACTGGTCGTTCAAAGAGCCGTCCAAAACGATATCAACAATCCAACTTTCACCAACAATACCGCGCTCCTCACATAAATAAGAGAAGTCCATTACGGTAAGATCATTCACAAATAACTGCATGTGCTATCCCAATTCTAAATTACGGCTAGATTATAACAGCGAATTAAGGTTTTTCGGTGTCGAATTTACAACAATTCTTTGCTTACACCCAAAGCTCGAACAAAAACTTAAGACCTAATAACCCAAGCAATAGCCCCATCAAACGGTCGAACCAATAACCATGTTTTAATAGCCAGAACCTTAACCGTGTTCGCCCAAGTAATACTGAAAGCAAGGCAAACCATGCGAAAGTCGCTAACGCTAAATACATTCCGTAACCCACTTTTACCTGTGTAGGTGTGGTCACAGCAATCACCGAAGTAAATAAAGCTAAGAAAAACATTGTGGCTTTTACATTCAAGCCATTGGTTAAAAACCCAGTCCATAATGCCTTGCGGCGCTTAATCGTTTGGGTAGGTATTTGTGGCTGGGCGCTGTCCTGTGCTGCAACTGGCTCAGGTTTCGACTGCAGTAAATGATAAGCAAGCCACAAGAAATAACCTGCCGCCGCTACATTCAGCAGTTTATATAACCACGGAGTTTCATGAATAATTAAAGACAATCCCAGAATTGAATAAGTGACGTGAACTAAAATGCCAAGTCCTACGCCTAAGCTTACCCAAAATCCAATTCCCGCACCGTAGCGAACTGCATAGCGCGACACCACAGCGAAGTCTGGTCCAGGGCTTGCTACCGCAAGAAAGTGAAGTACCGCAATCGTTAAAAACTCTTGAAAATAAGGCGATTCCCAAAACATTAATTATCTCTACTGTGCTAAGTTTTATACTTGTTTTTATGCAAAAACGAACCTAGTATTAACTTTACAAAAAGTAAACCTAGAATCACTTTTTATAAAATATGGTTTCAGGTCAAAATAAAGGTTAAGCATGAAAAAGAACTTTCCGTCACTGAACGCCCTACGCGTATTTGAAACCGTTTCTCGCACTAAAAGCCTAAAGCGCGCCGCCGCGATATTAGGCGTAACGCAATCGGCAGTAAGCCGACAACTCACCACTCTAGAAGAGCAAGTGGGTGTGAAACTTATTCATCGAGACAATAAAGTTCATGCCCTAACGCCATCAGGTGAAGCCTTAGCACCAGAGCTTAGCCGTATATTCAGACAACTAGAGCGTATTGTCACACATGCTATGCGAGAAGGCGAACAGTCCGAGCGGCAAATTACCGTAGGTATAAGCCACGAACTTTACACCCACTGGTTAGCGCCCCTACTTCCGGAGTTTCAGCAGCTGTTTCCCCACATTACCCTTGCTTTTGCACAGGTGCCTGAATACATGGACAGACAAAACGAAGAGTTCTTCGCACAAAAACTGTTACACAACGAAGTTGACGTAATCCTAGCGTTCGGACAAAGCAGCTTAAAAAGCTTAATCTGCACCACTATCCAAAATGGTCAATTCAACCTAGTACAGCATAACCATGCAGCAACAGACGACACGGAAAGCGATACCGATAACGAGTTGGTACATATAAGCCACCAAACTCTACCCACCGGCCTATATCGCAGCACAGGAGTAACCACAGGCAAACAGAACGTGGCACAAACTACACAAATGGCACAAGCTATTGCCGCACAACAAAACCAGTGCGTGCTTGTTCCTCACGTTTATCAGCTACAGAACAATCAAGAATGCACACAAATACCAATGGAACAGCCATTAGCCGCAATTATACGAAAAGAAGACGAACGAGAGTTCAGCATGGTTGCTGTCATGCAATGGTTGGAGCATAGAGGGAGAAAGGTTAAATAAGTCTGCCTCTGCCTAGTCATTTGTTTATTATTTAACCTATTGACCATTATAAGATGCTTCTATACGGTAAGTTTATTATCAATTAATAGTAAACATGGAGTTGTTATGAAGCTTGGCGGAATTTTAGGGTTAGTCAATCAGGTAGAAAAATCTAAATTTATTAATGTAATTGACAGAATGTGCACTGATGTGATGGCTGATGATAAGGCATTGGCCAGTCGCGTTAACAAGATCGATGGGCAAATTAAGAACGCGTCGAGTGTCGAAATTACACAACTCTTTAATCTTGTCTCGTCTAATTTTGAGAGAGAAATAAAAGAGCAATTAGCCCTTCTTGGAACTCAAGCAACGCTGTTAACAAACATTCTCAGTAGAGATGGAAACTGCATAGCAAGACTTTCATGGATAGAAACCTTATATGATAGAGAGTGGAAGCTCATCAACAAGCACGCCAAAGAATTGGGAACGTCATTAAAAAGTATTGACCAAACCTCTGACATAGACCCACGAGTTAAAGAATATGACATCTATTACTCTTGTGTTAGAGAAGCCTACTTAAACGATCAGCGAAATAATCGCGACGCAAAAATAACAGATGATGAACGCGGCATCTTGAATTTATTAGCCAAAAAGCTCGATATCGGGAGCGATGAACAGGCTGCAATAGAACATCTAATAAACCCAATCCCAAAAAATGGTGTTCAAGATGCACTTAATAATCTTCGTGAGCTTGGCATACTTTTTCTCAGTAGAAAAACTCAAATAGTCTTCGTTCCCGATGAATTAGTACAAATTCTCAATAACATTCAAGGCAAAGACGTATCTACAAAACACTTCCAACGCATTCTCAGGACGTTTTCAGACCCAGAACTTTCTAACATACTTAAGGCCCATGACCGCAAAATTCGAGGTGTAGAGCGTAAAGATAAGATAGATAACATACTCGGAATGGGAGTTTCTCTAAAGCAAATATTATCGGAAGACTTACATGGCGATGACAGTAATTTAACCAATAAAAAAGAAAGACTTAAAACACTAATCGAAGATCTGAATATCGATTTAGACAAAATAGGAACAACTTTGGACGATCGAATTCAATTGATAGTTGACTCTCTTAACAATTCAACAGATCGAGAGTTTAGCGCTCTGAGTGCGTCTGGATACAAAGAAATGTACGCACAACTAGAAACACACTTCAAAGATCTTCCTAAACTTGTTAGAAGTAATTTTGAAGTTGAAGACAATCAAGAAATTGACGTTGAAACATTAAGAGCTCTAAGCATTACTCCTCATGATATCTTGTATATGTTAACTAACGATGAAGTGAAAACTATTATCGAAAGTATGGGAGCGAAAAAACGAGGCAATCTGCGTCAGAATATTTTAGAAGCGTTTGCAAACGCGAATGACAAGCTCATCGACAATTATGAAGCTTTGGCACAACGAGATGTGAACCTCCTTCGAGAACAAAATATTAGTATTACCGAGTCAGAAATCGGTTTGAAATTTGAGGAGGTTACTAAAAGTATCTTTGAACAACTCGGTTTAGACATCGATGAAGATGTAAGACGAAGTATAAATACAGCGAAAGATAAAGCAGACATAATTATTTCACTTAGCGAGGACGACGTAATAATTGGAGAGGCTAAAACCTGCAAAAATGGCGATTTTGCTAAGTACTCAACAACATCGAGACAAGTTAAAGCATATGTTAACCGGTGTGAAAGCTTAGGCAAAAGGGTTGCTCAGGTGCTTATTGTGGCTCCATCTTTCTCTCAGGATTTTGTGGAAGCAGCGGAAATGGATACTGAAGTCAACATATCCCTATTAGAAGCTGGTGGTTTGAAAAAAATCCTAGATGCGTACAAAGCTAGAAGGAATCCTAAATTCTCCGCTAAGTTATTTACTAAAGGTGGTCTATTGAAAGCAAATCTTATAGCCAAAAACATCTAGATGTTGAATTCGTTTTTCCAGAGAGCTAATCACTTCAAATATCTGGTTGGTCAATTAGCAAATTAACTTGATCAACCACCCGCCCTTTAATTAAGCATCTTTTATGAGGAGACCTGTGACACTCTCTGTCGCAGGCCTCTGTTAACGTATTTAAGAGCTTAATAATCTAGAGAAATAAAACAACGCCACAACAACTACAAATAACCGTTACCCCGGAAGCCACGATGAAGTACTTAGAGCAATGTAGGCTTAAATTCGAGGAGGATTGGGAAGAAACGGTAGAACTGACTCAACCCACCCTGCAAATAGAAATGAGCTTGTTTGAACATGAAGTATCATTTGAAGTTGGCTCTAACAACTGGGTGTCTTTGGGAGAAACAAAAATCGAGATGATTGGTACAGACGACGATAACGATAGTGACTGACGCAAGAAGAAATCAGGAGCTTCGTAGAGATTTAGACTTTCAAGTAAATGGTGCCCGGGGCCGGACTTGAACCGGCACGCTGTTACCAGCGAGGGATTTTAAATCCCTTGTGTCTACCAATTCCACCACCCGGGCAAACACAATTTTTTAAGTCTGGAGGCGGGTCCCGGAGTCGAACCGAGATCCACGGATTTGCAATCCGCTGCATAGCCATTCTGCCAACCCGCCAGACTTGAAATGTTGGAGCGAGTAACGAGGTTCGAACTCGTGACCTCAACCTTGGCAAGGTTGCGCTCTACCAGCTGAGCTATACTCGCAACATTTTCAGTTTCTGCGTTGGCGAGTGCCAAACGCGGTGCCATTCTACCTACGGAATAGAATCAGTCAACTATAAATTGCGATTTTGTGACTGTTTGGCTAAAAATTGGCTCAAAGGTATATAATTTAACCTTTATTTGGCGCCAGTAAGGGCTTTCCACGCCTGAACCATGTATTGAACCATAGACCAAAACGTAAAGATAGCGGCTACATATAACGCCACAACGCCAATAAATTTAATAATTTGTACATCCCACAACACGAGCGGCGCGTCCCACAACAAAGCGGTTAACGCAATCATTTGAGCTGTCGTTTTAATTTTACCCAAAGAAGACACCGCAACTATGTCGCGCTTCCCTATTTCAGCCATCCACTCGCGTAGTGCTGAAATAGCAAGTTCGCGGCTAATAATAATCAAAGACGGTATCGTGACCCACAGGGAGTTGTGATACTCAACCACGACGACAAGCGCCGCAGCAACCATAATTTTGTCGGCGACAGGATCAAGAAAAGCGCCAAACTGCGTGTGTTGATCAAGTTTACGTGCAATATAGCCGTCTAGCCCGTCAGTAATCGCCGCTAATACAAAAATAACCGCTGCCCAAAACGTGGCATACGGAATTGGCATATAAAAGACCGCAAGAAATACGGGTATAAGTACAATTCGGAAGCTTGTCAGTATATTTGGCACGTTCCACTGCATGAATGTCTTGTCCTGTAGTAATCGTTTGCGAAACAATTCGTTTATTCGTCGCGCAATGCGTAATAAATGGTTTCAGCTAGTTCCCTGCTAATGCCTGGTACCTTTGCTAACTGCTCTATACTAGCGTTTTTCACTTGCTGAATGCCACCAAGATATTTCAATAAATTTTGTCTGCGTTTAGGGCCTACCGCAGGAATCTCTTCTAAACGCGAGGTTTTCTTCACCTTAGCGCGGCGTTGTCGGTGTCCTGTAATCGCAAAGCGGTGAGACTCGTCTCGAATATATTGGATTAAATGCAGCGCAGGATGGTCTGCCGGCAAATGATGTGTTTCCCGGCTAAATCCAAATATTAAGGTTTCCAACCCAGGTTTACGGCTCTCGCCCTTTGCTATACCAATCAGCAAGGGCGGTTTTGGCCATTCTTCAAAGTATGTTTCAGCCTGAGTTAACTGCCCTTTACCGCCGTCTATGAATACAATATCGGGCACGTTCTCTTGTTCAATGGCATTACGGTAGCGGCGCGTGAGCACTTGCAACATGGCAGCATAATCGTCGCCGGGCGTTATGTCTTTAATGTTGTATCGTCGGTAGTCAGACTTGGCTGGGCCTTCACGATTAAACACGACACAAGACGCAACCGTTTCCTCCCCCATGGTATGGGATATGTCGAAGCACTCCATTCGCTGCACATCAGCTTTGTCGCCCACAAGCTTCTGTAAGGCCTCTACGCGCGTTTGCATAACCGAGGCTTCGCCTAGCTTACTTTGTACCGCATTCATGGCGTTCTTGTTCGCTAAAGCGGCGTATTGCGCTCTGTCACCTCTGCTTTGGGTGCTAAACACAACCTTTTGCTGTAACGCTTCGCTCAATTGTTGTGAAAGTGCTTTCGCATTTTCCTTTGGTAAGTCGATGACCACTTCACTAGGTGCGGTTCTACCCTGCTGCTGGTTCAAATAGAACTGTAGAACAAATGACTCGAGTACTTCGTCTAGCGGCGTGTTTGCAGGCACTTTCGGGAAGTAACTGCGACTTCCTTGCACACCGTTACCACGAATGAACAGCAAATGGATACAAGTAGTTCCACTTTCACGCCAAACCCCTATAACGTCGAGTTCGCTTTGGCCACCACTCACAGCGTTCTTTTCTTGCACAGCACGGAGCGCAATTATTTGATCACGAAGGCTCGCCGCTTTCTCAAAGTTAAGTTCTTCACTGGCACCTTCCATAGACTTCACCAGCTCGTCGATAACCTCTTGGTTCTTACCCCGTAAGAACATACGCGCTAAGTTCACTTGCTCTTGATATTCGTCATCAGTACAAATATTTACACAGGGTGCTAAGCATCGTTTTAACTGATGCTGCAGGCACGGTCTGCTGCGCGCGCGGTAGTAACTATCGTCACATTGGCGCACCGGGAAAATTTTTTGAATCAGTTTTAAGCTTTCTCTAACCGCATGGCCATTAGGAAACGGGCCAAAGTAGTCGCCCTTTTCTCTTCGCGCACCACGATGAAATGCAATACGAGGATGCTGGTGAGCTGAAACAAAAATATAGGGATAAGACTTATCGTCACGTAGTAACACGTTGTACTTCGGGCGATATTTCTTAATAAAACTATTCTCGAGAATAAGCGCTTCAGACTCGGTGTTTGTAACCGTAACGTCCATGGCGCATATATTCTTCACTAATGCTTGGGTTTTAACAGAATCGACCTGCTTTCTAAAATAGCTAGACACCCTTTTCTTCAGACTTTTTGCCTTACCTACATAAATTACTTCTTGGTTGGCATCATACATCCGGTACACGCCCGGTTGATGCGTTAAAGAGGCAAGAAACTTTTGAGAATCAAAGTTCTCTGACATGAAAAGCGACACTCAATCTTTGTTAAAACTGAGCTATAGCTTACCAAAAGCAAGAAAGAGTGTCGTGGTTTTATGCGGTTAATATTGGGGCTCAATTAGCCCCTGTTTTATGGCTAAGTGCGCTAATTGAACGTCGCTTTTTAAATTAAGCTTCTCAAATAATCGATAACGGAATGTATTGACCGTTTTCCGAGAAATCACGAGACGTTCCGCTATTTCTGCGACTGTAATACCCCCGGTAATCATTTGAAAGATTTGAATTTCACGAATGCTTAAGCCTGCGTATATTTGTGAGTCGTCTTTGTAGTTTCGGTAACGCTTAAAAGCTTTGGTTAAATACGGTGAGGCAAAACGTTGCCCTAGCGCCACAATTTGGCAGCCGCGCAATAGCTCCTGAGTTTCTACCGTTCGGTAGTAATAACCGACAATTGCGGGGTGGCGATATTTGAAGTCTAACGCAGAGGCTAAAGAAAACGTCCACAAAATAAGATTCGCTCTAGGATGTAGGCGATAAATTGTTCTCATTAAGCTATGTAACGTAGCGTTTTCGAATCGCTCACTTAAAATGACAACAGCTTTAGGCGCTGTTTTAAGCGCGTCGAGCAATTGCTGTCGGCAGGAAGCCACACATAGAATATTCCAACGGTGCTCTGTTAACTGCGCCACAACGCCAGAGCTATTCACACCTTTGGGTAAGGCTAAAATTATATCTCGCATATTACGTCCTTGTAGTTAGTTAGATAGCGGTTTAAACAACAACCGTTTAAATAGTAACAACTCCTTAACAATATATTACAGTTTTATGAAATTCAAATAGACGTCATGTCTAGTTCACATTTCTTTCATTACAGTGTGCAAGCTTTCTTGAAACTTAGTTCGCCAAGCATTGTATTTATCACGCACTAACCGCAACTCAAGGTCTTCCTTTGACCAGTTCAAGTTGCGCTTTAATGTACGATAACTGCCGCTAAGCGGGGACAGATCCAGCTGTTGATCAAACTCGATCTCTACGGATTGTTGCGCCGCTAATCCACGCTTCTGCAGTGCATTTATTAGCAACATTGCGCGTGTTGTAATAATTTCCAGAACGGCTTTATCTACCGTAAACAGCTGTTTTCCAGCTATTTTTGCCTTGACTCTCTCACCAAATGCCCCAGCACTCTCGTACGCTACACCTAGCGCACCACCAATAAGTGTACCCAGACCTAAGCTTAAGCCGCCCGTCATTACGTCTATGCTTAGTCCGACTGCACCACCGGTTGCTGTCGTGGCAGCTACGCTTTTACCAAACTTGCTCCATGTACTTGGGTCAAATACATTGTCGTCCCAGTGACCTTTCATCATGGGTAATGCAGCTAGCCGTGCGTCACTCGCCGTAAAGCCAAAGATGTCTAAGATTTTAAGCGTATATTTAGATTCGAAAGATTGAACCTGCTTTTCAAGTTCAGTTTGAATCGATGACTGCTTATTTTTTTCAGCGATTTCGTACAACGTTCCTACTTCAGCGATTAAGTCAGCAACATGTAGCAAAGACTCGGAAACACGACTCACTTGCGCCTGCCTTCGGTATTCAAGGTGAGCTTTGAAATCTTCTTTAAACTTAGGTAACACACTTGCCAATTGTTCAAACAATTCCTCTTCAGCCGACGGAGGCGTGCGAACAGTATCGAAGACGACAAAGTTATGAATACTCATCTTCCGTAAAGCCTCTTCCCAACGCTTAACGTCATCTTTTATCGTTGAGAAATTCAATACAGGTATAAGCGGAATACCACTGAGTTTTAAAATGGATAGTTCGTCTAGTAGCTTTTCCAACACGGATGAACGTGTGTCGATAACCACGAGAGCAGCGTGGCTTTGCATTAACTGTTTCAGTACCTTACTTTCCTGAGAGAAACGTGTGACGAGCTTTTCTTGTTGTAAAAAATAGTTCACCTGCCCTGGCCCGTCATGCTTTAAATCCTCAGGTGTTCCATTACGCATGACATCGTACAATTCTCTACTTTCTTCCAAGCCCGGAGTGTCGTGCCATTTCAGCGTCTTAGCACTGGGTGCCTTAGTTTCAGTACCTACAACGTCTCTTGTCGTGCTTGGCATAGCGGCCACAACACCAAAGTCTTTTTGCCGAAGTAGCGTTCGCAGCAAACTCGTTTTACCTGCGTTTGTATGACCAACGACACAAATATCCACGGTGTTAAATTCCATGAGTTTGTTCCTTTAAACCCGCAAGCGATTCGCGGTTTTCAATGCAGCTGCGCCAAACTTCTGCATAATGCTCTTGCTGCGGTACAAGTTGAAATTCTACCGATTTAGCATGACCGCAGACTTCTTCCAAAATCGCTAAATTGCCGCGATCAGGAGAAAGCTGGCTAGGTATGAAAACCAAGACATCCGCCCAAGGAGCATTATGTTCATCTGCAACCTGTTGAAGTTGAGATCGTGAGCTAATCACCCCGAGGTCTTGCATATCATCAGGAGCCAAACTTGATACTTTATCTTCTAAAGCAAAACAAACACTGCCCTCGCCTACTTTTGAAAACTGGCTAACTTTATGTTGGGTAGCTAACTCAGTATCTAAGTCGGTTACTCTGCTGTTCTGCAGATGATACTGGTTAAACAAAACATAACTTGGTTTGTCTGAACTCCAAAGGAACTTCGCTGATAATTTCATTTTCCGAACGACAAAGACCAAAGACAGCGCAATAACCCGAGGCAACAGCCCATAAAACATAATCGCGCTGAGCAGCCAAACCGCGGCAAACTGGTGCTCCATGCGGTTACCACCTACTTCTAACGCCGTTAAATCTGTATGTTGAAACCAGAACATTCCAGCTCCCACGATATGCTGTAGTGTTTGTAGTTGTTGTTGGTTCAGCAGTGTGGTTTCCCAAACAAACCAGTATTCGCCAAATAACATGTGAAAGAATATGGCCAGTAAAATGCCGACAAGGTAAGCACTCCATAAGGTATGCGTAATGACGGCAAAAGTGAGCTTCGCAAGCTTAAGTTCCGTTAACGTAGATAAATACTGACTACCCACCCCCGCTAACAATTGCGACTTTTTACCGAACTTACTCACTAGGAAGGGTATTTTGGCCATAAGCCAGCCACCTAGTCCTCGGCCTCTACTCGCGGACATAAAGTAACTGACTAGCCAAACTACACATAAGATTGTGTTCACGCCAATGGTGGTGACCAACAGCGCCGGAACATTCAATACGTCTTGCGAGCCTGAAAGAACACTGTTTACCAATGCAATTCCCGAAATAAAGAATAAGACCGCAAATACAAGAATTATAGACTTAGCAAACTTCTCGACCTGATGCTGTGCGTTTCTAATGTCTTGAAGAGCCGTATTGTGCTCTAACCAATATTCACAGTGCGCAGCCTGATTGTCTTGAGTCGTAGTTTCGCTCTCGCGCGACGGTATTTGGAATGGCTTTTTAATGGCATCTTTTCTCAATGCGTAAACGGCATTAAGTAGCCAGTGATGTGAAAATGAGAGGTTTTGCTTCGGCATGCGTGCTTAAGGTTGTTTGTTTGCTTTAAAGCTAACACACAGGGGATTGGAGAGCTATATCACCAAGTCCCTTTCTCGAACGCCAATAAAGAAAAAGCCCCGAGTAAACCTTTAGCTATACGGGAGGGATTCATTCGCGCCGTCCTGGCGGGAACCCTTCGGGCGTTAATTCCTTCGGAAATTAACGTGCAAAACGGCTGTCCTGCTCCGCTGTAGAGTTAACCATACGGGAGGGATTCATTCACGCCGTCCTGGCGCGAACCCTTCGGGCGTTATTTCCTTCGGAAATTAACGTGCAAAACGGCTGTCCTGCCGTTTTGTCGAACCGTGGTTAGAACCAAGTCCCTTTCTTTTTCCTACAAATACAAAAAGACCGCCATATAGGCGGTCTCTTTTGTATTTGGCGGAGAGGGAGGGATTCGAACCCCCGGTAGGGATGAACCTACGCCTGATTTCAAGTCAGGTGCATTAAACCGAGCTCTGCCACCTCTCCGAATTGTTGTCTTCGTGTTGTTCGTTGAAGACGGCGTGAATAATAATGAGCCACAGAGGGCTTGTAAAGGAAAAATTGAAGAAAAATGACTATTTGCTTACAAATTATACGAAGAATCCGTTTTTGAACAATCATTAAGCAAATTTTAACGTGTTCTTTTGATTCTCAGCCGGTTCTGACTTTGTTCCTCCCAATACCTTTAAAAGTAGAAGTATTGCCCCCACTTTATTTACACAAAATAATTTTTAGTCCATACCCAAGATTCGGGAACTTCTGATACTATGAAGTCTCTAATTTTGAGTAATAGAAGTAAATAACACTTTAAGGAGTGCGACTCATGAACAATCCAACAGTGCAAACGGCAGGCCGCGAATCTACCCTGGCCGTCAATAAAGTACTGCGGAACACATATACCCTGCTAGCGCTGTCATTGGCTTTCAGTGCTGTTGTAGCCGGTATTAGCGGCATGATGAACCTACCGTATCCTGGGTTCCTTATTACGATTGTTGGCTTTTATGGCTTGCTATTTGCCATTCATAAAACAGCCAATAGTGGCGCAGGTATTGCGTTTGTATTCGCACTCACAGGCTTCATGGGTTACACCATTGGACCAATATTGAACATGGTTGTAGCTAATGGTGGTGCCGACATCGTTATGGTTGCTATGGGTGGTACTGCACTTATATTCTTTGCGCTTTCAGGCTACATTCTTACTACTAAGAAAGATATGAGTTTTCTTGGCGGTATGATGGTTGCCGGCTTCTTTGTACTACTGATCGGTATTGTAGCGAATATATTTCTGCAGCTTCCAGCACTTAGCTTGGCACTGAGCTGCCTATTTATACTGTTCTCGTCTGGTGCAATTTTAATGCAAACCAGCGAAATAGTTCGCGGTGGTGAAAGAAACTACATTCTCGCAACCACGACGTTGTTCGTATCTATTTATAACATCTTCGTGAGTTTGCTGAGCTTACTGTCAGCATTCGGCGGCGACGATTAAACGCTAGATTAAGTCCTTTAAAAACGCCCTTCGGGGCGTTTTTTTATGCCTTCGAAAGCAGTAAACTAAGTTCATTATTTATTTAAGAGCGTGTTATGGCATCTTATATTTTATTGGTGAAGTCGGCTCCAAGTGAGCAAGAGCAAATGCAACAGGCACTTAAGCGCGTGCACGAAATCACATCGAATCAAGACTCGCTAGTTCAGGTGTTTTTTTATGGTCCAAGTACAGTTATTGCTCGAAACGATCACATCGATGGAGCAATTCAGGCACTTCAACAACAATGGTTAAACTTGAAAGCTCCCCTTGTTGCCTGTGCAACAGTGGGCGCTCATTATGGTTTGGTAGCTCCACCAGAGCTTAACGCAAACCTAGCACAAGGCTTTGAAGCCGGTGGATTAACAGAGTTTATGAGCCGTTTAGTGGAGGCTGATCATGTCGAACAATTTTAAATACACCGTATTGTTCACGATTCGCTCTGGCGCTGATACATCGAGTGCTAGAGAAGCCGTCGACATGATCATTGCTGCGTTGAGTATGGACATTGCTGTGGCTGTAGTATTTGAACCGTCAGCTGTAAAAATTCTCGATCTAAAGTCCGAGTACAGCGATCGTTATAAGAAATTACCAATGCTTGAGGACATCTTTGATTTAGATACGGCGTTCCTTTTGAATCTGCAGCCACCGGAAGAAACTGCCCTCGAGGATATTAAAACCATTACAGATCACGAACTAGACCAGTTACACTCTAATTCTAAGCATCACATTTGTTTTTAACTGAGCATTAAATTGGGCATTGTTTTTAACTGGGAAAGAAAAGGAAAGCAGCAAAGTGTTTGAAGTCAATGGCAGCACCTATGAAACCGACAAACATGAATACCTACTTCATTTTGAGCAGTGGAATGAAACGCTTGCTGAACACATCGCTACTTTAGAAAACATTGAGCTTTCACCAGAGCACTGGGAAGTGGTTAACTTTGTCCGTGAATTTTACCAAGAATACGATACTAGCCCGGCTATGCGGGTGCTTGTTAAAGCCGTAGCGAAGAAGCTAGGCGAAGATAAAGGGAACAGCCGCTATTTATACAGTTTGTTCCCTAAAGGTCCAGCAAAGCAAGCCACACGAATTGCGGGTTTACCCAAACCCGCAAAGTGTATTTAAGGCTACTTTTATAACTATTCTGGTTTTATTTGTTCAATGCCACCCATGTAAGGCCTTAATACCTCAGGAATAACAACCGAACCGTCGGCTTGCTGGTAGTTTTCAAGTACTGCAACCAGTGTACGCCCTACTGCTAAGCCAGAACCATTCAAGGTGTGTAAAAGTTCTGGTTTCTTTGCGCCTTTACGTCTAAAACGAGCCTGCATACGACGAGCTTGGAAATCACCCATGTTAGAACACGAACTTATCTCACGGTACGCATTCTGTGCGGGTAACCATACCTCAAGGTCATATGTTTTTGTTGCGCCAAAGCCCATATCGCCTGTACATAACAGTACTTTACGATAAGGTAAGTTTAGCGCCTGCAAAATACCTTCAGCATGCGACGTTAAAGCCTCTAAAGCATCCATAGACTCTTCTGGCTTAACTACTTGCACTAGCTCTACTTTGTCAAACTGGTGCTGACGAATTAAACCACGCGTGTCGCGACCATGAGAACCAGCTTCACTACGGAAACATGGTGTATGCGCTGTAAACCTCAAAGGTAATTGCTCTTCGTCAACAATTTCGTCGCGTACGAAGTTGGTTAGCGGCACTTCAGCAGTAGGAATAAGTGACATTGCAACACGATCTTGGCTTTCACCGTCTACATGAAACAAGTCTTCACCGAACTTAGGAAGCTGCCCTGTACCCATTAATGAGTCGTGATTCACAATATAAGGCACGTAGGCTTCTGTATAACCATTGTCTTCGGTATGAGTGTTGAGCATGAACTGAGCTAAAGCACGGTGTAAACGGGCTACTGCGCCGCGCATAACAACAAATCGAGCACCTGTAAGCTTAGTTGCGGTTTCAAAGTCTAAACCGTTTGCAAGCTTAGCCGCCACGTCTACATGGTCTGCCACTTCAAAATCAAATGATGGAACTTCACCGAAAGTCGCAATTTCTTTATTTTCACTTTCGTCTGCACCATCGGGCACGCTCTCGTCCGGAAGGTTTGGCACACCCGCTATAATGTCTTGTATCGCAGCTTGTACTTCACTGAGTTGAGCTTTGGCTGCGTCTAATTGGTCGCCAAGGTCGCCTACTTCTGCCAGCAAAGGTGCAATGTCTTCCCCTTGCGCTTTCGCCTTACCAATCATTTTAGAGCGGCTATTACGCTCACTTTGCAGGGTTTCGGTTTTAACCTGTATGGACTTACGTTCTGCTTCTAAGCCTTTCAGTTTTTCCACGTCGAGAGTGAATCCTCGGCGCGCTAATTTTTTCGCAGTTTCTTCTATTCCTTCACGGAAATGACTGGCGTCCAACATATAAGAGTTCCTAACTTTACTACTTCAATTATTCCAAGCGTTTGCCTACGTGCAAACCTAACAAAAAGCCCGCTGTGCATAATAACAGCGTGGCTGCTAACCAAAACCCAATATAAACGTATTCCTGTTGCTGCCCATAAACCATAAGTTCATAGACAAAACCCGCGAATGTAGTCGTTCCGCCAGCAATACCTGCAACATGGAATTGAAACCAATGCGAGGACAATTTATTTGTGCGGCAAAACTGCACTATTGTTCCTGCGTAGCCACAACCCAATATGTTAACGAGGAGCAGCATAAAAGGGAAATATTCTGTCTCAAAAGTAAGAAAAAGAATACGTAGCAAGCTTCCGATTATAGCTCCAGCAAATACAAAACCGAGAGACTTCATGTACGTCGTCATTGCATAGCTCCTACTGTAAGCCTGTATGAAGCCATGAAAACCCGTAAAACCCTGCTGAATATGCAACTAAACCAGTAGCAACAGACACAAAGATAAAGCGAAATATTGCACTACGACCTTGTACCAAGAGCTTTTGCCCATCGATAAACAAGCCCGACAGCGTTGTTAAACCCGCGATAGCCCCCAACCAGAAAAACTGTGCAGCAGTGAGGTTATTAAGATCAAAATCTAAAAAATTAAGGAACAGCCCCAAAGAAAAACAACCGAGTATATTTGCAGCGAGATTCCCCAACCAAAAAAGCCGAGAGAGCCGAGAGAAGCTATAAACGCTGGTATAGCGGCACAAAGCGCCTAGCCCGCCACCAAGCGTTCCCCATAGTAGTAACGTTCCATTAATCGTCATCATGCAAAGGCCTATGCCATTCGCTTTGTTGATCTAGCCCTTTCAACCACTCCAATTTTTCTTTTATTTTCGCCTCGAGACCGCGGTCAGAAGGCTGGTAGAACGCCTGTTCAGCCATCGCGCCTGGCAAATACCGCTCACCTGGAACGTACGCATGCTGTTCATTATGCGCATAGCGGTAAGACTGCCCGTAACCTTCAGCTTCATGTACTTTCGTTGGAGCATTCCGCAAATGTGGTGGTACCGGGTAGTCAGGCCCTTCCTTCACTTTTGCCATCATGGTGTTAAATGCCTGGTACACAGCATTGCTTTTTGCTGCAACTGCGCAATAAATTGTTGCCTGAGCAATTGCCCTCTCGCCTTCAGCAGGCCCCACTCGATGAAACGTATCCCAAGCATTCATGGCGAGCTGCATCGCTCTTGGGTCCGCATTACCTATATCTTCTGAGACGATAGCGAGTAACCTTCTTGCTATGACTAGTGGCTCACCACCGGCAGCTAAAAATCGACAATACCAATATAAAGCGCCGTCTGGAGAAGAGCCGCGAACCGACTTATGAAAGGCGGAAAGAAGGTCGTAATAAGCGTCGCCACCATTGTCAAAAGCAATAGCACGCTCGCCACTCACTTCTTCAATAAGCGCCTTAGTTATTACACCCGCATCGCCTTCAATAAAGTCTGAAGCTATTTCTAGGTAATTCAGCGACTTTCGCGCATCGCCCGCTGTAATACGCAGAAGGAATTCAACCGCATCGTTATCAATCGATAAATTTTTGTCGCCAAGGCCGCGCTCTGTGTCAGTTAAAGCTCGGCGAATAAGGTTTTCGATGTCTGTTTCATCAAGAGCTTTTAAACGATACACACGCGCCCGTGAAAGGAGTGCGTTATTTAATGCAAAACCAGGGTTTTCGGTGGTAGCCCCGACAAAAACGACCGTTCCGTCTTCGATGTGCGGTAAGAAGGCATCTTGTTGGCTTTTATTAAACCTGTGAACTTCATCTACAAACAGCATGGTTTGATATTGTCCACGAACACTTTTAGCTTGCTCAATCGCAGCACGAATATCTTTGACACCGGAAGTAACCGCAGAAATTTTTACAACGTGCGCATCTGCTTGGCTAGCCATCATTTCAGCTAACGTGGTTTTCCCGGTTCCTGGCGGGCCCCAAAATATCATGGAGTGGAGTTTGCCGGAGGCAATCGCTTTGTGAAGCGGTTTGCCCTCACCGACTAAATGCCGTTGCCCTACGTAGTCATTTAAACTCGTTGGGCGCATACGTGCGGCTAGCGGTTGGTAGGCATCCTGGCTGTCGTCTGCGAAAGACATCTGTTTAACCATCGCACTAACCTTTGGTTTATCTTTGGTCGTCTACCATAACCCCTTCCGGGATTTGAAACTCGAAAATGTTGGAATCTACGCTGTCATTCACTTGAAGGTTAGTGAAGGTGATGACACTAAATTGATTCATTCCTGTCTGAATATGCAGTCCCTGCAAGACACCATCAGGTGAAAAGTTCATGCGTAAAGACTGAGATTCATCTTCACCTTGAATACTCCACTCTAAGTTATCTCGCGTAACCCTCATTCCCTCAAGTTCTGCACTTGTTTCAAGGAGTACGAGCAATGCATTAGACTCGGTCATTTGTTGTTGGTCAAACAAAGACACTTGCTCTATAAAGGGGTCGTAGTACCACAAAGTTTCACCATCAGCGACCAATGTGGAAGGTTCCGGTGACAGGGTTTCCCAACGTAACAGTGAGTCTCTAGCCAACACGAAGTTGCCCGACAAGCTTTGCAGTACTTCGTTATTTTCGTAAACCGTTTGCTCGAAATCTCCCGCAAGCGTTTCAATTTGGTCTAAATTCGCTTTTAAACTTGTCAGAGCTTCACTCTGTTCTTGTTGCGCTTGCACTGAAAGCACCGTGAGTGCGCAACCTACTGTAATAAGGATTACAAACCTTTTGAAGTACTGCATATGTAGCCTCTACATCCGTTAAAAGTCACGCGGAGCACGAGGGGCTAATACTTCCCGCGCACCGCCTGGGCCTGCTGATGATACGACACCACTAACTTCCATTTGTTCAACAATGCGCGCCGCCCGATTGTAACCAATTCTAAATTGGCGCTGCACCGATGACACCGAAACCCGTCCTTTTTCCGTTACAAAAGCGACAGCTTCGTCGTATAACGGATCAGACTCTGCGTCTTCGTCACTGCTTTCACCAGGTAGTAACGTATCTTCATTCGCATCACCGCTAAGAATTTCTTCTAGGTAATTCGGTTTACCTCGTGCTTTCCAGTCACCTACTACGGCATGTACTTCATGATCGTCAACAAATGCCCCATGAACACGAGTAGGAACACCAGAACCTGGCGGTAAGTAAAGCATGTCACCCTGCCCCAACAATTGTTCTGCGCCCGGTTGGTCGAGTATCGTTCTCGAGTCTACTTTTGACGACACTTGGAAAGCCATACGGGTAGGTATATTGGCCTTAATTAAGCCCGTAATAACGTCTACTGAAGGTCTTTGCGTAGCCAACACTAAGTGAATACCCGCAGCTCGCGCTTTTTGAGCGATACGCGCGATGAGCTCTTCAACTTTCTTCCCTACAATCATCATCATGTCAGCGAACTCGTCTACAACCACGACAATGTAAGGCAGTTTTTCTAGCTCTGGCGCTTCAACGTCCATAGAGTCTGTAGGCTTCCAGAGTGGATCTTTTATAGGTTGACCTTGCTCTTTGGCGTCCAAAACTTTGGCGTTATAGCCTTTGAGGTTTCGAACACCCAGCGCCGACATTAACTTATAACGACGCTCCATTTCTCCAACACACCAACGCAGCGCATTAGCTGCATCTTTCATGTCGGTAACCACTTCAGCAAGTAAGTGTGGAATACCTTCGTATACAGACAACTCAAGCATTTTAGGGTCGATCATAATAAGGCGCACGTCTTCTGGCTGTGACTTATACAGCAAGCTAAGAATCATGACGTTAACACCAACCGACTTACCTGAGCCGGTTGTACCCGCAACGAGTAAATGTGGCATTTTGGCAAGATCAACCACAACCGGTTTCCCGGAGATATCCTTACCTAATACCATGGTGAGTGGCGAGGCTGAGTTTTGGAATGCGTCACATGACAAAACTTCGTGTAGCTGCACAATCTCTCGGTGTTTGTTCGGCAATTCCAACCCTACATAGGACTTACCAGGAATTACCTCAACTACACGCACAGCGATAGCCGACAAACTGCGAGCTATATCTTTTGCAAGATTAGATATTTTGGAAACTTTTACCCCTGGCGCCAAGTCGAGCTCAAATCGAGTTATAACAGGCCCAGGTTGAACACCTGCAACGTGAACGTCTACACCAAAGTCTTTCAATACCGACTCTACAGTACGACTTATTTGATCTAGCTCTTCTTGTGAAAGTGGATTTTCCTGTTGGTTTGGTCTGTCTAGTAAGGCAAGTGACGGTAATGGATCAACATATCGGCTTGGCTCTTCAGTAGCCTCTTCTTGGTCAGCTTCATCGCTTTCATCGTCATTCTGTTCAGGCGCTACCGTATCGTCTTCGAAGTCGCAGCTATCCCCGGTATCGACGTCAGCTTCTTCGTAGTCTTCATCAAAATCATCGGTGTCATTTTCATGGTGCGCAATGTTGCCAACGCGACGCTCGAGTTCATCATCATCGATCTCTGGTGCTGACGTAGTGATCGACGGAATATCTTCATCAATGGCAGGCTCTACGCGTCCATCGTTCCATGGTACGTCGTCGCTTTCCTCTTGTACGCTTTCTACCTTATCTTGCTTTTCACCCTTACGATTCCAAAACGCGAGTTTACTTGCCAACGCTTGTATTCTTAATAACCAAACAGAGGGTTCTTTTGGAGCTTTTTGCGGTGCAGGCTCTGCCGAGCTTTGGCTAAAGCGGTTATAAATCCACAAACCTGCAGTAATGGTTCCTTGTCCGATGGCATCGACAACTTTCAGCCAAGAAAGTCCGGTCATCAGCGTAATTCCAGTGAGCACAAAAGTAAGCAGCAATAATAACGTGCCTGGCACATTGAAGTACGGCACCATGGCGCTTACCAGTACATCACCAAATATGCCACCTGCAGAAAACGAGAACACGGGTCCCACATGAATGCTAAATATGCCAGTGGCACCTGCAACCACAAGAACCACACCAATTAAACGGAGGCCGAGTGTTAAAAAATCGATTTCAGTCACTTCACGGGGACGGTAAAAAATAAAATAACCGGCAAGCATAAGCAGGAATGGCATGGCGTAAGCCATAATTCCGAATACGAATAACAAAACATCAGCAAACCAAGCGCCTATTGGCCCGGCAGCATTCTGTATTTCTTGGGTATAACCTGCCTGTGTCCAACCGGGATCAGCGGGGTGAAACGTAAGTAACGAAGTGAGAAGAAAGATACTTAATGCGCTAACAAGTATTAAACCGGCTTCTAATAGTCTTTGTATGCCTGTCATGTAGTTTTTATTCCTTTAGAACACAACCTACTTTATAATTTTTATATGCTGCAATCACTATACAGCATAAGAATAGCGAGGTGGATGCCTCATAAAAATTAATTACGAATCACCACTTTGTTACCCTGCTTCACCGCCTCCATAACCACGTAGGTTCGCGACTCATTTACACCTGGCATATTCAAAATGGTTTCCCCAAGTAACTTTCTGTACGCAGCCATATCGGCAACACGAGCTTTGAGTAAAAAGTCGAAATCACCAGACACTAAATGACACTCTAACACCTCATCTGTTTTTTGTGCGGCTTCGCTGAAGTCAGCGAAAGAGTCGGTCGAGGTTCTACTTAAGGTTATTTCTACAAAAACCAATAAAGGTGAGCCTAGCTTGTCAGGATTTATTTTGGCGGTATAACCTTCAATAACACCAAGCTTTTCAAGCTTTTTAACCCTTTCAAGACAAGGCGTAGGACTTAATCCCACCGCTTTCGCTAAAGCCGTATTGGTGATTCTTCCGTCATCTTGCAGAATGCGCAATATTTTACGGTCTATGCGATCGATGGTTATTTTATCTTCAAATTCAGACACAGTTGGTTATTTCCACTATTTTTAAAATAATTAACAGCATTTTAGTCTTTTTAGAGCATAAACAAAAGTGAGTCACACTACACATGGCTAGGCTATACTTTGCGCAAATTTTTCTTGGCCTTTTACTAGCCCTAATTAAAGAAGGACTACCTCATGTTAGTTGGTGTACCTAAAGAGATAAAAAACCACGAATACCGTATTGGCTTGTCTCCTGCTGCTGTGCGCGAATATGTAGCTCACGGTCACGAAGTTATCGTAGAGCGCGACGGTGGTCTTGCGATTGGTTTTACCAATGAAGACTATGAGCAAGCTGGTGCAAAAATTATTGACACGCCAGAGGAAATTTTCGCGACTGCAGAAATGATCGTGAAAGTTAAAGAGCCACAGCCAAACGAATGTAAACAACTACGTGAAGGCCAAATTCTTTACACCTACCTACATTTAGCACCAGACCCAGAGCAAACACGTTTGTTGGCAGAAGCTGGTGTAACAGCGATTGCTTACGAAACAGTAACCGACAGCCGTGGTGGCTTGCCTCTATTGGCGCCAATGAGCGAAGTTGCTGGTCGCATGTCTATTCAAGCTGGTGCACACCACTTGGAAAAAGCACAAGGTGGTAGCGGTACATTGCTTGGTGGTGTTCCTGGTGTAGCACCTGCGCAAGTGCTTATCATTGGTGGCGGTGTTGTAGGTACGAACGCTGCGAAAATGGCCATTGGTATGGGCGCAGACGTAACTATATTAGATCGTTCACTAACCCGTATGCGTGAACTAGACGACATCTTTGATGGCCGTGTGAAAACCATCTTCTCTACTGTTGACGCTATCGACCACTTCTCTCGTCAAGCAGACCTTGTTGTAGGTGCAGTACTTATTCCAGGTGCGGCAGCTCCAAAATTGCTTACTCGTGAGCACATTAAACAAATGAAGCCTGGTTCTGTATTGGTTGACGTTGCTATAGACCAAGGCGGTTGCTTTGAAACTTCTAAAGCAACAACGCACCAAGACCCAACTTATATTGTTGATGACGTTGTACATTACTGCGTGGCTAACATGCCAGGTGGCGTAGCAAGAACTTCAACTATTGCGTTGAACAATGCGACATTGCCACATGGTATTGCTATCGCAAACGACGGCTTGGTTGCCCTTGAGCGTGATAAAAATCTTCTAAACGGCTTGAATATGCACCGTGGTGACATTACCTATAAAGCAGTGCATGACGATTTAGGTGAAGAACTTGGTTTAAACTACAAAGATCCGCTAGAAGCAATTCGCGAATCGTAAAGTTTACACCCTACAAAGCACTCGGTTACTCCGGGTGCTTTACCTCTTCCCTGCTCTTGCCTAGAATACCGAATCATTTTATTTAACAGAACGCCCTACGGAGCATCTGAATGTCTGAAGTAAAGCATTGTAAACTATTAATTTTAGGGTCTGGACCTGCTGGTTATACAGCTGCTGTTTATGCAGCTCGCGCGAACTTAAACCCGGTACTCGTAACGGGTATGCAACAAGGCGGTCAGTTAACCACCACAACTGAAGTAGAGAACTGGCCAGGCGATCCAGAAGGCTTAACTGGACCTGACTTAATGGTTCGTATGCAACAGCACGCAGAGCGCTTCAACACAGAGATCATTTTCGATCACATTAACGAAGTAGCGCTTACAGAGCGTCCTTTCCGTTTGAAAGGTGACAGTGGTGAATACACTTGCGACGCGTTAATCATTGCTACTGGTGCTTCAGCTAAATACTTAGGCTTACCCTCAGAAACTGCATTCCAAGGCCGTGGAGTGAGTGCATGTGCTACTTGTGACGGTTTCTTCTACCGCGGACAAGAGGTTTGTGTTGTAGGTGGCGGAAACACTGCTGTTGAAGAAGCACTATACCTTTCAAATATTGCTGAAACTGTTCATGTCATTCACCGTCGCGACAGCTTCCGTTCAGAGAAAATTCTTGCTGATCGCCTCATGGCAAAAGCGAAGAATGGCAATATCAAGCTTCATCTAAACAAAACCTTAGAAGAAGTTGTAGGTGATGACGCAGGTGTGACTGGCGTTAAATTACGCGACACACAAAATGACGAAATCAGTGATTTGTCGGTACACGGCGTATTTATCGCCATTGGCCACCAGCCAAACACACAAATGTTTGAAGGCCAACTGAATATGGAAAATGGCTACATTAAAGTTCATTCAGGCACCGACGGCAACGCTACCCAAACAAGTATTCCGGGTGTTTTCGCTGCGGGTGACGTGAGCGACCATATTTATCGTCAAGCAATAACTTCAGCCGGTACAGGCTGTATGGCGGCTCTCGACGCAGAGCGCTACCTTGACGCGCTAGATAAGTAATATGGAGAAGCCCGAACTTAGGTTTGGGCTTTTTTTCGTGCTTAGTCAACTCTCCCCTCTTTCACTTGATTTTCCTCCTGTAGAAAATTCACTCGTCGATCCAAATGGCTTGCTGGCGTTTGGCGGCGACTTATCTACGCCTAGACTAATAGCTGCCTATGAGCACGGGATCTTTCCTTGGTTTTGCGATGGCGAACCCATCATGTGGTGGTCTCCTAATCCACGAACTGTTTTTCTACCAGGGCAACTGCACGTCAGTAGAAGTCTTAAAAAGTTTGTTCGCAAGACAACCTTTTCTTACTCGATCAACCAAGCGTTTGAGGAAGTTATTCAGGCTTGTGCAGAAGTTCATGAAGAGAAAACAGGCACATGGATTACGGAAGAAATGATAAATGCTTACGTAGAGCTTCACCAATTAGGAAAAGCCCACTCTGTTGAAGTTTGGCAGGATAACGAATTGGTCGGCGGATTATATGGTGTTTTAGTGGGTAGTACATTTTGTGGGGAAAGCATGTTCCATAAAGCTACAAACGCTTCAAAATGTGCGCTTTTAGCATTAGAGACACACTTAAGTCCAGCCGGGTTAAAACTTATCGACTGCCAGGTACCCAATGAGCATTTGTATTCATTGGGCGCAATTGATCTACCTAGACACCAATACATTCAACAACTCAATTTGGGTAAAGCCACACAAATTTTAAACCGGTTTCTTGCACCACAAGCCATAATGATGAACGAGTTGGCAATTTCGACAGAAACGCGCTAAAATCCCCCGCGTTTGAAAATCAGCCAGAATGTACAGATAAATATCCGAGGAATGAATGGCGAAAGAAGATAGTATTGAAATGCAGGGAGTTATCCTTGAAACACTCCCAAACACCATGTTCCGTGTTGAGCTAGAAAACGGTCACGTGGTGACTGCGCACATCTCTGGAAAAATGCGTAAGAACTACATTCGAATTCTTACTGGTGACAAAGTTACCGTACAATTAACGCCTTACGACTTAACTAAAGGTCGTATCGTTTTCAGAACACGTTAATTATTCAACGCATAGCGCTTTTTTGCGTTGTGAGCACATTATAAAAAAGCCCGACTTCAATAAGTCGGGCTTTTTCGTATCAACAGCTTTCAACCTTTTTGAAAAACCACTTATGAAGCGCTAACCGCTTCGCTCTCGTTATCATAAATAAATCGCAACTGCTCCGTTATATCCGTCGCCTCTTCATTCACAGTAACGCGTACGTTACCGCCTTGGCTCAATTTGCCAAATAGAATCTCATTGGCAAGCGGCTTTTTCAGGTGCTCTTGAATGATACGCTCCATTGGCCTTGCTCCCATAGCTTTGTCGTAGCCATTTTCAGCAAGCCATTTTCTTGCAGCACTATCCATTTCTAGAGAAACGCCTTTACGGTCTAGTTGCGCTTGTAACTCACAAATAAACTTGTCGACAACCTGAAGAATAACTTCCTCATCTAAGTGGTTGAACCAAATAATGCCATCAAGACGGTTTCTGAACTCTGGGGTAAACACCTTATTGATTTCAGACATCGCGTCGAAACTGTGGTCTTGTTGCTTAAAGCCAATAGACTTGCGCACTGTTTCACGAACACCAGCATTGGTTGTCATCACCAGCACAACGTTTCTAAAATCAGCTTTTCTACCGTTGTTGTCGGTTAATGATCCGTTATCCATAACTTGCAGCAGCACGTTATAAATATCGCTATGCGCTTTTTCTATTTCATCTAGCAACACTACGCAGTACGGGTTTTTAATCACCGCTTCAGTAAGTAAGCCACCTTGTTCATAGCCAACATATCCTGGAGGTGCACCAATTAAACGACTAACCGCATGACGCTCCATGTACTCCGACATATCAAAACGCAGGCACTCAACCCCCATAACCTTCGCTAATTGCTGCGTAACCTCTGTTTTACCCACACCGGTTGGGCCCGCAAATAAGAAAGAGCCCACAGGTTTATGTTCACTACCTAAACCAGAACGAGACAAACGAATCGCAGAGGTTAAATTGTCGATGGCTTCGTCTTGCCCAAATACCACCATTTTTAAGTTGCGATCCAATTGCGACAACATACTTTGATCGGTTCTAGACACCGACTGTGCTGGAATTCGAGCAATGCGAGCAATAATCGACTCGATGTCGCCCACGCCAATCGTTTTCTTGCGCTTTGAAGGAGGCAGCAAACGTTGGCTCGCCCCTGCTTCGTCTAAAACATCAATAGCTTTATCCGGCAAATGGCGCTCATTAATATACTTCGCTGAAAGCTCAGCCGCCGCACGAATCGCTGGTTGCGTGTAACGTATACCGTGGTGTTCTTCGTATCGGTCGCGCAATCCCATCAAAATTCGGGTTGTGTCATCTACCGACGGCTCTACCACGTCTATTTTTTGGAACCGACGCACCAACGCCCGGTCTTTCTCAAAGATATTCTTAAATTCTTGATAGGTGGTAGAGCCAATACATTTGAGCTCACCACTGCTCAGCATAGGTTTTAACAGGTTAGAAGCGTCCATTACGCCTCCCGATGCAGCACCTGCTCCTACTATGGTGTGAATTTCATCAATGAATAGAACTGCACCGTCGTTTTTGCTGAGTTCTTTGAGTAACACTTTAAAGCGCTTTTCAAAGTCGCCACGATACTTAGTACCCGCTAATAAAGCGCCCATGTCTAAACTGTAGATAGTCGCGTTACCGATAACGTCTGGAACATCACCATGAACAATCCGGTAAGCTAAACCTTCTGCGATGGCCGTTTTACCTACACCAGCTTCACCGACTAAAAGTGGATTGTTCTTTCTACGACGACACAATACTTGAACGGTACGTTCTAATTCGGCGTCACGACCGATTAACGGGTCGATACGCCCTTCTAGCGCTCGAACGTTAAGATTGGTACAAAAGCGCGCTAAATAACTCGGTTCTTTGCTATTTGCACCCTCTTCCTCAACGGCTTCTTCAGGCTCTTGCCCTTGTTCTTCGTCTAATCGAGAAATGCCATGAGAAATAAAGTTCACAACGTCTAGTCGTGTTACATCATGCTTGTTTAACAAGTAAACGGCCTGTGACTCTTGCTCACTGAAAATCGCCACCAACACATTCGCACCACTCACCTCGGAGTTACCCGAAGATTGAACATGGAATACTGCACGTTGGAGTACGCGTTGAAAACCAAGTGTAGGTTGCGTGTCTTCTTGGTCATCACCAAGTTTTGGAGTAGCTCGTTCAATATAATTTAAGAGTTCATCGCGCAGTGAATCAAAGTTCACCTCGCATGAGCGCAACGCTTCAGCTGCCTCTGGGTTGTCTAGGAGGGCTAAAAGTAGATGCTCAACGGTCATAAGCTCATGACGACGGTCACGCGCAATTTTGAAAGCATCGTTTAATGTAAGTTCCAGCGCTTTGTTCAGCATAAATGCCTCCTTACTTCATTGATTAGGCTTGCTCCATGGTACAGAGCAGAGGATGCTGATTTTCTCGAGCATACTGATTCACCTGTACTACCTTTGTTTCGGCAATTTCCGCAGAATATACACCACAAACTGCTTTTCCTTGATAATGCACCTTTAACATAACATCAGTTGCGGCTTCCTGATCAAGCTTAAAAAACCGCATTAAAACTTCAATGACAAAGTCCATTGGTGTGTAATCGTCATTGTTCAACATCACTTGGTACTGCGAGGGAGGTGTTATACCTACTACCGTCTCTTCTTCTAAGTGGTGCTCTGGTATTGAATCACTAAACTTGCTCATATCTCTTACTATAGCTGTTTCCTGACCATTTCACGCGAAATCATCAAAAAATAAATGTTAACTTTTTGTGCAAAAAGACGATAAATGCCTTGACTAATAAATAACCTACTCTAGAGTTAGAGATGGTGTCAGTTGTTATAAAAAACAACCTCCATAGGTTTATTCATAAGAAAACAAAGACATCTTTATTATAACGAAATGTTTCAACAACAGGTAAATTAGTTCGTACGACATAAGAAGGAAGTAGATGTATGGCTACCGGCAAGGTGAAATGGTTCAATAACTCCAAAGGTTTCGGTTTTATTGAAAGCGAAGATCGTAGTGGTGACATATTCGCACACTATTCCACAATTCAAATGGATGGATACAGAACGCTCAAGGCAGGTCAAGAAGTTGAATTCGAACTTCAAGAAGGTCCTAAAGGTTTGCACGCCGTCCAAATCGTTCCAAGCTCCGGTGACAATTAATACCCAATTCGTTGCAGTGAACGTTAGCGAAAAAAAATGCCAGCTATTTAGCTGGCATTTTTATTAGTCGTTTTGACCGTAAAACCGTTTTAATTGCTCTCTTAAATTCGGAGGCGTACCAGTTATGGTTAATGTATCGGTAGCAGGATCATACTGGACTCTCTCGCCGAGCATTTTCTGTTCGAACGCTACACTAAGCCCTCCGCCTTGGCCTTGGAACTTCACCAGACCACGCAGCGCGGTTTTGTCAGCTGGAAACTCCTGCGGCAATGTTACGTCTTTAGTTTGAGTATATTCTTTTAATGAAGGCGCACCGTGGTTACCAAAGCGTTCTTCGATATCGTCTACCTTTACCTTCTCGCCCTGTTGCCATTGCTCACCACAATAATCGAACACGTCCTTTTGCAAGGTTACGCCTAACTCTCTGGGCAGCTCATTATCAGAAACATAAGACTGTACTGTTTTCACCAAGCTCTCGGTGGTTTTCTTCGCGTTAAGTTGTTCTGCGCACCCCAAGAAATCCAAAAAGAAATCAGCAACTTTTCTGCCTGCTCTACCGCGAATAAAGGAGATATAGTCCATGCCGTCAACATTGGCAGCAAGTTCTGTAAGGTTAATACGTGCGGCTAGCTGTAGTTTATTCACATCCAATTGCGCACTGCGGTCTACCGATAAGTCTGGTTGCACCATTACCCCTTCGCGCACAGGAATAAAGCTAACGAGCAAGTAGCGGTCTGCTGTTTGTTCGTAGTCGGCCATCAATAAGAAGCCACTTTCAAACACTCCATAATCAGCAATTTCGTTTTTAAGCAAGCGCGCCGCCTCCTGCGAAAAATCTAAGAAGTTAGTTTCTTCTGCTAACCAGGAATCGACTAAGGTTTGGAAAGGTAATTTTTGTTCAGCGCTTGTTTCACTAGACACGGGAATATTGTCTTCGCTTTCACTATCCTCTGAAGGCTTTTCTATAAAGCGTGCGTATCCTTTTGCCGGCTTCGCGTTATACACCCGAGTAAGCTCTTCTAGTAATCCCAGAACATCACCCGTTTCTTCTAATAATTGCGGCGACAATCGCAAACCGAATTGTCCGTCGTTGTCTTGAAAAAGGTGGTGAACCACACTGGAAGTGATACTTAGTTTCATGCGCCCTCTCGCTATGCAAGCTTTCAATTTGTGTTAAACTCATTTCAATTCTAACACGGAGCGACTAGGAACCTCATGCCTGTTCAATCAAAATATTCTGCACAGCAACAAGAAGAACTTTTCGAGAATCTTTTGAATACGTTAACAGAAGAACGCGTGCCTAGAGATCTCGCACTCATGACATTGGGTAATCTGGTTACTCACGTTATTCAACAAGAAAATTCAGCACAAAGAAAAGCACAATTAGCCGAACAGTTCGGGGCAATTCTGAAGCAGTCTGTTTCTCAAAACTAAAATTACATTACAAGTTGAGAGCGAATGTCTAAACAACAGCACCGAGATCGCATAGCAAGAAGTATAAGTTGGGGCCATTGGTTTACCCTGGGCAACATCATTATTGCTTTGTTAATTGGTACGCTTTATTTAGATTCCGCCGAGCCAGCCCATGGAGCCCTAGCAACCACTTATTTGTTGGTAAGTTGGATTGGTCATTTCGCGTTTTTGCCTTTTGTTTTCTTTATTATTTTCATTTTCCCGTTCTGTTTGTTCTTCCCTTATTCGCGATTTTTAAGGGCTATAGCTACAGTGCTGTCCTCTGTGGCGATATTCATTCTACTCATCGACGCCCTCTTTTTTCAAAGCTACAGTTTTCACCTGAATTCAAATGCGCTTACGCAACTTACGAGTGACGCAGAGCAATGGTTTACGGGCGGCAGCTTTATTCTGCTCTTAGGCTTTATCTTGGTGTTCTTGCTTATTGTGCTTGTTGAGTTAATTTTAGCGAATGTCACCTGGAAAAAGCTTGATGATTTGAAAGCAATGCGTTCATTTAAACCCTTGCCTGGCATTTTCATCGTATGCTTTTTTGCTAGCCATAGCATGCATATATGGGCTGACGCCACGCTCTATCGTCCAATCACACAACAAGACGACTTATTCCCGGCATCTTACCCAACGACCGCCAAATCGTTGATGACACGACAGGGTTGGATATCCATGTCTACCTACGAGTCACAACGCAGTGAACTCGAAATAGAACAAGACATTAGGTTGCGCTACCCTATTCAAACTTTGCTTTGTGCCAGAAAGCCACAAACTCAACGAAGTGTTTTAGTTGCTTTTGATAACATCTCGCTGTCCTCTCGCATGCTTATCGAGAGTTCCTTGGAAGTAAGTACATTTCAGGGTAATCATATTGCCCATCCTGATTTAGCAGCAGCGGTTTTCCAAGTATCTTATGGACTGCCAGATCGGTTGTTGTCTGCCGTGAACCGTGATCGTGTTAGCCCTGCTTACCAAGAAACGCTAGCCAACAACGGTTACAGCTTCGCATGGCTGCAAACCGAGAACTGGGAAACAAGGCTACTACCCGAACAATTACAAACAGTGGCTCAAACCGTAACTAACGCGAATGAAGCAACTAGCCATATTAATGTTATTTTCGCGTCAGAAAACGATATACGCGCAACCATACAGCTTATTCAAGAGCTTCAAGCCACACAGCCTGAAACCAAGCTTATCATTACAGGTTTAACTCCCTCAGAAACGCAATCGAACTCAATTTCAGACAGGCTCAGTGCCCCTCTTTGGTACGCCAATATTGAACCAAGGGAAGATAGAGTTTTAACTAAACACGAAGACTTATTGGCGAGCTTCTTCAGCCAGTATCTCTCATGTGCAGAAAGCTTTGCCACCTTTACTAACGGCATTCCCCTGCAGCGTATAAGTAGCAGTTACCCGCGTTATACCAGCATATCGCCAGCTATCTATATTTTTGAAAGCGAGAAAACCAGCTTGCTTCATGCCAATGGCGACGTAAATGTGTATGACCACGAAGGAAACAGGTTAATGCAGGAAGAACCAAGCCCGGTTGCGGTTATTGATGCACTCAAAGCCTTACAAAGATTTACCGAGAAGCCTGACTAACTGCGCAATTTTTCATCTGTTGTAGTGCTATTCGTGAATAGCGCTTGCGATTCACATTTTAATCCGTAAGATACCCTTTCTGCGGTCGGCGTGTGGCGCAGCCTGGTAGCGCACTGTCATGGGGTGTCAGGGGTCGGAGGTTCAAATCCTCTCACGCCGACCAATTTTCCTTTCTAAACTTTCCGTAAGCAATTATTTCAATCTCACACTCTCGACTTATAAGCTGATACACTCAAACCATAGCAATGTGTTTCAGGGAACTTATGAACAAAGCATTTTTTCGCAGACAATTCGAGCATATGCAAAGTCGCTTTAACCAAGCGAAGCAACGCGGTGTGTTTGCCCGTATATTTGCTTGGCTTATGCTGGGAGTTTTGTTGGTCGTAGGGTTGGCGCTGTTTGTCTTTTTCTTATTGTTAAGTTGGCTGCTTATTCCTATCCATTTATGGCGTCAAAGAAAGCAGTTTCAACAGCGCCCACAGAGTAATGGTCAAACTATCGAAGGTGATGTGGTAGATAAGCGTGAAGATTAACGATCACGCAACCCATCTATCTCACTTTTTACCCGGTAACTTTGATCAGTCACAATCGTTTCTAGTGTTTTGATACGCTCTTTAAGGTGTTGAACTTCTTCTTTCAAACCATTCATGTCTTCTAATTGTCCGTCGTGTCGAGTGTTGCGGTGCGTTTTATATGCGCCAGCAGAAATAGCAGCAACAACAATGATCGCTACCATAGTAAATGGGTCCATAATCTACTCCTTAGAGATAAAAGTAGGAGTGTTCGTTACCGAACACTCCAAGTTTGATCATTAGAACGTAAATGCAAGCTGTAAACCAGCACCAAAGTCACTGTCGTCTGTATATATACCGGTTAAGTTCAAGTGCACTCGCCCAAAAGGTGACAAGCCTAAGCCAGCAGTTAAAGCGTCGTCGTATGTTCCTTCAAGGTCGTGGCGTATACCTAAACGTAACTGCGCATTTCTAAACGCATCAAACTCAACACCAGCACGAACGAACTGTGTTTTTACTGCCTCGCCAAATAATAGCTGTTGGCTGCTGTCGCTAAGTTGTAGATAGTTATTCGCTGTTAGGTCTACGTCTAACGATAGAGCCATGAAGCGCGCATTATAGCCAAAGCCTAAAACGGCACTTGGAGCAAATTCATACGTTAAGAATTGAGGACTCAAAAAGTTCGGTAATTGAAACGAAACCGAATCAATCTCGTGTTCAATTAAATTACGAGCCGCGAGGCCAATACTCCAAGAACTGTTGGAGTAAGTAACGCCGATATCCACATTACTCACGCTTTCGTCTGTTGAATACGACTCGGCATCATAATCGTCTTCGTCGAAGCTATTAATTGTTGCGGCATAAGCAAATGTATCGACACGCTGTAGCTTTGGCGTAATACCCACAGCTAATTCGTTTCCACCAACTTCAAAGCGTTTGGCAAGCACTAGTCCTATATCCGAAACTGCATTACCTAAAACTAATGCAGAGCTCTCTAATTGGTCGAGAGCATCGATGTCGGTGGCCGTATTAATCAAGTTTATGTCTGAACCTGACAAACGTGGCCCTGTTAGGATATTTAAGTCGGTATTAAAATAAATTGCGGCAGACACAAAACTTGTAGGAATAGCTAATTTCGCATACGCCCCACCACCTACAGAAACGTTACCTTCAACCTCGCTAAAAGATTGCACCAGGTTAGAACGGGCAGCTTGAATAGCACCTGCATCATTGCCATTTAACGCAACCTCTAATTGCTCATAATCGTTTTGGAACTGATCAATTTTATCAATGAGGTCGTCACGATCGGCTGCTTCAAGGTTCAAAGAAGGAAACACGATTCCAATGTGGTCACGATCTTCATATCGTGCCATAAGCGCAGGGTTCAAATAGCCTGCTTGAATGTAGCTACCATTGGCAACACCCGCCCCGCCCATACTCAGTGAACGAGTTTCCGCCTGTGCGTTACCTACAACGCCCAATAAAATTGCAGTTGCTAGCAAAGAACGTTTCATTATGTTTCCCCTATTTACAGTGCTTATCACTCATCTGAGTATAGCTTAACCATGATTTAGTTTTGCTTTTTGATGATCACGCCAAAGCGTAACCACTATGCTTGTTAAATTCGAAATATTAAATAGAACACCAAATACACTGCCTACCAGAGCCGCATAAATAAGCCCTAACGACTCAGCTAATATAAACCACTGCCTAATTCTCGTAGCGCTTTGTAAAACAATAGTTCCAACCGTGAAAATAAGCGCTGACGCATAGGCTATAAATAAAATTGCCGAACTTTGCAGTACTAACCATTCCCACAAGCAGAAACCAATGTTGATCAGAACAAAAATATAAAGCACTGGCTTTTGGGTATATCTTAAAGAAACAATATTACGAATACTGCCAATACCCAAGGCGATGCCACCAGCAAGAGCACCTTGTAGGAAGAAATGAGCACTCAGAAACCCTAGCGCAAACGCAGCAATAATACGGTAACGGTTTGCTGACGCTGCGCGATAAGCAATAAAATTAGTAACGAGCGCAAGCCCACCTAAGATGTATATCCAAACATCGATATTCATGCATGCTTCTCTATTTAAAATGATGTATTTCGAATGGTGTTAATCAGGAATCTCTTGAGACTGGAAGTTGTAGTCAACCAAAATACCTTGAGGGTTAAACACCACATTTAGCGTAGCTAGCGAAGCTTTGCCCTCTCCTCGCGTTTTGGGTACCCGACTGTCTAAGTAGTTCCAATACGTAAAGTCACCACTTTGGCTAATGCCGAGAGGTTGCCCAAAACGAGCTGCGACTTGGTTTTGATGGGTAACACCTCGTTGCAGGTATCGGCTCATTTCAGACTCGCTATAAGCGAATAAACGCTTGTCAGACTGAATAGTTTGAGCCGTAGACCGAGTTTGGTCGCTTGTATTTGCACAACTCATAAGGAATGCGGAGAGTGAAGCAACTATAATGAAACGCCATTTAGTCATTACATACTCCTCGACTAACTGTGGCTCCAACCTGAATACCCAGTCGTGCGAATTCTCCAGAAGCCATTTCTAGCGCTTGCGCAACCGGAACGTCTGACTCAAACGCAGGACAATAGTTGTTCTCGCATGGCTCCATGTGCCCTACCTGAACTATACGGTTTTGGCTATTTATATAGGCGATATCCAGCGCAACAAGCGTATTTAACATCCAGAACCCTAAAACTCGAGGGCGTTCATATATGAACAACATGCCCTGACCTAATGGAACGTTTTCTCTGTACATCAAACCCCTAGCGCGTTGTGATTGCGTAATCGCTAGTTCAACTTGAATGGGCACATTCCCATTGCCTGTTTCGACACAGAAGTCGTAAAGCTGACCAGAGTGTACATCAGGGCGGGAATCCGTAACCTGGGCGCACGCCGACAACGTGACAAGGCCGAGTACCCAAGGCGCAATGAATTTGAGAAGGTTTGATCTTGTCATTTAATTTTCGATTCCGTACCTGTAATCTAATTACCTTAGCGGTACAATACTATACAAAAGCAATAATGAATGGCAGGTAGCGAGCATGTTTTCGGGGCAAAAAAATATTTTTAATCTTTTTCGCATGGCATTTATCCGTGTTGTGGGCGTTTCGTTAATACCACTTTCACTCGTTGCATGTGTAAGCACCGAGCCAGAACAGCGCGCACCCATCGCAGATTTGCGCCCTACGGTTGCAATCATTGGTGCCGAGAATCCGCCAGAGCAAGTCAATATTTATGTGAATAACCTTTTGTTCGGAGCCCTTTCCGACTACACAGAGCCGCAACAGCCTTTAAGGTTACTCTCAGGCGTACAAGTATTAGAAATAAAACACCAAGGCACGTCTTTGTATAAACAGTCACTGCAGCTTTCACCAGGCGAGCATCGCATCATTAATTTGGGGCCTGTAGACATTTTAGAGAGCATAGAGAGCGAAACAGCTGAGGCTGACTCGCCGCTATATTAAGTGTTCTTCATTATTTCCTACGATGCCTTGTAACCGTTCAATAATGCCCGCCAGCTTTTCTCATTAAAGTGGAAAGGCTTGTTCTCACTTGCAGCTATTTGCGATTCTTTGTTAAAAGAGCGAAGTAAACGGTCAAGTTGTGCTTGCTGCCACTGTGCATCGGGTGTTCTAAAAGCACAGCGGTCAAAGTCGATAAGCCACGCTTTCTCATTACTGCTCTGCCATAAAATATTTTTGCAGTTCAAATCTACATGGCTTAAGCCTTCCTCATGAAAGCTGGCAATCATTCGGCCAATGGCTTCCCACGCTGTGTCGGGTAAGTTTTTTTCTAAAAGAATACGACCCACATCTTGGCTATCTTTCACGCGCTCAACAATAATGTTGGAACGATAAGTAACACCCGCTCGTGCAACATGTGCAGCAATTACTCGCGGCACAGGCAAACCCTTCGCTCGTAAAGCTTGTAATAAACGGTATTCACGCACCGCACGCGTACGTTCGTAGCCACTAAATAGGAACTGATCTTTAATTAATTTTCCGGGTAAGCCACCGCGATAATAATGCCGCAATACCCATTGCTGGTCTTCATCAAACAAACTAGAAATAAAATAAACGGTATTTCGACCGCCGGAAGCGCCTAAAACAAGGTCCTCGTCTTGCCAGAAATGAGGGTAAAAATGGCGAGACTCTAGATTGGGATGCTCCGACAAAATGTGATGATAAACAAACATATTCACTGTTACCTGTTTATTTCTTGCCAACGCATTGGTGAAGCGCGGCATGAGTTCTTGCCGTAGCGCCACGATGCAATGCAAACAAGCTCTTCGCTTGCTCGCCAATCGTTCGGGCTGTTTCAGGCGCTGTTAATAGCCCGAGTAGCGTGTCATGTAATGAATTCTCGTCAGAAACCCAACGTATCGCTTGTCGTTGATCGAGCTGAGCGTAGACTTCTTCAAAGTTAAACACATGACGCCCGGACAATAGCGGTACACCAAAAGTCATTGCCTCAAGTGGATTATGACCTCCACGCTCAATAAGACTGCCTCCAATGAACGCAATCGTAGACACGCCGTACCACGTCAAAAGCTCTCCCATGCAGTCAACTAACAATACTTGAGTAGAGTTTGTTACCGGGCGCCCACTTGTTCTGGTTACACATTCAAGTTGGCAAGTTTTAATGAGCTCTGCAACCTCGGCAAAACGTTCTTTGTGCCGTGGAGCCAGTATAAGCAACGCTTTAGGTTTTGTTTTTAAAAGCTTTGTAAATGCCTTCAGCAAAATCTCTTCTTCGCCTTGGTGGGTGCTGCCGCCAATAAAAATTTGTCGCTCGTTTAATAGCGCTTTATGGGCTTCAATATCTTTCTCTACTTGCGGTGGAATAAACACGTCGAACTTTAAATTGCCGAGCACTTGAATATGGCTACTCAATACACCCAAAGCTTCAAAACGTTGACCGTAGTTTTCATTTTGTACCGCACACAGGTCCAACTGGCTCCAAGTTGGTGCAAATATACCTTTAACTTTGGAATAACCGCGAAATGAGCTCTCCGACATTCGCGCATTAATCAAAGCGACAGGCGTCGAGCGCTTTTGAGCATTTGCAATGAGGTTCGGCCAAACTTCAGTTTCCATAAGAACAATCAGCTTAGGCTGTACGCGATTTAAAAACCGTTTCATAACCCAAGGTAAGTCGGTGGGTAAATAAGAGTGCTCTATCTTTTCGCCAAACGTTGACTGGATAAGATCAGAGGCAGTAGGCGTAGTACAGGTTACCCATATTGGAGTGTTTTCCTCAACTAAGCGTGAAATCAAAGGCTTAGCAGCTATGAATTCACCTACTGAGGCACAATGAATTAAATACGGACGATGTTTAGATAGAGTTACATAACCAAACCGTTCACGCCATCTTGAACGATAGTCTGGGTTGTTTGCTCCTTGGCGCCACATATTAAAAATAGCCACGGGAACATACAAAAGGAAAATAAAAGAATAAAGAAGGCGTACTAACCTGTCGCGCATGCTTACCCCTCTGGAACATTGAAGTGCGCATTTTGCCAAAGTTTGCCTTTAATAGCCATGCTCTAACATAAGCTATACTTGGCGAGACCAATCATCGATTGGTATAGTCGATGTATAAGAACATAATAATACGGAGGCATCGTTCGTGGTGTCACTTACAGAGCAATCACAAGCTAGCCAGTATTTAAGCCAACTTTCACGAATTACCGCGGTTGGGGGCGGCCATGGTTTAGGTCGATTGATGTCGACACTGAGCTTTATGAAACGGCGCCTAGTGGGTGTAGTTACAACTACCGACAATGGCGGTTCTACTGGAAAACTCCGCGACAGCCACCAGTGCATAGCTTGGGGCGACATACGTAACTGCCTGTCACAGTTAGCACGGCAACCGTTAGCTTCCGATCTACTTGACTACCGATTCAGTACAGACTCGGACTTATCTGGGCACAACTTTGGCAATCTCCTGCTTTATACATTAGATGAGCTTTCAGCAAGACCGATAGACGGCATTCAACTTCTCAGCAGGTTACTTAAAGTCGACAACCGCGTGCTGCCCATGTCGGAGCAACCAACCGACCTTGTTGCAGAAACAGAGCAAAACATGACCTGCTTCGGAGAAATTCGTATCGACGCGTTATGCCAAATGCCAAAGCGAATGAACTTAAGCCCAACAGTCAGCGCAACACCCGAGGTTATAGAGCATATACAAGCAAGTGATCTTGTTATTCTGGGCCCTGGTAGTCTGCTCACTTCTGTTGTACCACCGCTATTAGTCGACGATATACGACACGCAATCGCACAAACACAAGCGAAAGTCATTTTTGTTGATAACCTCGTTGATGAAAATAGCCCCGCAGGAAAATTATCTTGCGATGAGCGGGTGAAGTGGGTTGAGCAAATCATTGGTCCTGACAGTATTGATGCAGTGATATCGAAACACGGAAAAACAATAACTCACATTCCTGTGATTACCGATGTTGAAGGAGACCAGGAAGCGCCCCACAGACATCAGCAAAGCAGTTTACTTTCAGCTATCGCTGCGGCTCACCAATCTATCGATTCGTCCAATGTGCATTGGCTATCGGAGCAACGAGGACTTGCATGAAAAAGAATATAATCGCACTTGCATTAACGTCACTAGGTATAGCGTCTCTGGCAAACGCACCGCAATTGAGTGCTTCTCAGTTTGAGCAAGCGTACAACCAACCACCCATATGGCTCGACGCTGAAGCGGAACGTTCTGACGTTGCGTCAATTGAGTCGGTCTTAGGTTACTCTGCAGGCAGTAGAATTTCCTCTCCAGAAGCTATTTATCAATATTTTCAAACCTTAGCGCGTGAGTATCCCGAACGCGTTGTGGTTCGTGAATATGCCAGGAGCTGGGAAGGTCGCCCTCTTATTTCTGTAGCGATAAGTAGTGAAAGTAATATTAGCGAGCTACAAAATATTGAATCGAAAATGCGTCAGCTCGCTGACCCACGTGCCACCTCGGAACGTGAAGCTGCGAACTTAATGAATGAATTGCCGTCTAGTATTTGGATTGCAAGTTCAGTGCATGGTAACGAAATTTCTCCAGCCGAATCAGCTATGGTTACGGCTTACCATTTGCTGTCAGACCAAAGTGAAAGCACGCAAGCACTACTCGACAATACCATCGTTTACTTTGACCCGATGCAAAACCCCGACGGGCGTGCCCGTTTTGTATCACGTTACTATGCCACTGTCGGATTAGAGGCCTCCGCAGACCGCATAAGTGCTGAACATAATGAACCATGGCCGAATGGGCGCACCAACCATTATTTGTTTGATATGAACCGAGATTGGATAGCCCTAACCCAACCTGAAACTCAAGGCCGTATTGCAGCCCACTTGCAATCTTACCCCCTTATTTTCGTGGACTCACATGAAATGGGTGGAGATCTTGGTTACTACTTCACGCCAGAAGCACGCCCGTTCAACCCGTTTATTACAGGGCCGCAACGAGAAGGGTTAAATTGGGTTGGTGAACATAATGCGGAAAGGTTCGACCAATACGGCTTTCATTATTTCACCCGTGAAATATTTGATGCGTTTTATCCAGGGTATGGAGCCAGCTGGCCGCTCTATCATGGCTCTTTAGCGATGACTTATGAAGTTGGCTCAGCACGTGGGCATCACTTCACCACCTCGGACGGTGACGTAAAAACTTATGCTAATACCGTACAGCAAAACTTTGTCGCTTATATGGCCACAATCGAAACCGCAAGTGAGAAGCGAGAAGAGTTATTGCAGCGTTTTTACGATTATCGTCAGACAGCCATTGAGGCAGGTAACGAAGGTAACGTGAGAAGCTTTATTTTCCCACACAATAGAGACACTGCGGGACACCAAAAATTAATGAGCTTGCTTGTTGAGCAAGGAATAGAAGTACAACAGGTCACAGAGAGCTTCCGAGCTTGTGGTGAGCGTTATGAAGCTGGCGCTTATATGGTTGATGCGGGACAGCCTAGTTACCGACTGATTCGCACCCTTTTAGACGACCACGTTCCCATGGCCGAAGACTTCTTGCAAGAACAAGAAAGGCTGCGGGCCAATAACTTGCCAGACCAAATTTATGACGTTACAGCATGGTCTTTACCGTTGCTCTTTAACCTTGAAGTAGACAGTTGCAACCGAGTTCCAAGAGTAGAAAGTGTAGCCGTGGAACAAGGAAGAATTGCACCAGGGCAACTGACCGCCACAACAGACGGTTTTGGTTATGTTGTATCTTGGGGTGACATGAACGGCGTGCGTTTCCTTACAGCTGCACTTCGCGAAGGTCTAGAAGTGCGAAGCAGTGACCTAAGCTTTACGACCCGTGATGGTAAAACCTACCCAGCCGGCAGCGTAGTTATTCCAAGAGCTGACAACGGTGACAATTTAGAAGAAACTCTTGCGGATATAGCACGTAGCTCCGGAGCTACCATTGAGCCGATGGATTCCAGTTGGACACAGTCTGGGCCGAACACTGGTTCTGCGAATATGCAAACTCATCATGCACCTAATATTGCGTTGCTATGGGACGAGCCCACAAATGTATTAAGTGCAGGTTCTACGCGATTTATTATTGAGCGTGAGTTTAATTACCCAGTTACTGCAATTCGCTCAGAACAAATGCGTTCTGCTAATCTTGCTAACTACCAACTGATTATTTTACCAAGTACATGGCGTGGTTATGAGCAAGCCTTAGGAAACTCTGGGCGTGAAAACCTTCGCGATTGGGTTCAACAAGGGGGCGTATTACTCACCTTAGGTAATGCAACTAGATTTGCCACGGGCGGAGAACAACCGCTGCTCTCTTCAGTGCTCGAGAATAAAGCGCAAACTGAGGATATTGAGCCAACTGCAGACGGGAGTACTGTTGACGGTGCCATTATTGAAGATACCGACGAACATCAACGTTACATTCGCAACCCTAACGCAAATCCTGACTGGGTCTCTGGCGTAATCGTTCGCGCTAACGTAGACCAAGAGCATTGGCTGAGTGCAGGCGTACCTGAAACGGTGAACAGTATGTTCATTGGCGGAGATATTTATCGCCCTCTTCGCATTAATAACGGTAGAAATGTGGTTAGCTTTGCGGAGCAGAAAGACGTACTGGCAAGTGGCTACCTATGGCAGGAAAACAAAGAGCAAATCCCATTTAAACCGCTTGTTATGGTTGAGCCTACAGGGCGTGGAATGGTTATTAGCTTTACGCAAGAGCCGAACTACCGCGCTTACGTTGATGGCTTAAATGTGCTGTTTGCAAATGCTATTTTTAGAGCTTCAGCACACGCAAGACCTCTGCGCTAAACAAAGCTACTTGAAAGATTAAAAAAGGCTTCCTGAGTAAATTCAGGAAGCCTTTTTCTTTAGAAGTTTGATTACTTATCGTCACCACCAATACGGCTCGCTGTTGCACCGCGTTGGTCTTTGTACTTCGCATCCACCCTTTTACTATAGGGCTTCTCGCAAGGCTCGCTTAACATTTCAAAGCTAAGAGCGCCTATTTTCATCATCGGCCGTAACGCCAAAGGTAATTTTCCACCATTATAAAACTCGAGGACAATTTGTCCTGACCAGCCTGGATCAATTCGGTGTGCCGTAACGTGCACCATCAAACCTAAACGGGCCAATGACGAGCGACCGTCTAACCAACCGACTAAATCAGCTGGCAAGGTCACCGACTCGTGCGTTACCGCTAACGCAAACTCACCAGGGTGAATAAAGAACGGTTCATCGTCCTTTAAAATAATTTCGTCACTCATGACATGTTGAATAGCTTTATCTATTTCTTCACGCGGGCCACTTAGGTCAATATAAGGTGCCGCGTGGTCTTGAATCACCCGAAAACTATTCCCCAAATGGATATCTACGGTTACACCTGAAATATCCTTCTCCGCTGGCTGAGGAATAATAGAAATACGCTCCTCTGTTAAGTAACGTACAATTTGCCTGTCGGTTAAACGCATTAAAGCTTTTCCTTATTTTTAACGAGCAGCATGGGGCGAGGTTAAATACCACGCGTTCGCAACGAGGCGTGCCGCCGACTCTCGATAATACTGACACAACGGGTGTTCTGGCTGTTCGACCAATAGTGGTCGGCCAAGATCAAACTGCTCTCTCAACAATCCATTTAAAGGCCACTGGCCTAATAACGGAGCTTGAACTTGTTGAGCTAGCTCAACTCCGCCATTTTTACCGAAAATATAGTCTTTGTCACCACAACCATTACACTGATAAAAACTCATATTTTCGACGAGCCCTACGACTGGTACATCTACCTTACTAAACATCGATACAGCCTTTCTAGCGTCGGCTAATGCTATTTCCTGTGGCGTAGTGACAATGACCGCACCTGTCACCGGTAATTTTTGTGACAAAGTCAGTTGAATATCACCCGTGCCCGGTGGCATGTCTACCAATAGGTAATCTAAATTCCCCCATTGGGTGTCGAAACAAAGTTGCTCAACACCACGACTTGCCATTGGACCTCGCCACACCGTCGCATCACCGGGTTCAACAAGGTAACCCAACGAATTAACTTGCAGGTTATACCGCTCTATCGGCAGCATTTTTTGCTGTGCGGTAAACTCCAACTTCGTTTGCGTATTACCAAGCATGGTTGGCACAGAAGGCCCAAATACATCGGCGTCCAGAACCCCTACTCTCGCTCCAGTTTCGGCAAGTGCCAGAGCAAGGTTTAGGGTAACTGCACTTTTCCCTACACCACCCTTGCCCGACGCTACAGCGATCATATTTTTCGCACTAATGGCTTTTCTAGAACTATCTCTGGGTAAAGCTTCAGTTTTAACCTCGTAGCGCCACTGATAAGTGGACAACTGCGGCTCTTCCTCAACCAACTTTTGTGCCTGAGGTATAGCGGGAAATGGCAATGTAAGCGTGACATTATTACCAGAAACATTAAGCCATTCTGGGTAAAAGCCTTCGGGGAATAAATCACCACGAAGTTGCTGGCATCGGTTTAAAATTTCACCTGACATAAATCTCCAAAATAAAGCGCTTAAGAAATCAACATATACATTGCCATCACTAAATGTTTTGTACTGATTTTCAATGTTATGGGTAATGAAAAAACTTGTTTTTTCAGCTACTATGGAGCGCTTGTAAAAACGTTGCTGAATTTAAGAAAGTGAAGCGATAGAAACGCTGTATTTTATACGCAACGTAGCACTAAAACACAACATAGCAATTTGCCATGCTTCGACTAGTTAATTCGGTGCAAATAGGAATAAATGAGACTCTCGATGACGGATAGCAAACGAAACATATTAGTAACCAATGCACTTCCATACGCTAACGGGCCTATTCATATTGGGCACTTGCTAGGTTACATTCAAGCAGACATTTGGGTTCGATTTCAACGCTTAAGAGGCCACGCGTGCCATTATGTCTGTGCAGACGATGCCCATGGCACCCCTATTATGCTAAAGGCTCGAGAGCTGGGTACAACGCCTGAAGAAATGATTGCAGAAATGAACGCTGCGCATCAGGCTGATTTTAAAGAATTCGGCGTCTCATTCGACTTCTACCATTCAACCCATAGCGATGAAAACAAAGAGCTCGCTGAACTTATATATACACGACTACGCGATAACGGTTACATTCAAACTCGCGTCATTGAGCAATTATACGACCCTGAACGGGAAATGTTTTTGCCTGATCGATTCGTTAAAGGTACTTGCCCCGAGTGTAAGGCAGAAGATCAGTACGGTGATAACTGCGACGTATGTGGCGCAACATACGCCCCAACAGATCTTATTCAGCCGCGCTCAGCTGTTTCTGGCGCCACCCCAATAATTAAAGAATCAGAGCATTATTTCTTTGACTTACCTGCGTTTGAAGACATGCTGAAGTCGTGGACACGCTCGGGTTCATTACAACCAGAAATGGCCAACAAGCTCAATGAATGGTTCGAACAAGGTCTACAGCAATGGGACATTAGCCGCGACGCTCCGTATTTCGGATTCGAAATTCCAGACGCTCCGGGTAAATATTTTTATGTTTGGCTAGACGCTCCTATCGGTTACATGGGTTCTTTCAAAGCCTTTACTAAAACTAATGACGTTGATTTTGACCAGTTCTGGAAAGAAGATAGCGACGCAGAGGTTTACCATTTTATTGGCAAGGACATCATCTATTTCCATAGCCTGTTCTGGCCAGCCATGCTGAAAGGCGCAGAATTCAGACAACCTACCAATGTATGGGCTCACGGTTTTATTACCGTCAATGGTACGAAAATGTCGAAGTCTAAGGGTACGTTCATTATGGCGCGTACTTTCTTAGAGCACTTAGACCCTGAAGCGCTGCGTTATTACTTCGCGGCAAAGCTTAGTAGCCGCATTGACGACCTAGACCTAAATTTAGGTGACTTTGTTCAGCGTGTGAACTCCGACTTAGTAGGAAAAGTGGTAAACATTGCTAGCCGTTGTGCTGGTTTTATTACTAAGAAATTTGACGGAAAATTGTCAGAAAACATTTCGGAGCCAGCCCTATTAGAGGAATTCCAACAAGCAGCCACGCTCATTGCTGATGCTTATGAGGCGAGAGACTTCGGCAAAGCGATGCGCGAGATAATGCGTCTTGCTGACCGAGCCAACGAATACATCGCTGTAAAAGAGCCTTGGCAATTAGCTAAAGACGAGGCCAAAAGCCAAGAAGTGCAAGACATCTGCTCGATGGGTATCCACCTGTTCCGCATTCTTATGATTTACCTTAAGCCTGTAGTACCAGAGCTTGCTAAGTCGGCTGAATCGTTCCTAAACGACGAGTTTACATGGAGCTCTATACAGGAAGACTTACGTGGGAAATCTATTAATAAATTTAAAGCGCTTATGCAGCGTATCGATATGAAAAACGTTGATGCAATGCTTGAAGCCTCGAAGTCTGCAACGCCAAAAGCAGAGGAGAAGAAAACCTTGAAAGACCCTATCGCACCTGAAATCGAGTTTGACGACTTTGCTAAAGTAGACCTTCGCGTTGCAAAAATTGTAAATGCAGAGCACGTAGAAGGTGCAGACAAGCTACTTAAGCTTACTTTGGATATCGGCGACACAAACACCAGACAGGTGTTTGCTGGAATTAAAGCTGCGTACTCTCCGGAAGATTTAATCGGTCAACATACCGTGATGGTTGCTAACCTTAAACCGCGTAAAATGCGTTTTGGATTGTCTGAAGGAATGGTATTAGCGGCAGGCCCGGGCGGTAAGGATTTATACATTATGAATCCACATGAAGGTGCTGAACCAGGAATGCAGGTGAAATAACACCTCACGAAGCCCTACAAATATTTTGTGGGGCTTTTTTATAATATCTCGATAATTTGTCCACCGAGTTCAAAGAACTCTGTTTCATTGTCGTAATCACTTCGAACGACACTAATTTTGGCCGTTAATGGCGGCAGTTGCCCCCCTGCTGATATAATCACAATCACCTCAGCACCCTTCTCAATTTCGGTTTTAGTAGCAAACGCTAAACCGGTGGCACTTAAGTCTCTACAAATGCCCTGAACTACAGGCTCACCGTCTTCATGCAGCAGCGTAATTTCGATAGGCACTTCGACCTGCATCCGACGGAAGTCTCTATTATCGTCTTGTGTAATCATCGTTACCCCCGATCACTTCACGGAAAGAGAACCGCTTATAAAGCTTTTCTGTGTTCTAGTTATATCGAAGCTAAGTTGCTGCTGTCAAAATTTCAATTAAATGCGAAAAGAGGTCAAGAACTCTCAAGTAAAGCCGATACAAAAATTGCACAGGAAAATGACGAAAGGAGAGCATTATGGTGCGAGCCAAATTTGCAATTGGCCAAGTAGTGACGCACAGCCTTTATGGGTACCGTGGAGTAATCATTGACGCTGATCCTAAGTTTTCACTCTCTGAGGAATGGTACAACCGTATGGCGCATACCCGTCCAGACACGGAACAGCCTTGGTATCACATATTGGTAAGCAACTCGACGATACAAACTTATGTCGCAGAACAAAGTTTAGTTGCTGAATACAAACATTCAGACATACAACACCCAGAAATAGAAAGTCATTTTCGAAGTGTAGAAAAAGGTACTTATACCGCACAAATGGCGCTCAATTAAGAGCGCCTTTTCGTATTTATTCCCAAGCATGTTTTTCTACCTTGAGATCATAGAACAATCTTCTTAGTATGAAGGCTCTTTCACCCATCGGACTAGGCGAGCCTTTTATGAGTCAAGACACTCTTTTTACCAAAATTATTAATCGTGAAATTCCCGCGGATATCGTTTACGAAGACGAGCTTTCCTTGGCATTTAAAGATATTAATCCGCAAGCGCCGACACACTTATTGATTATTCCGAAAGAACCTATTGCTACGGTGAATGATATTTCTGAGCAACACAAAGAAGTTGTGGGTCATTTATATTGGGTTGCTGGTCAAATAGCTAGAGAGCAAGGTTTCGCGGAAGATGGCTACCGAACAGTGATGAACTGTAATGAGCATGGTGGACAAACGGTGTATCACATTCATGTGCACTTATTGGCAGGCAAACCATTGGGCTGGCCGCCTTACCAAGAAACATTAAAACAATAAGACTAATACGGCGAATCAAGTACGCGTTCTAGTCGCCACTCACCTTCTTGGTCGATCATCACGACTTCGCGTACTTCATCGTATCGGTCCGTTCCGTTATACCCCGTAAATGCGACTTGCAAACGAACTGTATTGTCACGATTCATATATACAATACCGGTTGGACGCTCTGCGGTTATATCTACTTGGTCGAAACTCATGTTGTACATGTAGCGACCAATACTTACTGTGTTTCCGTAGTGCTCGACCAGTTCACGATTACGCAAACTAGAAAGCTCCATCACTTTTTCTAGGTCTCTCTCGTTATACAAAGCTTCAAAGTAAGCAATCGCCACTTCATGAGGGCCTCTTTTACTTATTTGGGTAGCCGTGTCACAAGCAGCCAAACTAAGCACTAAAATTAAAATATAGATGAATCTCATAATCCAATAGCCTTACCCTCTCTACGAGGATCAACACCGCTTTCCAAGCGTTGATCAGGTCGCAGATATATACCATGTATACCACTATTTAAACCGCGAACTTGGACATCATGTCCCCGCTCTTGCAACGCTCTCAGCCAACTTTGTGGCGCTAGGTCTTCTTCAACGGCGGTCGAACCATTAAGGTTCGTAATGTGCGGCATTTCAATGGCTTGTTGTAGTGATTTATCCCAATCGGATAAACCCAAAATAACTTGTGTGACGTAGTTGATAATACGTTGCCCACCTGGAGAGCCTAGAGCATAAACAGGTTGTTGATCCACTCCGAACATGATTACAGGCGTCATAGAGCTACGTGGTCGCTTTCCGGCTTCCACTCTATTTGCTACCGGCACCCCGTTACGTTCAGGAACAATAGAAAAGTCAGTTAATTGGTTATTCAATAGAAAACCACCCGCCATAACCGTAGAACCAAACCCCATCTCAATACTGGTGGTCATCGACACGACATTACCCGCTGCATCGACAATCGAAAAGTGCGAGGTGTTTGGTTGCTCCATCATTACTGCGTTGGCGTAAACTGGAGCATCAACAGGTGTGCCTGGTTGTGCTTTACCGATATCCGAATCACCAATGAGTTGCGCACGTTGTTCAAGGTACTCCGCATTCAACATTCCCTCAACAGGCACATCGACAAAGTCACCATCAGCTAAATATAGATTACGGTCCGCAAACGCTAAACGAGATGCTTGCGTGAAATAATGAAGACCTTCTTCAATGTCCATTGCCCCCATGTCGAACGTGTTCAACATACCCAATGTTTGCAGCATGGTAATACCACCTGAACTCGGTAAACCCATGCTGCATACCTGATACTCACGATAAGGTCCACAAACCGGCTCGCGCCACTTAGCTTGATAATTCGCTAGATCACTTAAGTTTAATAAACCAGGCGCGATTGGGGAGTTTTGCACCGCATGGACAATTTCTTCTGCTAATTCTCCAGTATAAAAGCCATCTGCGCCCTGCTCAGCGATAAGCGAGAGCGAATTTGCGAGCGCTTGATTGATCAGTAAATCGCCTTCAGCTAACGGCACTCCGTTAGGATAAAAGTAATCTGCAGCTACCGGCATACGCTTAAGTCCAGGATTCATTTCCATGGCGACTAGTTTTGCTAACCGTGGAGAAACCTCAAACCCTTGTTCAGCAAGCTCAATTGCATCTTCAAACAAAGTATTCCATGGCAACGCTCCAAAGCTTTGATGCGCCATTTCTAATCCTCGAACAACGCCGGGAGCACCAACAGAGCGACCTCCAACAACTGCGTCTATCCAACTTGGTGGCTCACCATTTTCATTCAGGAATAATTCAGGTGTAGCTTCAGATGGAGCGGTTTCACGCGCGTCCAGCGCATACAGTTTTTGTTCCTCGGCGTGGTAATAAAGCATAAATGCACCACCACCAATACCCGAGGACTGAGGTTCAACTAACGTAAGCATAGCTTGTACCGCTACCGCAGCATCAATAGCACTGCCCCCTGCAGACAAAATATTCGCCCCAGCTTCTGCGGCATGAGGATTTGCCGCAACGACCATATAGTTATCAGCGACAACAACACCATGCTCAATGAAGCCGGTGGCCGCTTCAGGGTCGGCAGAACTTGGTTCTGTTGATGTTTGTGGCTCGCTACAAGCCAACAAAGAGAATGCAATTAAGATATAAAGAGAAACGCGCATAGCAACAATAATTTTGATTTTAACAAGGACAAAACTTTATCATACTGCCCTTACAACAAGAACAATAAAGCAAGGAAATCAGTATGCTCTATCTAAAGTCCTATCTCACGGCACTGTCTATTAGCCTAATTTGCACACTTTTGTTCTTTAACAGTGCATGGAACGACTTTCTTGTGATCAACGAAGCTGAAACAAGTTCGCAACCCTGGCGTCTGCTCACTACCCACCTTGTTCATCTTAATGGCAAACATCTTCTATTTAATGTTGCGGCAATTTTGCTACTGAACTTCGCCTTCAAACAATACCTATCAAACAGATTACTTTTAAATGTGGTCGTTATTGCGGGTTTGTTCGCTAGCGCGTTTCCACTGCTTATGGGCGCTGATCAAACATTTGTTGGGTTTTCTGGTGTGGCTTACGGTATTTACGTCTATTGCGCTGTAAACACGTTAAAGAATGAGCCTAAATTTGGTGCCGCTTTGTTGGCGTTATTAATTATAAAACTTATTTGGGACTTATATAGCGCAGGCACTCCTGTAGAGTGGCTAGACGGAGCTACTATCGCTTATTGGTCGCATATTGGCGGTTCTATGGGCGGTGCATTAGCCGTTCCGTTATTACGCAATACGGCCTCTCGCATATTAAAGAAATAGACGTAAAAAAACGCCCTTTGCGAAACACAAAGGGCGCTTATCACTTAATTATCTCTAGTACTTAGTCAGTCTCATGAAGGTTGTCTTCGAACAGCTTCAAAATTCTTCTGTATTGATTCAACCAGCTTGATGGCTGAACAAACCCATGGGGCTCTACAGGGAAGATAGCCGTTTCAAAGTCTTGTTTCTCAAGCTCAATAAGACGTTGAACAAGTCGCACGGAGTCTTGGAAAAACACGTTATCGTCGACCATTGGAGCGCTAATCAGAAGCGAGTCTTCCAAGCCTTCAGCAAAGTAAATAGGAGAACTACGACGATAAGCGATCGTATCTTCTTGCGGTAAGTTCAAAATATTCGACGTATAGCCTGTGTTATACGTAGCCCAGTCAGAAACTAACCGTAACGCCGCCCCTGCTTGGAACACGCCAGGTTCTTTAAACAACGCCATCAAAGTTAAGAAACCGCCGTAAGAGCCACCATAAGTACCTACGCGCTCAGCGTCTACGTTAAGCTCTGCGCTCATGTAGTTCACTACATCAACCAAGTCTTCTACTTCTGGCGTACCCATTTGGCGATATATTGCTGTACGCCAATCTCTGCCATAACCACGTGACCCACGGTAATCGAGGTCAAGAACCACATAACCCTTTTGAGTTAAAAGGTTATGGAACATGTATTCGCGGAAATAGTTAGACCAGCCAGCATGAGCGTTTTGTAAATAACCGGCACCGTGAATAAACACCACTGCTGGATATTGTTCTGCTTTTTCAGCATCAAAGTTGTCTGGGTAGTAAACGCGGCTATAAATAGGATGCTCGCCATGACTTGATGGTACAGCAACGATTTCAGGCGCTTGCCATGCGATTTCTGCGAAATCTTCAGATACAGTCTCGGTAATTTGTCGTGCCTGCGCACCAACACTGTTGTCCTGAACAAAAAGCTCGGTTGGACGCGTCGCTTGGGAGTTAGAAATAAGCAGTTGTGACTCGTCTGGACTCAGCACAAAGGTACTAATACCACCGAGGTTAGTAAGTTGCTCTAAATCTCCCCCATTCACAGAAACACGATAGATTTCATACACACCAGGATGAGGCTTATTCGCATGGAAATAGAAGTAGTCTTCATTTTCACTCAATACAACTTCGTCCACAATAAAGCTGCCTGAAGTAAGCGCCGTTACATCACCACTCGCCATGTCTTTACGATACAAATGACCATAGCCAGACTCTTCAGAGCTGTACCAAAGCGTTTCACCGTCATCTAACCAACCTAGGTCATTAAAAGCGCGATTATTGGTCCATGCTTCATCATGTAAACGATGCTCAGATACCAATTCGCTACTTTCGAAGTTTACAGTAGCAATCCAACGGTCTTTGTTATCCCAGCTACGCAGCAATACCGCTACTTGCTCACCGTTTGCAGTCCACTCAATGTTGTCCTGGCCTGCCGCCCAACCTGGTAATACTTCGATATTTCTTGGTTTGCGTTCGCTTTCATAAACTTCGCCTCGTGCCGCGTAGTTCTCTTCACGAACTGCTTGTAAAACATCTTCATCGAAGCCCGGAAGTGTTTCATAGCTTAGTGGCTGAACTTCACCTGTATTAAGGTCAACCCAGTGTAGGTCATGATGAGAAGGCTTCGCATCCGCCACTCGACGACGTACATTCTGCATTTCAATACGTCCAGACTCGGTTACGTAGCGTGGCATTAAATCGCCTTCACCACGCCACCCTTGTGGTTTTTCAGTCGCAATAATTAAACGATCACCACTTGGCGCTAGGCTAACCTCTGCAATTTGAACACCACTACCCAAATAAATAGGTTCTGGCGCTGTCATGCTATTTTCAGCCACCAAATCGTTTTGATAGTCAGCACGTTGTTGACGCTCTTGTCGCTGAACTCGGTTATATTCGATTAAATCAAGCTCTTCACGTGCTAAGTAATCACTAGGCTCACTCACTGCAACGGGTTTGTCTTGAGTAACAAAAGAAACTAGTAAACGTTGTTGACCCGTTACAGGATCTAGCGTGTAAAACTCATTTCCTGAACGAAACGCAATCTGGCCATTATTTAAAAATTGTACGTCGGTCTTGCGGGCGCGATCCTGTGTAAGTTGGTTATACGTTTGGTTTTCCAAATCGTAAACAAATACATTTCCCTCAAAAGTATAAGCAGCTAGCGTTCTTTCGCTGTTGTATACAGCGTTCGCATGAGCATGTCGATGAAGGTGCGCTAAAGGCACCGTCATATGGTGGTGTGATTCGTTCAAACCAATATGCTGTAAACGACGAACAGGGCTACCCTGCTCTTTTTGCGTGTACAGCACCATTTCACCGTTGAAAGACCAAAATGGATTCTCTGGAGCATTCCCAATCCAATCAGGATGCGCCATGATTTGCTCTAACGTGAGCTCATGTGGGTTTGTCTGAGAATGCGTCGCTTGCTCGGTTTGGTAACTTTGAACGACTGGAGCGGAATTGGTTTGAGGCTCGGTCACACTTGCGCAAGAAACAGTAAATAGCGCAGCTGCAACAGCCAGTGAAAGAGATTTTTTCATACTGCTATTCCAGTTGATAAATAATGAAAGGACATTAAAGCAAAAGCGCTCGCAAACTGCGAGCGCTGTTGCGGTTAATTGCTTTTACTGCGCGTCAGGTTGTGCTTCTGGTCGCGCCTGTTGGAAAGCTGGAAGTGAACAAACATAATCGTTCACCGCCATTAACTTAGGATATGCAGAAAGGTCTACACCGAAGCGTTGAGCATTGTACACTTGTGGAACTAAGCAAATATCCGCAAGTGTTACTTGGTCCCCAAAACAACAACGACCGGCTGTTTTTTGAAGACGCGCTTCAAAAGCCGTGAACGCCCTTTCAACCCAATGGTGAATCCACGCTACTTTTCCTTCGTCACCAGCATCAAGCTCACCCGCTACATACTGCAAAATTCGCAAGTTGGTAATGGGTTGTAAATCAGCCGCCATGTCTAACGCTAACATGCGTACTATGGCGGCTTCTTTTGGGTCTTCAGGAATAAGTCGATGTTCTGGGTAAACCTGATCAAGATACTCAATGATAGCGAGTGACTGATTAAGCTTCACGTCACCATCTATGAAAGTTGGCACCAGTTGCGCTGGATTTAACTCTTTATAGGCGGGAAGCTTTTGCTCCCCACCATCTTTAACCAAGTGAACCGAGAAGCTTTCGTATGAAAGCTCTTTCAATGCCAAAGCAATTCTTACACGATAACTGGCTGATGAACGCCAATAGCCGTATAGCTTCATGCGTTAGGACCTGCGTACTTCACCATTTTCTGGTCGATCGCACCGAAAATAGACTGTTCTTTGTCATCGAACATTTCGATACGAATACGGTCACCAAAAGACATAAATGGTGTTGTTGGTTTGCCATCACGAATCGTTTCAATCATGCGAATCTCAGCGATACAACTATAACCCACACCACCTTCTTCAACGGCAGAGCCATGGTCCGTACCCTGTTTATTCGACACGGTTCCAGAACCGATAATGGTGCCAGCTGAAAGAGGACGAGACTTTGCTGCATGCGCTATAAGCTGACCGAAATTAAAGGTCATATCTTGTCCTGCATTCGGCTTGCCAAAGAGCTTGTCGTTATACGTAGAAATCAACGGTAGGTGAACCTTCGCATCTTCCCATTTGTCACCTAACTCGTCTGGAGTTACTGCAACCGGAGAAAACACAGAAGAAGGTTTAGACTGATAAAACCCAAAGCCCTTCGCTAACTCTCCGGGAATTAAGCCACGCAAAGAAACGTCGTTCACCAACATTAATAATTTAATGTGATTCTGCGCATGAGTTGGTTCGATACCCATCGGCACATCGTCTGTAATTACCGCAACTTCACCTTCAAAATCGATGCCCCAATCATCACTTGGAAGCGGCACATCTTCACGAGGGCCAATAAATGCGTCTGAACCACCCTGATACATTAATGGGTCTTCCCAAAAACTTGGGGGCATTTCCGCACCACGAGCTTTACGTACTAGCTCAACGTGATTCACATACGCACTGCCGTCTGCCCAATGAAAGGCGCGAGGTAAAGGCGACTCGCACTTCGCTTCTTCAAACGCAAAGTCATCATTTAACTTGCCATTATTCAAAGCGATATAAACTTCTTTCAATTTGCTCTCAAGCGAATCCCATTGGTCAATCGCCTGCTGCATAGTCGCGGCAATTTCAGGAACAGCTACTGCGCGTTTAAGGTCTCTACTGACAACAACAAGGTGTCCGTCACGCGTGCCGTCGCGATATGTCGCTAATTTCATTATTTCTTCTCCTGCCAACTGTTCACGTACTCGCGGAACTCCACTGTGTTGGCAACTTCGCCAACCTCAAGTGAATCTCGGGTATCTAGCATAACCGCGACTTCGTCTGTGAATTTCTTTTTATGCTCCAAGCCAGCTTTAAAGGCTTTTGGATGTGGCCCATGGGTAAAACCAGCTGGGTGGAACGTAACCATTCCGCGTTCAATGTTGTCTCGGCTGAAAAAGTCCCCAGCGTGGTAAAACAACACTTCATCGTAGTCATCATTATTGTGATAAAAAGGTACCTTTAACGCCCCAGGGTCACTCTCAATAGGACGAGGAACAAAAGTACATACCACAAACCGATCTGCAACAAAGGTCGTGTGCGCAGACGGAGGTAAATGATAACGGTGACTCATTAGCGGTCTAAAGTCTCGCCAATTCACACGTACTGGCGCTAAGTCACCATGCCAACCCACAGCGTCGAGCGGATTGAAGGGGAAAGTGATCACGGAAACTTCACCATGACGCTTAACCTCAACCTGCCAACTTTCTTCGCTGTATTGAGCCTGAAACGCTTCATCAATTTCAGGAACGTCTAAACATGCGGGGTCAAAAATCGCATGGTTACCTACCAAACCTTTGTCGGGTAGCTGATACGCTCCATTCGTTGCTTCAATCATGACAATCCGCATCTTCTCATTCGGCTCAATACGCCAATTCGTAGAGCGCGGAATAACAATGTAGTCACCATCACGAATCGTTAAGTGACCATAGTCACAAAACAGCTCTCCACCACCCTCATGTACAAACAATAACTCGTCGCCGTCCGCGTTTCGGGCAAGCTTTTTCATGGGTTCAAATAAATCCCATAGGCGGAATTTACAGCTCGCGTTGAATAGTAGATTAGGTACTTTCCAAGGCGAAGACACGTCTAAACCACCGAGCTCGTGGAAATTGAAAGCTCGAGGTCTCAACGGCCCTTCCCAATCACTCCACCCTGTAGGTGCATGTGTGTGGTGAAAATGACTCGCAGGGCCGAAGAAACCACTTCGGCCCGTTTCACGTTCATAAATCGCTTCTTCCGGAAAGTCAGCATGCGCTTGTTTCGACGCACGCCCGACTTTCTTCGGAAAACTGATCCATTTACGCATCGCTTAACACTCCACGGCGTATTTGGTCTTCTTCAATAGACTCGAACAATGCTTTGAAGTTACCTTCACCGAAACCTTCGTTACCTTTACGTTGGATAATCTCGAAGAACACTGGCCCGATAACGGTCTTTGTAAAGATTTGAAGTAAAATACCGTCTTTCATTGGAGCGCCGTCAATAAGAATACGCAAGTCGCGCAAGTCATCAACGTTCTCAGTGTGCCCTTCAACACGCTCGTCAATTTTCTCGTAATACGTATCTGGCGTTGGCATAAATTCCATACCACCTTCACGTAACCCACGAACGGTGTCGTAAATGTTGTTTGTGCTCATGGCAATATGCTGAATGCCTTCACCGTTGTATTCACGCAAGTACTCTTCGATTTGCGACTTGTCGTCGTGAGATTCGTTAATTGGAATACGAATCTTGCCACAAGGTGAGGTCATAGCACGGCTAAGAAGACCTGTCAGCTTACCTTCGATATCGAAATAGCGAACTTCACGGAAGTTACCAATACGCTCGTAGAAGCCAGCCCAAAGGTCCATATTGCCGCGGAAAACGTTGTGAGTAAGGTGGTCAACGTAATCCATACCTACTTGGTTTTCAGTCATCTGAGATTCCCAGTTTTCATAAAACTCGAAATCGATGTCATAAATGGTTTTCTGACCGTAACGGTCAACAAAATACAACGCACTTTCGCCAATACCGTAAACCGCTGGAATGTTGATTTCCATCATGCCTACGTCAGACTTAAATTCTTTCGCACCATTCGCGATAGCGTGTTGGAATGCGTGCTCTGCATCTTTTACACGAAACGCCATACCACATACGCTAGCCCCGTGAGCAGACGCAAAGTTCTCTGCTTGAGAACTAGGCTGTGCGTTTACAATGAAGTTAATATCATTTTGTTTATACAACCAAACTTGCTTACGGCGGTGCTTCGCAACTTCAGTGAAGCCGAGTAACTTAAACAGGTCTTTAAGGTCGTTAATGCCCTTTTCGTCAGGCGCTGTGTACTCAACAAATTCAAAACCGTCTGTTCCAAGCGGGTTAATGCCGTGATCACTCATATTTCTTCACTCCTATTTGTTACTTTTAGCACCGTCTCGCCATCGGTTATGGTCAACGACAGTGTGCTTCGGTTGTTTTATATCGTGCTCTTTGTAACGTGCCTACTGCCATTTGACTAGCTTTAGACACAACACCGAAAATGGGGGTTAACCACTCTAATTGTAAACTATATAAAACACTGGCTAGACATCAGCCTAAAACCGACTATTTTTGTAAATAAATAGTTACAACAACCATCAAAGTGTAACTCATTGTTTACAGTTAACTCTTCGTTTTTCTTTGCTTTCCAATTCCGTAATCACGCAGTTTGTTCGCAATTGCGGTATGACTTAATCCTAGCTTTTGCGCCAACTGGCGAGTACTTGGGTAACTCGGATACAAACGCTTTAACAATGAAGCTTCAAATCGTTTAACCGCAGTTTCAAGTGATTCATCCTCTAAAGAGATAGCCAGCGAATCCTCCGCGGCAGAAGCTTCTGGAAGTCTTATATGATGAGGTTCAAGAATATTACCTTCTAGCATCGATACGGCCCGATAGAGTGAGTTCTCCAACTGCCTCACATTTCCTGGCCAATGATATTGATTAAGATAATCCGCGCATCGTTTCGATAGTTTGGCGAGCGGACGCTGTAATTGTTGGCAAAATCGATACAGGAAATGTTCGGCTAACAAGCCCACGTCACCTTTACGTTCGCGCAATGGCGGCAAATACAGGCTTAGCACATTAAGCCTGTAATAAAGGTCTTCCCTAAACGCACCTTGCTCTACCCGTTCTAGTAATTCCCCTCGCGCCAAGCAAATAAGTCGTACATTAACCTCAACCACTTGCTCTTCTCCGATACGGCGAAATTCGCCATTCTCTAAAAAGCGTAATAGTTTCGCTTGTAGTTCCCTAGACATGTCTCCAACAGAGTCCAGCAACACAGTACCGCCATTCGCTTGCTCAAATATCCCCTTCTTTCCTTCAGGATGATGAGAAAAAATGCCCGCTCCATAACCAAAAAGCTCACCTTCCGCTACGTTGTCGGGTAAAGCTCCACAATTCACCGCTAAAAACGGCTCTTCCCATCGGCTACTCGACTGGTGGCAAGCCTTAGCAATTAATTCTTTACCGACACCCGTTTCGCCCTCTATTAATAACGGAGCGTCTAGCTGTGCCATGCGCATGGCATCACGAATCACGCGTTTCACTCCGCTATGCTGAGTTAAAACCTGGTCGAAAGGACTTTTGGTTACACCAGCTTGGCGCTCGGTAAGCATAGGCTCTGCTTGACCATGAATCACCGCTCCCGCAAATGCAGGCTCTCCGTCAGCGTCTTTGACCCAAACCGGGAGAAGTTGGGACAGAAACCATTGGCCGCCAATTTTTAAAGGCTCTTGCTGAGGCTCTGTCGGGCTTTTCTCCAGCCATCTTTGCGGCAAGCCTTGCACCATGTCACGAACATCCGCGTTTTTTAACGAGGCTTTATCAGCTCCTAACAAAGCTTCTGCAGCGCTGTTGGTGATATCGATGCGCCCTTTGTCATCAACACTAATCACTGGGTTAGGCAGTGTGCTCAACAACAAATCGAATTCAAAATGCTCTCGTTCGAAAGGTAAGTACGGAATGGTCTTTACGTCAGAAACATTGGGTATTCTTCGTATCTTCGGCATTAATGTTTGAAACTGACTAAACTCTAAAGAAGGAAAGCTTAGGTATATTTTACCAATCGGATCCACTTCAATGCCGCGCAAGTCGATTTCGTCTTCTTTTAAAATCGTAAGTACGTCTTGGCAGATACCAAGCCTGTCCGTACATGTAATTTCCAAACGCATATAAATTAACGCCTAATAACAAACTGTAAATAAAATTATACAGATATATTGCTTTAAAATCAGGATGAAATCCGTAATATCGTTCGCGTTCCTTTAGCCACAAAAAAACGCCGTATGTTTCAACACATACGGCGTTTTAGCATCTTAGGGTCAAACTAAGCTTAGTTGTCCAATAAAGCGTCTGTCTTTGCAGCCATAATAAAGTCGTTTTTATGGAGACCCTGGATAGCATGCGTCCACCAAGTCACGGTTAACTTCCCCCATTCCAACGTTAGTGTTGGGTGGTGAAACTCGTCTTCCGCCATCTCTGCAACCTTATTGCAAAATGCCCAAGCCAGCTTAAAGTTCTTAAACTTATACTCGCGCTCTAATTGCATAACGCCGTCACGCGCTACAGGAACCCAATCTGGAATTTCTTTCATCAACACCGGCAACTCTTCGTCAGAAACCTGTGGTGCACCAGCTTGGCATGCTTCACATTCTTGATTCTTTAAATCACTCATCGCTTATTCGCTTCTTAAGTTAAAAGTAAAATATTTAAAATATGTACGTAGGGCTATTTATTTACGCAGCATCTTTTGATTTCGGCGGGAACTTAGGTTCAAACAAACCTAGCTCCATAGCCTCGTGAACGAGCGCCATTATATCCATGTCCGATATCTCAAATAATTGGTTTACGTCTTTTAGCGTATAGTAAACCGGTTGCATAATATCGATACGGTATGGCGTGCGCAGCGCATCCAACGGCGCTAAGCGATGACGCTCTGGCTTGTCGCTCTCTACTGAGTAAACGGTCTCGCCTGGTGAAGAAAGAATACCGCCACCGTAGATACGTAAGCCTTTTTCGGTTTCCAACAACCCAAATTCCACGGTAAACCAATACAAGCGCGCTAAGTAAACTCTTTCCTTCGGCGTAGCAGCGTAGCCTAAACGACCATACTGATGTGTAAAGTGCGCGAAAGCTGGGTTTGTTAATAATGGGCAATGGCCAAATATTTCGTGAAAAATATCAGGTTCTTGCAGGTAATCAAACTCTTCCCGCGTACGAATAAAGGTCGCTACTGGAAATTGTTTGTTCGCTAACAAGCGGAAAAACTCGTCGAAAGGAATTAGCGCAGGTACACGAGCAACTTGCCAGCCCGTAGTTTCCCCAAGAACTTTATTGATTTCGCTAAGCTGAGGAATTCTGTCTTTTGGCAGGTCAATCAGCTCGAGCCCTTTCATGTACTCGTCACATGCTTTACCTGGAATAATCTCTAATTGACGCTCAACTAGGTCGTGCCATACTTGGTTTTCTTCATCTGTCCAATGAATTACACCGTTCTCGTCTGGCGACTTTGAAACGTATTGGCTCTCTTTTTTAGCCATACTTCACTCCTCATTACCTTGTTTTGCATTGCTTTAACTGCAATTTATTCTTTAAGCTTACTAAAACCTCGACAGGACTTGCGAATATCCTTGCCGAGGAAATGTTTCTCTTGTGTAAACCAATCTTTACTTAAGGTCTGAAAACGCCTGTTCGAGATCGGCAATAATATCTTGTGGATGCTCTAAACCAATAGATATTCGCACCAAGCCATCACCTATCCCAGCTTGTGCACGAGCCTCTGGAGTTAACGGAGAATGAGTCATTGAAGCTGGGTGCTGAATAAGGGTTTCCGCGTCTCCAAGGCTTACCGCAAGCTTAATCATATTGAGACTGTTCAGCATTTTTACAGCAGCTTGATAACCGCCAGCCATATCGAAAGCAATAACAGCGCCTGCGGATTTCATTTGCTTATCTTCACCGATCAAAGCGCCTTCTTTTTCTGAGTGTAAACCCGGAAAATACACATGACTAACCTGAGATAAAGTCTGTAAATAGTCCACAACCTCAAGTGCCGACTGACAATGCCGTTGCATACGTATAGGTAACGTTTTTAAACCTCTTAAAATTAGCCAAGCGTCGTGTGGTGACATGGTTGCGCCCATGTCTTTTAGCGTCGTCAGCTTAATTAACTCTATATCCTCTGCACTACCCGCAACAATGCCTGCAACAACGTCACCGTGACCATTTAGATATTTGGTTGCGCTGTGAATGATAAGATCAGCGCCGAATTCACGCGGGCTCTGCATAAGAGGTGTCATAAAAGTATTGTCCACGACAAACTTCAAGCTGTGCTTTTGGCAAACTTTACCCACCGGAGCGAGATCAATAACTTTTAAGTGTGGATTCGCAGGTGTTTCCAAAAACACCATTTTAGTCTTTTCTGTAATCGCACTCTCTATGTTCTCCGCATCACTCATGTCTACAAAAGACACCTCAATGCCAAACTTTTTAAAAAGGTGCGAAAATAACGCAAAACTACAGCCATAAATGCAGTCAGACGCAACAACATGGTCTCCCGATTCTAAAAAAGCCATCGTTGAGGCTGCTACCGCTCCCATTCCGGTCGCTGAAGCTGCAGCATCTTCCATACCCTCTAGGGCAGCAACGCGCTGTTCGAGCTGCCGTACCGTAGGATTCCCCAAACGAGAATAAACATAGCCAGACGTTTCACCAGCAAAACGTTCTCCGCCTGTTTCAGCGTTAGGGAAAACAAACGTCGAGGTTTGATACATGGGCGCTACCAGCGCACCCTGAGGATCGTCGACTTCAGCACCACCGTGAATGGCGATGGAGTCTGCGTGAAGATTATTATGGGTTGGCTTAGACATTGTGCGTCCTATTGTTATTTTTATAATGCGCACGCAGCTTAAATTGAGTCTTTAAAAGCAGCAATGGCCAGAGAGATCTCTGACCACTTGCTCTTTGTAACGATTTTTTGCCAAACACTGAATAAGATTAATTCAGAGGTTAGGTACCGTAAGTGTTACAGGCGGTTTATTTCCTGCTTAACACGATACTCGCTAGAAGTGACATAACCTTCCATCTGGCCGACATCCACTTCTAACTCTCGAAATTCCTTTTCTATGTCTGATAACGCATATTTAGGTGCTTTACCGGCTTCCCAAACACGAGTTTTCACTTCAATAGCTGAGCCGTCTTGGCTCCGCTCATATCGAGTTTCCTCTCGATAGCCACCACTTTCGTGGGTGCCGATTCCTGGCTTCTTCTTGTCGATAACAAACCAAGAAATCACGTACGCAACAAAGGTTACTTGCGGTAGGAAGATCAGAGCAGTTAAAGCAATGATACGAACTATCCATAGTTCCCAACCGAAGTAGTCCGCTAAACCCGCACATACACCCGCGATCTTTCCTTTCTCTGGGTCTCGGTACATCTGTTTCTTGCGAATCACCATGTCGAACTCCTTAGCCGTTTCGACGCCAGTTCGGATTTTCTTGGTCTAACAGTTTCTCCAAAGTCCGAACTCTATCTCTTAATATTTCTGCCTTGTCAGCAAGCTCTCGAATACGAGCAGAGTCTTCCACACTCAAACCTTCACTGATCTTCTTCTTACTGCGGTAGTGAAGGATGAGCCAAATAGGTGCTACAAGTATTAGAAATAACATGAGGGGCACGGTAAATGCCCACACCATTCCTTCGCTCATCACTTAGCTCCTTACGCATCTTTTTTGTCGGTTTTAGTAGCTTTTTTCTCAGAAGCCTTTTTGTCACCGCCAACGCGTGCTTTCAAAGCTTCCAGTTCGTCATCTACTTTAGACTCATTTTCTAGCGCACGGAACTCATCCGCTAAAGTTTTCTTACCTAAGTCGTAAGCGTCAACCTGAGACTCTAGGTCATCAATCTTCGCTTCGTAGCGATCAAACTTTTGCAAAGCGTCATCAATTTTAGAGCTGTCGAGTGTACGTTTTACATTTAAACGTGAACTCACAGTCCGTTCGCGCATTAAAATAGACTTCTGGCGAGCTTTCGCGTCAGTTAACTTTTCTTGTAACTGTGAAATTTCGCCCGAAAGACGCTCAATATGGTCGTCTGTGCGCGCAATGTCCTCATTTAAACTTTCAACCGTGTCTTCAATTTTGCGTTTCTCTAAAAGAGCAGAACGTGCAAGGTCGTCACGGCCTTTGCTGATAGCAAGTTCAGCACGTTGTTCCCATTCAACCACTTCTTCTTCAAGACGAGTTAATTGGCGCGTAAGTTCTTTTTTCTCAGCAAGCGTTTTTGCTGATACTGAACGAACTTCAACAAGCGTGTCTTCCATTTCTTGAATAATCAGACGAACCATTTTTTGCGGATCTTCTGCTTTATCCAATAATGCATTCAAGTTTGCATTTACGATGTCTGAAAAGCGTGAAAAAATACCCATCTTAAGTTACCTCATAATCAGTTTCAGATGTCCTGGCACAGAGATATAAACAAGATGCGTGCCACATTTCAAAAACACTCTAACTACATGATTTTAATTAATTTAAAATAAATTACAGAAAACAGGTGCAGAAAGCACTTTAAAGAAATAGACTAATAATTAGCAAAATTAACCAACAAGTTGATGAAAAAAGAGACTCGGCTATGAACCGTTTCCGCGACAACGAAAATCTTATTGGTGAATCCAATAGCTTTCTTTCTATATTAGAGCACGTTTCACAAGCGGCTCCGCTCGACAAACCTGTGCTAATTATTGGTGAACGGGGAACGGGTAAAGAGCTAATAGCGCAGCGTCTTCACTACCTCTCGAAGCGTTGGGACCAGCCTTACCTTAAACTGAACTGCGCGGCGTTGAATGACAACTTACTCGAAAGTGAGTTATTTGGTCACGAGGCAGGCGCTTTTACAGGAGCGAGTAAGAAACACGAAGGACGCTTTGAGCGTGCCGACGGTGGTACCCTATTTCTCGATGAACTCGCTAATACTTCAGCGCTAGTGCAGGAAAAGCTTCTTCGCGTTATCGAGTATGGTGAATTTGAACGCGTCGGTGGTAGTAAAACCGTTAAAGTAGATGTTCGCCTTGTTGCTGCAACAAATGAAGACCTTCCAAGCCTTGCCGAACGAAACAAGTTCAGAGCAGACTTACTCGACCGTTTAGCATTCGACGTTATTACATTACCTCCGCTTAGAGAGCGCCCTGAAGATATATTGATACTTGCTGAACACTTTGCCATTCAAATGGCACGCGAACTCAAGCTAGAGTGTTTTGCGGGTTTCACAACGAAGGCCAAGCAAACGCTTCAAGAGTACGAATGGCCTGGTAACATACGTGAATTAAAGAATGTTGTGGAACGCAGCGTTTATAAATTAAATAACGACCAGCTTCCCGTACATGAGATTGTCATTGATCCATTTTTAAGTCCCTGGCGTCCTAAACAGTCGATTAAGTTTGCGGCTGAACCGGTTGCTGCTCCACAACCCACTAATGGCGCATCTCATGAGGGAAATATTCAAAATATCCCTGTGGAGAATGCACCCGCTTCCCCATCTTTTGACTTCAAGCAAGGTGTGGATTTCAAAGCACTGAGCCAAGACTTCGAAGTTGAGCTTCTCGAAAAGGCATTGGCAGAATTTCAATTTAATCAGAAAAAGACAGCAGAGGCGCTTAGTCTGACCTATCATCAACTGCGTGGCTATCTTAAGAAATATCAATTACTAGAGGGAATTCAACGTGACGACTAAGCATTTTCTGTGCTCAGTTTCACTTATTGTTGTAGGTTTAGTTACTGGTTGTAACCGAGCGTTGCCGCCAGAAGCCGAGGGCGTGCTGTATTGTGCGGAAGGAAACCCAGAGGCGTTTAACCCACAACTCGTTACTTCGGGCACAACGCTCGACATGACCTCGTCACAATTATTCGACCGACTCATAGAATATAATGAAAGCTCGAGAGAATTCGAATCGTCCCTTGCAGAACATTGGAGTGTAAGTGAAGACAACCTTCGGTATCGGTTTAAATTAAGAGAAGACGTACCATTTCATAGCACCGATTTTTTCCACCCCACCAGAAATCTAAATGCACAAGACGTGGTATTTACTTTCAACCGTTGGTTAAAACCAGAGCACCCCTATCACGAAATCAGTGGCGGACAGTACCCTTTTTTTACAGCTACGCGCCTTGATCAGCTGATTCGTGAGGTCTCAGCAACATCTAGCCATGAAGTTGAGATTACCCTACGTGAACCAGACAGCTCTTTGCTCTCCATATTAGCGTCCAGCTTTGCAGTAATTATGTCAGCAGAATATGGCCAACAACTTCTCAACCAAGGTGAGCCACAGCAATTCGATCTAGAACCGATCGGTACTGGCCCTTTCAAATTTAGCCACTTCCGGAAAGATGTCGCACTTAACTATGTACGGCACGATGAATACTGGAAAGGCCCAGCTGCTTCAGAAAACTTAGTTTTTAGGATTGCCCCAAACGACCACAAGCGTATGTTGATGTTACTTACTCAGGATTGCGATATAAGCCCGTATCCGCCTGCTAGAGATATTGCTTGGCTAGACGAACGGGAAGACATACATTTGCAAACATCAATGAGCCCCAACACGGCGTTTTGGGCTTTCAATACAGACAAAGCCCCTTTTAACGACATAAAAGTGCGACAGGCTCTTGCTCACGCAATAGACAGAGACGCTCTGATTAGCGCGGTCTACTTTGACCATGCAGTGCGTGCAGATTCGATATTACCCAATACAAGCTGGGCACATAGTCCAACACCAGAAGCCTTTAGGTACGATCCGCAGAGGGCTCGTGAGTTACTTGACGAAGCGGGCTATGGCTCAGGGTTTACCATGGACGTATGGGCCCTGCCGGTGCAGCGCGCGTATAACCCCAATGCGAGGCTAATGGCGGAGCTTATTCAATCGAACCTGAATGACATCGGCGTAAACGTAAACATTGTGTCTTATGAGTGGAGCTCTTTTAGGAGAAGCCTTGCAGAAGGGGCGCATGATTCGGTGCTTATCGGATGGTCTGCTGATCATGCAGATCCGGATAACTTCTTTCGGCCATTACTCACCTGTGCAGCTAAAGCTTCTGGGAACAACCGTGCAATGTGGTGTAATGAAATCTTCGACAACTTAGTCACCAATGCTATTCGAAGTATTGATCGCCCCACACGAGAATCTTTTTACCACCAAGCTCAAGATATTTTAGCTCAGGAAGTACCTGTAGTGCCCTTAGCGCACTCCATTCGATTCCAAGCATCACGAGACTATATTCAAGGCCTACAGCCGCCAGCTTACGGCGGAATTAACCTTCGTTCCGTTTCCAAAGTCGCAGAGATAGAACGAGGTGAGCCATGAGTCGAGTTATTATTAGGCAGCTCAGCTTACTTTTAATTACTCTATTTCTTATCTCGTTGCTGTCGTTTTCAATGAGTTACTGGTTTCCCGGAGACCCCGTCACCAATGCTTCGGGTATTCCGATTGATCACCCCCGCTATGAAGAGGTATTTGAGAAAAGAGGCTTCGATAGCAACATTGCGCACCAGTACATATCGTACCTTCGCAGCCTGTTTGAAGGAGATTGGGGGCAATCGATGCAAGATAACAGCGAGATATGGGACGAACTTAGTTTGCGCTTGCCCGCCACGCTGGAACTTACTGTTATTGCGCTCGCTATAGCACTTTGTATAGGTCCACCTTTAGGTATTATAGCCGCAAAATACTACCGTAAACCGATAGACCAAGTTATAGCTTTTATTAGCTTGGCGGGCTATTCCGTGCCTGTTTTTTGGTTGGCTCAGGTTACTATACTTATCTTCGCTGTGGTGCTAGACGTGGTACCCATTGCAGGCCAAATCAATCCGCTATTCGACGTTCCTGCAGTTTCTGGTTCCATTCTTATAGATATTGCACTAAGCGACATAGACCACAAGTGGATAGCCTTTCAAAATGCATTTTTACACATTGTCTTACCTGCCATAGTACTGGCAACGGCACCATGCGTTTTGCTTGTTCGTTTCACAAGAGCCTCGGCGATTCATGTGTTACAACAAAAATTTGTGAAAGGTGCCTACGCTAGAGGCTTGTCTACAGCAGAAGTTATGTTTAAGCATGCCATTCCAAATACTATGCAACCGGTAACACGCCAGCTCAGTACAGCATTTAGTGTTTTGGTCACGAATGTACTCATTACCGAGGTTATTTTTTCATGGCCAGGGTTAGGCAACTGGTTAGTCCGCAGTATTTACGAACGAGACTTTCCCGTAATACAACATGGCTTATTGGTACTCGCTTCAATTATTCTTACGGTTAACGTATTTGCTAATATTTTGCAGGCGTGGCGTTATCCGCAGGTAAGGCAGGAATTTTATGCTAGATAAAAACCTGTATTACGAAGTTAAAAACCCTTCTCCGCTGCAACTTGTTTGGCAAGACTTGCGAGCCAACCCTATTTCTACGGCAACACTTTATATACTGGGCGCCCTACTCATTATTAGTATATTTGGTCCATTGCTTGCGCCATACGGTAGTAACGAACAATTTATCGATGCTGTTTCGTTGCCACCTGCATGGTCAGATCAAGGCGATATGCGATTCCTTTTGGGCACCGACGCATTGGGCAGAGATATGGTTTCTCGACTTATGCATGGAGCAAGATATACGTTTGGCTTACCTATGCTTGCTGTAATCATTGCGGCACTCGTGGGATGTTCTCTTGGCGCTATATCCGCTGTTAATGTTGGGGTAAAAAGCTCGACGGTAAAACATCTACTCGATGTTCTGTTGTCTATTCCGTCATTGCTGCTCGCGCTTGTTATTATTGCGGTTATCGGCCCTGGCTTGTCTAACGCGATACTCGCAATAGCCTTGGTATTCATCCCTCAGTTTTTACACATTACCAAAAACGCAATTGCGGACGAGCAAAAGCAACCTTACGTACTCGCAAGCAGGCTAAACGGTGTGGATAACCGTTATTTGTTCTTCTCTGTGCTTCTGCCCAACATCATAAAAGCCATTGTGATGCATTTAACCATAGCCCTGTCGGCAGCTATTTTAGATATTGCAGCGCTTGGCTTTTTGGGATTAGGTGCTCAGGCTCCAGCTCCAGAATGGGGAGCGATGTTAGCGCAAAGCTTAGAAGTTGCATATAACTCGCCGTGGGTGATGGCTTTGCCCGGCTTGGCTCTTTTTGTAACGTTAATCAGCGTGAATATATTGGGCGAGTCCATTCGTTCCGCACTCGACAAACGTTTGGGAAGTTAAATGCTTATAGATATACGGAATTTATCGATTTTTGCCGATACTCCACAAGGAGAGGTTCGGGTACTCGACCGTGTTTCCCTGCAAATTGCTGAAGGCGAAATTCACACTTTAGTCGGCGAGTCTGGGTCAGGAAAGAGCTTGGTCGCAAGAGCTATTATGGGCTTTGTGAATCCAAACTGGCGTATACAAGCAGACCGACTTTGGTTTAAAGGTACAGATTTACTGAATCTTACAGCAAAACAACGCCGAGAAATTATCGGTGTAGACATTGCTATGATTTTCCAAGACGCTGCCCGTTATCTAGATCCCAACACCACGATTCGCGAGCAATTGAAAGAAGCTATTCTAGACGAAGACGTAAAGGCGACATTTTGGACGCGCTCAAAAGCTAAAGATGAATATGCCCGTAACCTTCTGCTAAAAATGGGCGTAAAAAACTACGAGCAAGTTCTTGCGTCTTATCCTTTCGAACTCTCTGACGGCGCAGCACAAAAAGTCATGATAGCTACTGCTATCGCGCACCGCCCCCATTTGCTTATTGCAGACGAACCGACTACAGCCATGGAGCCGCTAACTCGTGCGCAAATTTATCGCTTGCTAGCGCAGTTGCATCAACGTTTTAAAATGTCGATTCTGGTGATTACACAAGACCTTAATACCATCATGCAGGAGACTGACCGCATTACGACTATTTATTGTGGTCAAATTATGGAAACAGGTCATAAGAACACCATGCTGACCAAACCACTGCATCCGTATACTGACGCATTGAATTACACGTCTCTCGTACAAACGGAAAATCTAAAGCCTCGTGATAGGTTAAAAACCTTACCCGGGATAGAGCCTACATTACAAAATATGCCTAAAGGATGCCGGCTCGGTCCCCGCTGTCGTTACGCTAGACAGAACTGTATCATGCGGCCGGAAATAACTAACCTGAAAGAACATTCTTACTATTGCCACCACCCGATTAGGGAATTTGAAAACTCTAAAAATAAAGGGGAAAACTCATGAGCGCAGTGCTTCGCACAGAGAATTTAAGCAGAGTTTTTCACCATCGTATTGGCTGGTTTAGGACGAATCCGCAATTCGCAGTAAAAGACGTGAGTTTTGAGCTTAAAGCAGGTAAAACGCTTGCAGTCATGGGGTCTAATGGTTCGGGCAAGTCCACCTTAGCGGCTTTAGTGGGAGGTGCTCTTGAGCCAACGAGTGGACATATATATTTAGATGGCTCTGTATTGGCCTACAACGACATGCGCCGCCGCGCGCAGTCCATTCGAATGATATTCCAAGATGCGGAAGGTTCATTGAATCCTAACCTCACCATCGGTAAACAACTTCATGAAGTGTTGCGGTTCAATACAAAGCTTACCGAGAAACAGTGCGATGACACGATTTCCAAAACACTGAAACGGGTTGGTTTGCTTAATGAACATCGTACCTTTTATCCATACATGCTTACCAACGGACAAAAGCAAAGAGCCTGCATTGCCCGAGCAATTATTTTAAATCCTAAGGTGTTGGTGTCAGACGAAGCTTTGGCAACACTAGACACGTCTGTACGAGCTCAAATTCTCAACCTTTTAATCGATTTACAAAGAGAGCTACATATTTCTTATATATTTATCACTCATAGCCCTGAAATTGCGCAACATATGGCCGATGAAGTGCTAGTAATGAAAGACGGAAAGGTTATTGAGTATGGGGAAACACAACACGTGTTAAATAACCCACAGGAGAGGTACACAAGGAAGCTTCTTAATGCAGGCCCCGACCTCTCCACTTGAGAATAACCTTTACTTTTGTTAATTTGAAAAGCCTTTCGATAACAATCATATAAATATTCATTTAATTTTCTTTTAATTCAGTACACAACAGGAGCCTAATTTTGGAAACTGGTACGCTGATTTCTCTCGCAATTTACTTCATCGCAATGCTTGCCATTGGTATTTATGGCTACGTTAAGTCGACAAGTGACCTCTCCGACTACATGCTCGGCGGACGTCGTCTCGGCCCAGGTGTTACAGCATTGTCCGCTGGTGCTTCAGACATGAGTGGTTGGATGCTCATGGGTCTGCCAGGCGCATTCTTCGTAGCTGGCTTCTCGGAAGTATGGCTCTCTGTAGGTCTTGTAGTAGGTGCCTATATCAACTATCGAGTTGTTGCGCCAAGACTACGGGTATATACCGAAGTTGCAAAAGACTCTATTACCATTCCTGACTACTTTGAAAACCGTTTTCAGGATAAAAGCAGAGCTTTGCGTCTTATTTCAGCAGTAGTGATCATTATTTTCTTCACTCTTTACACTGCTTCAGGCGTATTCGCAGGCGGTACTTTATTTGAAAATGCGTTCGGCATGGACTTCCATACGGGTCTAATTGTGACCGCAGCAGTGGTTGTAGCCTACACATTGTTAGGTGGCTTCCTTGCTGTGAGCATGACGGACTTCGTACAGGGCTGCATTATGTTTGTCGCGCTAGTACTTGTACCCGTCGTAGCATTTACAGACATGGGCGGTATTGCACCGGTCACAGCAGAGGCCCGAGAACTAGGTCCTGATATGCTCAACCCGTTCTACGGGATGACTTTCTTCGGCACTATATCACTACTCGCATGGGGCTTCGGTTATTTCGGACAGCCACATATCATCGTGCGCTTCATGGCTATTAAGTCGGTAAAAGACTTTAAAGCTGCTCGCCGTATTGGTATGACTTGGATGACCGTCGCAATCATTGGCGCCATGTTAACGGGTCTAGCGGGTGCAGCTTATATGTCGATTAACGCTGCTGACGTAACCGTTGGTGATTATGTGAATAATGGTACGCTAGATAATTCAGAAACCATCTTTATCGTGATGTCTCAAATTCTGTTTCATCCATTAATTGGTGGATTCTTGTTAGCAGCCATTTTAGCAGCGATCATGAGTACAATTTCTTCACAGCTACTCGTAACTTCGAGTGCTCTTACTCAAGACTTCTATAAGAGTTTCTTGAACAAGAACGCAAGCGATAAGTTACAAGTATTGGTGGGTCGTATCTCGGTATTCCTCGTTTCTATCGTTGCAATTGCGCTTGTATGGAATCCAGAAGGTACTATTCTCGACCAAGTAGGTAATGCTTGGGCAGGATTTGGTGCTGCATTTGGTCCATTAATTATTATGAGCTTGTATTGGAAACGAATGACTCGCCAAGGTGCACTAGCGGGAATGATCGTGGGTGCGGTAACTGTATTGTTCTGGATTTACGTACCGGTATTGCCTGAAGGTGAATCACTAAGCTCTATCGTGTATGAAATGGTTCCAGGCGTTATTCTCTCAGCACTAGCCATTTACTTTGTAAGTAAAGCAACTGAAGCTCCTTCAGACGCTATCGACAAAGAATTTGACGATATGGAAGCGGTGCTTAGTAAAGAAGCCGAATAAATTAAAGCTAATAAAAAAGCGCAATGGTTTTAGCCATTGCGCTTTTTTTGTTTATTATTTAAGACTTTGGTCTCGGGGCTTCATCAATTCTCATATTTAAATGATGTAACTCTTCCAATATTTGCTCTTTCATGGCCATAGTCGTTTTATAACCAATATCAATTGCATGCTTTCCAAGCTCGAACTCCAATAACCCAATATCCCCCACTTTCGGCTGAAGTAACACGTCAGGGGGATCGCCCGCCATACGGGCTTTAGTAATCCGCTCTTGCATAATATCGATAGACCCCGCCATTACACCAAATACGCCGGGAGAAGACGGCTGACGAGAAAATTTCTCCTTTATTTGATCGATGTATGATTGGCTACGCGACAAAAAATTATGGAATAGGTTTTTATCTTTTTCCGTAGCTTTTCCTTCCTTACGTTCTACATCCTTTGCAGGCTGCTCCGACTTGGTGTTAGGCGCCTGTTCATTAGCTTGTTCTAACTCATCGTCTATGTGAATTTGCGAATTCAAATTTACAGCTATAACAAAGTCAGCTTCTAGCGCTCGAGCTAAAGATACAGGAACGGGATTAACCAATGCGCCGTCCACTAACCATCTTCCGTCAAACATCTTTGGAGCTAACAATCCAGGCATCGCACAGGAAGCACGTGCAACTTTGAATAAATTACCCTCTTTTAACCAAACTTCTCTGCCGGTATATAAATCAGTAGCTACAGCTGCAAAGGGTTTGTCTAGATTTTCCACAAGTATGTCGCCAAAACGTTCTTGCGCATGATTAAAAACTTTCTCACCAGAAATTACACCACCGCTAGACAAACCAAAATCGAGTAAATTAAACACTTTCCAACGATCCATGTCTCTAACCCACTCTTCAATTTCATCAAGCTTTCCGGCCGCGTAGGCCCCGCCAACCAAGCTTCCTATTGAAGTACCGGTTATAACATCAGGCTCAATTCCCATATCTTGCAGCGCTCTAATTACACCAATGTGAGCCCAGCCACGCGCCGCGCCAGAACCCAAAGCTAATCCAATTTTAATACGGTTCATCCGAAACCCCTTTGTTTCGCATTGCGTTAGTGAGTTGTTAGTAATATTATCTCTCTTTAATCTTAAATTAAGATATTAAACCCAAACTTCTATGTTTTTTTACATTGCGCGCCAACCAATCCTAGACAGAAACAAAGCGTTATTTGCGTACGAGTTATTGTTCCGTAATGGAACAGACAACGCTTTTCCGGATATATCAGCAGAAGTAGCAACGGCTAGCTTAATAGAAAACAGTCAACTTCAACATAGCGTCAATGAAATTACAGACCAACATTTAGCGTTTATTAACTTTTCTGAGAATGGAATTTTACAAGACCTTCCGGGGTTTCTCCCCAATCAACACGTCGTTGTCGAAGTCTTAGAAACCGTTACCCCTAGCCAGGAAGTCTTTGAAGCAATTAAGAGCTTAAAGTCACGGGGCTACAAAGTTGCGCTGGATGATTACGATTTTAACCCTGAGTGGGACTCAATACTCCAGTTTATCGACATTATTAAAGTCGACTTAATGGCGAGTAGCCGGCGCCAAATTGAAGACCTACTAGCATTAGCCAAAACATCAAACTTTAAATTATTGGCCGAGAAGGTTGAGACTCAAAAAGAGTTTGAAACCTGTATGAAAGACGGTTTTGAATATTTCCAAGGCTACTTTTTTGCCAGGCCAGAAATAGTTCAAAAACGCTCATTAACACCCAACCAGCTCATTTACACCCAGCTTTTGCAAGCATGCGCCCAACCGGAACTTGATTTCGACTCAATTAATCAATTAATGTCTCGCGACGTGGGTATAACCTACAAACTGCTTCGTTATGTAAACGCCCCCGTTCACGGTATTTCCAAGCCTATAGAGTCCTTGCGTCAAGCGATAGTCTACCTAGGCGAGCAACAAATAAAGAAATTTACAGCGGTTATTGCAGCTGCACAGCTTGGGGAGAGTAAGCCTTCAGAGCTCGTTCGCTTATCAATTGTGCGCGCACACATGTGCGAGCAAATAGCCGTTGCATGTAAGGTTCAAATTGATCCAGAGAAAGCATTCCTTACAGGTATGTTTTCTTTGTTAGAAGCTTTATTAGACGAACCGCTGCAAACTATTATGTCTAGAATTGAGCTTGGCACAGAAATAAGAACAGCCCTTCTCGATAAAAAAGGGCCTTTGGCATTCTGTTTAGGCTTGGTTTGTTTCTATGAAAAAGCAAATTGGGCCAAAGTAAAAACCGTTGCAGAACGACTCCACGTTTCTGAAGACGAACTACCCAGCTTTTATCTTAATGCTTTAAATTGGGCTAATGCACTGTCTAACGCAGATTAAGACTTTTCCTCCGCTATCCAGCGTATTATTTGCTGCTCTAAAATCGCAAGTGGTAATGAACCATTTCTTAGCACTTCATAGTGAAAGTCTCTAAGGGAAAAACTCTCTCCCAGTTCCTCTTCCGCCAAAGCTCTTAACTCAGCTATTTTTAACTGCCCAATTTTATAGGCTGTTGCCTGACCTGGCAGAGCCATAAATCGTTCGGCTTCTGAAACAGCACGAGCTTCGGCTACAGGCGCGTTAGCGTACATATAGTCCAACACTTCTTGTCTAGACCAGCCAAATTGATGTATTCCTGTATCCACAACCAAACGTATAGAACGCCACAGTTCTGCGATAAGCTGCCCGTAACTGTCATACGGTCCATAAATACCTAACTCGTCCCCTAGTGTTTCAGAATAGAGCCCCCACCCCTCTGCATAAGCTACGGCAATACTAAACCGCCTAAAACGAGGCAATTCTGTTAATTCACGTTGTAACGCAAGTTGATAATGATGCCCCGGAATAGCCTCATGCAACGTAAGTGCACCTTTTGCCCATGTAGGTCGGGCTTCAAGACCATAGGTATTCAAATAGAATATCCCCGGGCGAGAACCATCCTCCGAGGGAACTGAATAGCTACCAGAGCTAGCAGATTGCTCTCGAAAAGCTTCTACTCTGCGTATTTCATAACCTGCATTGGGAAGTAACTCTGGGTCAAAAATAAGGTGAGCACGCTCTTCAATAAGCGCGGCAAAGGCTCGGTAGTCTGCCAGCATTGCCTCTGGTGACTCATAATGAAATTGAGGATCGTCACGCGTGAAAACGAAAAACTCTTCTAAAGTACCTTCAAAACCAACTTCAGACATAATCGCACGTATTTCGTCATGAATACGGCTCACTTCATTCAAGCCAATATTATGAATTTCACTTGGCGTTAATGCAGTTGTTGTTTGTCGTGAAACCTCAAATGCATACCACTCTTCCCCGCCAGGTAGCGCGCTTAGGCCATAGCTATCAGTTCTTGAAGCAGGTAAATATGTCTCCACAAGGTAGTCGTGTAATTTTTGGTACGCAGGCAGTACCTCATCGGTAATCACTTGCTCATACGCGACCGAAAGCTCGACCTGGAGATCAGGTGAAATATTCTCCGGAAAATCATTCAATGGACGGTAGAACAAGCTCTCCTGCACTGTATCAACCAAATGCGCAGAAACTTGAGCTATAACTCGTTCAGTCAAAACACGTGGCTGTACAATCTGTTGCTCAATGCCGGTATTCATGTTTTCTATTAACTGATCAAATACATTGGGTATTTGTTGCATGCGGCTCAGCCAATGGCGGTAATCTTCTTCGTCTTGGAATGGTTGGAAAGAACCTCCAGCACCAAGTTGAGCATACTGGTTTGTCACGTTGTACATTTGATTCAATGGAATTAAATGTGTCGGATGCTCTAATCGCGCCAACGACATCTCACGATTGTACTTAAAGATGTCGTAACTTAGCTGGTCTTCTTCATTTAATAATTCGCGCTCGACCATATTAAGCGCAATGAGAAACTCCTCTTCTAATAGTGCAGAACGCTCTCTGTATTCAGCTGTATATGGATTGCCTAATTCTGAGTCGTAAGTGTCAATACCAATTGAAGTAGCTTCTAACGGATTGAGTTCTAAATTCGCTGCGAAATAGTCATCAAATATTCGGTGTAGCGTTGTCGACGTTTCGGCCTGTTGTTGCTGTTGCTCCTGCTCTGAAACAGGTGTACAAGCAACTACTCCAAATACAAAAACCAGACTCAGAAAACGAGATTTCATGCATTACCCTCTGTGTCATTCTTCTCATAGTAGAAATCATAACCCAGATTAGGCACAAACTCACAGATATTAAAAAAATGAGGGTCAGTTATGCAACTGACCCTCATTCATTATTGATATGTATTCCTGCAGGCTTTGATTACTCGGCTGGAGGAACTTCTGCATCAAGTACTTCGTCTTCAGACTCAGTAGGTTTCAACAGCAACATATCGCGAAGCTTTTTCTCAATTTCTTGCGAAATATCTACATTCTCAGCAAGGAATTTCATAGAGTTAGCCTTACCTTGACCGATCTTATCGCCTTTATAAGAATACCAAGCACCCGCTTTCTCAATTAACTTATGCTTCACGCCTAAATCAATTAACTCACCCTCTTTAGAAATACCTGCTCCGTACATGATCTGGAACAACGCTTCTTTAAATGGCGGAGCTACTTTATTCTTAACGACTTTAACTCGAGTTTCGTTACCTACAACTTCATCGCCCTCTTTCAAAGAGCCAATGCGACGAATATCTAAACGTACTGACGAATAGAATTTTAATGCATTACCACCCGTTGTAGTTTCAGGGCTACCAAACATCACACCAATTTTCATACGAATTTGGTTGATGAAAATACACATTGTATTCGACTTTTTAATGTTCGCAGTTAGTTTACGTAACGCCTGAGACATAAGTCGGGCTTGCAAGCCAACATGACTATCACCCATTTCACCTTCAATTTCAGCTTTAGGTGTTAGAGCCGCCACAGAGTCCACAATGATGACATCTACAGCCCCAGAGCGTACCAACATATCGCAAATTTCAAGCGCTTGTTCGCCAGTGTCTGGTTGTGACACAAGCAATTCGTCAACATTTACGCCTAGTCGTTCAGCATAAACAGGATCCAAAGCATGTTCGGCATCAACGAAAGCACAAGTTTTACCTTTACGCTGTGCTTCAGCGATAACTTGCAAAGTAAGCGTTGTTTTACCACTTGATTCTGGGCCGTAGATTTCAACAACACGACCACAAGGTAAACCACCAATTCCAAGTGCTATGTCCAAACTTAATGAACCTGTGGATACAGACTCAATATCCATCGCACGGTTGTCACCCAACTTCATAATTGCGCCTTTACCAAATTGACGTTCAATTTGACCTAACGCAGCTGTTAATGCCTTTTGCTTATTGTCGTTCATGCTGTGGCTCCAATTTCTTATTCGTGAATGGCTCTTAGTATACTGTCTATCTATACAGTATCAAGCATGTTCAGAGATATTCATGAGATATTATTCTAACGCCTTGTTTATTATTGTTTTTAATTTATCTAAAAAAAGCGAACTGATGTTTTATACAGTAATTAACCATGGTGTTGTAACAAGCTAGCAAGCTTTGCTAATGCATACGTTGCGGCTTGCTCGCGAATAGCTTCCCGGTTACCCGAAAACTGTTTCGTTTCTTGAAATAACTGATCTTTTAATGCCCACCCAAAGCACACTGTGCCAACAGGCTTTTGGGCACTACCTCCTTCTGGACCCGCAATACCTGATACACTCAGGGTAACTTCACAGTTCAACGAAAATTGTGTTCCTCGTGCCATTTCAGCAACACACTGCTCTGAAACGGCACCAAATTCTTCTAGAGTTTCACGCTTCACGTTCAGTAAGTTTTCTTTCATGGCGTTACTGTAACTAACAATCCCGCCCTCAAACCAACGCGAACTTCCAGGCAAGCTCGTGCAAATTCCTGCGATCATACCACCAGTGCACGACTCAGCCGTTCCAAATCGCCATTTTTTATGGAGTAGCTGCTCAGCGATTTGCGCTACTCTTATTTTATCGCTTGTAGCCATCCTCAATCACTCCTGTGTTAAGATTGTTTAGGCCTTGTGTTTGCTTCTTATGGCGAACATGACATCATCACTAAAACGTGATCACTACAACATAAAATAAAACGATAAGAAACGATAAACATGACGTCTGCAGATTTATCATCTCACACCCCTATGATGCGCCAATACCTTAAAATTAAAGCTGAGCATCAGGATATTTTACTTTTTTACCGAATGGGTGACTTTTACGAACTTTTTTATCAAGACGCCGTAAAAGCAGCAGAGCTACTCGACATTTCACTCACTCACCGCGGTAAGTCTGCAGGTACACCAATTCCTATGGCGGGCGTTCCTTATCACGCGGTCGACAATTATTTAGCCCGTCTTATACGCATGGGACAGTCCATTGCAATTTGTGAGCAAATAGGCGATCCGGCAACCTCTAAAGGCCCAGTAGAACGAAAAGTTGTGCGTGTACTGACGCCTGGAACCGTCAGTGATGAGTCGTTTCTGAACGCATCACAAAGCAACACCTTAATTGCGCTAACTAAGCTACAAAATGGCTACTCTTTAGCCAGTATCGAAATAAGCACGGCACAGTTTAAGGTCTATGAAATAGAAGCTGAACATCAGTTGCTGAGTGAAATTGAACGTTTACAGCCAGCAGAAATACTTTACCCTGAAGGCGAGTCTTTATTACCTGCTATTGCTACGCATTCAGGTTTACGTAAACGCCCCGTCTGGGACTTTGATGCAGACAGTGCAACACAAGCATTGTGTCGCCAATTTAATGTCAAAGACCTATTAGGGTTTGGTATACCGTCAGAACACCGTGGTTTACCCGCTGCCGGTTGTATCTTGCAATACGTGAAAGAGACACAGCGCAGCGCGTTGCCCCATTTAACAGCCCTACTTCCAGAACATGAAGACGACTATATCGCTTTAGATAAAGCTACTCGTAAAAACTTAGAGCTTACACAAAACCTTTCAGGCGGGCAGTCACATACTTTGCTCTCAGTTCTTAACCGCACACAAACGGCAATGGGAAGTCGTCTACTTCACGAATGGTTACATAAACCTTTACGCCGTATACCTCAAATAGAAAGCAGACTGGACGCTATTACAAATTGCTTAACCAACTCAGTCTACGTAGAACTTCGTGAGTCACTATCCAGAGTTGGCGATATAGAGCGTATATTAGCCCGAATAGCGCTAGGCACGGCGAGACCGCGAGACCTTTCAAGACTTCGAGACAGCCTGAAAGAAGTAGCTATATTAAGACAACACTTTAGCGATGCGGATATACACCCGCTCGTAGATAATCCGCCTGAAATAGATGAAGTCATCCAGCTTCTGAAACGCGCGATTATCGAGAACCCTCCCGTCATTATTCGTGATGGTGGCGTAATTGCTAAGGGATACGACACAGAACTAGACGAGTTAAGAGCGTTAGCCCAAGGTGGCGTTGCCGAACTTGAACAGCTGGAGCAGCAAGAACGTGAGCGCACCGGGATTCAGCAGCTCAAGATAGGCTACAACAAGGTTCATGGTTATTACATTGAAACCAGCAAGGCCGCCGCAGAACTCGTACCTGCTGAGTATCAAAGACGACAAACGTTAAAGAATGTAGAGCGTTATATTATTCCTGAGTTGCAGAGCTTTGAAGAGAAAGTACTCGCCAGTCAGTCACAAGCACTAGCGAGAGAGAAAAGCTTATATATGCAGCTTATCGAAAGCTTATTAGAGCCCTTAGTAGTGTTACAACAGATAGGACAGCAAATTGCTCGCCTTGACGTCTTTGCCAACTTTGCGGAGCGTAGCGAGTCGCTTAACCTGTCTCGCCCTAAATTCGTTAACGGCCCAACTTTGGAAATTAACGAAGGACGCCATATCGTTGTGGAAAACTCTCAGGATGAGCCTTTTATTCCTAACGACGTGTCTTTTAAACAAAGCGGAAAGCTTCAAGTTATCACCGGGCCCAATATGGGGGGTAAATCAACATTTATGCGCCAAACCGCGCTCATTGTTTTAATGGCACATATGGGTTGCTTTATCCCTGCCAGCTCAGCTCTTATTGGCCCCATCGACAAAATATTTACGCGTGTCGGTGCCGCAGACGAATTAGCCTCTGGCCGTTCAACGTTCATGGTTGAGATGACAGAAACCGCCAACATTTTGCACCACGCAACGGCTAATAGTTTAGTTCTCATGGACGAAATAGGCCGTGGTACGTCAACCTATGACGGACTTTCTTTAGCCTGGGCCACAGCACACCAGTTAGCTAAGTTAGGCTCTTATACGTTATTTGCGACACATTACTTTGAGCTTACGGAACTCACAAAAGATATCGATGGCGTTCTCAACCTACATTTAGACGCAGTAGAACAAGGCGATTCAATTGCGTTTAAACACAAGGTTGAACCTGGTGCAGCAAGCAAAAGCTTTGGTATTCAAGTGGCTAAACTAGCGGGTGTACCCGGGCCTGTTCTTGAACATGCAAGAAAGAAGCTTCACCAACTTGAATTACAAAATAAAGACAATGAAAGTCCGAAGGAATCAGTTGAGCAACCCACGTTGTTTGATCAAGTAGATACTCCAGATCCTCGAATTAAGCGAATAGAAGAACTCAACGTGGACGATTTGAGTCCGCGTCAAGCTCTAGCATTTCTATATGAGTTAAAAGAGAAACTTTAATTCAGAGAGAATATGGCTTCTAAGCTTAAGCCTTGTTGCTGCAATATGTCTTTAAGGCGGCGCAAGGCTTCCACTTGAATTTGGCGTACTCTCTCACGAGTGAGCCCAATCTCTCGCCCGACATCCTCTAGAGTGGACGGTTCGTAACCAATTAATCCGAAACGACGTGCCAACACTTCTTTTTGTTTCGGGTTCAGTTCGTCCAACCAATCTACGATACGATCATGCATATCGTCATCTTGTAAAATCGACTCGGGACCACCAGCCTTTTCATCAGCAATAATGTCTAACAGCCCTTTTTCGCTATCACCAGCGATTGGTGTGTCTACAGAAGAGATGCGTTCATTGAGTCGCAGCATTTTGTTTACGTCAGCAACAGGCTTTTCCAGGCTACGTGCTATATCTTCAGCAGTAGGTTCGTGATCGAGTTTATGGGCAAGTTCGCGAGCCGCGCGCAGGTATACGTTCAACTCTTTGACAACATGAATCGGTAGCCTGATCGTGCGAGTTTGATTCATGATCGCCCGTTCAATAGTTTGACGGATCCACCAAGTGGCATAGGTTGAAAAACGAAAGCCCCGCTCAGGGTCAAACTTTTCTACCGCACGAATTAAGCCGAGATTACCCTCTTCGATTAGGTCTAATAAGGCCAAACCTCGATTGTTATAACGGCGTGCAATTTTAACTACCAAACGTAAGTTACTCTCAATCATACGTTGACGAGACTTCACGCAGCCTTTTAAAGCCTTGCGTGCAAAGTAAACTTCTTCTTCGGCAGTTAATAAAGGTGAGAAACCGATTTCACCCAAGTACATTTGAGTGGCATCGAGTTTTTTCTGGTATTTGTTTTGGCTTGCTAGAGCTTCCTCTAGTTCTTCGTCAATCTCGTTACGAGCATCATCTTCGTTGAGAACTTCTTGCTCTTGGTTCAGCTCTTCATAGTTATCTTCCGACGCTTTCGAAGCATCTTGTGTACCAGCCATACGTCCTCCTAGGTTTCAACCTAGTGTTATCGTGAGCGTGGCAAATAGTTCTCTGGGTTAACTGAATTGCCTCGAAACCTCATTTCAAACCTAAGTCGAACATCACTTCTACCGCTACTACCCATCGTCGCTATTTGCTCGCCGGCCTCAACCCACTGTTGTTCCTCAACTAGGATTTCGTCATTGTGGCCGTAAGCTGTTATATAATCATCGTTATGTTTCATTATGATTAAGCGACCATAACCTCTTAATGCAGTTCCGGTATAAACGACCTTGCCAGCTTCTGCAGCAACCACTGCATCTCCCCGTTGACCGCTAAATTCCATGCCATTGTTCGCTGGGGCTTGCGTTGAAAAGCGCCTAGAAACATTGCCAGTTGAAGGCCATCTCCAACGCAGATCAGCATTTCGAACTTGTCGCTCTCGACGTTGAACCCTTTCAGTAATCGGCTGAATTTCTGGTTCTTTTTCTGTGGTTACATTTTCACCATACTCCGCTTGGCTAGCGGTGGCAACTGGCTCGGTTAGATCATTTCGTTGGGAAATGTCTGAGTTATTATTACTATTTTGACTAACTGTACTTCTTGTAGAGTTTGGAACTGAAGGAGAATTCGAGCCTCCACGAAGCTGCAATACTTGTCCCGGATATATAGTGAATGGCTCTTGTAGTTGGTTTATACGGGTAATCTCTCGCATATCCATATTGGCACGAAAGGCAATAGAATACAGTGTATCACCCGGTCTCACTTCGTAGGTGTCCGCACTCCATGAGGCTTGTTGATAGTCGTGGTAAGTCGCACCGCGGTAAACTTGCTCTACTGGTGCTGGCGTATGTGGAGACGCACAAGACAACAACAGGAAAGAACCCACCCCATAAGCAACTATCTTCAGCGATTGTATTGTTCTCATGAGGTACGTTTCCCTTCCTAAGTTAACTTTCCTTGCACTAATGGCACGAAGCGCACTTCGCCTAGCGCTTGTATTTTGTATTCGTCACCTTGGCGTTCAATAACACGTAACTCCTGCACATCTTCACCCACAGGAATAACCATTCGTCCACCGTCTTCACTAAGCTGCTCTAACAATGCTTGAGGTACTTCAGATGCAGCAGCAGTAACCAAAATACCGTCAAATGGTCCTTTGCTATTCCAACCTAGCCATCCATCGCCATGTTTCATATTAATGTTGTGAAGATCCAAGGCTTTTAAACGACGTTTCGCTTGATACTGCAAAGGGCTAATTCGCTCTACTGAGAAAACTCGATCTACTAATTGAGCGAGAATAGCTGTCTGATATCCAGAACCCGTGCCTATCTCAAGAACCTTTTCCATCGGGCGCTCAGCATCTAACAACAGCGCTGTCATTTTCGCAACAATAAAAGGTTGTGAAATAGTTTGCCCGTTACCAATAGGTAAAGCTGTATTCTCATAAGCTTTATGAGCCAGAGACTCAGGCATAAAAGCATGGCGAGGTGTGCGCTCTACCACTTGTAAAACTTGCGTATTTTTAACATCTAGGCTTTTTAATAATTCAACTAATTTACGAGCCTGTCCCTGAAAATTCTTAAGCATAATTGTTAAGCCACTTCTCCATTAATTCCCAATCTCTATGTGCTGTCATGTCTACAGTAATAGGTGTAACCGAAACATAGCCCTCATGCACTGCTGCAAAATCAGTACCTGGGCCATCGTCTCGCTTATGCCCAACTGGGCCATACCAATAAATATCGTTTCCCCGAGGATCCTTTTGATGAATCATACCCTCAGCTTTGTGTCGGCTACCCAATCTCGTTAACCGTAAGCCTTTCAAACTGTCGTATGGAACATTAGGAACATTCACATTCAATACAAAGTCAGCAGAGAGCGGCTCACCTTGAAGCCTTTTAACTAAATCTGCTACAACACGGGCTGCAGTTTCATAATGTTCATGGCCGTAACTTCCCATCGAGACCGCAATAGCCGGAAACCCCATGTGACGCCCCTCTGTCGCTGCCGCAACCGTGCCAGAATAAATAACGTCATCGCCCATGTTTGGAGCATCATTAATACCCGATACAACTAAATCAGGTGTGTCGCTTAGCGGAGAGTTAGTACCAATGTGAACGCAGTCTGTTGGTGTACCGTTTACAGAATAAAAACCGTTCTCAAGTTTCTCAACACGCAAGGGACTATGTAGAGTTAACGAGTTACTGGCTCCGCTACAGTTACGGTCAGGCGCGATAACTCTCACCTCTGCTATGTCACATAAAGCTTCATTCAAGGCTTTTAAGCCCGGAGCTCTAACACCATCATCATTGCTTAAAAGAATTTTCATGCTTAACCTTGAACGTCTACCAATTCACGAATTACTGCGGTCGCAAAAGCGCCTGTTTCTAAAGTAAATGATAGGACGAGTTCATTTTCAGAAAGCTCCCATTCAAATGCTTCAGGCTTCAACCAAATCGGTCGTCTTGAGGCTTCTAAACCAATTTTAATAAGGTTATCCTGCCAATCTCTAAACTGTTCGACAACCGAATCTTCAAAGACTTTCGCGTCGCTAGAAACAAGTTCTTTACCCCGCCCAACTAACGGCCCAGTAATACGTACATCTCCCGCAGCTAACCTCTCTGTCAGCTCATCTAAGTTATCATCTTCTGAACTTGCAAACACCGAGTTGGAGCCTGAGAGCTGCATAACATCGCCTTTTAAAATATGGCTTGCACCATATTGTTTTAGACGTTTACTAACGTAGTGATTAAAAATCCAAGAACGGGCCGCAGAAAGCGCCATACTTCTCGCTTGTCTATTTTTGACCTTTTTACCTGAAAATATAGATTCAGCTATCGCTAAATTATGCTGATCTCGCCCAAACCGTTGCTCTCCAAAATAATTAGGAACGCCATCGTTTTGTATATGGACTAAGCGCTGCTCTAGCTGCTTCACATTGCCTTGCAGGTTTTTCACACGTATCACAAACCGATTAAACTTGTGTGTACCTCGGCGTAGCTTTCTCGTCGACTGAACAACTTGCAATACACGCGTATTGTCTAATTCAAATTGCGCCCAGTCCACTTCACTTAATGCGTTAAGTTCAACTGAAAACCATTGGCGTGTGACAGCATTTCTATCTTTTAGGCCAGAGTAACTTACGGAACTAGGAGGAACCTCCGCAAACTTAGCTAGCGCTCTCGCCACGTAGTCGGTGTTGTTATCGATTTTCTCAACGTCTAGCCAAAAGTGTTGCCCTCGTTCGTTAGCCTCGGGTTCAAAACCTAAAACCTCTACCACTTGGAAGTCCTGTGGCGTATCACGAAGTGTTCCGGTCACTTCTGGCTTTTGTGTTTCGTAACTCCAATCCATTAACTTTGTCCAACCAAAAGTACGGTAGCCATTGCTGCAATACCCTCTTTTCTGCCGGTAAATCCGAGCTTTTCAGTGGTCGTTGCTTTCACATTGACCAGGCTCGTAGAAATACCTAGGATCTCAGCAATACGATTCTTCATTGCTTCTCGGTATGGGTTAACCTTTGGGGCTTCACAAATTAAAGTAACGTCCAAATTTCCTACGTTATAACCTAAGTCTAAAACCCGCTTAAAAACAGCCTGCAATAACACACTGCTATCTGCGCCTTTATATTGAGGGTCGTTATCAGGAAACCAAACACCAATATCACCTTCACCTATAGCTCCCAAAAAGGCATCAGCAAGTGCATGAAGTCCAACATCACCATCTGAATGCGCTAGCAAGCCTTGCTCTGAAGGAACTTTTACACCCAACAGCGTAACCGGTCCTTCACCACCAAACTTGTGAACATCAAAGCCTTGACCTATTCGCATTTCATTAACCTTTGTCTTCGGAGGCCTGCTCTAACAGAGCTCGAACCATAATTAAGTCTTCTCTACACGTTATTTTGCGCAAACTCGCATTGCCCTCGACAACTGCAGGCGTAAGCCCAGCCCACTCCATTGCCGAAGACTCATCAGTCACCGCAACACCACTCTCTAATGCATTACATAGATGAGCTTGCAGGCTTTTTAATTCAAATATCTGTGGAGTTAACGCATGGTAGATGTGTTCTCGATTTAATGTTTTATTCACTAAACCATTCGATACACTTTTCATTGTATCGGTAGCCTTTACACAAACAACCGTACCGTTCTGCGGATCTTGCTCGGCTACCTGGACAGCCTTTAAAATCAACTGAGGCGTAATACCCGGACGAGCTGCGTCATGCACTACAACCAGCGTATTTGTTTCATATTTTTCTGCTACCGCCGCTAACGCATTCAGTACCGATTCCGCTCTAGTTTCACCACCGGTAACTCGCGTTATTCTCGTCTTATCGTCGAACTGAAGCTCATGAAAATATTGGTCATTTTGACTGATAGCAATATAAACACGCTCAATACATTCAGTACCTAGAAGTTGATTCACCGTATGTTCAAGAATAGTGGTATCGAAAAGTGGCAAGTACTGCTTCGGTCGGTCGGCACCCATGCGCGAGCCAACTCCAGCAGCAGGAACTACAGCAACAACACTCACAATGGTGATTCACTCTCTTCGGTAGTTTCGTGTTCACGGGGAATCATACGGAAAAATGTTTCATTCTCACGAATTAAACCGAGCTCGTTGCGAGCACGTTCTTCAACCGCTTCGTGTGCATTCCTTAGGTCTTCAATATCGGCGTACATAAGTTGGTTCCGCTGAGCAACCGTTGCGTTAGCCTCTTGTTGCCTTAAAACCTCTTGTTTAAGCTCACGAATATCACGCGCACCATACTCGCCAAACCAAACGCGATATTGTAAGGCGAGTACAATGAGAACCATAACCAACGTGAGAATACGCATTCCAACATGCCTTTCTTATTATTTGAGTTTATTATGACCTTATTAAACTCAAGAAAAAAGCCCTGCAAGTGGTCCTGTGTTCTGACGGACGCTTTGAAAGTTCGGCCAGTCTAGAAGCGTACTCAGTAACAGCTCTCGCAAAGACAGAGCTACAGGTGGCAATTTACCTTGATGATTCCAACAATGACCGGCAGCAGCTGCTCCCATAATAGTCTTAGTCGGTTTTAATACTGTACAGGTAGCGTCTTCCTCTTGTAGCTGCTCGCCATTAAAGTGGAACCACCCCCAACGATTCAAATGGAACCGCTTTTGTTCATAGTCTATACGGTCGACGGAATCTAGCTTTACAGTAACAACGTCGTTTTGAGATACCCACACAGGAAGTGGTAAACCTGGCGCTACATGCTTATCTATCCAAGTCGCTAATGCTGAACTAGTGGTTTTTTTAGGAGGTTTATTCGACTGCTTCGCCTGCCAGCTGGCGTTTTGAATATCCAGTTTCAACTCGCTAGAGCTATAAATAAGTCCCCAGGCAGCTTTTTGAATATAGAACGGTAAGCTTTTCAATCGACTTTTTATTCTTGCCGGATCAAATGAGCTATAACCTAGGGTTGTAACCTCACGCTCATAAAGCGCACAACACAGCTCGGCAAAAACCTCACTGTGTTGTGTTTGTGAAAAGATATCCGTCTGCATCGTTTGCATCAATATCCGCGAAGGAGTTAACTCGCTGCGCTCACTTCAGCTAAACCACGATACACAGGGCTTTCTAATTCCTGCTCGATACGCAGCAATTGGTTATATTTCGCTACGCGATCAGAGCGGCACAAACTACCTGTTTTAATTTGACCTGCAGCTGTACCTACCGCTAAGTCAGCAATCGTGGCATCCTCAGTTTCACCTGAACGGTGTGAAATAACCGCAGTAAAACCAGCTTCATGCGCCATGCGAATAGCTTCTAATGTTTCCGTTAAACTGCCTATTTGATTAAATTTAATCAAAATAGAGTTGCCTATCTTCTCGTCAATACCGCGTTTTAAAATCTTGGTATTGGTTACAAATAAGTCATCACCCACTAATTGAACGTCTTTACCAAGGCGCTCAGTAAGGTATTTCCATCCGTCCCAATCACTCTCGTCTAAGCCGTCTTCAATTGAAACAATAGGATAACGAGCACACAAACCAGCTAAGTATTCAGAAAACTCTTCAGCGGTGAACGACTTCCCTTCCCCACTTAAGTGGTATTTACCGTCACGGTAAAACTCAGACGCAGCACAATCAAGCGCTAACGTAACGTCTTCACCTAATTGGTAACCTGCATTACTTACAGCTTCAGCAATAACCGCTAGTGCTTCTTCATTTGAAGATAAGTTTGGCGCAAATCCACCTTCGTCACCCACCGCAGTGCTTAAACCACGATTTCTTAAAACTGCTTTTAAGGCATGGAAAATTTCAGCACCTACACGTAAGCCTTCAGTGAAAGACGAAGCACCAACCGGTTGAATCATAAACTCCTGAATATCCACGTTATTGTCCGCATGCTCACCACCGTTCAAAATGTTCATCATAGGCAATGGCATACTGAACTTACCGGCTGTTCCGTTTAAGTCTGAAATATGCTGATACAGAGGCACACCCGCAGAAGATGCTGCAGCTTTAGCCACCGCTAAAGACACCGCTAAAATCGCATTAGCGCCCAGCTTTTCTTTGTTTTCCGTACCGTCAAGCTTCAACATAACTTCGTCGATAGCTTGTTGGTTCATAGCGTCTAAACCCGTTAAAGCAGAAGCTATGGCACCATTAATATTCTCTACCGCATGAAGTACACCTTTGCCTAAATAGCGGCCTGCGTCTTTGTCGCGCAATTCTAATGCTTCACGACTTCCTGTAGACGCACCACTAGGTGCAGCTGCGCGACCAAAACTACCGTCTTCTAACCATACATCAGCTTCAACAGTTGGATTTCCGCGCGAGTCCATAATTTCGCGCCCAACAATCTTTTTAATTTGGCTCATTTTAATCCTCGGTATCTTACTTTTGATTGCGCTTCTGGTATTCGCCAGCAGCTTCAATAAAACTTAAAAACAATGGATGTCCGTCACGCGGCGTTGACGTGAATTCCGGGTGGAACTGTACGGCAACAAACCATGGATGATCAGGAATTTCCAACCCTTCCACGAGTTCTTTATCTGCCGACAATGCTGAGAATCTCAGGCCGTGAGACTCTAGTTGCTCACGGAAATTATTGTTTACTTCGTAACGGTGGCGATGACGTTCATAAATCGAAGGCTTACCGTATATTTCAGCAGCTTGAGAACCTTCCACCAAGTGACATTGCTGAGCACCCAAACGCATAGTTCCACCTAAGTCCGACAATTCGTCTCGACGCTCTTTCACGCCTGACTCGTCCATCCACTCAGTGATCAAGCCAACTACTGGGAACGCAGTCTTGTCATCAAACTCAGTACTATTCGCGCCTTTCATGCCCGCAACATTTCGTGCGTACTCGATAAGCGCCACTTGCATACCTAAACAAATACCTAAATAAGGTATTCCGTTCTCACGTGCATATTGCGCTGCAATAAGCTTACCCTGCACACCTCGGTGTCCAAAGCCGCCGGGTACTAAAATAGCGTCTACGTCTGCTAGTTTCTCAGTACCTTTTGACTCCAAGTCTTGTGCGTCAATATAACGAATATTCACAGTTAGGCGGTTATGCAAACCAGCATGCCCTAACGCTTCATTCACTGATTTATAGGCGTCAGCAAGTTCAATGTATTTACCCACAAAACCAACGGTTACTTCACCGTTAGGATTTGATTCAAGGTATAAAACCTTTTCCCACTCCGTAAGGTCTGCTTCTTCGCAATCAATACCAAAGCGCTGAACAACTAATTCGTCTAAGCCTTGCGACTTCAGAATAGATGGAATTTTATAAATGCTATCTACGTCTTTCAGCGAGATTACTGCGCGCTCTGGAACGTTTGTAAATAACGCAATTTTGGCACGTTCGTTCGCTGGAATTTGGCGATCAGAACGACAAATAAGAATGTCTGGCTGAATACCAATCGAGCGCAACTCTTTAACGGAGTGTTGCGTAGGCTTGGTTTTAACCTCACCCGCAGCTCCTAAGAAAGGTACCAAGGTTAAGTGCAAAAATAACGTGCGTTCACGACCTATTTCAGTCGCAAGCTGACGAATAGCTTCTAGGAAAGGTTGTGATTCAATATCACCAACAGTGCCACCAATTTCAATCAAAGCTACGTCAGAGCCTTCCGACCCTTCAATAATTCTGCGCTTAATTTCATTAGTGATATGAGGAATAACCTGAATGGTCGCACCCAAGAATTCGCCACGTCGTTCGCGTTTAATAATGTCCTCGTAAACACGACCAGTCGTGAAGTTGTTTTTCTTGGTCATGCGCGTTCGAATGAAACGCTCGTAGTGTCCTAGGTCCAAGTCTGTCTCAGCACCATCTTCGGTGACAAACACTTCACCGTGCTGAATAGGACTCATGGTGCCTGGGTCTACGTTAATGTAAGGATCTAGTTTCAAAATGGTGACTTTTAAACCACGTGCTTCAAGAATTGAAGCGAGGGAAGCCGCCGCAATACCTTTCCCTAGCGATGAAACCACGCCGCCAGTTACAAAAATATATTTAGTCGCCATGCATTACCTGCTGCGTCAGGGTGAATGTTAAAACGGAAAAGTAATTTAAGACGGGAAAATAGTATACCCGAGCAAGGCGCTCGCAACAATCTTTATCAGTCGCTTTTCAGCTTTCGTTTCGCTTCTTGCCAGAATTCTTCGAGTTGCTCGAGAGAATACTTAGAAATATCACCCTCTTCCCTGCGCACCGCTTTTTCGACATATTGAAAGCGGTTCATAAATTTCTGATTCGCCAGTTGCAAAGCAGTTTCAGGGTTAACTTTAAGATGACGAGTCAAATTAACTACCGCAAACAGCAGGTCACCTAACTCTTCTTGCAGACGTTCGTGATTTTCAAACGACTCGGTTTGCTCAACGACTTCACGAACTTCTTCAACTTCCTCTAGAATTTTCCCCATCACCGGTTCTGTGCTATCCCAGTCAAAGCCTACTGAAGCGCATCGCTTTTGTATTTTCAGTGCCCTTAACATAGCAGGAAGATTGTTAGGAATATCCGCAAATACACTGGCGTCTTGTTCCTTATTGGCGCGCTCTTGCCGCTTCAAAGCTTCCCACTGCCCTTTAATTTCATCAACTGTGGTTGCTTTGCTCTCCAAAGAGGAACTCTGAGAAAACACATGCGGATGACGGTAAATTAATTTGTCTGCAGCTCTTGCCGCAATGTCGTCAAAGTTATACCAGTTCTTTTCTTGTGTAATTTGGGCATAGAAAATCACTTGGAATAACAAGTCACCGAGCTCTCCCTGAATATCATTTTCGTCGCCTTCAGCAATAGCTGCTGCAACCTCATAAGCTTCCTCGATGGTGTAAGGGATAAGAGATTGCATAGACTGTTGCGTATCCCATGGACACCCTAAATCAGGCGTGCGTAAACAAGACATCACCGCCTTTAAACGGTCAATACCGCGTACGCTAGCGTCTTCCGCTATATTTTTATGAGCCTGAAACTCAGTGTGTTTGGCGTTGAACTTTGAGGACATGTGATACCTGTTGGATTTTTCCGATCAAACGCTGTACATCGTCTTGATGTCGAACTGAAATCATTAGGGTGACAAACACCTGTCCGTCATCGTTATGGTCCGTTGAAACACTGTCTACATTAAGTTTTTCGTGACTTAAGATGCTGGTGATGTCATGCAATAAACCTGGGCGATCCAGCGCTTGAATATTCAAAGCAACAGAGAACGATTGATGGCTTTTACCTACCCATTCAACGTCAATACCTCGACCAGGGTGCTTATCGAGCAACTGCATGAGCTGCTCACAATCTTTGCGATGCACCGAAACACCGCGCCCTTGCGTAATAAAGCCCTCTATAGGCTCCCCAGGCAAGGGTTGGCAACACTTCGCAAAGTTCATCATTAAGTTACCAATACCCGCGACTTGAACACCTTCTTTCGATTTCTTTTTACTCGGTGCACGCTTTTTCTGCGTAAGCTTATTAAGAGCCTCTTCTTCATCTTCTGGGTCTTGGGTTAAGAAGTTCACAACTTGATAAAGTCGAACGTCGCCCGCCCCTACGGCTACGAGTAAATCGTCAAGCGTTGTCATATTAAAACGGGCTACAGCCTCATTGACATCGGATAGGGTTTTGTTGTGTTTCGCTAATGCTTGCTCTAATAACTCTCGCCCCTGGGCAAGATATTGTTCTCTATCGTGTTTTTTGAAGTAGGTATGAACTTTACTTCTCGCGCGGCTAGAAGCTAGATAACCTAATGCAGGGTTCATCCAGTCACGCTTAGGCTGAGGCTCCTTTTGAGTTAGAATCTCAACTCTTTCAGCATTTTGTAGTTGGTACGTAAAAGGCACAATTCTGCCATCTACTTTTGCCCCAATGCAGCGGTGTCCTACTTGGCTATGGATATAATAAGCAAAGTCGAGCGGCGTTGATCCCGCTGGCATGTCAATGACGTCGCCTTTTGGCGTGAATACATAAACCCGGTCTTCAAACACTTGGCTGCGAATTTCTTGTACTAACTCTTCGTTCTCAGCCATATCTTCATGCCAAGCGAGAAGCTTACGCAGCCATGCTATTTTCTCTTCATAGCCATGAGCTTTACCGGTTACCTGACCTTCCTTATACATCCAATGCGCGGCTACACCTAACTCCGCATCGTCATGCATTTCGTGGCTACGAATTTGAATCTCAACTACTTTCTGTTCAGGACCAACAACTACGGTGTGAATCGACTGATACCCATTCGCTTTAGGTGTTGCTACGTAGTCGTCAAATTCACTCGCTAGGTGACGCCACTTGGTATGCACCACACCTAATGCAGCGTAACAATCTTTTAAACTGTTGGTTATGATACGAACTGCACGAATGTCGAATAATTCGTCAAACTCGAGCTTCTTCTTCTGCATTTTCTTGTAAATACTAAAGATATGCTTAGGGCGACCATATACCTGAGCATCTACATCGTGTTTTTTTAACGCCTCTTGTAGGTCGTCAACAAACTGAGTGATATAGGTTTCTCGTTGTGTTCGCTTTTCATCGAGTTGTTTGGCAATTTGCTTATATACGTCAGGGTGCAAAAAACGGAACGCTAAATCTTCCAGTTCCCATTTAAGCTGACCTATTCCTAAGCGGTTAGCTAACGGAGCATAAATTTCGCTACATTCTTTTGCGGTAAGCACCCGTTCTTCTTCGTCCGCATTTTTAACTACGCGAAGCTGACAAATACGTTCTGCGAGTTTAATAAGTACTGCGCGTACATCTTCCACCATCGCCAACAGCATGCGGCGAACAACATCAATCTGAGTGTCGCTAGGCTTACCGCGTCTAAAATGCTGTAACTCGGAAATGCTCTGCATTTGGTGCACGGTGCTTGCTAGTTTAGCTACATCGGATGGACAGAGCTTCAATAACTGCTCTTCGGTGATAACACCTTGGTCGTAATAAGGGACACAAAGGGCCGCTAACAAACCTTGGCGCTCTAAATTGAGTTCAGCAAGAATAACCACCATCTCTCTTGCTTTAAATGTGAGCGAGGTATTTTTATTGGCGTAAGGGGAAAGTACGCTGTCGAGCTTTGCTAGGTCTTCTCTTACAGACTTGTCTTCTATCGAGGCGAGCCAATCGACGTTTTTATCTAGTAATTTATCGACGTGCAGTTCTCTAACTTGCACCATGGCTAAACCTCACTACAACTTTTTACGCTTGCTCCGCAATTACAAATGCAACTGCAAAATCTGTCTCATCACTAATACTCAAATGAAACTGTGTTGCTTGCAAGTCTTTTGCTCGAATTTCTGCCTGCCCCGTCAATTTTATGAGGGGCTGGCCCTCTTTAGTATGGGATATGGTAATGTCCTGCCACGACATTCCTTTTGCTAATCCGGTTCCGAGCGCTTTAAGGCATGCCTCCTTCGCCGCAAACCTTTTAGCAATGAAACGTTCCGGGTCACGTACCTCAGTCATTTCCTCAAGTTCGTGAGGCGTTAAAATACGTTCAGCAAAAGATGACTGACGCTCATACGCCGACTTAATTCTGGCTACTGCAACAATATCAGTTCCAACACCTTTAACGCTCACACTTTCCTCGCTTCAATGAGTAGGTCTTTCATTTCGCGAACTGCTCCGGCTAAACCGCTAAATACTGACTTGGCAATAATCGCGTGTCCAATATTAAGCTCGTAAAGTTCTGGAATTTGCGCGATAGCACGGGTGTTATGGTAATGAAGGCCGTGTCCAGCATTAACTACTAAACCAAGCTGATGCGCGTCTCTGGCGCCAGTTTGAATACGGCGAAGTTCTTTTTGTTGCTCCTCGCCCGAGGTTTCCGCGTAATGGCCTGTATGCAACTCGATATACGGTGCATTCACTTCTTTCGCAGCTTCAATTTGACGCTTATCGGCATCAATAAACAGCGACACCAGAATACCCGCTTCCGACAAGCGAGCGACTACGTCACGTGTACGCTCTAGTTGTCCATATACGTCTAAACCACCTTCAGTTGTTAATTCTTCCCGCTTTTCAGGAACTAAACACACAAAAGCAGGCTTGGTTTTACAGGCGATATCAACCATTTCATCGGTCATTGCCATTTCCAGATTCATTCTGGTTTGAATGGTTTCAGCTAGAAGTACTACGTCTCTATCTTTAATATGTCGGCGATCTTCACGTAAATGAATAGTAATACCGTCAGCACCATTCTGCTCTGCAATAGCAGCCGCATAAACAGGATCAGGGTATGCAACACCACGCGCATTACGCAACGTTGCTATATGGTCGATGTTCACGCCTAATTTAACTTCTTCCATTACGCTCCACTCTTAATTTTGTGGTTTAAATAGGTTTCGGCTATGTAGCGGCTTGCTACCCAAATAAGGTTGCAATGCCCAACGCATAAGCTGTTTATATCTACGCAATTGATTCTCATCACTAAATTCAAATTTAGCCAACGCCTGAATTTCCTCACCGGAAAAGTCATTTGCATCTGTAGCACCCATAATTTCGACGAAGCCAACTTCGGGTACAAACCTGTAATAACCGCTGGGCTTAATAGGCTCTTGTGTTTCCGCATCCGATTGCCAAGAGAAATCTAAGTCTAAGTGTTCTAGCACACACCATTCAAATTTGCGCAGAACTACTTCTAACATGACTTGCTCATGCAGAAGTTGCAACGTTGAAAGGTAATCTTGGAACAGTGTTTCTTGAACATATTGCTCTGGCAATAACCTTTGCAATAGTTCATTTAAATAGAAACCACTATATAGGTACGTGCCACTTAGCTTAAAGTTCTTCGAAATTTCAGCACGCGTTAAGGTTTTAAGTTCGCCTCGCCCAGTAAGGTCGAAGTCGAGCACTTGGAATGGTTCCAATACACCACGCCAAGGAGACTTAGGGCGCTTAGCGCCCTTTGCTACAGCACGAACCTTGCCAAGAGTATCGGAGAAAATTTCAACAATGAAGCCAGTTTCTTGAAACGGCCAACGGTGCAAAATAACACCTCGAGGCATTATTCCTCTCCATACCCCAAACTACGCAGTGCTCGCTCGTCGTCGGCCCAACCAGATTTAACCTTCACCCATAATTGCAGGTTCACTTGGTTCTGTAGCAAGCGCTCTATATCTCTGCGCGCGTCCTGACCAACCATCTTTAATTTACTGCCTTTATTACCAATAACCATGCGTTTTTGGCCTTCGCGTTCCACCAAAATTAGTGCATGGATTAAAATAACGCCCGACGCTTGTTCATTAAACTTTTCGATTTCTACCGTTGTTGAGTATGGTAATTCATCACCGGTGTAGCGCATCAACTTCTCACGAACGGTTTCTGCCACCATAAAACGAACAGAACGGTCTGTTACGTAATCTTCCGGGAAGAAGTGCATACCTTCGCGAAGGAACCTTCTTACAATCGCTTTCAACTGAGGAATATGATCTGGCGTTTTCGCACTCATCGGCAAAATATCAACAAAGTCAAAACGCTTGCTCAGTGCTGCAATATGAGGAAGTAACTCATCCTTTTTCTTAATTTGATCAATTTTATTGATAATTAGGGCAACAGGACGTTTTGCTTGCTGTAACTTTTCAAGCACCATTTCGTCATCGCTAGTCCACTTCGTGCCTTCAACCACAAACAATGCAAGCTCTACGTCGCCAATAGAACTACTGGCAGCTCTGTTCATTAATCGGTTTATAGCGCGTTTCTCGTCCTGATGTAATCCAGGCGTGTCTACATAAACGGTTTGGTAAGGCCCTTCCGTGTCGATACCGATAATTCGGTGACGGGTAGTCTGCGCTTTCTTAGAGGTAATACTGATTTTCTGACCAAGCAATTGGTTTAGTAATGTTGATTTACCTACATTAGGGCGACCAACAATCGCTATAAACCCATTGTATGTTTTTTCTTGTTCGGTCATTTCAGCTCTCCGTTCGCGATTTTCGCTTCAATTGCCGCATAAGCTTTAGACGCTGCGTCTTGCTCTGCTTTTCTTCTCGACGTACCTTGGCCTACAAGCTTGTTCTCAATAGGTTGAATAGAGCAAGAAACGGTAAATTTTTGATTGTGGGCCTTGCCACTTGTCGACTCAATCACATAGTCAGGTAAGTCAAACTGTCTCGACTGCAGCCACTCTTGCAGTCTAGTTTTTGGATCTTTATGGCTCTGACCTGGCTGAATTTTCTCGAGGCGCTCACGGTACCAAGACAAAACAATCGATTTACAAACGTCCAAACCACTGTCTAAATACATGCCGCCGATTAAGGCTTCCACCACATCTGACAATGTCGACTCTCTGCGGAAGCCGCCGCTTTTTAATTCCCCAGGGCCAAGGTTGAGGTATTCACTAAGATTAAATTCCTTAGCTATCTTCGCCAGCATCGGACCACAAACGAGCGACGCTCGCATACGGCTTAAGTCGCCCTCGTCTGTTTTCGGAAACTTCTGGTACAACGCCTCAGCAATAAAAAAGCCTAATAACGAGTCACCTAAAAACTCTAGTCTTTCGTAATGCACTGGGCCTGCGCTTCTGTGCGTTAAAGCCTCGTACAATAAATCTTTATTCTTAAAGGTATAGCCGATTGCGCTAGAAAGTACATTCAACTGGATGGTTGAGAGCTTCAATCGATTCTCCCCAAACGTTCAAAACGAATGCCGGTAGGAACCCAACCCGGCAACTTAGAGTCTGGCGCGTGATCAAATTCTAAACTCAACCACACAAACACCGCTCGGCCCACTAAGTTTTCTTGTGGCACGAATCCCCAAAAGCGGCTATCTCTAGAGTTGTCTCTGTTGTCACCAATGGCGAAATAATGCCCTTCTGGCACAATCCATTCGCCTCGGCGTGTACCTGGTTGGTTATAAAAGCCGCCTAACTGCGAACCTGCGGCAGGGTTAAGAAGCACGTTGTAATCTGCATCACCATGCGACTCATTAAAGGTTCGTAACGGTACGCGGCCTTGAAAATACTCACCTTCAGCGACAAAGTTTTGCTCTATTTCTACCTGATTCTCGCCTAAACACTCGGGAGCACACGCCTTCTCCACGTAAAACTTCTTGTCACGGTAAACAATCTTGTCTCCCGGCAAACCAATAATACGCTTTATATAATCGATATCCGGCTCTAAAGGGTATTTAAATACGGCTACGTCGCCATGCTCTGGAAGCCCGGTAGAGAAGATTTCATGACGGGTTAATGGCTCTCGAACACCGTAGCGGAATTTCTCCACCAGAATAAAGTCACCTACCAATAAAGTAGGCATCATAGAACCTGACGGAATTCTAAAAGGCTCATACACGAACGAGCGCATAATAAGAATAAACGCGATAATTGGAAAAGCAGAACGTGAAAACTCTACGATGCCCGGCTCAGGCGCCACAGCTCTGGCGTCGTCTTCTGAAAGTTTATGTCCGGTTTGCTCTTCAACGTTAGCAACTGCTTGTTGTCTTTTAGGCTTCAAAAAATAGTGGTCGAATAGCCACACAAGCCCGGTCAAAGCAGTCACTAAAACAAGGATCAGAGAAAAATAAAAAGTCGTCATTCAACAGGCTCCCTTGCCCTACTTTCCGGTTTTAAGTACAGCAAGAAATGCTTCTTGAGGAACTTCAACATTCCCTAACTGCTTCATGCGCTTCTTACCTTCTTTCTGTTTCTGTAATAGTTTTTTCTTACGGCTTACGTCACCACCATAACACTTTGCGGTTACGTTTTTACGCAATTGTTTTACCGTGCTTCGCGCAATAATGTGGTTACCAATTGCCGCTTGAATTGCGATATCAAACATTTGGCGCGGAATAAGCTCTCGCATTTTCTCCACCACCTCACGACCGCGCGACTGGCTAATGCTACGGTGACAAATCATGGCTAAGGCATCTACACGTTCACCGTTAATCATTATATCGACCCTAACCATGTCTGATGGTTCAAATCGTTTGAAATGATAATCAAGTGACGCATAACCTCTACTGGTCGACTTCAAACGGTCAAAGAAGTCCATCACAACTTCAGCCATGGGTAGGTCGTAGGTTAAAGCCACTTGCTTACCGTGATAGCCCATGTCTTTTTGCACACCACGTTTCTCTACACAAAGTGTAATAACGTTACCCACGTGCTCTTGTGGCACTAAAATATTAGCTTCAACAATAGGTTCATAGATTTCTTCGATGTCGTTTACCGGCGGTAAATATGCAGGGTTATCCACCTTAAGTTCTTTACCGTCAGTAGTTTGCACTTTATAAACTACTGTTGGTGCGGTAGTGATAAGGTCAATGTCATATTCACGCTCTAATCGTTCTTGAATAATTTCCATGTGCAACATACCCAAGAAGCCACAACGGAAACCAAAACCCAAAGCACTTGAATTTTCAGGTTCAAAGAACAACGACGCATCGTTCAGGCTTAACTTATCAAGTGCATCGCGGAAGTTCTCGTAATCATCAGAGCTTATCGGGAACATACCCGCGTACACCTGAGGTTTAACCTTCTGAAAGCCTGGCAACGGCTTTTCAGCTGGAACTTTGGCGTGGGTTAACGTATCGCCTACTGGCGCACCATGAATGTCTTTTATACCGGAAATGACATAGCCCACTTCACCAGCACGAAGTACACCCGTTTCAGTTTGTTTTGGTGTGAAAATACCCACTTTATCCACTAAGTGCGCCTGGCCCGTCGACATAACCTTCATCTTTTCGCCAACGCGAAGTACGCCTTTTTTGATACGCACTAAGGAGACAACGCCTTGATAATTGTCGAACCAAGAATCGATGATTAGAGCTTGCAGTGGCTCTTCGTCTACTGCATCGTCTTTCGGTGAAGGAATTTGTTTTACAATGCGCTCAAGCACTTCTTTAATTCCGATACCGGTTTTCGCTGAACACTGAACCGCGTCAACTGCTTCTATACCTACAATATCTTCAATTTCTTGCGCGATAGCCATCGGATCGGCTTGTGGAAGGTCAATTTTGTTCAGTACAGGAACGACTTCAAGGTCCATGTCTATTGCGGTGTAGCAGTTCGCTAGAGTTTGCGCTTCCACACCCTGCGCGGCATCAACAACCAATAGCGCACCCTCACAACCAGCAAGGCTACGAGACACTTCGTACGAGAAGTCAACGTGACCCGGCGTATCGATAAAGTTAAGTTGATAGCGTTCACCGTCGTCCGCATCATAATAAAGCGTCACACTTTGCGCTTTGATAGTAATTCCACGCTCACGTTCAATATCCATCGAGTCTAAAACTTGCTCGGCCATCTCACGATCCGTTAACCCGCCACAAAAATGAATAAGACGATCGGAAAGCGTCGACTTACCGTGGTCGATATGGGCAATAATAGAAAAGTTACGGATATTCTCTTTAGCGATGCCTTGTTGGCTCATGCATACCTCAATCACGATGAAAACACGGTTTAGAATGAAACCGTTTCAATTTCTTAGGCGGGAATTTTACTGACTTTTGCAAGTTACCACAATCAAAGCCGACGCTAATCGACAGCTTTTATGGAAAGGGACTTTTGAATCCGAATATCACGGCGTCTGAAATAGGCTTTCAGCAGCCCAAAAGTTAATCCGCTACCCAACAGTCCCAGCAAAATACTTGTGAGCTCTTCCTGTGGTTGCAGCCAGTATCCTAATGATGCTCCTACAACGAGTCCGACAAGCGGCAACCCGTACATAAGAAAAGAAAAAACCATCATATCTTGCTCGGGTATCAATAGCTCAACACTGTCACCAATTTGCAATGGCTCCGTTGAATACACCGACACTATACCCTCTCTGTGCGGCATAGCTTTACTCAATAAACCGGTACCACAATGGCTTTGGTGTGAGCACCCTGAACAGCCTGACTTGATCTGAGTTTTAACTTCAATGTGTTGACCTTGAATGCTAGAAACTATTCCAAGTTCTCTAATCATTGACCGTTAACCCTCTCAACAGACCGGGCAACTCGCTCTGCCAATGGAATAGGAATTTTGCCGACAACGGTTACCGTAAAGGGTCCTTTATCCACCGAAACCACGGAATATAGGCTTTGTACACGCACCGGCGCGGGTCGCTCTTCACCAGAGTTCACATAAACAGAAAACTGGGTCATGCCATCAGAAAACAGCATATGGTCGGCTAGAGAGGTAAAGGGTGAAAGCTCTACCATTTGCTGCCTCACTAGCTGAAAACCAATAGGCTTACCTTCAACCACCCAACTTTGGGTTGAATCCGATTCGCGCCCTGTACTTAGCATTCTAGGCATTTGAACCTCAGAAACTGAGCGCTCTAAATCTTCAATCGGGTGTTGTTGATATTCAAAGTGGCTAAGTAAAACTTGGCTGAGCAACTCTCCCTGAGGCGCAAACGTTTTCGCACCAAGTAACATGCCAGTGTTACGGTCAATATAAAACGAATAATTGTAGCGCTCCGCATCTTTTGGAAGTAATCGAACATGAATCGCTTGGGTATCTAAAACACGCACCCCACCCGCAAGGACGATGTCGTACGACGAGGAAAGACGAGAAACGGGAGTGTGAATACCTTCAGGCCATGGACCTATAATGTGCGACCCCTCGGTCGAATATGAATCTCCCACAGACTGAAAGTAAGACAAGCGATTATTAACGCGAATTATGGGTTGAGGTGGACCGTCAAGCTGCTCCAGCACTTCTACTTCACCATTTTCCGCATTAACCGAGTGCAGCCAACGGTACATCTGCATTCCAAACGGGTCTATGGCTACAAATTTTGCTGAAAAATTTAGTGTTCTCAGGGCTTCTTGCATGCGTGAAAACCAGGCTTCCCCGGCTTCACGTGCATCTAAACGTTGTGGCGGGTCTTGTTGCGGCAATTCGTCTTCAGATTGCGCAAATGCTGTTGGTTGCAGCAGCATAACCACACCAACAACAGTGAATAAAAAGCAACTTATTCGACTACGCATCAAAAACTAAAACCTCATACCCTAGCTAAAACTATGGATTGTTCTGCTCTTCTTCAAGCTCTGAAGTTTCAGGCTCAGAAACCTGCTGAGACTGAACTTGCATATAGTGGTTTTGCAGATAAGACTGAATTTGCATACGCATACGCATACGCTCTATATCTTGTTCTGAATACTGGCTTTGCTGTGGTACCACTGCGTCATAACTTACTGGGTTTATCGTTCCCCCAAGCGGCATAGTTTGCAGCACAGGAGTTGCGGCTTGGTTTGTAACCTCAGCGCTACCCGTTGTTCCCAGTGTTGAACCATCGTCAATACGTTGATACTGCATTACGCCAACAACCGTAATAAGTGCCACGCTCGCGGCAACAGCAACGTTGGCTGCTGGCTTCAGCCATTGTTTAAAATTAACAACGGCTTTGCGACCAGAGTTAGGGGCCAAAATTGGAGGCTCCTGCTCTACCACGCTGGCTACAGCTGCAGAAATATCAACAGGTCCACCATGGTACTCTCCGCGAATCGCCGAGCGTAATACATGGTAGCGCGCCCATGTTTCTCGCTGTTCACTACTTTCGACTAGCGCATCAACACTTTCAGACGTAACTTCAAAGTCGTCCGTTAAGCCTGAAAGATGCTCATGTTGATGTTTGGTCATATTCAAGATCCTCAAATCGTTTACTCTTGATCTAACAAGGGCCGAATGCGTTCATCAATGGCTTCACGCGCTCGAAATATCCTTGAACGAACGGTCCCAATAGGACAGTCCATAGTTTGTGCGATCTCTTCGTACCCCAGCCCATCAAGCTCTCTCAGAGTAATCGCTTGTTTTAAGTCATCTGGTAAATCGTCTATCGCCTTCATCACAGTCTGCTTTAGCTGATCAGACATCATTAAGCTTTCCGGCGTTGCGATTTCCTTTAATGCCTGTCCTTGCTCCATAAATTCAACGTCTTCAATATCAACGTCTGAACCGACAGGTTTACGACTCCTTGAAACTAAATAATTTTTCGATGTATTCACCGCAATACGATACAGCCAGGTATAAAACGCACTTTCACCTCTAAAATTAGGGAGTGCACGATACGCTTTTATAAATGTTTCTTGCGCCACGTCGGCTACGTCACCAGGTTGTTTTACGTACCTAGACACAAGACTCATTATTTTGTGCTGATACTTCTTTACCAACACATCAAACGCACGTTGATCACCTCGCTGTACTCGCTCAACCAGCTTTTGATCAATTTCTTGTTCGCTCATCAGAGCCCACTCTCTCCTCGACTGAACTTCCTAGTTTTCCATGCTTTGAAGCAGGCTCTTACATCGTTATGTAACATCTAGACACACACTACTTCGAAAAGTTCGCATTTTTTTTCTAATGAAGGGTAAAATTAGTAATTAAACATACAATATCTTATCAAGGTTCTTTGCGCTATGTACTCATGCGATGTGCTCATCATTGGAAGTGGAGCAGCCGGTTTGTCTTTGGCTTTACAAAAAGCTAAGACCGCAGATGTCATTGTTTTGTCGAAAGGGCCATTAAAAGAAGGCTCTACTTATTACGCTCAGGGCGGCATTGCTGCGGTATTCGACGAAAATGACAGTATTGAGTCCCATGTAGAGGACACCTTACGTGCCGGCGCAGGTATTTGTAATCGCGAAGTTGTTGAATATACAGCTTCACACGCTAAAGAAAGCCTCCAATGGCTCATCGAGTTGGGAGTAGCTTTCGACCAAGAAAAATCCGACGACGGTAGCGCAAAGTTTCACCTTACACGCGAAGGTGGTCATAGCCATCGAAGAATTTTGCATGCTGCGGACGCGACAGGAAAGGCAGTACAAACAACTTTGGTTGAACAAGCGTTGGCTCACCCAAGAATTCAAGTCCTCGAAAACTACAATGCGGTAGACCTAATTTTAGCTACGGTGAATGAGCAAAGACGTTGTGTGGGTGCATATGTTTGGGACCGCGAAAGCGAATGTGTTCATACGATTAGCGCTAAATTCACTGCACTTTGCACTGGCGGCGCCAGTAAGGTTTACCAATACACATCAAACCCCGATGTTGCGAGTGGCGATGGTATTGCCATGGCCTGGCGAGCCGGTTGTCGTGTGGCGAATATGGAATTTAATCAGTTTCACCCCACTTGTTTGTACCACTCGCAAGCCCAAAACTTTTTGTTGACCGAGGCATTACGTGGCGAAGGCGCGTATTTAAAACGCCCTGACGGAACACGGTTTATGCCTGACTTTCACGAAGCAGCAGAACTAGCGCCCAGAGACGTAGTTGCACGCGCGATTGATTTCGAGATGAAGCGTCTAGGTGCTGATTGCATGTATTTAGACATCTCACACAAAGAACCAGAATTTATTCGTCAGCATTTCCCTAATATCTATGAAAAGTGCAAGAGCCTAGATATTGATATTACTCGCGAACCCATGCCAGTTGTTCCTGCAGCCCACTACACTTGTGGCGGCGTAATGACAGACCTAAACGCACAAACCGACATAGAGTGCTTGTATGCTATTGGTGAAGTGGCATATACGGGACTTCATGGTGCGAATCGTATGGCGAGTAACTCACTTCTCGAGTGCGTAGTATTTGCCCGTGCAGCGGCAAAGCATATGCTGGAGAATATGGCTGAAATAGCGATACCCACAAATCTTCCTGAATGGGACGAAAGCCAAGTTACAGACTCTGACGAAGAAGTCATTATTCAGCATAACTGGCACGAATTACGTTTGTTTATGTGGGACTACGTGGGCATTGTGCGCTCAAATAAGCGCTTAGAGCGCGCGGCTCGCCGCGTAGAGTTACTTCAGCATGAAATTCACGACTACTATTCAAACTTCAAAGTTCGAAATAACTTGTTAGAACTGAGGAATCTAGCCCAAGTTGCTGAACTTATAATAAAAAGTGCACAGCAACGGAAAGAAAGTCGTGGTTTACATTACACACTGGATCATCCTGAAACTCATTCGACTTCAGAGCCTACGGTACTGATACCTTCTAAGGGCAATTTACCCCGTTAATACACTTCTAGTAGTTAATATCATTGGCGACGCGGCGTAACCGTCGCCAATCTCTCATTGCGTACTGATCTCGCCAGAGTAATATCCACTGCGGTGTTTGTCGGCGATAGCGCACATGCAACCAAATACAAATGGGCGTAATTAGCGCCGGCCTTAAAATTATAAAGTGTGTGTCCGCTGAGTCATTCATTCCTACTCCTTCAGCCGAAACAAAGAATGTCGGTGAAATACAGGTTGCTTTTAAATAGCTTCTTAAAAGCAGCTTGGAGGAAAGGACTCCAAGTAGGGAAAGTGAGGGAGAAATAATAAGAAAAACGGCAGATACCATACAAAGAACTAAACAGAGGTCTGCGAACTTAAGAGCAAACGCAGACCGCTGTGAAGCAAATAACCAGTATTTACGCGTCAAAGATTAAACTTTTACCCTTTTCAGCATCAACTCAACCATGCCCGCCAGCTCTGGATCAGGACATTTCTGATGCCCCATAAACCAGGCAAATAAGTCGGGGTCGTCACAGGTAATTAAGCGTCTGAAAACGGCTTGTTGCTCATTGCTAAGTGCATCGTAAGCTTCGTCGACAAAGGGTTCAAACAACACGTCTAGCTCTAACATGCCTCTGCGACACGCCCAACGCAATCGGCGTTTATCTTTTAGCTTTTCTTCTGATTGACGAACTAAATCCATGCCCTACCTCAAATGGTCAATTCAGTGATGACATAAAGTTTATCAAAATTAATCGCTTCGAGCTTTATTTTCATTGTAATTCATCAGCTAAATCCCATATTAACCATTAGTCTTACAATTTATGTTCGTTATCAAAGAAGTTACACTGACGGAAATTATTTGAGAGGTACCAGCAATGGATTTGAGTCCCCACCTTCCCCAAGAAACGATTAAGTTTCCTGTTTCAAGCTTAAATTTACTTAAAGTATCAGGTGCCGACGCGGTAACTTATCTACAAGGCCAACTTACGTGCAACGTGAAAACTTTAGAAAATGGTCACTGGATTCCAGGGGGCTATTGCACAGTACAAGGAAAATTACTAAGTGCATTTCGTGTGGGCAAATTTAACGACGAGTTCTTAATTATTCTCCCCGCTGATAACGCAGAGTTGGTTTTAACTAATCTAAAAAAGTTTGGAGTATTTAGCAAAGTTGAGATTACCGATGAAACCCACCGCTTTATATTTAGTGCTGCATGGTCAAGCAACTCGTCAAATAATTCGGGAACTCTTGAATACAGTGAAGAAAGCTTAATTTGGAATATAGCTCCGAGTATTACTCTAACTGTTGAAGAAAGTGATAAAGCACAATCAGAGGATAGCGATAATGTTTGGCAACAAGCCATGTTCGCTACCAATTGGATAGATGTTCCAAGCACAATGCTGGGGGAACAACTTCCACAAGCGTTTAACCTTGACGTTAACGACGGTATCAACTTTAAAAAAGGTTGTTACTTGGGACAAGAAGCGGTAGCTAGAATGCACTATCGTGGCCAAACAAAGCGTCGCGCTAGCCGCTTTTTAGGGAACGCGGACGTATTACCTAGACCTGGCGAAACACTTCAAACAAAAGTTGGGGAAAACTGGCGCCGTGCGGGTGCGATTCTTAGCGCAGTACGTTATCATGACGGGGTCGTCGCGCTTGTTGCGCTGGTGTCTGTCGATTTAGAAGCATCAGCACAATGTCGCGTAGAGGGACAGGACGACAGTCAATTCACCCGCTGTCCCTAATAAACGGAAAAGATTTCATGAGTGATACAATCAGCCAAGATAAAGCCGTTACAATTCATTATGCCGTAAAGAGCCCTAATGGAGACGTGTTAGACCAATCTTCTGAAGAACGTCCACTAGCGTTCATCTTTGGTCGTGGCATGCTCATTCCAGGACTTGAGAAGGCTCTAGAAGGCAAGACAACTGGCGACGAGCTTAGCACTGTTGTAGCAGCCGCTGAAGCATACGGCGAGCGCCACGATGGTCTGATTCAAACCGTTCCTAAAAACTTGTTCGGCGAACAAGAAGTAACGCCTGGCATGCAGTTTCGTGCAACAACCGACAATGGCGAACAGTCTGTAGTTGTTGTTGAAGTTAACGAATCTGAAGTTACTGTAGACGGTAACCATCCGCTAGCGGGAATGGACTTATCATTCGACGTTAAAGTTGTAGACGTACGCGACGCAACTGCGGAAGAGCTTGACCACGGTCATATTCATGGCCCAGGTGGCGTTGAACATTAATTTCAACGTTCTCCAATAAAAAACGGCGTAGCTTAAAAGCTTACGCCGTTTTTTTATGTCTTTAGTAGCTAAAAGAGCTACCGCAAGCTTAGCTTGCGGCAGGTTCAACTTCAGAGTCCGATGGTGTTCTGTCTTTCGCCAACACCATGTAGATAGCCGGTACTACGAATAATGTAAACAAAGTACCAATTGTCATACCCGATGCGATGATCAGACCCATTGCGAATCTTGAGGCAGCACCAGGGCCACTAGCTACCAACAGTGGAAGCATCGCAAGTACAGTGGCCGCGGTCGTCATCAGAATCGGACGTAGACGAATTGATGCAGACATTTCTATAGCTTCACGCTTAGACTTGCCCTCTTCTTGCAACTGGTTAGCAAATTCCACAATCAAGATACCGTGTTTAGCAATCAAGCCAATCAGCGTAACCAAGCCTACCTGAGTATAAATATTCAAACTGGTAAAGCCTAAGCTTACAAAGATTAAAGCACCACAAATACTCATGGGTACCGTCACAAGTACAATAATCGAGTCTTTGAATGATTCAAATTGCGCAGCTAGAACCAAGAAGATAATCACCAACGCAAAGAAGAAAGTTACAACAAGCTGCTGCCCTTCTGTCTTAAATTGACGCGATTGCCCTGCATAGTCGACGACAACACCGTCTGGCATTATTTCCGCAGCTGAAGTCTCTAAAATATTCAGAGCTTCACCCAGAGAAACGCCTGGTCTCGGAATACCTGATATCTTCACCGCATTTAGCTGCTGGAAGCGGTTCAATTGTCTTGGTTGAACAGAGCTTTCTAAAGACACCAAAGTATCTAAAGGAATAAGCTCGCCCTGCTGGTTCCTTGTATAGAAGTTCTTCAAGCTCTCAGCGGTAAGTCGTTCACCACGTTGCACTTGAGGAATAACTCTGTACGAACGGTTTTCCAGCGCAAACCTTCCCGCATAGGCCCCTGCCATTAACGAGCCAACGTCTGCAGACAGTTGCGCCATGTCCACACCCATCAAGGAAGCTTTTTCCCGATCAATAAGGATTGTTTCGCGCGGACGGTCGATGCTCAAGTCAGTATCGAGCATAATAAAGCGCCCCTGGCTCATCGCATCTTGCATGATTTCATTAGCGACCTCTTGCAAGGTTTCAAGAGGCTGCGTTGAACTCACCACAAACTCGACAGGTAAACCACCACCTGGACTTGGAAGTGAAGGAGGAACAATCGCAAATACCTGTAAACCTGGAATTTGGTCTACAAAAGGTTGAATGTCTTCATTTAACACTTCTTGAGTTGAACGCTCACGCTCACTCCATGCTTGCAAGCCCAAACCTGTACCAGCGGTGTTCGACCCCATCATGCCGTTAATAACAAACGCCATTTCAATTTCTTCGACGTCTTGTTGTAGAGCAGCAAACTGGTCTGTGTTTTGTTCTACATAATCTAGTGTTGCATAACTGTCTGCTTCACTGATCATGAAAACAAAGCCTAAGTCTTCTTGCGGTTCAAGCTCAGAACTACTGCTCGCAAACAAGAAGTAGCATGAAATAAGAATCAAGATACCAAACAGAACCAGCACCGACTTAGTTTCTAAAGCACCATGAAGTGTGCGTTTATAACGTCCATTCAGGTTATTAAAACGCGTGTCTAGCCACTGTTCGAATTTAGGTTTCTGCGACCCGTCACGATGAGAGCGCAACATGCGCGAGCACATCATAGGTGACAAGGTTAGTGCAACAACACCAGAAAGAATTACGGTAGCCGCAAGGGTAAACGCAAACTCAACGAACAGCGTACCAGTTAATCCACCGATAAACCCAATCGGAACGAATACGGCAACTAACGTAGTGGACATTACGATAATTGGGCCTGCTAACTGACGCGCACCTTTAATAGATGCCTCCATTCGCGACATGCCCTCTTCTAAATGACGCTGAATGTTTTCCAACATAATAATCGCGTCATCCACCACGATACCTATGGCGAGAACCATAGCGAGGAGCGTTAGCAAGTTAATCGAGAAGCCCAGCAGCAACATGAGGAAGAACGTGCCTACTAGCGAAAGCGGTACAGCAACAGCAGGAATAATTACCGAACGTAAAGAACCTAAGAAAGCGTAAATCACGGCAAGTACGATAACTAAAGCAAGCACAATGGTCATAACCACTTCGTCAATTGCATTTTCAATATACTCAGTAGAGTCGTATGAAATACTTGCGTGCAAGCCTTCTGGCAATTGAGTAATAATCTCGCTGTTCCACACCTCACGCACTTGCGCAATCACTTCAAGCGCGTTGGCATCAGGTGAAATTTCAATACCGATAAAAGTAGCTTTTTGGCCATTGTATCGAGCCGATGCGTTATAGCTTTCCGCACCCAGTTCAATTTCTGCAATATCAGCAAGTCTAACTACCGCATCGTCGTCGGAACGCACAATCAGTGCTTCAAAGTCTTCTACTGAACGTAGGTCTGTGTCTGCATTCACGTCTACAGCTACACGTTGGCCTTTGGTACGTCCAACGGCTGAAAGTACATTATTGCGACCAAGTGCACCCATAACTTCCGAGCCGGTAACGTTCATTGCAGCCATACGCGCTGAATCTAGCCAGATCCGCATTGCGAACGTTTCGCCACCCAAAATTTGAGCACGTTGTACACCAGGAATCGTTGCCAGCTTCGGTTCCACTACCCGTACAAGGTAGTCTGTAATCTGGTTCCCTTCGAGAATGTCGCTGAAAAACGACAAGTACATTGCGGCGGTGTCTTGGCCCACGCTTAAGTTAACAACCGGCTCTTGCGCGTCTTCAGGTAAATCACTGCGCATTTTGTTCACTTGCGCAGCAATTTGCGTTAAGGCGTCATTTGGATCGTAATCCAACCGCAAGAAAGCCTGAATTGTACTCATACCGGCTGAAGACGACGATGTTATGTAATCGATACCTTCAGCTGCTGCAATTTCACGCTCGAGAGGTGTTGTAATAAAGCCCTGTACTAAGTCAGCATCGGCGCCAATGTAGGCTGTAGTAACAGTTACAGCAGCATTTTGAATTTCTGGAAACTGACGTACATTCAAGTCAAGCATGGCACGCAAGCCGACGAGGAACATCAGCAAGCTTATAACCGTTGCAAGGACCGGCTTACGAATAAATATGTCGGTAAATTTCATAGTCTACTAACCGTTCCTTGTTACTCGTTGTCAGGAGTTGGAGCTGTCTCTTCTGGTGGCTGGTACGCTGGGTTATCGTTTATTTGCACTGGAACGCCGTTTCTCAACTTAAGCAACCCAGACGTAGCCACACGTTCGCCTAGCTCTAAACCTTCAATAACCTCTACCATATCGCCACGCTCTTGACCTGTTCTGATCAGGCGTTGCTGCACTGACAATCCAGAGCTCGACTCCTCTGATTCGCTAATGACGTATACAACGTTACCGTAAGGGTTAAACTGTATAGCAGTACGAGGAATCATCTTCACCGAGCGAGGCTCACCTTGCGTCAGTTCAACTCGGCCAAACAAACCAGAACGTAGTTTGTTCTCTGGGTTGTCTACAGTCGCCTGCACTTCAAAAGTACGAGTTGCACTATTTACACGTGGTTCAAGCGCACTAATAGTTCCCACAAACGTTTGGTCGTTATAAGCGTCGGCGACAATCGAAACAGAATCACCTTCGTTCACCGTGCCCAAAAAACGCTCAGAAAGAGTGAAATTCAAGTAAATAGGATTAAAAGACTCAAGGTAAACTAAGCTTTGGCCTGCATTTACAAATTGCCCAAGGTGTACGCGGCGAATCCCCACTAAACCACTGAAAGGTGCGCGTATTGTTTTGCGATCAATTAAGGTTTGCTGAGCCTTAACTGCAGCCTGAGCTTGCTGTAACTGACTCTGTGCGCGCTGAATCTCTTGTTGCGACACGTTACCTTCGCCCACAAGAGGTTGTAGTCTGCGAACATCACGCTGCGCAATGTCTTCTGCCGCAAGTAAACGAGCTAGTTCAGCTTCGTCTATTTCGGTATCTAGTTGGAAAAGAACTTGACCGGCTTCAACCTGAACACCACTTTCAAATTCAATTGATTCAATAACGCCTGGGTACTGTGACGATACTTCAGTACCGTTCACTGGGTAGAATGTACCCACAGCCGTTAACGTACGAGACCAAGTGTCTTCTTTTACCTCGGTAGCCGTTGTTGTAACTGTAGGAATAGGCATATTGTCAAAGTAGTCATTCATGAAGTAACTGCCCACGGCTTTGTAGCCAAAGATTAGGCCGAATACTACTGCGGTAAGGACCAGCATGATGGTCATGCGTTTTGCTAACATTTACATTACTCCATGTAATATCGTTCGATTCTTTACGACCTCCATCATAACACAGCGGCTGTTACAGAATGAGTTCCCAAACGTTTAAAAAAAGTAATAAAAAAGCCCTAATGCACAGTTTGCATTAGGGCTTAATCAGGATAAAAACTTACTCACATTCTATACAACGAACGTAAGCTCCTCTTGGATCATTAAACTGATTGAAGATTAAATATGCTTCGCGCATTTGTCCCATTACTTCTGGCATTGCAGCGTGTGACTGTCCCAAACCTAAGTCAGCGAATAACTGCTGCATAAACGAAGGTTCATAGCTTGGCCATTTAGCTTTTGGTGATTCTAGCCCCGCTAACTCACCAGCACGAGCAACAGCGTCTGCAAGTGTACCAAGCGTATCTACCAAGCCTAGCTCTAACGCTCTTTCGCCAGACCAAACCTGACCTTGAGCAACGGCATGCACTTCATCACGAGTCATACCACGAGCTTCACCAACAAGGTCTAAGAAGTCATCGTAAATCGCATCAATACTCGCCTGTACAACTGCGCCTAGCTCTGGAGTAATCGGTTGTGTTTGAGAAAATGCTGGGTAATTCGTGGTGCTAACACCATCAAAGTTGATGCCAACCTCTGCAAGCGTCTCATCTATGGTTGGAATCAAACCGAAAACGCCAATTGAGCCAGTAATGGTGCTTGGCGCAGCAATAATTTCGTCTGCACCTGCAGAAATCCAATAGCCACCTGAAGCAGCTACTGAGCTCATTGACGCAATAACAGGTTTACCGGCTTCGCGAAGGTTCAGTAACTCCTGACGAATAACCTCAGACGCGAATGCACTTCCGCCTGGGCTATCAACACGTAACACTACAGCTTTTACGTTGTCGTCAAAACGCGCATCACGAAGTTCGCTAGCTAAACGATCGCCACCAACTTCTGTAGGAAGGCCAGAACCGTCTACAATAGTACCTTTTGCAAAAATGATAGCTACTTGTTGATCACTACCGTTGCTTTCGAAGTTTTGGTTCGTTACTGAGTCTGGCAAAGTTTGCCAATACGTGCGGTGAGAAATCTGCACAAAAGAGTGATGCTCGTCGTCACGACCTGCTACTTCAATGATACGCTCGCGCATTTCTTCGCGGTGTAAAAGTTCATCCACCATACCGGTATTCAAAGCAGCCATAGCCATATCCATATCTGCCGCTTCAAGCTCAGCTAGAAAATCTTCAAAGTTACCTGAAACCATACGGTCAGAAATTTCACGAGCATCTTGTACCGTTACAAGATATTGCTGCCATTGCTCATTTAACCAACCACTCAAGTTTTCACGAGCTTCGTCAGACATTTCGCTAAGTAAGTACGGTTCAACCGCAGATTTATAATCGCCCACACGGAATACGTTTACTTTTACTTTCAGCTTCTCTAAAAGCTCTGCAAAATAAGGACGCTCAGAACGGAAACCTTCCAGCATTGCTCCGCCAAGTGGATTCAAAAACACATGGTCAGCTTGGCTAGCCAATAGGTATTGCGATTGGCTGTAGTTACTACCCATCGCATAAACAGGCTTACCACTTGCCTTAAATTCTTGAATTGCCTCAGCAAGCAACGTTACTTTGTTTAGCCCAGCACCCGAGAATTGACTGAGTTCAAGTACTAACCCTGAAATTCTGTCGTCTTGGCTTGCCTGCTCTAATGTGGTGATCAGTTCATACAACGACTCTGCAGGAGGCGCCGCGTTACCGAGCGCTTCTTCTATAGCCTTTTGAATCGGGTCTTCAGATACCCGAAATTCAACTAAGGTTCCTTTAGGGGCGAGTACCAACATTGCACCCTCTGGAACTTCCGGCTCTTCACTCGGTGAAAATATCGCTGAAACAACGAAGATAATAACCAATACCGTCAAGATATGCGCAACATAGCGACGTAAATTCGAAAGTATGGTTCCTAATTTCCCAAAAATGGAAGCTAAAAATTTCATAAATTGCTCCTCATGAGCATTAGTGGTTTATTGTTATTCTATCCAAGATTGCACAAGGGTTAACCAATAGAGTGTAACAACTCATTACAACTAGCTGTTGTGCCCAGGACACTCACCAATATCTTCATTCCAGATATCAGGGCGGCGCTCGATAAAGTCGGCCATAAGTTCAATACAACGTTCATCATTAAGCTCGATAACGTTAACACCGGCTTCTCGCAACCACTCTAAATGGCCAGAGAAGTTTCTAGACTCACCTACAACCACCGTACCTATATTGAATTGGCGAATTAAACCAGAGCAATACCAGCACGGGGCCAAGGTCGTCACCAAGGTTTTATTGCGATAGTTAGTTTGTCTACCTGCCTTGCGAAAAGCATCTGTTTCACCATGTACAGAAGGGTCGTTGTCTTGAACACGACGATTTCGCCCTTTCCCCAAAAGTGAACCGTCTTCATCAAAAAGTGCAGCGCCTACCGGTACGCCCCCCTCTTCATAGCCACGCCGAGCTTCCTTCAACGCTACATCTAACATGTCTTGTTCTGTCATAACTGCATTCCCATATGAATCTCAATAAAAACATTACCCTTGTCTTAGCAAGCTGACAATAGAACAAATAACAAAAAAGCCCATCGTTCACACGATGGGCTTTTAGAAGTTCGACTAGATACTTTAATCGATTATAAGGCAGCTAGTGCTTCATTAAGCTTCTGGCAAGGGCGCATAGCTTTTGACACAAGCTCACTGTTTGGCTGATAGTAACCACCAATTTCTACAGCTACACCTTGAACTTGGTTTAGTTCATCAATGATAGCTTGCTCATTTTCAGTAAGGTTTTGCGCTAAAGGCTTAAAGCGTTCCTGCAGTTCGGTGTCCGTTGACTGGTTTGCAAGAGCCTCTGCCCAATACATTGCTAAGTAGAAGTGGCTACCACGGTTGTCGATTTCACCCGCTTTACGCGAAGGCGACTTGTTATTTTCTAGAAACTTCGCAGTTGCAGCGTCTAGCGTGTCCGCAAGAACCTGTGCTCTAGCGTTTCCAGTCACCCGACTTAAATGTTCGAAAGAAGCTGCCAATGCTAAGAACTCACCTAGCGAGTCCCAGCGTAAGTGGTTTTCTTCAACAAATTGCTGAACATGTTTCGGAGCAGAACCACCAGCACCTGTTTCAAACAAACCACCACCATTCATAAGTGGAACAATAGACAGCATTTTCGCTGACGTATTCAACTCAAGAATAGGGAATAAGTCAGTAAGGTAATCACGTAATACGTTACCCGTTACTGAAATGGTGTCTTTACCGTCTTTCATGCGCTGCAATGAATGGCGTGTTGCTTCAACAGGACTAAGAATTTGAATATCTAAACCAGTCGTGTCGTGCTCTTGCAGATACGCTTCAACTTTCGCGATCAACTCTCGGTCGTGTGCGCGTTCGCTGTCTAACCAAAATACTGCTGGCATGCCACTTTGCGAAGAACGTGTAACCGCAAGCTTAACCCAGTCGCGAATTGGTGCGTCTTTTACCTGGCACATGCGCCAGATATCACCCTGCTCAACACTATGAGAGAAAACAATCTCACCGTCTTCGTTCAATACTTTGACTGTACCGTTAGAAGGAATTTCAAAAGTTTTGTCGTGTGAACCGTACTCTTCAGCTTTTTGAGCCATCAAACCAACGTTAGGTACTGTACCCATAGTCGCAGGGTCAAACGCACCATTTTCTTTACAGAAATTAATGGTTTCTTGATAAACGCCTGCATAACAACGATCTGGAATCATTGCTTTGGTATCAGCCTGAGTATTGTCTGGAGTCCACATTTTACCTGAGTCACGAATCATAGCAGGCATTGACGCGTCAATGATGATGTCACTTGGTACGTGCAGGTTAGTAATACCCTTGTCAGAGTTAACCATAGCTAGTGCTGGGTTCGTGTTATAAACCGCAAGTAAGTCTTCGCGAATTGCGTCCGCTTTGTCGGCTGGTAGCTTCTCTAACTTCGCGTACAAGTCTCCAATACCGTTAGTCGCGTCAAAACCTACAGCTTTTACATCGTCAGCATATTTAGCCAATACGTCTTTGTAGTAAACACGCACAGCATGACCGAACATGATAGGGTCAGAAACCTTCATCATGGTCGCTTTAAGGTGAAGTGAAAGTAAAACGTCTTCTTGCTTTGCTGCAGCTGTTTCTTTCTCATAGAACTCAACTAGCTTTTGCTTGTTCATTACGGCTGCGTCAACAACTTCACCTTCTTGCACTTTTACGCCGTCTTTCAAAACTGTCTCAGAGCCGTTGCTCTCAAGTACAATTTTCAAAGAGCCAGCTGCAGGCATAGTTGCAGATTGTTCGCTGCTATAGAAGTCACCGTCTTGCATATGAGCTACGTGAGTTTTTGAATCTGACGTCCAAGCCCCCATTTTGTGCGGATGCTTTTTCACGTAGTTCTTTACAGAGCTTGGTGCACGACGGTCCGAGTTACCTTCACGAAGCACTGGGTTAACCGCACTTCCTTTTACTTTGTCGTAACGCGCTTTAATATCTTTTTCTTCGTCGTTTTGCGGCTCAAAAGGATAGTCTGGTAGCGCATACCCTTGGTTTTGAAGCTCTTTAATCGTTGCAGTTAGCTGAGGGATAGACGCAGAAATGTTTGGAAGCTTAATAATGTTTGCTTCAGGGGTTTTCGCAAGCTCCCCTAGCTCAGTTAACGCGTCAGCAATACGCTGATCTTCGTTCAAGTATTCTGGAAATACAGCCAATACGCGACCGGCTAGTGAGATATCACGGGTTTCAACTGAAACACCTGCTGCTTTTGCAAAGCTTTGGATAATCGGCAGCAAAGAATACGTAGCTAAACGTGGCGCTTCGTCTGTTTCAGTATAAATAATCGTAGATTTATTCGTTGACATAGTCATTCCTATTCGTGAAATCACCCTTCAGTAAGCGGTGTTATAGGCCAGATACGGGGCGCATATTATCGCACCATGGCGTAAAATTTTCAATTTCCTCAAACGCTTCTAGAGCGCTGTCTCGAATTCTTATATTGAGTCTTCCTAGACCGATTTCAAGAACACGCTCAATATCAATGCATGTTGCTCATAAACCTGAACAAAACAGCGTCTTTTAGCCTGTTTACATACTTGACTAAATTAGTCGGATTATGGGATTCTAACACTGTTATATGACCCCATGGTTAACGTGCAGTTAGTGAGAAAATTATGAGACTAACATCTAAAGGACGATACGCTGTTACCGCTATGTTAGACGTAGCACTTCATGGCAACGAAGCACCCGTTCCTCTCTCAGACATAGCTTTAAGGCAAGGCATTTCCTTGTCATATCTAGAGCAGTTGTTTGCAAAGTTACGTAGAGCCTCAATAGTCCAAAGCATTCGTGGACCTGGTGGTGGGTACAAGCTTCTAAAAGATCCTGAAGAAGTGTCTGTAGGTCATATAATTCAAGCGGTAAATGAGTCTGTAGACGCAACCAAGTGTCACGGTAAAAGCAATTGCCACGCTGGCGAACAATGTATCACCCACCATTTGTGGACAGATTTAAGTGATCGCATAGCAGACTTTCTTGATGAAATTTCCCTCGCAAGCCTGATGACGCGCTCTCAGCAGGAACAAGCGGCAGTTATTACGGATAAACAACGTATTCCGGTTCAGCCTGCCTAACGGGAACTTGGGTTAAACTTTTGCGCTGGCTAACGATTTAATTTGTCCGACTATCGCGCGCAATCCGTTTCCACGCGTTGGTGAAATGTGGTTTTCTAAATCTAACGATTGGAAATACGCATCAATATCGAAGGCTAAAATATCTTCAGGTTTTTTCTCATTGTACGCGGCAAGTACAAGCGCTAATAAACCACGAACAATAAGCGCGTCGCTGTCTGTCCGAAAGGCTAAAACATCACCTTTGGTCTCATCGATCAACCACACATCGCTTTGACAACCTTTAACTTTATACTCAGGTTGCCTTTCACTCTCGTCTAATTTCGGTAAAGCCTTACCCAAATCAATAATGTATTGGTAACGGGATTCCCAGTCGTCGAGAAACTCAATATCTTCAACGATGTCGTTTGGCGACGGTAGCTTCATGTTCTGTCAATTTCCGTTTTTATTACGCTTTAAAAGAATAAACCGGCTTCGAGCTGCGCTTCTTCGCTCATTTTATCTCTAGACCAAGGAGGATCGAACACTAAGTTGACCTTCACAGCGTCAACATTAGGAACCATACCAACACGGTACTCTACGTCACCTACAAGCACGGGGCCCATGCCACAACCTGGTGCAGTTAGAGTCATATCGATATCAACCGCTTTGCTCTCTTGATCAATGCTCACTTTGTAAATCAACCCCAGTGACACAAGGTTGATGGGTATTTCTGGGTCATAAACCGTTTCTAACGCATCCCAAACCTGTTGCTCAACAATCTCATCTTGTTCAGGCTCATCAAAAGACAACGTTAATGCTTTTCGACCAATAGCGTCTGCATCGGTACCGTCTATACGCAGCATGTTACCACGCCATGTCACGGTATAATTACCACCCAAGTCTTGGGTTATATTAACGAACTCCCCTGCCGGAATAGTTTCTTTCTGGCCAGAGGGTACTCGTCTTGCTTCAACACTGCGCGTAACCGAAACAATTTTATGCATGTTAATTCACACTAAAGCTTTCGCCACAACCACACTCGTCGATCACGTTAGGGTTGTTAAATTTAAGCACGCCATTCACACCTTCAAATACGTAATCAATCTCCGTATTTTTCAGCATCGGTATAGCGTCTTGAGCCACTGCTACGGTAACTTTGTCCGATACCTCGAGAACAATGTCATCTTCTTCGGCATGTTCTGCATAGTCAACGACATACGCAAAACCTGTGCAACCACTAGGTTTTGTGGAAAAACGAATAATTTGCTCAATACCCGCTTTAGCTAATTTCGACTCAAAATGACGAACAGCTTCCGGTGTAACAGTAATTACCGCTGAGTCAGGTACAAAAGTTTCAACAGACATTTAATACTCCCTACTTCTACAATGCATTTAGCATTACATCAGCATCGTTTGGGCTTTTTTCAACGCGTTAAAGAACACGTCAATTTCTTGCTTAGTATTGTATAAAGTAAATGAAGCGCGCGCGGTTCCTGGAACACCTAGGCGAGCCATTAACGGTTGTGCACAGTGGTCGCCAGTTCGAATAGCAACCCCTTGACGGTCTAAAATAAAACCAATATCTGCTGGGTGCACACCTTCAATCACAAAACTAAACACACCAATTTTGTTCGGCGAATTACCTACTAATCGTAATCCTTCTATTTCACTTGCTTTGGCAACCGCATAACTCATAAGTTCAGCTTCATAAGCTTTCACGGCTTGGCTATCAAATTGGCTAAACCATTCCAAAGCGGCCGCTAAACCAATCGCACCGGCTATGTTTGGCGTACCAGCCTCTAAGCGATTAGGCAACTTACCCCAAGTAGCGTCTTGGTAGGTCACTGTGGCGATCATTTCACCACCGGTTAACCATACAGGCCAATTTTCTAAAACTTCATAACGTCCCCATAGCACGCCTATGCCGGTAGGTCCGAACACTTTATGGCCTGAAAATGCGTAGAAGTCACAGCCAATAGCTTGCACATCAACGTCACCGTGGGCAACCCCCTGTGCTCCATCTATTAACACCAGAGCTTTTGGCGCCACCTGACGTACAGCTTTTACCATATCGATGACAGGGTTAACGGTTCCCAACGCATTAGAAATATGCGGAAAAGACGTAAAACGAGTATTTTCCGACAACTGCGCCTTAAAAGCCTCTAGCGTCAGTTCGCCTGAGTCTTCTATACTTGCTACTTTTAACGTCGCGCCAGATTTCTTACATGCCTGCTGCCAAGTCACTAGATTCGCATGATGTTCAAGTTCAGTAACAACAACTTCGTCACCAGCTTGTAACTGTTCAGCCATAGCTTTAGCAACAATATTAATGCCTTCGGTGGTACCGCTAGTCCAAATAATCTCTTCGACTCTTGCTGCACCAATAAATTTCTGAACAGTGCTTCTGGCATTCTCAAATTGGCGTGTCGCTTCATCCGACAAGAAATGCGCACCTCTGTGAACATTACTGTTGGTATTCGAGTAATAGTTTACCAATGCATCAATAACAACCTGTGGCTTTTGCGTGGTTGCCGCATTGTCTAAATACACCAAAGGATTGTTATGCACTTCACGAGCAAGAATTGGGAACTGCTTACGAATTGCTTCGATATCTAAGCTCATTGGCGCCCCATTTCTTCAAAACGTGCGCGCAGTTGCGGTTGTAACCAGTTCGCTAACGCTTTATTTGGCATTTGGTTGACCAATTCTTGAATAAAGCCAAAGTTCAGCATAACTAACGCTTTTGACTTGTTAATGCCGCGCGATAGCATGTAATACAACGCTTCGTCTGAGATTTCTGCAACGGTTGCACCATGCGCACATTGTACATCGTCTGCATAAATTTCAAGCTCAGGCTTAGTATTAATTTGTCCACCCCGAGAAAGCAGCAGATTACGGTTATTAAGTTCCGCTAGTGTTTTCTGAGCGTCGCGATGAATGTGGATACGACCATTAAACGTTGCACGAGCTTTGTCACCTACAATTCCTCTGGCGTTTTCTTCAGAAGTACCATTGGGCATCGTGTGTTCAATATTAGTGTGTAGGTCGAAATGCTCTTTGTAACCCAGCAAATAGACAGCATTCATTTTCGCATGTGCGTGTTCTGCGGCATGAATAATGTCTACATCTAAGCGGCTTAGCTCACTGCCATAACCCACAACAGTGCTATTTAGCTTAGATTCATTATGCAATTTGAAATGACATCCACCCACATGAATAGCTTGGCCACCATGCAACGCGAAACGATAGTGTTCTAGTTCGGCTTTGTCACCAATAACATATTCAGAGAACACGGTATTTAAGCTTTGCTCACTGCCGGTCCCATGTTCAATAACAGAGCACTTTGCGCCTTCACCAAGTTGCACGAAAACACGACTATGCGCTTCTACGCCATCGAGTGTGTAGTTCACTACTCGAATCGGCTGCTCCACAACAGTACCTGCATCGACTTCAATAAACAGGCCGCTATTCGCCAAAACATCGTTCACCAACCCAAATAAATGATGACTGGGTTTCGCCGAGTTCAACTTCGCTGCTGCGCCTGCTTCTAATTCATTCAAAGCACAAATCGACACGCCGTTAGGTAATTTAAGATCAGCAATAGAGGTTTGCAGTGAACCGTTAACCATAACGATGTCGATACTATTTAGGTCATCAACTTCGGGTGCGTCGAACTGTTCAGAGACCTCTGCATTGGTTTTTAGCGACAACTTCTCAACCGGGTGCAAAGATGTGTAACGCCATGCTTCAGTACGGCGAGTAGGCCACGATATGTCCTTTAACTTTGCAAGAGAAGCCTCTCGCAATGACGACAACGTTCCTGCGTCAGCTGAGCTACGTTCTAAAACATTGGCAAGCCACTGACTCATGCAGTTGCCTCCTCACCTTTTTCTAGCCAAGCATAACCACTTGCTTCAACTTCTTTCGCAAGCTCTGGACCACCACTTTTAACAATTTTGCCGTCAGCAAGAATGTGTACAAAGTCAGGTTCAATGAAATCAAGTAAACGCTGGTAATGCGTCACGACAATGAAGCTACGCTTACCGTCACGTTGGCTATTTACACCTTCAGCTACAACCTTCAATGCATCGATATCTAAACCAGAGTCCGACTCGTCTAGAATAGCTAGTTTAGGTTGCAACAAAATAAGTTGCATGATTTCGTTACGCTTTTTCTCACCACCCGAGAAGCCTTCATTCACGCCGCGTTTTAGGAAGTCGAGAGGTAAATTCACGTGCTTACATGCTTCTTTCGCCAGCTTTAAAAACTCAGCTGCTGTATAAGCCTCTTCACCACGTGCTTCACGAACAGCATTAACCGACTCTTTCATAAATTCCATATTGCTCACGCCTGGAATTTCCACCGGATATTGAAATGCTAGAAACAAACCTGCTTGTGCGCGCTCGTCTACTTCAAGATCTAATAAGTCACGCTCTGCAAATACAACGTTTCCAGACGTTGCTTCATAACCTTCACGGCCAGATAATAAGTAACCTAAGGTACTTTTGCCGGCGCCATTCGGCCCCATGATCGCGTGAACTTCGCCTTCACTAATTTCTAGGTTCAGTCCTTTTAGAATCTCTTTGTCTTCAACACTTACGTGTAAATTTTTAATCGATAACATGCTTACCCCACTGAACCTTCAAGACTAATTTCTAATAACTTGCCAGCTTCTACTGCGAATTCCATCGGTAGCTCTTTGAATACTTCTTTACAGAAGCCGTTCACTATCATCGAGACCGCTTTCTCAGCGTCTAAGCCACGTTGCTGACATAAAAACAATTGATCATCGCTAACTTTCGAGGTGGTAGCCTCATGTTCAACGATCGCAGACGGATTAGAACTTTCTATATACGGGAATGTATGCGCAGCACACGTATCACCGATAAGCAGAGAGTCACACTCAGTAAAGTTTCTCGCACCGTCTGAGTTTGGCCCCATTTTCACTAAGCCGCGGTATGCATTACTGCTGTTACCCGCGGAAATCCCCTTGGAAATAATGGTCGACTTGGTGTTCTTACCCAAGTGAATCATTTTTGTACCGGTATCCGCTTGTTGTCGCCCTCGCGTGAGCGCCACAGAATAGAATTCACCTACACTGTTGTCTCCACGAAGTACGCAGCTAGGATACTTCCAAGTAATTGCCGAGCCAGTTTCTACCTGTGTCCACGAAATCTTCGCATTGCGCTCGCACACACCGCGCTTGGTCACAAAGTTGTAAATACCGCCCTTGCCGTTTTCATCACCTGGGTACCAGTTTTGAACCGTGCTGTACTTAATTTCCGCATCATCCAACGCCACCAGCTCTACCACAGCTGCGTGCAACTGGTTCTCATCTCGTTGTGGTGCGGTACAGCCCTCTAGGTAGCTCACGTGGCTTCCTTCATCAGCCACAATAAGCGTTCTTTCGAACTGTCCAGTATTTAACTCGTTAATACGAAAATAAGTAGACAGCTCCATCGGGCAACGCACACCTTTTGGAATATAAACAAATGAACCGTCTGTAAATACTGCGCTGTTTAGCGCTGCAAAGAAGTTATCCCCACGAGGAACAACGCTTCCAATATACTTTTTAACTAGGTCAGGGTACTTCTCAATAGCTTCCGAAATCGGGCAGAAGATAACACCTGCCTCTTCTAGTTTTTCGCGAAACGTAGTGACCACTGAAACCGAATCAAAAACAGCGTCTACCGCAACACCGGCAAGCATTTCTTGCTCGTGTAGCGGAATACCTAGCTTTTCGTATGTGCGGAGCAATTCCGGATCAACCTCGTCTAACGACTTCGGCTTATCTTTCATGCTTTTAGGAGCTGAATAGTAAGAAATAGCTTGATAATCAACGGGATCGTAGCCCAAGTGTGCCCAATCTGGCTCTTTCATTTTTTGCCAGCTACGAAATGCCTGGAGGCGCCACTCTAGCATCCACTCAGGTTCATTTTTCATCGCTGAAATACCGCGAATAACGTCTTCATCTAGGCCAGCAGGAAAAGTATCAGATTCCACTTCTGATACAAATCCGGCGTCATATTTCCGTAATATGGCCTGTTCGATTTGTTCGCTCATTATAAATCCTCGTGACGGGTCGGTCAGATTGGCGCATATTATACCTTTCCCGACTATTTCACTCAACTATTCTAACAAGCGAAAATCTCTATTCTATTAAGCGAATATCTCTATCGGTCTGGCATAATCACAATAAGTTGGGTATCTGGTCCGCAATGAACGTGTTCATGCGTTTCTGGGTTCAGTTGCACACGTAAACCGTCGGGGTTTACACCGATGAGCACGCCCCCCTCTGCAATCACATATTGCTGTAACTCCGCGACCGCCATAGGCCGATACATAGACTCTGGCAGATAGCGCACTGAAAGATGTGCGCCAGCACTCGAAAGTAGATGGTCATACACCGAACGAATGGGCGGATACAATGCCACCTGCGCTAACACATGACTGATAACAACAGAACTTACAATAACGTCACTGTTGGCATGGTTCACATAAACTTCATTACTCTGGTCATGTAATTCAATTAACACATGCGGACGTTTTTCTTCTAAATTCTGCTGAGTTAAAAGAAAGTCCAACACCATTAGCCCCACTACTGTTCTAGCGTCAGCTTCTTCACCTGTACCTAAGCGGTCACTACTTAGCAACATAACATTGTCGAAAGACGCCAAAGGCAGGGCTTGCAGAGTATTCATGTCGGTGTAATCCGCTTCAATGAACTCGAACGTGCCCGGCCATTTGTCGCCCACTATTTTGTTTATTTTGCTCTTACGTTCTGCGGCTGAAGCAGTACTAATCAGGGTTATTTCGTATCTGCAATCTTGCTCCATCCCTAACTCTTTGATCAGCAGCGGAACACTCTGATTCCATCCTAAAATTAGAATTTTACGTCTTTTAGGTGCCGGTGGCGTTAATAAACGTTCGGTATGCTTGGACGGTATATAGCGCCGAGACTTCGAGAGCGGTGCTTTGTTGTCACTTTGCGAGGCAATAATCAGGATTTGGTCATGTTCTTGGATAACTTCACTGGCTGCTGGAGCCAGAATGGTCTGATTACGGCCTTCGTAACGACGCACGATGCCGCATGGTGTAACTTCTTCGAAGTAGCCAAAGACCTCCTGCCACTTACAACCAATAAATTGAGGAAAGTGCACGGGGATAATCTGTGACTGCTCGCTATCTAACAATATGGCATTCACCGTACTAGCCAAGCCCGGATAAAGAGCGCTTCGAGCCAAGATTCGAGCTACCATCAAGTCACCCGGAACCACCTGTAACGGGCCATTAAACGCATGAATAGCCACCGGTATTTTGGCAGCATCGCTAAGCTCTGCTACTACCGCAGGTTTGTTTGCACTATGAGCTGTTTGTGCATCAAGTGAAACCAGCATTTTAATGACATTTGCGTCGTTGGAAATTGAACTTTCACCGTCGTTTCGGCGCGACGGAATAATCACAGTTTTCGCATTCGATACTGCTACACGGTGCAGGTGTTCAGGGTTTAAAACAGAGCCCGAACGGAGCACAACACGGCGTTGTGTCCAAGTGCCCCAACGTTCAGATAGAACTTCATTAACCGGCCCACTAGTGATGTCTTCTGCAAGCGCCGCTATTCGGCTGCCGCTGCCTCGTTTAGGGCTGAAAGTGAGTAGTTCTCGAATCACTGGAATTGAGCGAGAATTCCACCCTAAAATAACGTGGTGGCCATTTAACGTAACTGGGGTTTGCCCCTGTTCTAGGTTGCGCATATTGCGGTATAACCATTGGGTCATAATCGCAACCAAGGTACCCATAAACAACACATAGCCAAATAGTGTCAACGCAGTGGAGATAACCCTACGCCACAGCCCCTCGTCATCACCAAGGTACCCAGGGTCAGTTAGACGAAGAAACGACCACCATACCTCTTCTCCAAGCTTGTACTCTGTCGGTACAAAAAAATAAGCCAGTAAACCACCGGAAACGGCAACAGCCAATACCACCAAGGCCACAAACAGTAATTGCGCTATTGCGCCACCACCAAGCATGCGCTCTGCATAATATTTTAAACGGTCGATCATCCTTAATTTGAATATCATAATTATTTTCTCACTCGTTACCGTTTAATAACTGTTGATTAGATATAGCTTCTTCGTTTCCCTGAGCAGCAGCTTCCGCAAACCAGTAGGTCGCCAGTTCGTTCGACTGCTCCACACCTGTGCCGTTTAAATACAGTAAACCCAGTATATTTTGTGCTACGTCATTTCCGCTTTCAGCCGCTTGAGTATACAGCGCAACGGCTTGCTCCATATTTTGTTCAACACCTCGACCACTTTCATACAACGCGCCAAGGTTGGTTGCCGCATTGGAATTCCCCTGTTCCGCAGCAAGCTGGTACCAGTGCGCAGCTTGTTGGGAGTCCTCTGACACACCTAAACCATTGTCGTACATGTACCCAAGGTTCATTTGCGCCAGCTCATTGCCTTGCTCTGCGGCTTGCCGATACCAACGTACAGCTTCTTCATCGCTTTGCCGTACACCATTACCAGCACGGTACAGTAATCCTAAGTTAGCTTGGGCCGCAGCGTTGCCCTGCTCAGCCGCTTGCATATACCAATCTGCAGCCTGCTCGTATGACTGAGTTACACCGTTACCACCCTCGTGCAGTAATCCCAATGCGTTTTGCGACCACAAGTCTCCTTGCTCCGCAGCCATTAAATACCAGCGCGCAGCTTCTTGATAGTCTTGCGTCACACCATCGCCCAACTCATACAACTCGCCAAGACTGCCTTGTGCGTCCACATTACCGGCGTTTGCTGCTTGCACAAGCCAATTCGCAGCTTCACCACCGTCACGCTCAACGCCTTTCCCTTGGCGATACAGCAGGCCAACATTATATTGTGCACTCGCGTGGCCTTGTTGGGCCGCTTGTAAATAATACTGAAACGCAACTTCGTGATTTTCATCAACACCTAAACCATGCTCATACATGTACGCAAGGCTTGCTTGAGCATTTGCGTTCCCTAGGTCCGCCGCTTGTTGATACCATAGTGCAGCTTCCTCCTGAGACGGTTCCACACCGCGACCAAACTGATAGAGCACACCCAAATTATTCATCGCCGGTGCGAACTCAAGCCTTGCTGCTCGGTTATACCAACGAATTGCTTGCTCGTACGACTGCTCTACCCCTAACCCTTCTTCGTACAAAGTCGCTAGTAAATTTTGGGCACTCGGATTATCGGCGTCCGCTGCTTGTCGGTAATAATGTGCCGCTTGCGTGTAGTCTTGGCTTACACCGTTTCCTTCTTGATACATTGACGCCAGGTTGACTTGGGCTACTGCGTCACCTTGTTCCGCCGCTCGGCTCAGCCATTGAAAAGCTTGCTCTACGTTAGGAATTACGCCTTCAGTAGAAAGTAGCATTTGACCTAAATTAGCTTGTGCTCTCACATAACCTTGCTGTGCAGACATTTCTATCCACATCATTGCCGACTCCACCGAGGGCGCTGTACCTAATCCATGAAGGTACAACTCACCTAATCGGTTTTGCGCCACCGGGTGCCCTTCTTCTGCGGCCAACTTATACCAACGAAAAGCTTCACGTTTTGACTCTTCAACACCTAACCCATAGTCATATAGTCGCGCTAAGTTAAATTTCCCATCGGTATTGCCCTGCCGTGCTGCATCTCTATATAAGAACTGGGCCTGCTCCAGGTCTTTTTCTGTTCCTCGGCCGTTTTCAAACATAAAGCCAAGATTCACCTGAGAAGCCGCCATCCCCTGCTGCGCTGCTTGCATATAGTATTCAAAAGCCCGCTCATCTGACTGCTCTACTCCACGCCCAAACTCATACATCGAAGCTAAATTATGTTGTGACCATGCATTACCCTGCTGTGCAGCCGAAAGGTACCATTGTGCAGCGAGTTCATCAGAGCGCTGAACACCTCGACCAGCTCGATATAAATACCCTAAAGTAGCTTGCGAGTTCACATCGCCCTGTTCTGCCGCCTGTTGTAACCAATGAGCGGCTTGTTGGTCTGATTGCTCAACACCACTACCATTTAAATAAAGTTGACCTAAATTAGCTTGTGCGGCGGATATACCTTGCTCCGCTGCCATTTGGTAATACCGAGCTGCTTCAGTGGTATTTTCAGCTACACCCATGCCGTACTCATACAAAACCCCCAGGTTCACTTGCGCATAGGCGTAACCTTGCTGCGCAGCGAGCTCATACCAATGAGCTGCTTGCGTGTAATCTTGAGATACTCGCGTGCCATTTTGGAAATTTACAGCTAAGTAATATTGAGCATGGACATTGCCGCTTTGTGCAACTTCAGTAACTTCTTCAATGGTTAAATCGTCGAACGCAAAAACAGTTGATGTACATAGCATGAGCAGCCCAACCCCCAAGAGGCGAAAACCGGAACGTAAAGCTGAACTCATAGAAAAATGCATAGCAACAATAGCCTTTAATTGAAAGAAAATGGTTTTATAGAGGTAACTATAGCGTTAAGTGACTGCGAAGTGATGATATAAGTGATTTAATTATTCATTGTCATTCGTATACATAATGTATTGCCCTTTCCCGGACTCTTTGGCTTGGTATAACGCTTTATCTGCCCTTCGCGCCACTTCATCAATACTACTGCCATGACTAGGCCACCATGCAGCCCCCACACTAACACCTACGTGGGCTTCTTGACCTTCACCTACATTTACCGACTTTGAAAGTTTTTTTATAACGCGATCAGCTATTCTGGCTAGTAATGTTTCAACTTCTTCAGCGTTGGCCTTAATCGCCATAACAAACTCATCACCACCTACACGCGCAATAATGTCTTCCTCGCGCACTATGTGTTTAAGTCGCTTTGCTAACTTTTGCAGCAGTACATCGCCAGCGTGGTGCCCCATATTATCATTCACATCTTTAAATTCGTCCAAATCGATGTACATTAGGGCAAGGCAACCCTGATTGCGCTTACTTTCTGCCAGAGCATGCCCAAGGTACTCATTCAAGAATGTTCGATTATGAAGTCCAGTTAACGGATCGGTATGAACAATGTCTTCCAAATCATCTATTTCTTCCCGTTGACTTTTTAGGCGACCAATTAAACTATTCAAAGACTGAGAGAGCCCCATCAGCTCTGGGGAGGCATGCTCTTCTGGAATCGTAATCTCGTCTTGAAGTGACTTAATTTTGTCTGCTGCAGCAGACAACCGAAGTAATGGTGCAGAAAACCTTGCGGTAAAAAACCACCCAATGCCCGCAAATAAAACTGTTAACCCTAAACCAAAAATAGCAATCCTGTTTTGCAATATATGCAGCGGTTCAAAGGCGTTTACTGTTGGAACGCGAGCTACCACTTTCCACCCTAGGCCAGGGTAATTGCCGGCACCTTCTGTTTTCGCAAAGCCGGTAAGAAAAGAGCCATCTTGCCATGTTTGAATGCGCCAGCTTGCTCCTTCAAGGCCGGCAGGCAACGTGTCGGTTGTTAAGCTTTGTAAATCCGCACCTATGGTGTTTTCTGGCCCCATAAGCACTGTGTTATTCGCGGCTACAACAAAGTATTCGATCGGGAAAGCATCGCTACTTGTAGTTTGAAACATAGACTGCATAACATGCTCAGCCCACTCCCAACTCAAATGCATAGCCAATACACCACGCAGTGTTCCATCGGAATTGCGTAGTGGAGCAGCGACGTCTACGAATTTAATAGGTTCGCCACTAGGGTTGGGGAGTAAATCAGACAGCAATAACGCTTCATGAACATCGCCGACCCAAAGGCTTTGGCTGCCATACTCAAAAACGGGGCGATGAGAAATGTTGGCGCCTTCGAGGATACTTCCTGTCGCAACTTGCACTCGACCATTAGAGTCTAACAACCCTATCCATGACGAGACAGTATGCTGTTGTTGAATTTGTTCGAGCTGCTCACGAAGTTGGTTTGAATTGAGACTATCGTTTGCCTCGTACAAGCTGGTAAGTAGCTCCACTTCCTGCACGCGCGCACTCATATTTTGATCGAGTCTTTCAACCATATTAACCGCGCGTTCTGAAATAGAACGACCGATAGACTCGGTGATATAAGTGGATGTGAGGTTGTAAACTAGCGCCCCGAGCAATACTATTGCCCCCAGTACAACGGCTATTATGAGTAGCGTAAATCGTGTTTTTAGGGATAGGCTGCTAGCCATACGTAATCCTCATTGGTAATACTCTATTGTGTATCTAAAATTACATATCAAAAGGTAAGAAAGTTCATTGTAGCCTGACATCGAAGATAACTTCATACAACTTAATTGTATGATTAAACCTATAGTTAAGGGAGTATAACAATGAAGTTAGCCATTTTAGGGGCAACCGGTGTTGTTGGCTATTCTGTTCTGCAATCCGCATTACAAAAGGACAAGTTTTCAGCGATTGTAGCGCCAAGCCGATTGCCTTTGTCATGTGGTGACTCAGATCAAAAGTTAAAAAACCCAACCCACATGGACTTGCGCCTTGCATGCGATTCGATTCAAGTAGACGCAGCAATCTGTGCATTAGGGACTACTTTGAAACAAGCGGGTTCTAAAGAAAAGTTTCAAGAAATCGATAAAGACTTAGTCATACAACTGGCTTACATACTCAAAAATAGCGGTTGCAAGCATTTTGCTTATGTTTCATCGTTAGGAGCAACGCCGGGCAGGAATTTCTACTTAAACTCAAAATATGAAACGGAACAGGCGTTGAAAGCCATTGGTTTTGAATCACTAACTATTGTTCGCCCATCACTAATTAACCACATTCGTTCAACGTCACGTCCAGCAGAGAAAATTGGTGTTTACGCGGCTAGATTTTTAGCGCCAATTATCCCGCGCAAATACAAAGCAGTTAAACCAGAGCAAATCGCTTTGAGTTTGATTCAGAGCATAGAAAACCCCAAAGACGGAATACATATCGTAGAATCTAACAAGCTTTAGGGATCGCTCTTGTGATCTGAGAGCTTCTTAATGTAGAGCTCCCTTTCCTCACGTTCCATGTCCGACAAGTTTTTTGTAGTTTGATAGGCATCGCTAAATGCTGCGGCCATAATGCCTGTGGGCATAGCTATCATTCCAATGCCCGCTATGGCGGTAACCCCCGCAAAGAATTTTCCTAAGCCTGTAATAGGCGTTACGTCTCCGTATCCTACCGTTGTTAAGGTAGCCACCGACCACCATAAAGCACGGGGAATGCTACCAAACTCCTCAGGCTGATATGGTGCTTCAATAGCGTATAAAATAGCGCTAGAAAAAAGTAACAACGCAAATGCAAAAATAACGCTTAATACAAACTCGTAGCGCCGCTGAGCTATCGCATTAAAGAATGCTTGCATAGCTAAACTAAAGCGACCTAAGCGGGCCAGCCGAAATATACGAATAACCCTTAAAATACGCATAAAAAATGCGTTGTAGTTTCCGAACCACAGTAAATAAGGTAGTAATGCGATAAGGTCGATAAGCGCCCAAAAAGAGAATATATAACGGATCCTTCCCCAAAAGCCTCGATACCTTAACTCTTCCCCAGCTGCATATACGCGTGCCACATACTCCACAGCGAAAATAATGAAAAATACGGTTTCAAAAACAAAGAAAAGGTTGTGGTGCGCGTCAGCTAACGGCTTTTCGGTTTCAATGATCGCTAAGCAAGAAGCAATGACAATACATATAGATACGACAATATTGGTTGGAGACATTCCCCTTTCGAGCCATGCCGAAGGCTCGAGGTGACGATATAGTTTTTCTTTTAACATGCCAAATTGCTAATTCGTTGCCGCAGTCATTATTTATCTAACCACTGCGGCACGAATCAAGCAAGCTCAAACACAGGGCAAACCTAATTTTCAGATATACCGTCTGTATCTGTAGTTATACTGTATGAGAAAGAGCACTCACTAATTCAGGGCTTTCCGTAGTGATGTCTGGTCGAAAACGAGCAACAACTTCGCCTTCTTTGTCGACCAAAAATTTCTCGAAGTTCCACATCACATCAGTGCCCGGCTCTTCAATAAGTCCTTTCTCTGTCAACAGGGACTCGAGTTTTCCGTGTTCAGTTTGAATTGCAACAGGCTGCTTTTCTATCAAGTGCTTGTAAAGTGGGTGCCGGCTTGAACCATTCACATCAAGCTTACTGAACATCGGAAACTTCACACCAAAGGTAGATCGGCAAAAGTCTTTAATTTCCGACTCCGAGCCTGGTTCCTGCCCTGCAAACTGATTACAAGGAAACCCTAAAACAACTAAACCATCGTCTTTTTTGTCCTCATACAATGCTTCTAGCTGCTCATACTGTGGCGTTAAACCACATTTAGACGCTACATTCACAATCAACATGGCTTTTCCTTTATAGTCCGCCAAAGTTGTTTCATTACCATCTATAGTGGTTACCGGAATGCTGTAAATATCTGACATTTCAAATCCTTCTTTATCAATTATGGGTGTATCCAACTTACGTGAGTTTTTCACTTTTGGATGTAATCCTGTGAACTTAAGTGTAGCAATTATTGCAAGTAAAACACGGCATGTACTGTCGCACTATATTCTATCGACGCCTCTAAGTATCGTCCCGCTTCCGGCGCTACTCTCGAGCCAGAAACAGCAATCCTATCGCTTGCATACCGGCCATACCGAGACTGATGTTGCGGTCCTTGTATATTAATACTGTAAACATCACCTAGTTCACCGCCAAATTGCTCGGCAACTGTTCTTGCTTGCATCATTGCGTTTTCTATCGCCTTATTTTGTGCTTGTAACTCCACTTCATTCACATTTGAAACGCCTAATTGCACCGACTGTATCTCCGGAATTCCAGCAGCCAATACATAGTCCATAAACTCACTCATACGCGCTATGTCACCTAGGGTCACCGTAATGTTTCGTATCGCGCTGTAACCGACCTGCTCACGTTCACCGCCCGGTCTATATTCATAAACCGAACGCGTTGTAATTTGCGAAGCTGAAACATCGTCTTCTTCTACATCAAAGTTCGCTAAGCCTGAAAGCAGGTTATTCACACGTTGATCAACGTCTTGTTTCGCTTCTAACGCAGTTCCACGCTGTGCGTTTACTGAGAAACTAAAGTCGACTTGGTCTGGTTCCACCTGAATTCGACCCTCTCCAGTTACCTGAATATGTGGCGTTTTAGGGACACTAGCTATAGCGTTATTAGTGCCTATAAGTGCCAATCCCAATAAAATACTCACACTCGCTTGTTTTATTGTCTGCTGAATCGTCATCGTTTTAATCCTTATGTGGCTTTTGCAAATCACTTCGCATTCTTCTGCATTCAAAGCTAACATAAGAAAAATAAGTTAAATGTTTATTAATGTCAGATTTATGCAAAATTCCCGTAATCAGCAAAATGTTCCTGCCGACTGGATTGAAGTCTATCTTGCCGCCAACCCAGTAGAAGCCAACCTATTAGTCGGGTTGCTCAATGCGGAGGGTATTCCTGCTGGAGTCAAAGGCATTGGGGTCGCTGGAGGCATTGGTGAACTCCCGGTAGATGCGTTGCAAATGCCTATATACGCACCCGAAGCTAAGAAAGCTAGCGCCAGAGCGGTGTTAAAAGATTACGAGCGAAATGGTCAATTGAAGCACGCACAATCGGACTGGACCTGCAGCGAGTGTGAGGAAGTTAACGGTAGTGCTTTCGAGATTTGCTGGTCTTGTGGCTACTCGCCCATAGGCTGCCAAAGTTGAATAGGATTTCCTTCCGGATCTTCTAATCGTGCAAATCGACCATTTGGGTATGTTTTTGGATCAACGACAACCTCTATACCCGCTTCACGCAGTTGAGCCACTATTGCATTCAAATCATCCACACGGAAATTTATCATCCATGATTGCTCGGGTTCACCGAAGTATTCAGTGTTTTGGGAAAAGATGCCGAATACCGTAGAGCCCGCTTCTTGTTGCCACGGCTGTACTTCATAAGTACGAGGTGTTTGATCCACGCCTAAATGCTCCTCATACCATGTAGCAAGCATTTGTGGGTTTTCGGCCTTAAAAAAGAACCCCCCAATTCCTGTCACTTGCTCTTTTGCAAGGCTAGCAACTGAAACCGACAAACAAAACAATATGGCTGAGGCAGTTATTCCAATTTTCAAGTTCATTTCTTTGTTCCTTTTCTTTATGCACTTCATGCATTCTTGGTGTTAAGCTAGCAACAATATAGCCAATGTAGAAGCCCAGTATGCAACACCAAATTACACCACCACATAACGACAAACATCGCTCTCATCGTGCAGGCTGGTTACGCGCCGCTGTCTTAGGTGCTAACGACGGCATTGTTTCTACTTCAAGCTTAATTCTTGGTGTGGCAGCAGCAGGTGCCAACAAGCCCGATATAATGCTTGCTGCGTTCGCAGGTTGGGCCGCTGGCGCGATGTCTATGGCGGCAGGTGAATATGTTTCTGTAAAGTCGCAAGAAGATGTAGAAAAGGCTGATTTAGATATTGAGCGCCGCTCGTTAGAGGAAAACCCTGAAGAGGAACGTAAAGAGCTTAGCCTTATTTACCAACAAAGGGGCTTGTCGCAACCACTAGCGGATCAAGTCGCACAAGAACTAACACAGCATGACGCTCTTGCAGCTCATGCACGTGACGACATTGGCTTAACAGAAATATCCACCGCTAAACCGATTCAAGCCGCAATTACTTCTGCGTTACTCTTTAGCTTAGGGGCTTGGCTACCCATTTTGTTTCTGTGGCTTTCAGAGCCAAAACTCGTTATTCCATTAGTTTCACTCGCAACAGCTTTCGGCCTTGTTGTTCTCGGTGGGGTTGCAGGCAGGCTTGGCGGCGCCTCAATTGTTCGAGGCGCACTTCGTGTTTTGTTCTGGGGCGTATTAGCTATGGTAGTTACAGCCGTAATCGGAAGCCTTGTCGGTGTTGCCGTGTAGCTATGTATTTTAGAGCTGATTAATAGGCAGCTTTAAATACACATTCCCCTTGTCATCAGCAGGTGGCATATTCCCCGCGCGAATATTCACTTGAATGGACGGCAAAATCAGGCGTGGCATCGCAAGTGTTGCGTCTCTCGCTTCCCGCTTCTCAACAAATTGTTCCTCACTAACCCCATTACCTACGTGAATATTATGCTTCGCCTGCTCTTTTACAGTAGTGACGCATTGATGGTCTCGCCCTTCTGTGGGGTAGTCGTGACAAACATATATCGATGTTGCTTCAGGCAAAGCGAGAATTTTCTGAATAGAGTGATACAGCGTTTTCGCACTTCCTCCAGGGAAGTCACAACGTGCAGTTCCAACGTCGGGTAAGAATAGAGTATCCCCCACAAAAGCTGCTTCGTCGTTAACTATATAAACCAAGTCTGCTGGCGTATGACCCGGCGTATGCATGACTTTAAATGTAAGCTCACCGACTGTTAGTACTTCACCGTTTTCGAACAAACGGTCAAACTGCGCACCATTGGGTAAGAATTCCTTCTCTAAATTAAAAACATCTTTAAATATCTTTTGGACCTGTTTAATTTCAGCGCCTATACCTACTTTTGCGCCGAGTTTCTCGCGAAAAAATGGAGCCGCAGATAAATGGTCTGCGTGCGCGTGCGTTTCTAATACCCACTCTACTTTCAGATTTTCGCGTTCAATATATTCCAGAATTTTTTTAGCGCCGGTTGTCTCTGTGCGACCAGACTTATTATCGAAATCTAGTACAGGGTCTATGATCACCGCACTCTGGCTTGCGCAGTCTGAAACTACATAACTCCAAGTTTCACTATCTTGGTCTAAAAACGATTCGACTTGGTAAGTTTTACTCATCTTTACTCCCTAGCATTGAAAACCCGTGTCGATGGTTTTCGCCACCTAAATATTAGACACTCGTTATATTTGCGATCCTAACGCCTTTCAATTAATAATCAAACTAAATTCAAAAACGAATTTGACCTAACTCAATTTTTTTCAATAGATCCGCGTCTAGTCGCTGATAGCCTTTGCTTTTGTCGACCAAAACGTAAATTGGCTCGTTGTCATGGGCTGGTTGGAACCCTTGAAGTTTTAGGTGACTTTTCATCACTTTATAAGTCGCTGTTTTTTCTACCTGAGAACAGAGACGCACAAATAAAGGCAATGCATAATCAGGTAACCATTGCTTTATCGTGTGGTAAAACTCAGTTGGATTGAACTGCTGAGCTTTGTCGATCACGATAGACGCCATACCCGCTCGCCCCTCTGCGTGCGGTACTTTCACACCATAAACTACGGCTTCTAATATACCCTGCGCTTTTTGTAAGTAAGCTTCCACTTCAGTAGTCGCTACATTTTCAGACTTCCAACGAAACGTATCTCCAACACGGTCTATAAAAGCCACATGTTTAAATCCCTGGTGCAGCACAAGATCACCCGAGTTAAACCATCGGTCACCACGCTTAAAAGCATTTTTTATAATTTTTGCCTCGTTTGCCTTCGGGTTGTGGGTATAACCGTCGAAAGGCGACTTGGGCGAAATTTCGGCTAAGAGCAGTCCAACCTCACCTTTGCTTACCTCTTGTAATCGCCCTTGCGCATTCACCACAGGCCTTTCAGAGCGGGTATCAAAGCGTACGACTTTATAACGCAACGGAGAAAATCCAACGGTACGCTTTAAATTAAATACGTTCACGAAACCGATATTTCCTTCACTTGCACCATATAGCTCACAAACTTGGCGTATAGAAAAACGTGACTCAAATGCATCCCAAAGCTCAGCCCTTAAACCGTTACCGATAACCGCGCGCACATTATGGTTTGCTTCCAAAGGACTTACCGGCTGATTGAGTAAATAGCGGCAGAGCTCTCCGATATAAGTGAAGCATGTCGCTTGGTGCTGATGTATTTCTTGCCAAAATTGACTGGCGCTGAACTTACGACCGATAGCTAGCGTAGCTCCCGCAATTAAACAGGAACTCAATGCAATAGAAAGTGCGGTGTTGTGGTAAAAAGGCAAGCAACAATATTGGGTGTCAGAACGCTTTAAGCCTAGAGCCATTTTGCCAAATGCTAAACCAGCCTTGTACCAGCGTAAATGAGTCATAGCCGCTGCTTTGGGTAGCCCAGTCGTCCCCGACGTCATGACATAAAAACACTCGTCTCCTAATTTAACTTGGTGCGTTTCTGCCAAGTTAGTGTCCGGATATTTTTCAGCCGCTTTCAGAAGGTTTGTGAATTGTTGTGGTTTAGAGTGCCGAATGCTTCTATTCCAGGCATCTTCAGGAAGCCAATATATAGGGAAATTTCCGTAAGCTTCATCTATTTCCAACAGCGGTAAAACCGTTTCAAATCCTGTTATACAATTTTCACCAACAATTACCGACTGTGCTTTGACCGTATCTAAACTGTGTTTGAGTATTTCTCCACGCTGGTTGTAATTCATGAGCGCGGCAATTGCACCTAGCTTATTTAACGCGAAAATAGTGGTGACTAATTCCGGCGTGTTCTCGAACATAACCGCTACGGTATCGCCTTTGCTTATTCCTTGCGCCTTTAAATAATGAGCAATATTGTTCGAGCGCCTGTTCACTTCTTCATAGCTATGAGCTTGGTCTTCAAACCTTAAAAAAACATCACTGGGCTTAGCGAGTGCTCTTTGTTCAAGTAACTGACCAGTAGAGCCTAAATGATGTTTGCGCTTGCTGAGCAGTTGTATATTCGCCACCACGAAGCGAGGCACACGAGGTAAAAACTTGAGCCAAGCTTTTAGCATTTCAGGTAAACGAAAAGCGCGCGCAACTGAATTACTCATCGCGGCAGCTCTCTTCTGTGGTTTCAATTTCAATCGTTGTGTGCGCAAGCTGAAAGCCTTTTAGGGCAGTACTTACCTTCTGTTTAATCTCTGTATAATGAGCCATAGAAGTTACTTGCGCGACTAAATGAGCGGTAAATACGTGCTGCTCACCATCTAACGACCATAAATGAAGATGATGTTTGTCAGTAACCTCTTCAATCTTGTCGATCGCACTTTCAATGTCACCCATTAGTTGTTTGTCTGGGCTACCTTGAAAGAAAAGGTGTAGCGTTTGCTTTAAATATTTAAGTACATTAAAGAGAATAAACAGCGTGAAACAAATCGAAAGAACAGGGTCTAGAAACCACCAGTCGGTAAAATACATCACTACCGCAATAATCAACACAGCAACCCAACCGAGAACATCTTCAAGTAAGTGCCAATTCAGCACTTTCTCATTCAAACTTGTACCTTCATGTAATTTCCATGCGGCCAAGCCATTCACCGCTACACCTAACACTCCCAAAATAATCATACCTGGGGCGCTCGGCATGAGGGGCTCTGAAAAACGAGGGATAGCCTGAAATAAAACCCATACCGAACCAACAATTAAAATAACGCCATTCAATAACGCGCCGAATAAACTTAAACGCTTATAGCCATAGGTAAACTTTCTAGTGGGATTCTTCTTCCCTAACTTATGTAATACCCAGGCACTACCTATCGATAGGCTATCACCAAGATCATGAACCGCATCGGCCATAATAGCCGTGCTTTGAGTAATCACACCGCCGATAAACTCAATAATGGTGAAACCCAAATTGAGGAAAAACGCCCAGCCCATTCGAACTAATGCTTTGTCGTCATCTGCTTTTATATCGTGATGATGGTGGTGTCCCATATCTTGCCCTAATTAGCTCTTATTCGAACCACTATAACTATTATCCACTATACCTAACCGCCATATTTCGCTACATTATCAATTATAAAGCTAACAAATCGTCAGTAAGGATCGGCTGTGAAGCGCATAATTCTATTTTTCGCATTATTTGTAACCTTTGTAAATCCAACATCTACGGCTCAAGCACAGAGTGTTAATTACGATATCGACGAACTCTCTCGTGCTGCAGTTCAAGTATTAGTAGGTGACGGTTCAGGTTCTGGCACACTCATTGTGCTTCATAACGAGGCCCTAGTGGTTACCAATCGACATGTCGTCGAAAACTTTTCAGAAGCAAACATAGGTATTCTGGTAGACGTTACAGAAACAGCGCAACCTCTATTTCGTGCCGAACTTCGTGGCTTTTCAATGGAGTACGACTTTGCCTACCTCGAGCTTACGCACGAACTAAATCCTGACGATTTAGAAGCAGATGTCTCTACATTACAGCCTTTCAATATTCAAAAGTTACGCGCTGGTGACTATGGGTTTAACTTACCCTCTGTCATTTTAGACCCTAACGCAGAGCTAAGTCGTGGTGCTGAAATCGCTATTTTTGGTTATCCAGGTATTGGCGACAATGAATTGGTTTACACCAACGGAAGTATCGCTTCCCTTCAGTACGGGGAGCTGAATGGCATGCGTTTACCTATGTGGTATAGAACAAGTGCGGAAATGTCGCCAGGCAACAGCGGTGGTTTAGCAGTAGACACTGACGGCAACTTCATTGGTATTCCTACTAGCGTTGTTCAAGAGTACGAAACAGGCGGACGCCTAGGTAATTTGCTTGCCCTACCTTTTGCTCTTGCACTCATGAACGACGAAGAGCAAATGGAAACCGACTGGGTTACATACCGTGAAGAGAATGAGCTCGCGTTAGATCATACCGCAGAGCCCGGATTTGGAAGCGTATCGTTAACTCCAATGCAAGTTACAGCAGTACATACCGCAGGCATAACTTCTGGCGGTGAAGCCAATGCCAACTATTTGGGTGAATCATGCGTTGGCTATGCAGCAACAGCGCCTGATTACCGCTTTACACTTACCTCGCCTATGGAGCTTGTAAAAGTTGCATTCCAATCAAGTGGAGGTCAAGAGTCAGACCCTACCATGATTATTCGTGCTCCAGACGGAAACTGGCATTGTAACGACGACGACTCAGGGTTTGATCCGGCTGTTTATTTCACTAATGCAGCAGACGGTGAATACAACGTGTGGGTAGGAAGCTTTAGCGAAGGCGACTTCCACCCAGGTCAAATCGTGATTAGCAACGATGGTCAGCACAACGGCGGGATCCCAGTACCTGCGACCGGAGACCTAGACTTTAGTGCCGAGCCAACATTTGGCACAGTCACATTAGAAGAAGGCTTTTTACCCGACCCTCATACAGTAGCTGTCACTGCTGGCGGGTCTGTTGACGTATCAAGTCAAAACATTGGGAATTGCTATGGTTATGCAGCCACAGCACCAGACGTAAGATTGTTCTGGACAGGTGGTTCTAGTGATTTATTCCTGTCATTCATTGCAGACAATACCAGTGACGACACAACCATTGTGATAAATGATCCTAATGGCAACTGGCATTGCAACGATGACTTGAATGGCTTGAACCCTGGTGTAAATATTCAGTCGGCGCCGTCTGGGCAGTATGACATTTGGGTTGCTACGTACTCCTCTGGTAACTACTTCAATGGCCAGCTAAATATTAGTGAGAACGTGAGCTCTACTTCATCAGGTGCTCAATTAGACTTCAGCGCAGACCCTTACTTCGGCGAAGAAAGCCTGAGCGCTGGTTTTCAACCCAACCCCCACTCTGTATCGATAACTGCTGGCGGCTCTGTCGACCTAAGCACGCAAGATATCGGTAGCTGTTATGGGCACGCTGCTGAAGCACCTGACTTTCGCCTACAGTGGTCAGGAAGCTCTAATTTACGCATTGCATTTACTGCAAGTAGCACCGGCGACGACACTGTCATAGTGGTCAATGACCCTAACGGAAACTGGCACTGTAATGATGATTTAGAGGGCTTAAATCCGGGCTTAACCTTCAATAGCGCTGCTTCTGGTCAATACGATGTCTGGGTTGGCTCTTATTCTGAAGGCGAGTATATCGAAGGTAATCTGACTATTCGTGACATGTCGTCAAATGCGAATAGCAAATTGGCAATGATGGAGCGTAACAACAACATTGCCCCACAATTAAGTGTGCTCCAAAGATACAATGATTTAGAAGGCATTGGACCTACTCACCTGCAGCTTCAACCAGGTTTCCTGCCCGACCCGCACGTAGTACAAGTTCCTGCGGGTGGCCCTGTAGACGTATCTAGCCAAAATATTGGAAGCTGTTTCGGCTACGTAATGTCTTCACCGCAAGCTTACTTGAATTGGCAAGGAAACGGCGGAGCACTAAATTTCGCATATGAAGCAAATAGCGGTGATGCAGTCATGGTCATCAACGACGGCAACGGAAACTGGCATTGTAACGACGATTTCAATGGCATAGACCCTGGTATTTCCTTCTCATCAGCACCTTCAGGGGTTTACCAAATTTGGGTAGGCAGTTTGTATCAAGGGCAAGATATTCAAGGCCAGTTAAAAGTTTCTGAAATTAATTAAGGTTGAGAGTCATTCAACTAAGAAAAAAGGCTTCAACTGAAGCCTTTTTTATTGGCGCAACGCACATCCGTCTAAAAAGTACTTAAACCCGTCGCTTCCATAACGCGATACAAAAGTTGATTAAGCTTTGAATCGTCGGCATACACGGCATATTCAATACTATATTGGTGTCCATCTAAATTGAACCAACGTTGTTCAAACCATTGATGTGCGGAATCTAATGCGGGTTGCTCGCTATCGCCACGAAGAACCACACTCGTTTCTAGGTTTAGATTATGCATGTTGCGGCGAGTGAAGTTCGTTGAACCCAATACCATAGTTGCATGCCCTTCCCGTGTGCGGTGCATCAACCATTTCGAATGACACTGTTCACCCTGAGTATTACACCAGCGCACAGCGATTCCCTCGCTCACTAGTTCGTGCGCTACAGGCCGGTTTGGAATGCCATTTTTTTCACGGCCAAAGGCGTCTTTATTTGGGTCAAGCAAAACACGGATATTCACACCTCTTTGCGAAGCTTCTATAAGCGCTTCAATCACATGACGATCCGACATGTAAAACACCGCCAAGTCCAACCATTCGTCGCGTTCAGCGTTGCCTATAATTTCTAGCAGTGCACGTTCAACCGCCCCTTCTGTCAAAACCTGCACGGTAGTATCCGAGTTACTCGTCGACGATTCTGGGCGCTCGGGAACTGGCAGGTGCAACATCGGAATAAATGCATTCGACATATCCAACACCGCCATTTCACTTTGTAGTAAATCATGCGCCGCAGCGCCACTAAATTGCAGTGCTACATTGCCATGCGCGCTACTGCCGTCATGAGGATTTGCCGACGTAACCAAGGCGACCAAAGTATCTTCATGATCACTTAATACGACCTTACGGTGATTCGCTTTAAAGTTCAGCAAGGCAAGGTAACTACGAATAGAAACTCCACCCTCTCCAAACGGGTTGGGGACTGTATTTGCTTCTTTATTGCCAAAAGGAGAAACAAATGGGGCCCAGAAAGTTGTGTATATGGGGTTGCTCGAGCGTAGTCGTGTTAAGTCTGTAACAGTCACTTGGATGCCGGCTTCTCGTAACTGGTCAAAATGCTCGGAGCGCGCTCCGCCGTATACAGTGTTTATGGGATCCGAAATAACCGAGATATGAAGATTTGGATACCTTTGTTTTTGCGCAACTAACGCAGCTGTTAGTTCAGACGACAACGCACGGTAAGGCTCTTCCTCTAGCGCACCTAAATAGTCATTAAACAAGAACATATCGACAACGATGATACTTCTTGCTTGGCGAATCATATTTAGAACTTCGTCAAAAATTTCTTGCTGGATTTCGCGTTCACCGCGCGCATTCACAAACGTACGATCAGCTAAAAATCGGACATTTTCTACTTCCTGCTCTTCACCTTTAAAATTTAACCCTTCAGGCAAGGGCTTAAAAACATTAACAATTCCAAAGCCAATAACTAAAGCAAGTATGATGCGAATAATTCTTTTCATTTAAGGCGTTTACCTAAATTAAAACCAACCGTGGTTAAACCACATCCATAGTGCCATAGCCATCATCATTAAGTTCTCGGTTAGCGACACAAAACCAAGAGGCACTTTATTAGCACCGCCCACACAGGCGCATTTAAGCTCTCGTTTATCTATATACACGGCTTTAAACACAGAAAATGCACCAACAGTACCAATAAACAGCGCTATAGGAATAGACAACCAGTTCAGTAGCCCTCCAACCATAAGTACGCCTGCGAGCCCCTCTGCGTAGGGGTAAATATAGCTATACGGTACCCATTTACGTGCAACTAGGTCATAGTTCACAAACATATTTGAAAAGCTTTCCACGTCTTGGAGCTTCAACAACGCCAACACCACCATAGAAAGCGCGATAAACCACTCTACAGCTTGCATCGAAATCCAACTGTCGTTAAAGCCATAGTTAAGCGTGAAAGCCGACAACGCTGTCATCGCGAATAAAGCTGCTACGGGCCGGTAGCTAGTGGCATTCGGGTCTTTTAAGGGTTTACCCAAGTAGTTACGCACATCCTCATAACCACCTATACGTTTCTCATTTACGAACGTTTGCGGTGTTGTTTTTACATCGTGCTGCTTCTTGAAAGCATCAATTTCTTCACGACTCGCCAAATGATGGTCTTCAACTTCATAACCCGAACGTCGGAGTAGATCTAAGGTCTTCAAGCCAAAAGGACATTGATGATCAGGCGTCATCATACGGTAAAGCACTGCTTTCTTAGTTTCTGAAGTCATATTCCCTCCCATTCAGAGTTTAGGCGCAGGGTATCAACTAACCTATTGAGTATTCAAAGTCGTAAAAGTGTTCTCCCGCTTCAATACGTATTTCCATGCTGCCGATTAGTCCTGTTAATTGGTCAGTACCACTGCACGGCACCACTTCCAGAATTAACTTATCTTCACCACCGTTCATAGTGCCAAAATGCTGCAACACAAAACTTCCCTGCTTGCCTGCCAACTCCCCTATCACCTGCTCTATCGCTACATAGCCAGCAGCCCCTTTTACTGGGGACATGGCACTAAGCATCTCGCCTTTGCTCGTGGCAGAAAGCTCACCATGAAAGGTTTTCTCTATCGACATGCGTCCTAATGTATTGCCTTCAACCCCCTCAGCAAAACTATCCAGCGGGTTAAGGTTTACTTCAAACTTCCCTGATATTTTCATACCGATTCCTCTATTCTTTCTGTCTTGCTTAAGTTCAATCTAAGTCTCTAAAAGTTTATAAATACACAGCAGATAAAGGCGCTTCAGACCATATTTTCCAAATGCCCTTTTCTTTCTTAAAAACCCAAAGAGAAGAATACTCATTATCCTGGAATGCAGGTCCACTTATTTTCTGAACTCGATAAGTCACGCGAGCATAACTGTATTCAGCTTCTTCAGCTACAAATACAAAATCAATCAGGTCGTACTGCAAATCAAATGTCGCAAATATGTTGTTTAAAATTTCCCGTGTTGATAAGTAATTCGGGGATTGAGTATGAACATGACCTAAAGCTCCCTCCACGTCTTCAGCTTGAGAACTCCTAATATTTGAATTAACGACATTCTCAAGTTCATCGGCTGTATTAGCAATCGCGACGCATGGGAACGCCATTATTAATGCAAAATAAATGACTTTCATAAATAGTCCTTTCAACGTTGTCTTCATTCATCAAAGCTTAGTCCCTGAATAAGGCAAAGCCGTGCTAAGTAATTAAATTAGGGAGATAAGCTTTAATTAACCCCATACCCAGGCGCAATCGCCAAATTACTGGTGTTCATTAAGCTGACTCGGTTTCTAAGCCATAACTGATACTCAGCACCCACTAGACTACCCTCTTCGGTGCAGTCCACATTCCAACGTCGCAGCAGGTAGCCAGCCATAGCGGCGCGAACTTCAATGTTTAACACACCTTTTTGCATACCATAGTCCATTTCTATGGCTTTACTGTGCTTTACATTGTACGGGTGCGGTACTAACTGCAATGGGATCATGCGCTGCCACTCATGGTCGGAATCTTGCTCTTCATAGTCGGCTGATTCAGCATTCATGTTTTCGTGAATGTGAACGCTGTGAATACGGGTAAGTACGAAGTCGCGGAAGCTCTCGCTTTTGCGGTCATACGCACGAAGGTGCCAGCGCAAACCATTGTCTACAATAGAGTGCGGTACGAGTTCACGCTCGCCTTTGCCGCTGCTCAACGAGGTGTAATGCACGCTAACAGCCTTTCTTGCCAATATTGCTTGTACCAACTTGGCAATAATGAAGATATTCGGAACATTAAGATTCGAAGGTGACGCAACAGGAAAGTGAACGTCGCCAATAGCGTCAAAGCCGTCGGAGATGTCATGAGCTAGCTTAACCAGCGTGCGCTTCGCGTCGTGTTCAAATAGCGGTTCAAAATGTTCGGTTTGAAAGTAACGCTTCTCTGCAGTGTCGTATTCTAAATTCTGCGGCGCCAATGACTTATACAAACTAAAGTCGCGTGAACCAGCAGACAAGCCTACACCAAACCGCTCAATAAGGTCATTGCGGTAAATAGAACCTTTAAATAGCAAACAAAAGTCGATATACGCCAAGCGTTGTTTACGGGGATAAGAAATAGTGTCTAGCATTTTGCCCTTCGTTTTAGTTGTTATTGCAGCAAAGAGCTAGTGTGGTTTATTTTGAATCGGCTGTAAAGTACGGGCGCTAAGTTTAAAAGTGGTTGTCCGGTTAGCGAACCAAGCGCTTTAAAGCAATACCTGCAACATCGTAACGCGCGAATACATTTGCACCGTCCCAATCGTCGGGCATGCTCTTTACCAAGCCTAACGCTCTCAATTGGTCGTCTTCCTCTGGGGTAATAAGCGCCATGGTGCTGTATTTTGAAACAAGGCTTACTGCGCTTTCCAAAGTGAGTGGCGAAAGGTTCTCAAACTCTCTTAACGCAAGGCTGACTGGAACAATGTGCTCTGCAATTAATTTCGCTTTTTCATCTTGTTTGAATACATCTCTTGCGCGCTCGGAAATATAAGAGCAATTATGCCTATTAACATTGCCTTTATAATTTTTCTTAGATTTATTAATAGCCTCCCTAAGTACGGTTCGAATAGCGAACTTAGTTGCGGCGTTTTCAGGCATGGTGAGTCTTAGGTGAACCGCAACTTCACACAAATTGGCAATACCTTGCTGATTGTTCACGCGCATAATGCTTTCCATAGTTGATAGCGGGAAGACGTCTATCTTTGAATAGATATACGTTAACTTCAAGTAAAGGAAATTGAGAGAAAATTGGTGCGTCCGAGTAGACTCGAACTACCGACCCCCACCATGTCAAGGTGGTGCTCTAACCAACTGAGCTACGGACGCAACACATTTAGACAAGAATACGCTACTGAAGAGCGGCGGCTATAGTAAGAATTTAGACGCATTCTCGCAAGTTCTTTTTCTAAAAATTCTAGAAAAAAGGGCCGAATGGACAAAATTCGACCCTACTCACAATACAGTTACCGACGGTAATTACAGCAAGTTTTGCGCATGGAACCGCAAGTGCTGCTCAATAAACGTGGAAATAAAGTAATAGCTGTGATCGTAGCCAGCCTGATATTGAATATCTGCGGCTACACTATTTGCTTTGCACGCTTCAATCAGATTGTCAGTTTTTAACTGCTCTTCAAGGAAATTATCTGCATCACCTTGGTCAACTTTGATTGGCGGTACATTTTTACCTTGCTTCTGATTTAACAAGCAAACAGCATCATAGGCTTCCCAGTCATTACGATTGTTGCCTAAATAATGGCTAAACGCTTTCTCACCCCATGGGCATTGCGTTGGATTAACGATCGGACTGAACGCTGAAATCGACGTGTAAAGTTCACTGTTTCGCAAACCAATCACTAATGCACCATGGCCGCCCATAGAGTGGCCCGAAAGCGCTCGCTTGTCGTTAATAGGCAGCTCAGCTTCAACCAACGACGGTAGCTCTTCCACAATGTAATCATACATATGGTAGTGCTCGCTCCAAGGTGATTGCGTTGCATTTACATAAAAGCCTGCACCTAAACCGAAGTCATAAGCCCCGTCTGGGTCATCTTGTACGCCTTCACCGCGCGGGCTAGTATCGGGAATAACTAACGCGATACCCAAACTAGCAGCGACGCGCTGTGCGCCTGCTTTACTCGAGAAGTTCTCGTCTGTACAGGTTAAACCTGACAGCCAATAAAGCGCAGGCACTTCCTGCGATTCTGCCTGCGGAGGTAAAAACACCGAGAACTGCATCGTACAGTTCAAGGTATTTGAATTGTGTTCGAAGCGTATTTGGCGGCCACCAAATACGCGTTTTTCGTCAACGATTTGCATAAACAATCCGTTCTAGTAGTGAATTACGCTACGAATCGACTTACCTTCATGCATTAAGTCGAACGCTTCATTAATGTCTTCTAGTTTCATTGTATGAGTAATAAATGTGTCTAGCGAGTACTCACCGTTCATATAACGCTGAACATAATCTGGAAGCTGCGAGCGACCTTTAACGCCACCAAATGCACTGCCACGCCAAACGCGACCTGTAACCAACTGGAATGGGCGGGTGCTAATTTCTTCGCCCGCACCAGCAACACCTATGATCACAGACTCGCCCCAACCTTTGTGACAACATTCTAGAGCAGAGCGCATAACTTTCACGTTACCAATACACTCAAACGAGTAATCTACACCGCCGTCAGTCATCTCTACGATAACTTCTTGAATAGGCTTGTCGTAGTCATTTGGGTTGATGCATTCAGTTGCACCTAGCTGTTTGGCTATTTCGAACTTAGAGTCATTAATGTCGATAGCAATGATGCGAGAAGCTTTTGCCATTACTGCACCAATGATTACCGACAAACCGATACCACCCAGGCCAAAGATAGCAACCGTATCGCCCTCTTCAACCTTTGCGGTGTTCTTTACAGCACCCATACCTGTGGTTACACCACAACCAAGTAAGCATACCTTTTCCAAGGGAGCGTCTTTACTAATTTTTGCCAAAGCAATTTCAGGAACGACAGTGTGTTCAGCAAATGTAGAAGTACCCATGTAGTGGTAAATAGGCTGGCCGTCTATAGAAAAGCGAGTCGTGCCGTCGGGCATTAAACCTTGACCTTGAGTGGTTCGAATAGCTTGGCAAAGGTTGGTTTTTCCTGATGTGCAGAACTTACACTCGCCACATTCCGGTGTATAAAGTGGAATTACATGGTCACCCACTTCAACGCTAGTTACACCCTCACCTACAGCCTCAACAATACCAGCACCTTCGTGACCTAGGATTGAAGGGAAGATACCTTCTGGATCAGAGCCCGAAAGCGTGTAAGCGTCAGTGTGACAAACACCGGTCGCTACGATGCGAACTAAAACCTCACCTTTTTGAGGAGGTTGCAAATCAACTTCTTCAATCTTTAACGGTTCGCCAGGTCCCCAAGCAACTGCTGCTTTTGTCTTTATTGTTTCCATAATACTTACCCTTTTCATTCATACCCTAGGTTCAACTAGGTTATTTAGTGTAGCTCTATTTTAATTATTTCCATCTAGAATATAATGCCAGTTATTAAAATTCACTTTTGCATATTTGAAATAAAAGACAAAGGTAACCTATGAAGTCTTGGACGGGTATAGAGGAGCTTGTGGCAGTATCCGAGTACGGTTCATTTACGCGCGCAGCAAAAGCTTTAGGGGTTTCTATTGCGCAAGTTTCTCGACATATAGCTGAGCTAGAGCAAAGCCTTAATCTCAAGCTTTTATATCGCACCACACGCTCTGTAAGTTTTACTGAAGAGGGTCAAGTTTATTTACAACACTGCCGCCATCTTGTAGACAGTCTTGAAGAGGCCAATCGTGCTATTTCTTCGTTCCAGCTTACACCTAGAGGACAACTTAAAATTACCGCTCCTGTGTACTATGGAGAAACCAGAATAGCACCGTTACTTTTCAAGTTTATGCGACAGTTCCCAGAAGTTAGCCTTGACTTAAACTTAACGAACGAACAGCTCGATCTTGTGCAAGGAGGTTACGACCTTGCAATACGCTTAGGCACGCTTGCAAGCTCGTCGCTTATCGCTAAAAAACTGACCACTCGCAAGCAATACATAGTCGGCTCGCCAGCATATTTAGAACAGTACGGAACACCGTTGAGCGTAAAAGACTTGGAGCAACATTCTTGCTTGCATGGTAGCTTGGGATATTGGCGTGTCAGCAGTAAACAACACAATCAAATACAAGTGAAAGGTAAGCAAAACATACGCTGCAACAGCGGTATCGCGCTCGTTGAAGCAGCGCTTGAGGGCATGGGGTTAGCTCAGTTGCCTGATTATTACGTAGAGCAGCACATAAAGAGTGGAAAGCTTGTTCCATTATTAGAGGAAAACCGCGTCGCTGAGGACGGTATCTGGGCGGTTTACCCACAAAACCGTCACCTTTCAGCCAAAGTTAGGCAATTAGTAGACTTTTTAAGCGATGAACTATGATAAAACAATTTCATTAAGCAGATGAGAAGAGGTCTTATGAAAAAGCTCATTTATACAACAGCAATAGTAGCTGTTCTCACAGGTTTATACTTGCCATTACCCAGCGTAGCAGAGGTTAAATCCTCTTCTGAAAGCGGCTTTCATCTTGAAATCAACCAAGCCATTGATACAACCCCCGAAGTAGCCTATCACCATTTTGTGAACGACATTGCCCAGTGGTGGTTGAGTAGCCACACGTGGTTCGGGAACTCCGAAAACTTGTCCATAGAAGCTCGCGCTGGAGGTTGTTTTTGCGAATTAAACGGTGATCAGCAAGCTGAACACATGATGGTTAGCTTCGTCGATCCTAGTCATAAAATCATGTTTACGGGTGGTCTCGGGCCGTTAAAAGGTATGGGTTTAAACGGAGCACTTACTTTTGAGTTTCGCACACAAACGGTGAAGGTGACATATATCGCAGACGGCTACCCAACAACGAATATGCAAGAATTTGCGCCTTTAGTCGATAACGTATTAACAGAGCAAATGAATTCATTTTCAGCGTATTTGAACGAACTGTACTGAAATATCGATTAAAAGTTCGTACAAACAAGAATTTAATGCTTTACTCTATACTTAAACGGTTATTTTTCAGCCGTAGCGTTTACAAATAGTATTTTGCGAGTCCTTTATGTGGCTTGATTCAGGAGTTGATATGCAAACAAACACTCTCCGTTTTAAACTCACCCTCGGGGCAGCTTTAATACTCCTATTCAGCATGGGTTCGCTTACTTTATACAGCTGGTGGGCTATGTCTAAAAGTGGACAAGCAGCCGTAGAACAAGTTACTCCCCCTCTTGAAGAGATGGTTTCCTCCTCACTCTCGGACACTGCAGCTAATTTCGCGTTAGACACTGCGACGCTTATTAATCATGGATTCGCTGTAACTGCTACTTTGGCATCGATAGCCAAGGAAAGCGCAGTAGGAAATAGTTCTGGTCGAGATCCCTTTGAACGTGAAGAGCTTCAGTTCATCGCGCGAGATATTCTTTACGCAAATCCGCAACTCAGTTCGATTTATACTCAATATGAAAGGAACGGTTACGACGGCAATGATCAAAATTTCGGTCTGCAATTCGAGCATAGCTCAGATGAGGGTACACTAGATATATACTGGGTTGCCGACGGCGACCGCGAAGCCTATTTTGTGCAAACTGAAGACAATAGCGAAAAGTATTTAACAGGATTAACAGAGCAAGGCTTTCGTGAGGCAGAGTGGTACCTTTGTAGCTTAGAAAGTAAGCAACCATGTCTAATTGAGCCCTACCTATATGAAATTACACCAGGCGAAGAAGTTTTATTAACCTCAATCGTAACCCCCGTTGTCATTAACAATCAGTTTCGAGGAATTGCCGGTGCCGATATCAACTTACCTGTTTTACAACAGCGTTTGGTAAACCAATCACAAGACTTTTATCGGGGTCGTGGTGACTTGTATTTAGTCTCTGAAAATGGATTCTTACTGGCTTCAAATCAACACCCAGACTCATTGGGTCAATCGTTAGACAGCGTAAACGGGGATTATAGCCGCATGCTCAACGCGGACGTTGGTTTACAGAGAATTAATGGCAATTTCGTAGTAAGTCAGTCTATCAATATTGAGGCGTCTGGAACTTCTTGGTGGATAGTGGTTGCCATACCTGAATCTGTTGCTCTCGCACCTTTAGCAGAGTTAGCGGAAACCTTGGAAAGCGAAAGTAACGCAACAGCAGCAACGTTATTAGCCATTGCTGTAGTACTAATGGCTGCCTTTGTTGCTTTAGTGTTTTTCTGGGTTCGAGCGTCTACTAATCCATTGGTTCGCCTCGCAGAAATAATGACTGAACTGTCGGGATCAGAGGGAGACCTTACACGCCAGCTCGATCATTCTACTCATCAAGAATTAAACGATGTAGCTAGTGGTTTTAACGCCTTCACTAGCAAATTGAAAGAGATGGTCAATACACTTAAAGACGTCTCTGGCAAATTACGACATGAAAGCCAACAAATGATTGCCGCTTCCCATGACGCCTCCCGAGCCACAGAAAATCAAAGTCACCAAGTACAACAAGTTGCTACCGCAATGACAGAAATGAGCTCGACAGCAGATCAAGTTGCGTCACTGGCGAGCGACACGGCAGCAGGTGCGGAGCAAAGTACAGGCTCATTGAAGGAAGCAAATGATCTTGTAAATCACACCGTGAGTGAATTTAGAGGAGTAGCCGAGGACTTTGAACGCGCACATCAAGAATTTGCTGAAGTAGCCCAACGCACTGACCAAATTACCTCTATTACACAAACCATAGACGCGATTTCAGAACAAACGAACCTATTGGCATTGAATGCTGCAATAGAAGCTGCGAGAGCTGGAGAACAAGGTCGCGGCTTTGCCGTTGTAGCTGATGAAGTGCGGTCCTTAGCACAACGTACCCGCACATCAACTGAAGAAATCAATACATTAATTGAGTCTTTGCAGGGACAAGTAGGTTCCACGCTAAAACTCATTACCGCTAGTGGAGAACGTGTTGCCGTTACCCTGAGTGAAGCAGAAAAGGCTTCGGACAGGCTCAATTCAGCCACCGTACAGGTTCAAGGAATCAACGATAACGCCTTCCAAGTGGCGTCTGCGGCAGAGCAGCAAAATCAAGTCAGTGAAGAGATCACCAAAAATATCAGTGCCATTAACGATGCGACTCAAGAGCTAGACAAGCTTGCTCAGCATATTATGACAATCAGCACCGCATTAGACACGGCAACTGATCGCATGGACGTTCAACTCAATGCTCTCAAGAGTGAGTAAAGGAACGTTCTAAAATAGCTTGGAACTGAACATCAGAAGGCAGGCAGCCATAATTATGACCTGCCCTTTGACCCAATCTTGAAGCGCAATATCCATAAGATATCTCCGCACTGGAGTACCGCAGCAGCAGGCTAGCTTGTAACGCCACGGCCATATCATCAGCTAATCTTCTAGCTTGTAATTGCACTTCCACCGGATTCGCACTCATAAGCTGCTTTAATTGGGCATGTAGCGCCTTTAGGTGAGCGTCGAATAGATGATTTTCACCTCGCGCTAGCGCCACTTCCTCTAAGAAGATCTGAACCGCATCTGGAGATTTTTGCATCACCCTCAGAATGTCCAAGCACTGTACATTGCCACTCCCCTCCCAAATCGCATTAATTGGGGCTTCTCGGTACAACCGCGAGGTAATATGAGTGTCCATAACGCCCATACCGCCGATAACTTCCATAGCTTCATAGGCATGGTTAGGGGTACGTTTACATATCCAATACTTGCCCACTGGTGTTGCGACCCTTGCTAAAAGCTTCTCGCGCTCATTGTCAGCTTGGTCAAAAGCACGGGACATTCTCATAGTCAGTTGCAACGCAGCTTCACTTTCAATGGCTAAATCGGCGAGCAGGTTTTGCATCAATGGCTGTTGCGAGAGTTTATCCCCGAAGGCACTTCTATACCGGCAATGGTGAACTGCTTGCACCACAGCTTGGCGCATACCTGCCGAAGAACCTATCATGCAGTCGTAACGGGTTGTCGCCACCATCTCAATAATTGTGCGAACTCCTCGGCCCTCTTCACCGACCATCCAACCTAACGCACCACGCAATTCTGCTTCGGATGATGCGTTAGCGACGTTGCCAGACTTAGCCTTCAGTTGCTGTATCTGTAACGGGTTCTTTTCACCCTCAGGAGTCCAACGTGGCACTAAGAAACATGAAACACCAGATTCAGTTTGCGCGAGCACGAGGAACAAGTCACACATTGGCGCTGAAACAAACCATTTATGACCCACCAACTCATAAGCCTGACCCGGGCCACTTTGGCCTAGGGGATAAGCTCGTGTTGTATTAGCACGAACATCTGAACCACCTTGCTTCTCGGTCATAGCCATACCAACCGTTAAGCCTTTTTTCTGATTATCCGGCTTGTTGCTTGGATCGTACTCGCTCGCCATTATTTTCTTACCGAAACGGTCGAGCAGTTCCGGTTGGTGGCGTAATGCCGGAATTGCGGCAAATGTCATGGTAATGGGGCAACCATGTGCGGCTTCCACTTGCGTGTGCAAGTAATACTTGGCAGCACGCGCTACATGAGCACCCTGTTTAGGTTCGCGCCAGGGGCTGGCATGCAGCCCTTCAGATATCGCGATTTCCATAAGCTCATGATACGCAGGATGAAAATCAATATGATCGATACGATGGCCATAGCGATCGTGGGTTCTCAATTCCGGCTTGTAATGATTAGCATCAAAACCCAATGCAATGCGCTCGGCACTCGCAGACTCTAAGCCGAAACGAGCAATGTCGTCGAATGCCCAATTGGCGTCACCAAGGTTAATACTCTCTTGTAGCGCCGTATCGGCAAGAAATGAATTGTAATGTTCTAAATAAGGAGGCTGATTAACCACTTCATGCGTCGACGCATGGGAATACTGCTTTTTCATACTAAATGTCTTTAATTTGGAAAATGTTTATCCGAGTAATAACGAATCGTTACAAATGCAAAATACTCATATATCCCGGAATATCCACGTCATATTGAGTTTCTTGGCTTAAAAAGTCGCGAAATGTTTCTAACGTATCCGCCTCCCCATGAACTAACTGAATTTTACAGCTCTTCGGAAACTGCGACTGTTTTAAAAAGCGCAATAACTCTTGATAATCTGCATGCCCAGACAATCCGCCAAGCTCTCTAACTTCCGCCTTCATGGGTACCCATTCGCCATGAACTTTAATACTGTCCATGCCCTGTAGCATTTTTGCGCCTCGAGTACCGCCAGCTTGGTGCCCAGAAAACAATACGGTACACCGGTGGTCCGCTAACCAATGTTTGAAGTGATGGAGAATTCGCCCTCCGGTCGCCATACCACTGCCAGCAATAATAATATGCGGTCCTTGTTGCTCCGCAATGCTCTGAGACTCTTTCACTGAGTGCGTGTATTGCACAAACTGACTCGCCCGTGAACAATCAGAAGATGACAGCTTGTGGTGTTGATGGAATTGGTGATAAATACCCGAAACATCAATAGCCATTGGACTGTCTAGATACACCGGAACCCGGGGTATGCGGCCCTCTTCCATCAGTGACACTAACATATGCTGCAATACTTGTGCCCTGCCTACTGCAAAGCTAGGGATAAGCAGCACACCACCACGTTGCATTGTGCTTTTTACAACTTCCTCAAGTACTTCAAAAGGGTCATTCTTATCATGCAAACGGTCACCGTACGTCGACTCTAATAACAAAGTGTCTAATTCAGGAAGTGGTTCTGGGGGGTACATCATAATGTCATCAAATCGACCCACGTCGCCAGAGAAACCAATTTTCTTTCCACCATGCTCTGCCACAATGCTCGCAGCACCTAAAATATGTCCTACCGGCGATAAGGTGAAATGGATATCCCCTACTTGAAATTGCTCTTTAAAATCGACGGGCTCAAGGAGTTTAAGCGCCTGCTTTGCTGTCGCGGCGTCATAGAGCGGTTCCGGATTCTCGTGCTTACTTAAGCGATGCTTTTTATAAAACTTGGCGTCTTCTTCTTGGATTTTCCCTGAGTCGGGCCACAGCACTCCGCACAACGCGGCTGTTGCAGGGTGCGTAAATACACGTCCACGAAAGCCATGTTTGTAGAGTACAGGTATAAACCCTGAATGGTCTAAGTGTGCGTGGGTAAGCACAATCGCATCAACGTTTTCGATACCTAAAGGTAAAGGTTGCCAATTACGTTTTCTTAGCCACTTATATCCTTGAAACATGCCACAATCAACGAGTACCCGCGTAGATTCTGTTTCAAGTAAATATTTAGAACCTGTTACCGTTTCCGCACCGCCTAGAAATACAATTCGCATAACTAAACCTTATGTTTAATCAAACAGCACACTTCTTAATATAGCAACAAGCACCAAGGTCGACATAATGCACCACCACACTAGGCTGCTGATAAAAAATTTGGTTATTGTTTTCACCCAACCCTGTCGATAAAACGTTTTTTGCGCCATCAGCACATAAATAGGTATCCAAAGCCATACAAGGCCAATCATCCAACTCAGCGGATATAGCCATACACCTTCACCCCAACTGGCTTCCATACTGCTTTGCATCATCGAAAACACAATGATTAAGCTGATTAAAAGCAACACTATGGCGTGTGTATGCAGCGCAAGAACTAAGTGCTCCATAAAATAACGGTTACTTCGCCAATACATCAATTTAAATACGGCGGCAAATAGGGGTAATGCAATAAACATGAGCTGCGGTGCAACCGACAGAAACTTATGGACTAGCAGTCTTGGGTCGTCCGCGTAACGAGCCATTCTGGCTTCAAATGCTTGCTGGTCAACCTCTTTTAAAAAGGGAAGCTCAAGGTTGTTAATGAGTTCTGGAAGCGATTGCATGTTCTCTTGTTGTTCATCAAGCTCATCTAACTGTTGCAACACCTCTTCGTCTGACACACCTTGCTGCTCAAGCTCAGCACGAATATCTTGAGGATTTCCATTCACTTCGAAATTTACGCGCTCAACGAAAGCATTAAATACGATAAACGCAAAAATCGAGATAAAAATGTAGAGTCGGAGTGGTGGAACATAGGGAGCCCGACGGTCAACTACGTACTCATTGCTAAGAAAGCCTGGGCGAATAAATAACGGAATCATGGTTCGCCAGAAGCGACCGTCGAAATTTCCTGTTTCGCCTAAATATTCCCCGACAATACCAAATACGTTGCGAATAGGAGAGCCTGTGTCTTGCCCACACTGGTAACAAAATTGTCCTTTAAGTTCCGCATTACAGTTTTTGCATTGAGGCATGGCGAATTAAGCCTCAACTGTCTTTCTTGGAATTATGCTCGGCATTACGCTTAGCTTCTGCTTTACGAATACCATGAATCAACCAAAATGCGAGAAGTGCAATAAAGGCAACAGGAAGTGCCACGAGAAAAATAACCGGACCTAAGCTCATAATAATCTCTCTTTAATCTTTTATTTATCGAGACAACCAAACCGGCGTTAGCTTTTTAACCAAAGTTTGAAAAAGCTATCAGCATCTACAGGCTTACCAAAATAATACCCTTGAACGTAATCACAGCCTAGCTTTTTCAGAGTGTCAGCTTCTTCATTGGTTTCAACGCCTTCAGCGACAGTCCATAGCCCAAGGCCTTTCGCCATCGCAATAATAGCGACCACAATAGAATGATTCTGCTCATTGCTATCAATGTCGCGCACAAACGAACGGTCGATTTTCACTTCATGCAGTTGTAACTTTTGTAAGTAGGCTAACGAAGAGTACCCGGTACCAAAGTCATCGATAGCCATTGCCAAACCTGCATCGTGTAGCTTTTTAGAAGTTTGTACCGCTTGCTCAGGGTCGCGCATCATGACTGACTCGGTTAACTCGAGCATAATTTTTCCGTGCCCTGCGCACTGAGTTAAATCTTTCATTTCTTCAACAATGCGATAATCGTTAAATTGCTGAGCAGAAAGATTGATAGAAAGCATCCAAGAAATATCGCCAACTTCCTGCTGCCAACGCATCATTTGCTCTGAAGCTTCTCGCGCAACCCAAGCACCCAATTCTCGAATAAGGCCTCTTTCTTCCGCTAAAGGAATAAACTCTACTGGGCTTACGTGCCCTAATTCATCGTCGAACCAGCGACAAAGCGCTTCCGCCCCTTTTACCTTTCCTGTTTTTAAACAAAATTGCGGTTGGAAATAGAGCTCTAGTTTGTTTGTACGAATAGCTTCGGAGAGTTTATTTAAAAGATTTTGTTTTCTTTTAATTTTCTCCGCCATTTCAACGTTGTATATACAGTGTTCTATGCTCAGCAATTTAGCTTCATCTAACGCAATACTAGCATGTTGAAGCAACTCACTTGCGCCAAAGCTATCGTTTGGAAATAATGCCGCGCCTATATTAGTTTCCACAGAAAAGCGTCTTGCCCCTACCGCAAAAGGGTCAGAGAAACTTGTTTTAACGCGTTTAATCGCATCCTCAACTTCGTCTATTGAACTTTGCGTTAAAACAATCGCAAACTCATCACTCGCCAGTCGTGAAAGAAAAACTTTTTCTCCCATGAGGCTTTGCAGTCGCATTGAAACCGCTGATAGAAGCTTGTCCCCTGCTCTATGTCCATGGGTATCGTTTATTTCTTTAAACCTACGTATATCGGTAACGAGCAAGCCTACTTGTTCGTCTTTACTTCTCGCCTTAAACAAAGTGTCATTTAAGAATTCATGAAATGCGGTTCGATTCGGTAACTTAGTTAAAGGGTCTACATAAGCCAACTGCTGAATTCTTTGCTCGTTGCGGTAGCGAACCATTTCTGCGCTAATCTGCGCCACAGCAATGCGAAGCACTTCTCGGCCTAGGTCGGGCCAGGTCATTTCCGAGTTTTGCAGTAACGACAACACGCCCAAACGATTTCCTTCATTGTCCAGAATCGCCATACCTAGAAAACTCTCAGCATTCAGTGCCATTAACATTTCGTCATGGGGGTACTTCTGCCGAACACCGCCATTACATAACGCCGGCTCGTCGGAGCGCAATTCAAAGCATGGAGTGCCTTGCAGAGGAAAAGTGAAGTTGTTGATTATTCTACCGTGAGAGGTTACCGCCATAGTGCTTGCTTCTGTTCCGTCTGACGAAACAGAAGCAAGCAATACATGGTCAACCTGAAGCAATTGCTCAAGTTTCTGAACAAGCTTTTGATAAAAGTTTTTAGAGCCACTGCTTGCCATTACATCTGCGAGTTCTCTAAAAACCTCTTTTGAGTCAATTGGCGATGTCATGATGTATGTTATGCCAATTCTTTAGGCTCATCTTATATTTCCTTAGTTACGCATTCCGATATCTAATAGAACACATAAATAATTGAATTAGAATTGAATTTTCTAGCCTAAATTGGATTACTTACGAAAGCAAACCTTGTTTCTACCTGTTTGTTTTGCTTCATAAAGTGCCGCGTCCGCAAGCGACAGTAGCTTTTCACCACTATCCGCTTTATTCGACGCAGCTAATCCGATACTGACCGTCATTTTTATTTGCGGGGCGATTTCACTACAATCTGTATTTTGAATTGTCTTACGCAATCGTTCACATACCGCAATCGCATCGTCGATAGGAGTGTCTGGGAATAGAATAACAAACTCCTCCCCGCCCCAACGCGATACCACATCGATTTCGCGCCCAAAGTCACGTAGAACCCTGGCCAACAGCACCAACGCCTTGTCACCAATTTCGTGGGAATGTTGATCATTAATGTTTTTAAAGTGATCGACATCCAGTATCGCCAAACTTAAACAGCGATCATAACGTTGAGCACGATTAAATTCGGTCTTTAACATTCTATCTAACGCCCTACGATTGGGTAGTCCCGTTAGAATGTCTTCCATAGCCAAGCGTTCGAGTTCTTGAGTTTTTTCTTTCACCTGCTCTTTGAGTTGCATTTCAGAACGGCTTAATTCGCTCAAGCGCCAGCGATAGACGAGTAACATTAATACAATGACGGCGGCCCCTAATCCCGCCCAGAATACGCGCATCTCCCAAATAGACGGTTGCAGCGTAAAGTGCACTGAAGTTTCACTCCAATCCTGTTCACTGTTCGGGTAATTCGCCTGCACTTTAAACTCGTAGTCGCCAGGCGCTAGGTTGGTGTATTCTGACGAGACTTGTGTTCCCCGCTCAACCCAATCGTCGTCAAAGCCGACAAGCTTAGTGCGATACTGAATCCGCTGGGGCATAATGTAACCTAACCCGGCAAATTCAAATGCAATCCGCTGTGTGGAAGGCGAAAATACAAGCTCTTCGAACCAGTTGACCGATGCACCGTCTACGATTACGTTCTCAATAACAACTGGCGGTTTAATTTCATCAAAAACACCTATGTCTGATGGATAAACCGATGCCACCCCTTTTGAGGTCGCGAAAAGCAGACGGCCACTGCGCTCCACTATTGCTGAAGGCCCTGAACCACCATTAGCTTGGGCGCTAGACATACCGTCGCTTTCACCGAATATTTCGATGGTAAGAACAATTGAGTCTCCGTCAGCAACGGCGCTAGCCTCTTCATAAGGAAAGCGAACAATACCCCGGTTTGAGCTCAACCAAAGGTGTTGTTCCTGATCTTCTATAACTTCGAAATATTTGTCGAATGGTAAACCATCGTCTTTTGTTACGTCAGACACTGACATGTCCGAGAGATTAACGCGAACTAGCCCCCGATCGGTGGTTAACCACATTTCATTGGAAGCTTCTCGTTCATATATACCAAATACATACTCTGCATCACTCCCATCGGGGAAATCCAGATACGACAACTCATAGCTTCCATCTACTTGCCGCGTTAATAGAGTTACACCATGCCCAGTGCCAACCCATATTGTCCCGTCTCGAGCTTCATGCACAGACATTATGAAATTATCGGTTAAGCCTTCATACTCGGTGAAGCTATGCGAAACTCCATCCTCAATTTGCACTAAACCTAACGCAGTACCAAACCAAACACCTTGATTTTCGGTAGTTTCGATGCTGCGAATATCCATATCCGGCAAACCTTGCTCTTGAGTGTATTGGGTAAGCTCGCCGTTATAGTAGTGAAACACTCCATTGCTCACCGTCCCCATCCAGACACCACCATTAGCATCTTCAGCAACGCTCAAGAAAGATTCGTTAGCAAGCTCTGGTGCATCAAAACAAGGCTGAACCTCATCACCATATAAACAGCTCATGCCTCTACTGGTTGCAATGTATACACGACCATCTTTACTTTCTGCTAATCCCCGAACGAAATCGTCACTTAACCCATCGACGCTCTCAAAACTTCTAAAGGGGGCTGAACGCAAGCGCACTAAACCACCATTGGTGCCCACCCAGATACTATTTTCCCGGTCTTCAAATAAAGACACTATGCTGTTGTTAGGTAGACCGCTTTCAATAGTGTAGTGTCTGAACTCGCCATCTAATACTCTAAAAACACCCCGATCTTGACTACCAAGCCAAAGGGCACCATTTTCTGCCACTAAAATTTTAGATATGGTAACGCCTTGTGTACCCGCTAAAGGGCCAGACAAACTGCCGCGAGTCCATGTATACAGTCCCTGCTCTGTTCCGATTAACAGCCGGTCATCTTCCGTATAGGTAAAGTCGCGAATATCTAACTCCGCAAGAGCTTCAGTGCCATGTAAAGTCCCCCAACTCGTAGTCTCGTCGGGAACTTCCATTCTAGAAGGACTCAGCACCCATAGTCCTTCTGCGGTTCCAGCCACAATACCTAAGTTTGGAATGTCTTTAACTTGAAAAGCTGTCGCATAAGGACCGGAGAATTGATTAAACGAAATAATTTCTTGGTTCTCAACGCGATAAACGCCATTGCCTTGGGTTGCAACCCAGAGAACACCGTGCCGATCTTCTTCTATAGAGGTGACTAGTGCTTCAGGTTGAGGTAAGTCAGACCATTTATTTTGGAAGTATTGGTGTAAGGCGCCCCTTGCGCCACCAACCACCAAATGACCATCGTCTCTTACGGCTAATGCATGAATTCCAGCGTCTGCAAATCCAGTTTCCTCGTTTCGCTCAAAAACTTGGAAACTGCGACCATTATATCGAGAAACACCTTCCCACGTTGCAAGCCAAATATAGCCGTCTTCAGTTTGCGCAATCGAGTTTATAGTATTGTGAGGCAAGCCATCGCGCGTCGTCCAAGTTTCAGTGAAGTATTCGTTAGTGTGAGATCTAGGAATGTCTTCATGCGCGTGAACACTAATACTGAACAAGTATAATGACGCCCATGCAACACACTTAAACTTACTTAGGGAATACTTCATTCAACAACTCCCATTCCTCTCGCTTCACACACTATCAAACCGTTTTCACATCAGAACAAACTCTGAATTCAGAACCATAGCGAAATTGAGCCCTTGCGCATAGTGTTTCGATTATTTTTTGTCTAGCGCAAACCTATTAATTAACGCGTAGAGGTATTCCGTTGTGTCTTCTAAATTCACACTTACTTCATAAGTCTCGTTTGAGTTTTGTTGTGCCCTACCGGCTCCATCAGCAATATCTGTAATCTGCTGGTTAATGTGCTCCGCAACATTACTTTGCTCTTCAACCGCAGAGGACATCTGAATCGTAGAGTCCGTAATGGCACTTACTGCAGCCTTAATTTCTTGTAACGCCCGTTCAGTCGCTTGTACTTTTGCTACGCCTGCTTCGGCTGCCTTTTCACCTTCCGAAGACACGCGAACTGCGTTCTGGGCGCGCTCTCGAAGTTGGTCGATAATGCCATGAATGCGATCTGTAGACTCTTGTGTTTTTGCCGCCAGAGAGCGAACCTCATCAGCCACAACACTGAAACCACGGCCATGTTCACCCGCTCTAGCCGCTTCTATCGCGGCATTCAGCGCCAACAAGTTGGTTTGATCAGCAATACTCGCAATAATATCGGCAGCTTCCCCGATGGAATTTGTCGACTGAGCAAGTTCGTCTACGGTCGTCACGATAGAGCGAACCGAGTCGCTCAATGTGTTTATGGCAACCATGGCTTCGCCAGCCAGTTCAGAGCTTTGATCAACATTAGTTGAAGCTTCTTCGGCCTGCTTCGCATTGCCTTCTACGCTGTCTGCCACTTCTTGTATGGACGTGGTCATTTCATTAATTGCAGACGCTGTTTGCTGTGTCGCTTGGTTCTGTTGATCCACTAGTTGGCTGCTCAGTTCAGCTTGTTTACGTGTAGCAGCAACAACGTCGTGTAACCCTGCCGCCGCGTCCTGAATTCGAGTAAACCCTGTTCTTGCTCGGGCTTCTTCACTACGAAGTACCATTTCTAATTCAGCACGAGCGCCAGAGTGATTTGAATAGGTTTCTGCAATTACCGAATTAGCAAACGCATGTGGGCGAATCGCTCGAATATCTTTCATAGCTTTGTTGTGCATCGCCAATTGCATAAACATACCTATAATACTCGCTACTGCCGAGAGGCTTCCCCACAGCCACTGCTGAGCAAGTAACAATCCTAAGGTAATTAGAATCGGAGCAGTCCATACCGGAGCAAGCGTTCTTACTCCCTCTGTTAACCTTTGTAACCACGTATGCGGCGACTTACCCTCATTCAAACGACGATAGAGGCCCATTGCCCGCTCTTTTTGAGCATTTTCAGGCGCTACACGTACCGACTCGTAACCTACCAACTGCCCACGTTCATACATAGGTGTTACATACGCACTCACCCAGTAGTGATCACCGTTTTTGCGGCGGTTTTTAACTAACCCCATCCAAGGTTTGCCCGCACGAATAGTGTCCCACATGTCAGCAAATGCAGCTTTTGGCATGTCCGGGTGGCGTATAAGGTTATGCGGTGCTCCCATCAATTCATCTGCATCATAACCACTTACCTCTCTAAAACGCTCATTAAAGTAGGTGATTTTGCCGCGAGTATCCGTCGACGATATGAGTCTGTCATCCGGCGATAACTTATATTCTTTTTGGGTAATGGGGTTATTAATACGCACAACGAGTCCTTCTTGCTTATGCTTATCTACATAGTTTTTTGTACAATATAAACTAAATTCAGCTTACTCTCATCATAGGTTTATCGACCGATATTGATTGGAATCAAGAAAAGTTTAGAAATATGTGGTTTTATCCAACTTCATGGTAACGTTATAAGCTGATGTTTTAGGTTGTTAGGACGAGAATTGTGTCAGTTTCAATAGGGCCATTTGGCTTTTCCATTTCCCATCTTATTTTCTTTATTTCAGTCGCCTGCACGTTTTTGGTGGGTTATCTTCTAACGAGAAAAAACAAAAAGCCGCTTAGCGACTACATTTTCAGAGTTATAGCAGTAACCTTAATAGCCGCCCGCGTCGGTTACGTCATTCAGTATTGGCAGCAATACCAAAACGAATGGTGGCAAATTCTAAACGTCCGAGACGGAGGCTTTAATCTCATAGCGGGCTTTTCCTTCGGCATACTTATGCTTGCTTGGGAAAGCTGGAAGCATAAAGAACGGAGTAAACAATTATTAGTCTCTTGCGTATTGGGCGCAACATGCTTTTTCACCTCTCATTTTGTATATCAGAGTTGGTATTTTAATCCGCCCGATATGCCAGCAATGACGCTGCAAAGCTATGCTGGCGATTCGGTATTACTTACTGAACAATATCTAGGAAACCCAACAGTGTTTAATTTATGGGCTTCTTGGTGTGGACCATGTGTGAAGGAAATGCCGATACTAGAAGATGCTCAAAACCGGCAGCAAGACGTTGCTATTGTTATCGTGAATCAGGGTGAAAATCGAGAAGCCATTCAACAATTCTTAAATGAACAAAATCTCCAGTTCACCCACAACCTACTCGACGTCAGAAGTCAGTTTTCAACCCAATTGGACACTTATGTCCTACCCACCACGCTATTTTTTAATTCTGAGGGAGCATTGGTGGACAGTCACATTGGAGAACTATCCCCAGCAAGGTTGGAGCAGGGAATGCGACGGGCGCGTGAAGTTAACTCAGCGCCCGAATAGCGTCTTGTAAACCATGAACGGTCATTGGAAACATACGTTTGTCTACTAATTGCGACATCATTTGAATCGACGGGTACCACTGCCAGTGCTCTATTGGTTGTGGATTAAGCCAAGCGACCTTTTGAAAGTGTTGGCATAACCGCTCCATCCACAATGCACCAGGCTCTTCATTCCAATGTTCAACAGAACCTCCAGGGTAAGATATTTCATAAGGGCCCATAGTGGCGTCACCGACAAAAATAAGCTTATAGTCTGAGCCAAACTTTTGTAGCAGCTCTGCCGTAGGTATTTGACCTTGATAGCGCCGCTTATTTTCTTTCCATACGCCCTCATATACGCAATTATGGAAGTAATAAAATTCTAGGTGCTTAAACTCTGTTCGTGCTGCGCTAAATAATTGTTCGCATTCGTATATGTAGTCGTCCATTGACCCACCTACGTCAAACAAAATAAGTACTTTTACCGCATTATGTCGCTCTGCCTGCCATTTAAGATCAAGTAGCCCAGCCTTTTGCGACGTTGCCTTTACGGTTCCGTCTAAGTCTAACTCGTTTGCAGCTCCTGTTCTGGCAAAGCGCCTAAGCGCTCGAAGGGCAATCTGAATACTTCTGTTGTTCAGTACCTGATCATCATCGAGGTCTTGGAATTCTCTTTTGTCCCAAACTTTCACCGCTCGGCGCGCATTACTGCCTTCTTGGCCGATGCGTATACCCTCTGGGTTATAACCATAAGCCCCAAACGGAGAGGTGCCGCCTGTACCTATCCATTTATTACCGCCAGCATGTCGTTCTTGTTGTTCCTGAAGTCGTTCTTTAAATTTATCGATTAATGACTGTAAATCGCCTAAACCTTTCAGTGCCTTCTTGTCTTCTTCCGATAACTGCCTCTGTAAACTAGGTATTAACCATTCATCAGGAATAGCTGAAGCAATATCTATTTGTTCCACGCCATCAAAGTACTCTGCAAAAGCACGATCAAAGCGGTCATATTTCGACTCGTCCTTAACCAACAATGTGCGCGCTAAAGAGTAGAATTGCTCTATATTCGCAAAAACAATTTTTTGCTCTAAAGCACCAAGCAAGTCCAGTAACTCGGTTATTGAAACTGGCACACCATGCTTTCTAAGCGTAAAGAAAAACTGAATGAGCATTTAATAATCTCTGCGTTTTGCCATAAACGCGAGCTTCTCGACCATCTCCACGTCTTGCTCGTTTTTTAGCAATGCACCAAACAGTGGCATTAACCCACCCTTTTCTCTGTGTTTTTGCAGTTGCTCAGGAGATATTTCCTCTGCTAGCAACAATCTAATCCAATCTAATAGCTCAGACGTCGATGGCTTTTTCTTTAATGAAGACATTTCGCGCACTGCAAAGAATGTTTGTAACGCTTCAGAAACTAGGCGCTTTTGAATGTCGGGGTAATGCACCTCTACAATACTTCGCAGGGTTTCCTCGTCAGGAAAACGAATGTAATGAAAGAAACAGCGGCGTAAAAAGGCGTCGGGAAGCTCCTTCTCATTGTTTGATGTGATTAAAACAATCGGTCTTTGGTTTGCTGTAATCCGTTCACCCGTCTCGTAAACGTCGAAAGCCATCTTGTCCAACTCATGTAACAAGTCATTAGGGAACTCGATATCTGCTTTGTCTATCTCATCGATTAATAAAATAGGACGTTTTTGCGCGGTAAACGCCTGCCAGAGCTTCCCCGGACGAATGTAATTTTTAATATCGTGAACTTTGTCGTTGCCGAGCTGACTGTCTCTTAGTCGCGACACGGCGTCGTATTCATACAGTCCCTGCTGAGCTTTAGTGGTCGACTTAATATTCCAGCTTAATAGTTCAGCATCTAAGGAAGCTGCTAAAGCTTCTGCAAGCTGTGTTTTCCCCGTTCCAGGTTCACCTTTTAGCAATAAAGGCTTCTCTAACACCACAGCCGCATTTACTGCCAACGCAAGCTCCTCTGAGACAATATAATCTTGCGTGCTTGAAAACGAATGCCTTTGGTTTACACTTCTTGTATCGTTAAATTCAGCCATAAAAAAACGTCTCTCAACACATATTGAAAGACGTCATTCTAACTGATTTCCAAACCAATTTTTGTATAGTTTTCGCGCAGTTTTTCGGCGCATTGTGCGGATTTATTTTTTAAATAAAAGCCCGCCAATACCAATAATCGTTGCAACTGCCCCTGCAATGAGGAACCACATAGCATTGTCGGTAGGCTGGTTTGTCACTAATTCAGACGCTTGTGAAGCTACCGACTGCTTTTCCTGCCAGCCGAACCACAACAGAATTACACCAGCGACTAATATGGCCAAAGATACAATTTTGTTCATGCTTTACCCCTAATCGTTTTGAATTTGATCATTATTATTTTCTCCCTAAGCATAGGAGAAAGTTATCATTTCTCAAGTTTTATCAAAGGTTTCAACCACATTTCTAATTTCATTTAAGGTGAAAGGCTTCGTTAACAAATCATTCATACCGGCAGATAAAGCTTGCTCCTTCACACTATCTAACGTATTCGCAGTCAACCCGATAATGAAAGGTTTATCACCGTACTTTTCCCGAATTTTACGCGTGGTTTCTAGTCCATTCAGGCTATGCATATGCCAGTCCATGAATACAATGTGTACATCAATGTGAGACATCACTTCTAAAGCATCGTTTCCGTTTGAAGCGCTGATAAATTCCAACCCTAAACTCTCGAGCATTTCGCCAAGAACGAGCTGGTTCACGTCACTGTCGTCCACAATCAAAGCACGCACGGAAGCTTTTCTCAGCTCACCTGCGCGCTCCACCACTGCTTCTAGTGCGTCTAACTTTGAGGCTTGTGCCGGTATATAGATATGAAACTCTGAGCCTTGTTCCTCAGAGCTCATAAGCTCAACGTGCCCACCAAGAAGCTGAATAAGTTGTTGCACAATTGAAAGTCCAACGCCTGAGCCTCTCGTACCTCCTTCGCTTTCTTTTTCGAAAAGGTGCCAAGCTCGCTCAGTGTCGCGAATGCCAACACCTGTGTCTTTCACTTTTATCTCAAGGTCACCGTCTTCTTGAGTTCTAGGCTTCCACGAAAACGTAACGGTAATCGAACCTTGCGGGGTGTATTTGATACTGTTGTCCACGAGGTTAATGAGAATTTGCAGTAAACGAACTCTGTCTATTTCTAAGTTTTGGGGAACGTTATCGTCAATTTCGCATTTAAACGTTAACGCTTTCTCTTTTAAACTTTCCGAAAATAAGTCTTTAAGGTGTTGGCCAATCTCACGTACATCCTCAGCCGACCGATTAATCTGTAAAAACCCTTTCTCGGCGCGCGTTAGATCGAGTACGTCATTCAATGACTGAAGCAAATAATCGCCACTTTTTCTTATTGTAGAGAGCAATTGCTTCTGCCGAGGATTCCGCACTTCTGTTTCTAACACAGAAGCTAAACCCAAAATACCGTGTAATGGTGTTCGTATTTCATGAGAAACATTGGCCAAAATGTTTCCGCGCATTTCTGCGTGCTCTTGAGCTGCCAATTCAGCTTTCTTGTGAAGGGAAATATCAGTAAGTATTCCGCTCATTTGCGCAGGTTGATTGCTATTGTCTACACGAACAACTTGCCCACGGTCTTCGACATATAAAAGCGTACCGTCTTCTCTCACAATTCTATACACAGCGTTGTAATAAGGAGAGTTACCTAATAAATGTTCCTGCACCAGGGTTTCAACATTTTTTATGTCATGGGGGTGTACCCACTCACGCCACTTTTGGTCTGAAAACTGTTCCTCTTTTACACCCAGTAAAGCTTGGCAATTTTCGTTAAATTTCACAGTCCCCGCTTTGATGTCCCAATCCCAACTAGCTAAGCGAGCACTGGTAATAACACGGGATAAATAGTTACGTTCCGCAGATAAGGATAACTCGAGTTGTTTACGCTCTGTAATATCAATGATGTGACCGGTGAGATATTCAACTTCACCGTTTTCACTTCTTTCCAGAATAGTGGTATCGGCAACCCAAACCACTTCTCCATTGCGTTTAAAAAGGCGGTAATCTTCATGCGTAAATGAACGTATGGACTGGTTCTCAATCGCGGATTCCACTTCACCTATTACGCGCTTTAAGTCCTCGGGGTGAACTAAGTCTTCGAATTTAATCTCTCCTCGTTCAAGCTCCGCTTTGCTATAACCCAACAGTTTGACTGCATTATCACTACAATAGTTGATTGGCCAATGTTCGGTGTTCTCCCAAATAAACAATGTAATTAGGTCACTGGCCGCAAATAACGCCTCTATATCTTTATCGAGCAACCGAGCCATAAGTAAATTTCCTCAAAAAGCGCAAAGATTGTGTACACTTTTAAATATAAAATACGATACAGTGGGTATAGTTACACAGATAATGATTAAAAACACAGGGATAACTAAGTGAGATCTTGGTCACCTGCAGAACGAGACCGTCTTGCTCAAGCACACTTTGTGCAAGCAAGTCGTGACGCAAAGAATAATAAAATGTTAAGCGCTGCTCGCCATTTTCGGCGCGCTGCACTATTGGGTCACAAACGTGCAATGTATTATCTGGGAATGCAATTTCTGCAAGGCAAAGGCGTACCCAAAAGTGCGTATCATGCGTACTGCTGGCTCACGCTCGCAGATGTTTTTGGCGACACTTCAGCCGCAAAAAGTTTGAATAAGGCTAGTTTACAACTCACCTCTCGCGAAGAAATACTGGCCAGCCGACTAGCCGCTGACCGTTTTGAGCAAATCTGTGACTTAGAAATTGGCGAAGATTTTCAAGACCAAAGCTTCACACGCTGAGGCATAGCCCCCAGCTCCAACCAATCTGCAAGTTGTTCTGCCATTCTATAGCCAGCGTCTGTTGCGGTTTGCCAATATTTTTGTCGACTCGCGACATCTAAGTCTGCAAAGTCATTCCGGTCTGGAATTTTGCCGTAAGGTAGCGCGTCAATAAAGGCTTGCGTGGGCATTATCGTAATCACGTTAGGCCAATGTTCGCCGGTTGTTCTTCGTTTACTCTTCTTGTCGAACCAGCCTGGAATAATCTCCCGCTGAAAGTGTGGATATAGCGCTAAGCCCTCTTGTTCGGATAAGTCCAAATCGAAGTGATAGTCGGTAACGCCTCCATCCCTATAAACCCCTTTAGGCGCACCCGGAATATTCTTTACACCCGCAAGAACCATCGGAATGGAACCTGTCGCTAGTAATGCTTCTCGGAAGTTTTCCTGTGACAGAGGCACATGACGAGTCGGCAAATCATTCCACTTCGTACCGAGCGGTTTTTTCAATTTAGGGTGGTGAAACACTACGCGCTCAAAATGGTGGCCCAAATACTTGCGCCGAACCGCATTTGCAGCCATGGCTTGCACCAAACCAATCCCCTGCCCAACGCGCGACTCCAATTGATTCAAGCCTTTAGCTCGCGCCACAATCATATGGTGCAAAAATCGTTCTTGCGAGAGAATTTCGCTAACCGCGCTGTCTGGAACATACTCATGCAATAGGTCAATACTCTTGCCTGTAATTTCGGCAATGTCAGGTTTTTCGCTGTATACCGTACCTCGGTATAGCTCACTAAACTTTGCACTTGCCTCTGCTGCGTTCTCGCGACCTAAACTCGCAAAACGCCAAGCGCCTGCAGAAGTTCCCATAAGATTCATGGACGATTTACGTTTATTTAACCAGTCTCCAAAAAGGAAGTTATCTAGTCCTTGTAAAATAAACCATTTTGGACCGCCAGACGCGCCAATCAATAATTTGATGTCCTCTACGTCTAATCCATTATCCTGAATATGTTGATACGCTGTAGGGCCAGCTTTAACGTCAATCCAATCCGTCATCTATCTTTTCCTATAACTATGTTTTACGTGCTACAAAACACGCTTACGCTCGGCAAGTAAACCCAGCGCAATCAATATTCCTAACGTAACCACGCCCAAATAGAGTCCTGAAATGCTTGCTAGTAGGTTTGCAATAACAGGCACCAACCATGTCAGCAATAACCCATAACCAAATGCACAAACTAAGATGAAAATAAGCGTGCGAATAAGAAAATGATAATGAGATATTTGCCGTTTTAGCGCTCGGTTAATGTTGTCACCATATAGCACCAATAGTGTGGCGATAATCATGGTGCTAATTTGAAAAATATAGGGTCTCACAAAACCACTCATGGACAATAATACGTCTTGCCACATGCTTTAAACCTTCACGTTAACAATGCAAAGCAGCAGTATACCTAGATTGGAATCAAATAACAGAAGCTGCACTGTTTTTACCACAGTGGTATGATATTCGTAATCATTCAGCGAAAAACAATAAACCTATGAAATTTATAAGTTTTAATATTAATGGCATCCGCGCTCGACTTCATCAATTACAAGCGCTTATCGACAAACACCAACCCGACGTAATTGGCTTGCAAGAAACTAAAGTACATGACGAACAGTTTCCATTAGCAGACGTTGAAGCCATGGGTTACCACGTTTACTTCCATGGCCAAAAAGGTCACTACGGCGTAGCTTTATTAACCAAGCAAGAAGCTTCAGACGTTACCTATGGGTATCCGACCGACGAAGAAGACGCTCAGCGCCGTATGATTATGGCAACTGTTAAGTCGCCAGACGGTCATTTGATTCGTGTTTTAAACGGTTATTTCCCACAAGGTGAAAGTCGCGACCACCCTACCAAGTTTCCGGCAAAGGAAAAGTTTTATAGTGACTTAATGGGATACCTCAATGCCCATGAAAATGCGGATAGTCATCTCATTGTGATGGGTGATGTGAATATCTCAACTACAGACCAAGACATTGGTATTGGCGAGCCTAACCGCAAGCGCTGGCTTAAAACAGGAAAATGCAGTTTCCTACCGGAAGAAAGAGAATGGATGCAAACACTTCTGGATTGGGGTTTACGAGACACGTGGCGGGAGCAGCACCCTGAAGTAATCGACCAATTTAGCTGGTTCGACTACCGTTCGCGAGGCTTTGACGACAATAGAGGTCTGCGCATTGACGTTGTGTTAGCAACTTCTGTTCTTGCAGATAAGTGCGAAAGCGCAGGCATCGATTATGAACTTCGCGGTATTGAAAAGCCGTCCGATCATGCTCCAATTTGGAGTCAGTTTAGCTTTTAACGGCTCTTTTAACGACTGGTACCACCCTGCATCAAATGCGGGGTGGTTAGTTAAAAGTCGTGCGGGGAAAGCTCCGCCAACGCTTTCCTCAGTACCCACGCCAAATCAATATAACAAGGCCCTTGCCGGTGACTTGGCAAGCGAATGTCTTGCCCACTTTTATTGAGCTTATCTTTTAGTTCGAAGTACCAGGCACGCAGCGGCACTGAAAGCTGTGATTCCGAACGCTTACCTAACCAATAAAAACCATGGCACGGTATCCAAAGTAACAACAAGCTACTCGCTATAATTTGAGGCAAAAATTCCATGCCTAGGTACTGGTATTGAACAAAAGCGTTCACTCCCGCCGCCGCAGGTAACCATCGCCACGCTAACTTTGTCGCTGGTGCTATTCGTGACTCCGGTAAATTACCAACTACCGCATGCCTTGGCCAAAGCTCCATGTAGCGATAGCCACTGCGTAATGTTTTCCACATGAACAACTTTACCTCTTGTTTGTCTACTTATCATTCTCTCAGAAGTAAATAAAAGATCAATCTTTAACCGATAGGACAAATCTCAACCAACACTGATAATCTTTTAAAATCATTAATTTATGACATTTACAGCAACAAACACACAGGGTTATCCACAGAATCAGTGGAAAGCTTTTCACGACTGACAATTCATCTAATATCTGCCAAAATACAAGTTCAATAGAGTGGCGATTTAAGCAAATGGAACAACTCTCGAAACACCCTGATAAATGGCAAAAGAAGATTACACTGTACTCTCCGATTACAGGTAAAAGCTCGCCTGTAACTAATATTAAAAGTTCAGCCTTGAACTTAGGGGCATTTGGCGTGGGAGTTGCCTTACAACCAGGAAATCAGAAAGTCATGCTATTGCCTGGGTGGAGCTGCCACCACCACTCTGCTGACTTACGCGACTGGTTCCTTACCATAAAAGTAGACGGTGCAGTGCTTCGAAGTCATCTTAGGCTTTGGCCTCATGAATTAATCATGCCTTTCGCATCAACGGTTTCCACAAGCCCAAAAATAAACGACAAGCCCCTCTTTACTATTGCGCCCTTGCATTTTCAACCATCACAAAAGTGTATGGTGTCATTTACAATTCCGCAGCATGACAAGCTGAGTTTCCTTCCTCATTTTGGTAATGTAACCGCAGGTGACTCACCCCTTATCGATTTATTCCTTGGCGCCGAGTTTGACGAAGACGTAGGTTATAGCCAAGAAATGCAAAATGAGAACAACTAAGAGCATGAATATGACAACTTTATTTGGAATACCTAACTGCGACACAGTGAAGAAGGCGAAAAAGTGGCTCGAAAGCAACGAAGTTGAATTCACTTTCCATGATTACAGAAAAGAACCTTTGCCAGCGAATACCTTAGAAATGTGGATCGCGGAAGTGGGTCAGGACAAGTTACTCAATACCCGAAGCACTACATGGCGCAACCTTCCCGATGAAGACAAAGCCGATTTGACAGACGTCCGCGTAGTGAAGCTATTACGTGACAACCCAACACTAATTAAGCGCCCTGTACTTGTTCACACCAATGGAATTGAAGTAGGTTTCAAAGACAACCAATACGAAGCGTTATTCGCATGACCGATATCAACCCAACCCTCGAGCTTTGTCGAGAACTTATTCGCCGACCATCGGTTACCCCCGAAGACGAGGGGTGCCAAATACTGATTGGCGAAAGGCTAGCTGCCCTTGGTTTTGAACTTGAAACCATGGTGTTTGAAGACACGACCAATCTTTGGGCGCGCCGTGGTCATTCAGGCCCAGTACTTTGTTTCGCAGGGCACACTGACGTTGTTCCAGCAGGTCCTGAACATGCTTGGAACACACCACCTTTCGAACCTACCGACATAGACGGTTATATATACGGCCGCGGTGCAGCAGACATGAAAGGTAGCCTTGCGGCCATGGTTGTTGCCGTAGAACGCTTTGTGCACAACAATCCAAATCATACCGGTAGTATTGCATTTCTTATTACGAGTGACGAGGAAGGCCCTTTTATCAACGGAACAACCCGAGTCATTGATACTCTAGAGGCCCGCAATGAAAAGATAGACTGGTGTATTGTGGGAGAACCCTCGAGCACTAACTTTTGTGGCGACGTCATAAAGTACGGACGTCGCGGCAGCTTAAGTGGAGCGCTAACAGTGTATGGCGTTCAAGGGCATGTTGCATATCCTCATTTGGCTGAGAATCCTATCCATAGAGTTGCCCCTGCACTTTCCCATCTAGTGAATGAAATTTGGGACAATGGTAATCATGCTTTCCCACCCACAAGTTTTCAAATTTCCGATATTCGCGGAGGAACGGGCGCAACCAATGTCATTCCAGGTGAAGTACATGTGCAATTCAACTTGCGCTTTAGCACCGAAAGCACAGCTGAAACCCTTATGGAGCGAATCGATGCGATTCTTACCCAGCACGAACTTAAGTACTCAATAGACTGGAAGCTAAATGGCCAACCTTTCTTAACGGATCATGGTCAGTTACTAAACGCTTGTAGCTCTGCCATTGAAGAAATTAAAAATACCAAACCGGAACTGAGCACTTCTGGCGGTACTTCTGATGGACGCTTCATCGCCCCCACCGGCGCACAAGTTGTGGAGTTAGGGCCAGTGAATGCCACAATACACAAGGCAAATGAGCGAGTTAGCCATCAAGACCTGATCGATTTAACAAGCTATTACGAACTAATTCTGAATAAACTAATGGGTGAGCAATAAATGACCAACGGTTTGTTGTATGGCTTGATTGAAAACGGGCTCGTTCCAGTAAACGCTACGCAGCGCCTTCAAGAAGAAGCGGCCACTGCATTTACATGCATGCAAAAAGCGGCTGCTGACGACGGTATACAACTAGAAATTGCCAGTGGCTTTCGTGACTTCAACCGCCAACTTATGATTTGGAATCGTAAATTCGAATCCGAATCACTTCATCATTTGACGCCTGACCAGCGCGTAAGAGAAATCATGCGTTGGTCGGCACTCCCAGGCACCAGTCGCCATCATTGGGGTACCGACTGTGACCTATATGATCCAATAGCATTGGGGTCAAACAAGCTCCAATTAGAACCGTGGGAGTATGAAAGTGATGGGCCATTTAATAAGCTTACGAACTGGCTAAACCAACACGCTCGTAGGTTTGGTTTTTATCGCCCCTACCGCAATGACAATGGAGGAGTTGCTCCTGAGCCGTGGCATTGGAGTTATGCACCTCTCGCTAAACAGTTTCTGAAGCAATATAGCGCGGATGAGTTACGTGAAATCATAACTGCGAGTAATCTCCAAGGCAAAGCTGTCGTTCTCCCCCAAATTGAGCGCATTGTGTCGCAGTATGTTCACAGTGTTGACCCAATGGAAAAGGATTAATTAACTGATGTCTCTTTGGTGGACTGCACTCATTATTGCACTTGTTCTAGGGATTATTGTTAGCAATATTCTGCTAGTGAAATACACCGCGAACATGAAGATGCCTAAAATAAAAGACCCCGATGCAAACGCAAAGGGGTCTTCTAAAGACGCTTCTAAATGGAAGAAGTGGGACGACGAGGAGGATTAACCTTTAGGTAACTCTAAACCTAGTCTCGAGGCCACTTCCTCATACGCTTCAACAACTCCACCAAGTCCTTGACGGAATCTATCTTTGTCGAGCTTCTCTTTGGTTTCTTTATCCCATAAACGGCAACCGTCTGGACTAAATTCGTCACCCAAAACGATCTCACCGTTAAACACGCCAAACTCAAGTTTGTAGTCCACAAGAAGCATACCTGCCTCTTCAAACCATGGTTTTAAAACATCATTTACAGCAAACGTAAGGCGTTTCATTTCAGCAAGTTGCTCTGGAGTTGCCCAACCAAAAGCTTCAGCATGCGTCTCATTAACCATGGGGTCATGAAGCGCGTCATTTTTCAAAAAAAGCTCAAACGTAGGAGGCGTTAACTGCAACCCTTCTTCCACACCTAAACGGCGAACTAAAGATCCGGCTGCAAAGTTACGTACGACGCACTCTACAGGAATCATGTCGAGCTTTTTAACTAAGCAAGAGTTGTCCGAAAGGAGCTTTTCCATTTGTGTAGGAATACCTGCACTAGCCAGTTTTTCCATTACAAAATGGTTGAAGCGGTTGTTCACCATTCCTTTACGAGCTAACTGCTCGATACGCTCGCCGTCAAACGCCGAAGTGTCGTCTCTAAATTCCAGAATCAAATAATCTGGGTTATCCGTCAGAAAAACAGTTTTTGCCTTACCACGATAAAGTTCGCTTTGCTTGTTCATACCATTCTCTTTTATGAGTTCTTACTCGTTGCGAAATGCCGCAACAACTAACGGATGCCATGCTTGAAGCTGCGCTTCGGTAATTGCTACATCGTCAAGCTTCGGCGTAATGTAAACACGGTCGTTTCGGTCGTCTACAACGAAAGTTACTTCAGTTCCTTCGCTTAGTCCTAATGGCCCTTCTTCGTTTCGTTTCCAGAACGCGAAAATATGATACCAAGCGCGGTCTTCGAAAGGCTCGTAAGTAGTGTAGTAAACACCTTCAGACTGGTTTAAGTCGTCGACTACAAAACCTAGGTTATTTAATGCGTCTGGCATCAACACCCAGGCACTATTGAAATCAGTTTCAATAACGTAAGCCGGTTCACCGTCAACCGAACTTCCCATGGTTACGTTAATTTGTTCTTGCGCAAACACCTCGCGGTTAGAACGATAGCTCTGCTCCATCGCAATGCTCACGTCGTTTAAAACATTACGCTCTAGTGTTCTACTTGCATGCATAGGTAACGGTGTTACTTCCCCGTCGATCAACCACTGCGGCTCTATAACGTTCACATAAAGTGCGCCACTTCGACCATGGCTGGCAACGCGGAAAATCATTTCGAAAGCTTGCTCAGATTCGGTAATAATTTTTTCGCGGCTAATCATGTTCGCTAAACCAGGCTTCGAGCGCTCGTGTTGCAACATGCGGAAACGGTCGGTAACAATGCGGTTTTGTTCCGGGTGTAACTCAAAAGAAACGTCAAACCCCTCAACCACCTGAACCATATGACGCCATACGGCAGCGCGCAAATCAGAAACACCCTCAGTGGTATCGATGTAAAGAATCGATTCGTCTGAACCTGCCTCAACTCGACTACCTGGAGCCACGGCTAACAATTGACGAGGTGGACGAATACTTACATTTTTACCTATGTAAGCATTTTCAGAACCTTCGACAGCTGGAATCGTGTAACGATTGTTTTGTTCTTGAACTTCAAGTTCACCGGGAGTGACTAACTCGCCATGCTCTTCAATTTCAGTGTAATTATATGAACCTTCAGGACGATCGTACTGAGAAGAACATGCAGTTATTAATAATCCTGCAAATAGTGGCAGGAATCGACTAGCTCTCATGGATACTCCGCTTTTATACTAATCCGGCTTGTTTTAATGCTTCTTCGATAACCTTTTGGCTCTCAAGTTCCGGAGAAACTAAAGGTAATCTGTAATTTCCTTCAACCCAACCTAATCGAGCCATTGCCCACTTTACTGGAATTGGGTTCGCTTCTATAAAGAGAGCGTCATGTAAAGCGCGCATTTTAGCATCGATAGCGTGTGCAGCTTCGCTCTCACCACGGCGCGCAGTGTCTACCAATTCTTTCATGAGTTTCGGGGTGATATTTGCAGTAACACTGATAACACCATGCCCACCCGCTAACAAAAACTCAGCTGCTGTTGGGTCGTCACCACTCAATTGAATAAAGTCGGGGCCGCATAAGTCACGAATTTTCGCAACGCGGTCAACTTCACCTGTCGCTTCTTTAATGCCAACTACATTTTGTATCTGAGCTAGCTCAGCAACAACTTCAGGTTGAATGTCACAACAGGTGCGACCTGGTACATTGTATAAAATTTGCGGCACGTCACTGGCTTCAGCACAAGCGCTGAAATGGCCAATAAGTCCTTGCTTTGGAGGCTTGTTGTAATAAGGCGTAACATTAAGGAATCCGTCCACGCCTAAAGGAGCAATACGCTCTGTAAGTTGCACAGCTTCTGATGTTGAGTTAGAACCATTGCCCGCTACGACTTTAATCCGTTTATCTGCCACTTCTACGGTAGCTTTCACTACATCAACGTGTTCATCATGACTTAACGTAGTAGATTCACCTGTAGTACCCACTGAAACAATTGCGTCAGTACCTTCCTGGATGTGAAACTCTACAAGTTTGGCTAACAATGAATAGTCAACATTACCTTGACTCGTAAACGGGGTGACTAACGCCACCATACTGCCAGTCAACATGCGTTTATCCTCCTAATTTAAGCGCACAATGTTACGTGGGCAGAGCGCGAATGACAAGGGTTCTGCGTTGATGATCGTGCAAGTGTTGTGTTAAATATTGCGGGGTCGACGAATTTAATTACGAATATACTCGAGGAGAAAAGATGAACACACTTAAAGCGGGTGACAAAGCCCCTAATTTTAGTCTTCTGGATCAAAACGAGAATGAAGTTAATTTACAGGAATTACTGAAAGAAAATCGTGTTCTGTTGTACTTCTACCCGAAAGCTATGACACCTGGTTGCACCGTACAAGCTCAGAACCTACGTGACGAAAAAGATGCACTAGCGGCTAAAAACACAGTGGCTGTTGGTGTAAGCATCGACGCGCCTAAACGTCTTGCGAAGTTTACGGAGCGTGATGAACTTAACTTCACTCTGCTAAGCGATGAAGATCATAAAATCGCAGATGCATTTGGTGTCTGGGGCCCGAAAAAATTTATGGGTAAAGAATATGACGGACTTCACCGCATTAGCTTTTTGATCGAACAAGACGGAACCATATCAAAGGTATTCGACAAATTTAAAACGAAAAACCACCATGAGGTTGTGTTAGAGGAACTCTAATACACCAGTCATTCAAGGCGGTGCCTCTTAGCTACCGCCTTCTTCAGCTTGTTGCTCTTGTCGAGCTTGTGAAAACGCAGTCAATACAGCCTTAACAAGGCTTGCTAAAGGGATAGCAAAGAACACTCCCCAGAAGCCCCACATCGCGCCAAAAATCAAAACAGAAGCAATTATATAAACAGGATGTAAGCTCACCGCTTCAGAAAACAATAAGGGCACGAGAACATTGCCGTCTAACGCCTGAATAACTAAATAAGCAAACAACAACCACACTAAAGTAATTGAGGGACCAAATTGAAATAACCCTACCAGCGCCACAGGAATAGTGACTACCGCGGCTCCGATGTAAGGAACCAGTACCGAGAAACCGACCAAGGTTGCCAGCAATGCTGCGTATTGCAGTTCAAACAACGAAAACACCACGAAAGTCACAATACCGACAATAATAATTTCTAACGACTTGCCGCGAATGTAATTCATTATTTGTGTGTTCATTTCATAACCCACTTGCTGAATTTTCCGGCGCTGCTCGGGAAGAACACGTTCGAAATGGCTTAATAAAATGTCTTTGTCTTTCAACATAAAGAACACCATTAACGGTACGATAATTAAGTACACTAAAAGCGACGCAAAAACATAAATAGTGCCTAGCGAGCGGTCAAGCAACGACTGACCAATTTCTAACAACCGATTGTTAATGCGTTGCGTAAATAGCTCTATTTGTCGAGGCTCTATGAAAGAAGGTGCAATTTCTTCGGCTCGTTCTACAAGGTCCTGCCATGCTTCCGCAATAAGTGGGAGTTCTTGCAGTAAATTAACACTTTGCTGCCAAATAACAGGCACGAGGAATACAATAAGAAGAATAAAAATAGTCATGAACACAGCAAACACAATCAGAGCTGCGGGAAGCCGCCGTAATCCCAATTGCTCGCATTTACTCACGGGCCATTCAAGTAAGTATGCCAATGCAATTGCCGCTATTACAGGCGCCAAAATGCTTCCCATGGTCAGTAAAATAACAAAACCGACAACTAACATGAGCGTTAATGCGACTAAATTCGGGTCAGAGAAGCGCTTTTGAAACCAGTGCTTTAAATAATCCAACATACTTACATTCCTTCGGCGTTCAGCATGAAGCTAGGTTCAAAAAAGAACCTCATTCTACGTATTATATTAACACGCTAGTGTTAAAAACATTCGACTGAAGTCGACTCTTTACGTTCAATCACGTAAATTAAATAGCTTCAAGGAACTCTGTTGTTTTCTGTGCGTCTTAACAACATTGTAGTTGATTCAAAGTTGTTGGAGAACTTAACGTTCATGTTTGCGCCAAGTCGTATTTACTCAAAATTCGCGCCCAAACTAGCATCGCTAGTCATGGCGGGGTCATTAAGCCTAGGTACTGCGGTGTCGGCTTATGCGCAAGACGCAATCGATGTTCCTGAAATAGGTATCGCAGGCGCATCCTCGATCTCTATCGCTCAAGAACAACGGCTTGGCGACTTTTACATGCGTCAACTCAGAGCCATGGCCCCTATAGCCGACGACCCAGTTTTAAGAGAATACCTAAGTGGCATCGGTAATCGCTTGATTATGCACACCGACAACATCCGCTATCCCTTCACTTTCTTTTGGGTAAACGACTCCGCGTTAAATGCTTTCGCATTTTTAGGAGGATACATAGGAATCCATACTGGCATTATCATGCAAGCAGAGACTGAATCTGAACTAGCATCCGTCGTTAGCCATGAAATTGCGCATGTATCTCAACGTCACATCGCAAGAAATATGGAACGAATGACACAAGCAGGTCCTACTACCATGACCCATGTACTGGGAAGCATTATTGTAGGTTTGGTTAATCCCGCCGCTGGTATGGCAGGTCTTGCCGCGAGTGTCGCAGGCGCCCAACAACGCCAGATAAACTACACCCGACAATTTGAGCTTGAAGCAGACCGAATTGGAATCAATGCATTATTTCGGGCGGGCTTTGATCCCGAAGGCGCTCCGAGCTTTTTTGGGCGCTTAGCTGAACAGTATCGCTACACTCAAACGCCCCCTGAAATGTTGATCACGCACCCCTTACCCGACTCGAGGGTTGCCGATACTCGAAATAGAGCCATGCAATACGAGCCGCGCAGAGTAGAAACATCATTACAGTTTGAACTCGCGAAAGCACGTATTCGAGTGCGTTATGCCGACCGCCGAGCAGCAGACGTACTGAAAGACTTAGAGTATGAAGCCCAACACTTGGTAGACCACGCCAAGATCGCAGGCAACCGATATGGTCGCGCCCTAGCCCATCTCGCGCTTGAAGAGCACGAAAGAGCGTATCAATTGCTAATGCCTTTGCGCCAAGAAGACCCGATGAATCTTTTCTACTTAGACACAGAAACCGACATACTCATGGCGCAACAACGCTCGGAAGAAGCCGTTGAAATGCTGCAGCGAGAGTATATTCGCCGCCCTAACAATCAAGTGATTACGCTTAACCTTGCCTACGCTGCAAATGCAGCACGAAATTTGGATTTAAGCCGGCGCGTACTCAATAACTTTATTATCTATAACAAAAAAGATGTTTTAGCGTGGGACTTACTTCACACAGCATACGAGCTAGATGGTAAAATTAGCGAAATGCACGAAGCGAGAGCAGAGATATTTGCGCTTCGTGGCGACTTTCGCGGTGCTATAGAGCAACTGCACACTGCGATTAGTAAAACCGAAGAAGATGCAACTTTAACGCGTCAACGTATGCAGGCTCGAATTGAACAATTCAGGGCGTTAGAGCAAGAACGCGTACTCATGAACTAACAGGAGTTTTCAGTGAGTCAAATTAAGATACTACACAACCCTCGCTGCTCGAAAAGCAGACAAACCCTATCGCTTTTGGAAGAACAAGGTATCCAACCACAGGTTGTCGAATATTTAAAAGACACACCCAGCGCAGAAGAATTGAAGTCTATTCTTGCGAGCTTAAATGCCAAGCCTATGGACATCGTTCGTAAAAAGGAAGACATCTTTAAAGAGCTCAATTTAAAAGCGTTCACAGGAAGCGATGACGAACTCATTGAGATTATGCTAGAAAACCCAAAACTTATTGAGCGCCCTATCGTGGTCAATGGGAACCGAGCGGCAATAGGAAGACCTCCTGAAGCTGTATTAGACATTATTTGAGGTTTTATGTTGCCAACATCATCAGAGTTCTACCGCAAGCTCACACTAATTTCGTACCCGCTGTTAATCGTATATATGGCGGTAATCGTTACAGTGCTTATGCCCAGTGAGTTTTTGCCTATCCCGCTGGCTCTAACAATGTGGATTCTACCCTTACTTTTTCCATTAAAAGGTATTATTCAAGGTAATCCATATACCCATGCTTGGGCTAACTTCGTTTTAATCTTGTACTTCTTACATGGGTTTACCACGCTCTACACCCACTGGAGCACTTGGTACATCCCCGCCATTGAATTGATGCTGGTTACGGCTGCTTTCATTGGCGCAACATTTTACGCTAGGTACAAAGGGCGTGAGCTGGGGCTTGGGCTGAAAAAAGCCAATGTCTCTAATGCAGGGAAAAGTGATTAGAACTCGTTAGAGCGTAACTTCCTTCAGCGCATTGCGAACGAACGGAAGTGTTATTGGACGTTGCTCTCTAATGGATAATTGGTCTAGTGCTTTCAAAACCTTCATTAAGGTTCTCATGTCACGGCTAAGCCGTTGGAGCAAATACTCTGCCACTTCACGCGACAGCTTCATTCCACGGGCTTTCGCGTGAAGTTTCAAAGCAGTAACTTTCTTTTCATCAGACAGCTTTTGCAGACGGAAACGTATCGCCAGTTCTAACCGAGACGTTAAGTCAGGTACGACAATACCCTGCGCCGACGGATCGTTCTCCGCTGCCCACACCAACAAGCCAGATTGCTGGTCAGTAAAGCGATTAATTAACGTAAACAACGCAACACACCACTCTTCATCACCAACAACAGCGTCTATACCATCGAGTATGAGAATTGGGTATTGGTGTAACCCGTCCAGAATTGACGGTGGAAATTGCGCCTGTATTTCTTTGCAATCGATATACATAGCCTGCACACCAGACTGTTGCATACGGTCAACAAAGGCAAAAAGCAGATGGCTTTTGCCGCTTCCAGGGGTTCCTACCAGCGCAAGCTGCTGAAATGACTGATTTGAAAATTCGAACTCACGCAGATAGTTGACTAACTGCTCGTTTTCACCGGTCACAAATGTTTCAAACTGCGCAGTTTCAGGTAGCTCAACAGGCAAAGTAAGTTGCCGGTGTCGCTTCATCGCAGCCATCGATACTCCAAAAACATTGACTCGACTTGGTTCCACGGATCATCTATCACTTCCACTGCGCGCTCTAATGCAAGTGCACTTTCAACTCGACTAGCATCCCCTACTACCGCCAATTCAAACTCTGCAGTTCCAGAATAAAAGCGCGTCATGGTGACATGTACGATAGGACCCAAACTTCTCAATAATGCTTCTGCTTCAGCAATTTGTTGTATCGAGTTCAAGCCAGTCATTCTTAAGTAGGTATAACCGGTATCTGCTGCTGAGTAATTCACTGCGTATTGACGCGCAACAGCTTCCGTTAACTGATTGGCTAATGCAGCCCCTAGAGACTGCTGATTAACTGCATCTACTTGTCCTGAGCGCTCGAAGTCTTGAATAACGATGGTCCATTCAGCACGCCAAACACCTACGCCTTCGCTAAGTCGCACCATAACCACGCCATTGGTCGGATATCGAGAGGATGCCTCCAATACCGGCTCCTTAAAACGTCCCCAAACATCGTTGGGGGTAATCGCCATTCTGTCGTTTAAGTCGAGTAGCGGCATATTGACCGGCAAACCACGATGAGCGCTTTGTTCAAGCAAGCTGTCTAAAAGCCAGTGGCTTTCGTCACGTGCGAGTAGCTGTAAACCTGCAGGCTGAGTTTCTACAATCCAGAGCATCAATTCAGGTCTTCTTGCCCGCCAAACTGGTGCGCCTGCTTGCCGAAGTAACCCTACAATACGCTCTTCCGAGTAAGTAATTTGCAGGTACAACTGCCCTTCTTCGCGCTCGTAACCATAAGTCACCATATAATCTACAGCACTTGAAAACGCGCGAGACACTGCAGGGTTATTCAACGTTGAAGACTGACCAGAGGCTCGCACAATCACGGTCTTCATACCTTCTTCGTAAGCAACAAACCGCTGAGCCCGTGTTTGATCTTCAACCGGAACAGAAACTTGCATAAGCTGACTCAATTCACGATCTTGAGCTTGCGTTGGCAAAACCACGCAAAAACTCATGGCGAACATCAGACAAGCAATGAATAAAGTGTTCCGTTGATTAGTCACAAACACGTTTCCTTTTATAAGCAATAGCAAGATGATAAACATCCCCTAACGTGGGAGCAAGCTTAAACACTGAAAAGGCTCGGTAATTTCTAGCCGAACAATATCAACGCTGTTACACTTTCCCCCACAATCAACGAGATAGGAATAGAGATGCTTCGACAACAAGTTCGCGCCGTCAGTTCTTTATTAACCACCATGACCCTTATTGGCCTTTGTGTGGGTATGACCAGCACGCTACTCAGCTTGCGCGCAACTCTAGAAGGCTTCTCTACGCTAACCACCGGTATTATCATGTCGGCCTATTTCTTAGGTTTCCTATTTGGTTCTACGCGCGCACCAAAAGACATTCGTCGTGTGGGTTATATTCGTGCGTTTGGTGGCCTTGCAGCGCTGGCATCGGTATCAATACTGGTACAGTCCATTTGGATCGACCCGATTATTTGGTTTTTATTCCGCTTCCTTAGCGGTTTTGCCTTGTCTGCGATGTTTGTCATTGCAGAAAGTTGGCTTAACACCATGGCGGACAATAAAAACCGCGGCGCCATGCTCTCTATCTACATGGTACTTATCTATGGTGGCCTTATCGTCGGGCAATTGATTCTAGGTATAGCAGACCCAGGAACATTTGTTCCTTTTGCTATCGTAGCCATGCTCATTAATTTGTCACTCGTGCCCATTTTAGCCAGTGTAACGGTAGAGCCAACAACACACAGCCCGAAGAAAGTTTCCCTCAGAGTACTTCTGGAACAAGCACCACTGGGCATTATTACCGCTTTTGTTATTCAAGCGTGCTATGCCATGTTTTATGGTGTCGGGCCTGTTTATGCTATTTATTTAGGCCTGAGCGTTCCTCAAGTCACGTTATTTATGGCAGCGTATATCTTCGGTGGGTTAGTTGCACAAACACCTGTTGGCCTACTCTCTGACAAATTCGACAGACGAGCAGTTCTAGCTGGCTGCGCAGCGGCAAGTGCCTTTTTTGCTTTTGTACTTTCTCAACTACCGGCAACTTACCCATGGGTTATTTATCTGCTCATGGCTTTGCTCGGCGCAAGTATTTTGCCGCTTTATAGTTTATCGATGGCGCATACCAACGACTTCCTTGAACGTGACCAAATGATCGGCGCAACTGGCGCTATTATTAAAGTTGGCGGTATTGGAGCAGTGATCGGTGCGCCGTCGGTAGCGGCAATGATGCAGTTCGGACAAATTAATTTATTCTTCATTCTTATTGGTATTTTATCCGGCGGTGTCGCGCTGTATGCGCTTTACCGCATAGGTAAAAGAGAGCGCGCAACAGACCAAGCACACACAGCTTTTGCGGCATTGGCTCCGGCACAAACATCAGAAGAGTTGGTATATACCTTAGTCGATGAAACTCATGGCCAGGAAGAAGACGAAGAGCAAGAAGAAAGCCCAGCCATCACTGTTACTGGGCCTCCTGTAAAAGAAGATTCTGAAAGCTAAACGATTAAGCTTGTCGTGCTAGCCACTCGATTACGGTTTGCGAAGCTTCACTAAGAATTTGTTCAAGGTGAGCTTCGCTTTTCAAACTTTCCGCATAAATCTTGTACACCGGCTCCGTACCCGACGGGCGAACAGCAAACCAACCATTAGCCGTCACTACTTTAACGCCACCAAATGTAGCGCCGTTACCTGGTGCAGTGGTTAGGACATTCTCTACCGGTTCATCGGCCAAATTCGTCAATTTAAAAGGCTTATGGGCGAGTTCCTTAAAGCTTTCCATATCTTCATGGCTAGCTTTAACATCAAGTCGTTTATAAAAAGCTGTACCATGCTGTTGTTCAAGCTCTTGATAATACTGACTCGGACTTTTGCCTGTAACCGCAAGAATTTCAGCAGCAAGCAAACCAAGAATAATACCGTCTTTGTCGGTACTGAAAGGTTGCCCAGAAAAGTCCAAGAAACTCGCACCCGCGCTTTCTTCTCCGGCAAAGCCGATTTCACCAGCAAACATGCCCTCAGCGAACCATTTAAAACCAACAGGCGTTTCAAATAACTGGCTTTCACGAGCTGCCACAACGCGGTCGATGATCGCGCTACTAACAATCGTTTTACCAACTTTTGCTTTTTGGCCCCAGTTACGATGACTCAGTAAATAATCTATTGAAACCGCCAGATAATGATTCGGGTTCATCAATCCATCTTGAGTGACAATGCCGTGACGATCGTAATCAGGGTCGTTGCCAATAGCTAGATCAAAGCTGTCTTTTAATGCCACCATGCTAGACATAGCAAATGGGCTCGAGCAATCCATTCTAATCTGACCGTCTTTATCGAGGCTCATAAAGCTAAACGTAGGGTCTACATGATCATTGATCAGCGAGATATCTAGCTCGTAATGTTCGGCGATAGCGCGCCAATATTCGATGCCAGCTCCGCCCATCGCGTTCACGCCAATACGAACTTTCGCTTTTCTAATGGCTTCTATATCAACAACATCAGCAAGCGCATTTACGTAACTTGCAACCCAGTCACAGCGCTTCAATTTTTTAGCATGTAAGGCTTCGTCGTAATCGACTGCATTCACACCCGACAAACCGCTGCTCATAATCGCGTTTGCGTATTTCTCTATAACTCTAGTTTCTTTGCTATCTGCTGGCCCACCATGCGAAGGGTTATATTTAATCCCTCCGTCTGCTGGAGGGTTGTGGGATGGAGTGATAACCACACCGTCAGCAAGTTGATTAGGATGTTCTTTATTCCACTTTAAAATCTGGTGGCTAATCACGGGAGTTGGCGTATAACCCAGGTCTTGTTGCACATGAACGGTAATACCATTGGCGATAAATACTTCAAGAGCGGTGATAAACGCGGCTTCTGACAACGCGTGAGTATCTTTACCCAAGAGTAAAGGGCCTTTAATTCCCTGCTCTTCTCGATAACCACAAATAGCTTGGCAAACCGCTAATATATGCGCTTCATTGAACGATTTTTTTAGAGAAGAACCACGGTGTCCGGAGGTGCCAAAACTCACTTTTTGCTGTGGGTCACGCGGGTCAGGCTCGTTAACGTAGTACGCAGCCATCAAAGCTGGAATATGCACTAAGTCTTGCTGGGTAGCTTGTTGCCCTGCACGTTCATGGATAGTCATGACAATAAGTCCCTAATTTGTTCTTGTTGTTTAGTGTCGTACCCTAACTTTTCAGCAACTCGGGTCAGCATAGACTTCTTTTTCGTAGTATTTGAATTGGTAATCACCCAAAAACCACTACCTGGAATCTGTTTAGGGTTCGTACTCTTGCCACTCGCATTAAGTTCCGATTCGTTGGTCGCAAAATACAGACGGTCGCGACCGCGGATAGTGAGCACCTGTACAAATTGCTCTGGGTGGCATGCGTAAAGCATAGAAAGCACGTATAAAAACTGCCCTACTTTGCCTTTTTGCGCGGCAATATCAGCTTCGGTAACACGATCAAAAATAGTCGCATCAGAGTTTGCAATGGTTGACTGCGTAACCTTAGCCGAAGTTGAAGCTTCAATCTCCGGCGCTGGAGCTTTTTCGTCTGACACAATCGGTTGCATCGAAGAAGAAAGGTTAAGTAAACGTCTAAGAATGTCTGAAGCACTTTCACCAATATGTTGTGTATGGGAAGCAATATATGCGTAAAGTTCATCGTCAATATTGAGTTGTTTCATGCCGTTATGCTTTCTCTTTTGTTATGATTGCATCAATTTCTTCGCATTATAACCAAGGCTGGCTGCCTTTGCATGGGGAGCATATATGCGCGAATCAAAAAACATTTCTTTAAATTATGAAACTCTAGGCGACAAGCAGCACTCTGCGGTGTTGCTTATTCACGGTTTGTTCGGCGACTTAGACAACCTAAAGTCTATAAGCAGAGCGCTTTCAGACCATTATTTCGTGATTAATATTGATGTGCGTAACCACGGTCAATCGCCATGGGTAGAAACCATGAGTTTCCCTGAAATGAGTGACGACATTCTGGGTTTGCTGGAATCTTTAGATATCGAACGTACATTTATTCTAGGCCACTCGATGGGCGGGAAAATTGCTATGGATTTTGCCCTAGAGCATAGCGATAAAGTCCATGGTTTAGTCATTGCCGACATAGCTCCAGTCGCTTATGAAGCGAGGCACACAACCATTATTGACGCGCTTAAAGCTGTCGACTTCAACCGAGTCTCAAACCGTAGCGACGTAGACCACCAGCTTGAAAAAGACATCAAAGAAAAAGGTGTGCGTCAATTTTTAATGAAAAATCTAAAAAAAGAAGACAACTCTTGGTCTTGGCGCATGAACTTATCCGCCATCGAAGAAAACTACCCCTCATTAATTGGTGCACCGGCCAGTAAAGGTACTTTTGAAGGACCTGTACTCTTTATCAGAGGGGGTGACTCCGACTATGTACAAGCAAGTCATAGAGAAGAAATCCTCTCACGATTTCCAAAAGCAGAGTCCAAAACTATTGAAGGCGTAGGTCATTGGCTTCATGCCGAAAAGCCAACGGTATTTAATAAAATTGTCGTGCGTTTTCTAGATGAGAATAGATAGCATTTGTGGTAGAATCTGCGCCATGAAATATGGCTAACGTATACAGGCTTAAAACGTATACGAATTTGGAGTTCTGATGTTTAGCGAAAATTTAGAGCAAATCGAGTCTCTAATGACCAATGTGGGTATAGCAGTTTTATTTTTACTCATTGGTTTAGCCATTCAAGACGTACTTAAAAAAGGCGACGTGCCCAAATACGGCCGTTTCTTTGTCTGGCTCGTACTATTTTTAGGTATGGCTGGTTTTCTTGCGAAAGGCGTCATTCAATTTTTCGTACAATCTAATTTGAATTGATAGGAATAAAGTTCATGGCCACAGTTGGACTGTTTTTTGGAAGCGACACAGGTAACACCGAAGCTGTTGCTCAAATGATCCAAAAAGAATTAGGCAAACAACTTATTGATGTTCAAGACATCGCGAAATCCACAAAGGAAGAAATAGCTGAATACGACCTTCTGCTATTTGGTATTCCAACGTGGTATTACGGTGAAGCACAATGTGACTGGGACGATTTCTTTCCAGAACTAGAACAAATTGATTTTACCGACAAGTTAATTGCTATTTTTGGCTGCGGCGACCAAGAAGACTATGCGGAGTATTTCTTGGACGCCATGGGCATGATTCGTGACATCGTAGAGGCTCGCGGCGGCATTATTATCGGTCACTGGCCTACCGACAGCTACCACTTTGAAGCGTCTAAAGGCATGGCGGACGATAACCATTTTGTAGGCTTAGGAATCGACGAAGACCGACAACCAGAACTTACCAAAGAACGAGTGGTTCAGTGGTGTGCCCAGTTGCGCGAAGAAATGATGTTAGACGAACTCGTTTGATAAGCATTTAATTTTGGCGGTATCTGTGGCTATAATCAGCTATCGCATTTAAGTGAAAGAGAGAATTCATGTCGAGCACCGATATTCAACTGAAAAAAGCAGGTTTGAAAGTTACGTCTCCACGCCTAAAAGTGCTGGAGGTACTTAAAGAGCCTGAAAACCAGCACATCAGTGCGGAAGAAGTTTTCAAGATTCTCCTCGAGAAAGGTGATGAAGTTGGCTTAGCAACGGTTTATCGTGTTCTCAACCAATTCGACGACGCCGGCATTGTTACACGCCACCATTTCGAAGGCGGTCGTTCTGTATTTGAACTGAGCAATAAAAATCATCACGACCACTTAGTATGCCTTACCTGTGGTCGCGTTATTGAGTTTGAAGACGACATTATTGAGAAACGCCAAGTTGAAGTAGCCGACAAAAACAACATTAAACTCACCAACCACAGCTTGTATCTCTATGGCGAATGCCAGAATGCAGACACCTGTGAGCATAATTCAGAAGATGCAGAGCATCACAGGGTCGAGGTGTAACTGATGCGTTGGATGATTTACGGTGCATACGGCTATACCGGTGAACTTATTACTCATCACGCCAAGAAAATGGGTTACCAACCTATTCTTGCAGGCCGCAATGAGGGTAAAACTCAAGAACTTGCTGAGCGTACTCAGCTTGAATACCGTGTTTTCGACCTCAACGCAGACGAGATTAAAGAGAACCTAAAAGATGTTGATTTAGTTGTCCATTGCGCAGGACCGTTCGAAATTACTGCCGAACCAATGATGAAAGCTTGTATTGAAGCTTCAACTCACTACCTCGACATTACCGGCGAAATTAGCGTTTTCGAGCTTGCGCATAGCCTTCGAAATGAAGCAGAAGCAGCAAACATTGTGCTTTGCCCAGGTGTTGGTTTCGACGTTATTCCCACCGACTGCTTAGCTGCTCGCTTAAAGTCGCAAATGCCTGACGCTACCCAATTGAAGCTCGGTTTCGACTCTCGTTCTAGAATGAGCCGAGGGACCAGCAAAACGAGTGTGAGAAGATTAGGCGAAGGCGGTGCCGTTCGAAAAGATGGAAAAATCATCAACGTGCCGTTGGCTTACAAAACCGAAGAAATTAATTTTGGCGACGGTAAAAAGCTAGCCATGACCATTCCTTGGGGTGACGTTTCTACGGCCTACTACACAACCGGCGTACCGAACATAGAAGTTTATATACCTGCAAGCCCAAAACTTGTGAAAAGTTTAAAGCGTTTAAACTACGTACTTTGGTTCCTAAAGCTCGGATTTGTGCAGAACTGGTTAAGTAAAAAGGTCGACAAACAACCTGCGGGACCAGACAGCAAAGAGCGTGAAAAGCTTGCCACTTGGGTGTGGGGCGAAATCTCAAATGAGAGAGGTGAAACCATAACGCTTCGGGAAAAAGTGCTTAACGGTTACACGCTAACTGCACGAGGCGCTACCGAGCTCGCCATTTATGTCTTGAGAAATCAGCTTAAACCTGGGTTTTACACCCCTTCTCGCCTATACGGCGCCAAGCTAATCGACCGCTTTCTTGCGGAAAAATAGCTAGAACTCAGCCATCAAAGAACGATCTAGGGGACAAGTTTCAACTTGTCCCCTTTTTTATATCAGTTCCCAAAATAACGAGTTATACCCAAGCTAATGCTATTCACATGGGTTTGCATTTGATAATGACGCACACCCACATGAATATCCCAATGTTCACTAATCGCATAGCGCGCTTTAAAACCACCATAAAGATCAAAGTCATTTAAGGTTGTGCGCTGAGTTGTTTGACCTATCATCTGGCTTTCAATATCTGCGTGCCAACGGAATAGTCCAAACTCTGTAGTAAATTGCCAAGTTTCGTCAGTAAGCAAGGCATATTCAGCGCCAACCGTATAACCTTCAGCCAACACAGGCGCGACCGAAGCGACCTGCTGGTGATAGGCACTAGGATTCAGCGTATCTGTCCATAAAACCGCATAACCCTCACCTTGGTTAACATAACCCAAAGTTAAAGTTGCTCGGTCGTCAATGGCATAACCCATCTGTATGTTAAAACCGGTATCGCGGTCTTGAACACGCAGCGTGTCGACTGAGTACTGCTGCATTGCTGTGTTGTATTGTCCAATATTAGCTTCAACATGAACTTGTGCATGACCACTGTAACTTAACCCTAAGCTCGCAAGCGCAAGCGACGTTATCCATGTTTTCATCGTACACTCCTTTGCTTCATCCCCTTTGAACGGTTTGCTTGATAGAGCCGGCTATATATGCGCCAGCTCACCACGAACAATAACCACACAGACATTAGCCAAGCCGCACCGCCGCTTCGATTTGTCACCGTAACGGTTTCATACGCACTTACTGATACAGCAAGCTCGGCTTCAGCTGTTGCACCGAACGTGTCTTCCACGCTGTAGGTAACTCGGTCTGTGCCGTCAAAGCCCGCTTGTGGAGTATAAGCTATCTGATTATTCATGATACGCACTGTACCGTACTGCGCGCTTACGGCGTTCAACGTTAAGCTGTCATCGTCCGCATCAGTATCGTTAGCCACCACATCTACGGTTAAGCTTGTACGATCATCGGTTTGTGCCGTATCGTCCACCGCTACCGGCGCGCGGTTTGGCAACACGTTAATAATTAACACTCCAATGTCTGTGCCTTGATATCCGTCTTCGATAGCATATTGCACACGCGCTTGCCCTGAGAAGTAAGTCGGTGGCGTATACCTTACTGTGCTATCGTCAACAATACTGACCTGCCCCATATTCGCCGACACACTTGTTAATACCAAGGTATCTGAATCAGCATCCGTGTCATTGGCAACCACGTTTACTTCAATCGGCTGTTGCCACAATGTCTCGGCTGCGTCATCAACAGCAACAGGTAATGCATTGTCTTGGATGGAAACAGCAACACCACCAGGATCGGTAATCGCAGCATTTACACTACCATCCCCATCATTAGGGCCACCGTCCTCTAACTTAAGCTGAACACAATGATGTCCTGCATTTAACCCCGTTTGCCACTCTGGCGCCCCAGGTGCTGGACATACTCCTGGTTGTCCTTGCGCGCTATATAGGGCATTGCGACTATCTTCCGCAAAATCTATCCATTGGCCATTCACAAACTTCCGGTAACGCGCATCGGTTGGAATAGGTCTGAACTGCGGCAACACCACCAGCACAGACTGCCCTGGCGTTGCTAAACCACGCAACACAAAGTCATACATTCCACCTATGTTACGAGCATCGAGATCTTCACCGACCATGCTCAACACCTCATTGGCGGTCATCATCGTGCCGCCTGACACGCTTAACATGGACATACCACCTCGACTAATACATACATCTGCCGAGGTTTGAACAAAGAAACGTCCGTTATCAAGACCCTGTTGCGCAGGAATAAAGGAACATTGAGGCACATTATCCAAGTAGTCCGGAATACCATTGCCATTAGTATCGCCATGACCCTCATCAATGTCGCTAATAAGGTCGCCGTCACTATCGCCATCACCGAGATTCGGCAGCGTTGGTTTTACTTCAATGTGCAATTCAGCTTCGTTTGAGAGCATAGGAACACCATCATCAGAGACGGTAGCGCTAACCGTATACACTCCCGGCTCAACATTTGCGGGATTAAACACAAACTCATTCGCCTGTCCCGGCTCTTGCTGTAAATTCGATGCCCACTGCAGTGATAGCACGTCATAAGGATTGGTATCGCTGTACTGAGCGCGTATGGTCACATTGCCATCGGTTTGGCTCACTACCCTACGAGACTCGCCTTGTTGTTCAGCAGTCAGGCTAACCGTAGGCGCAACATTAACTTCACTCAAGGTTACGGTGTGCGAAGCGTTTGCACCTAAGTTTAAGCTCTCATCAAGCGTAACCACTACTGTTTCATCTCCTTCAGCCACGTAATCTTGGTAGCTAGTGAAGGTAATCAGTCCCTCAGTACCATTGGCTAGGGTTAACGTTCCGCTCTCTAGATCATGGTCTTCGCCAAATGTTGCCGTACCACTTACTTTATAAGGAACAGAAAGCGCATATTGAGGAGCTCGACCACTCAACATTACGCGTATCGTTACTTGATTACCTTCAGCTACCACTTGGTTTTGAGCTAATGAAACCTGTGGATGAATACGCACCGTCTGGCTTGCCGTCACCGTATTACCTTGATAGTCGGTTGCTTGCCACAACACAGAGTGTGAACCTGAAGGCAACTCGCTAGGCTGATTCGGGTCAGCTAACGAGACTGCTAGTGGATTACCCGCAGCGTCTTCAGCCGAGAATGCACCGAAGTCTACTGGCGTTAACATGCCTGTGGCATTTATATCGATATCATCAGGTGGTGTTAGACTAGGCATTGCCCCACCACCGCTACTACTTTCTAACGTCAATACAGCGGTTGCATTGTCTGACAATCCACCGCCGTCTTGAACTGTGTATTGCATCGAAACTACATTGTGCCCGCCTACGCTTGGTGCTTGATACACCAGCATATTATTCTCAACAGTCACCGAGCCCACACTACCACTGCGCATTTTAGCTTGCTCGATATTCAGTGAATCGTTGTCGGGGTCCGTATCATTAAACAGCACATCGAGTACATAACGCCCACTGCTCTCAACCTCTCGAAGGAAGTTATCGTCAACAGCAACTGGAGCGTCATTCACATTTGTCACGGTAATCGAGAAAGCAGGTAAAGCCGTGCTCGCCTCTCCATCTGACACTTGAATGACTATCGACTCAGTGACCGTACCCACAAACTCTGACGAAGGCGTACCACTAAGAAGTCCCGTCTGCGCATCAAACATTGCCCACGGCGGCATGTTTTCGATACTGAACGTCAAAGTATCACCGTCTAAGTCTGATGCTGTGGGTATAAACTGATATGTATTACGCTCTGCAACACTCGTAGCCGGTTGCCCACTAATCTGCGGCGCATCATTCGTGTTGCTCACCGTTAAGGTAAAGCTTTGCGTGTCACGCGCATTTACAATGTCGCTCGCAGTCAGTTCAACCGTATGCGTACCCACATCATCTTGGCTTGGCGTGCCACTCAGTACACCAGAACTTGCGTCAAAGCTTAACCACGCAGGTAGGCTTGTTGCTGCAAGCGTAACGCTGTCGTTCGCATCAATATCTGTAGCAACTAAGGTATAGCTATATAGGCTACCCTCTGCTGCGCTCGTCAATGGTGTCGAAGTGATCACTGGCGCATCGTTAACATTGACGACCTGTATCGTAAACTCAGGAAGAGATACATTTTCAGTACCATCGGACACGGTCAACGTTATCGGCCCGTGCATTCCTACATGATCATTATTCGGCGTACCTGAAAGTTCACCGCTTTGGGTATCTAGTGACAACCATACCGGCGCACCTAGCACCGAGAAGCTCAACATGTCTCCGTCGGCATCTGTCGCACTTGGAGTAAATTGATAAAGGATATCTTCACTCACCTGCGTTGGAGGTAAACCCGCTATGCTCGGTGCGTCGTTCACTGCTTCTACAGTTAAGGTAAGTGTTGCAGTATTCGACACACCACCTTCGTCGTCTGCCACTTGATAAGTTAGCGTATCAACACCATGGAAACTGGCGTTCGGGTTATAAACAATACGCCCATTCAATACTGCAGCGTTGCCTTGCAGCGGTGCGGTTAGAATAGTTAACGTTGTGCTATCAAGCTGACCGTCCACATCGTAGTCGTTTCCTAAAACGTTCACGGTATGACTATGGTCTTCTAGAAGCTGCGCCACATCATCCACCGCTACAGGTGCATCGTTCACGCTATTTACCGTTACACTGACTAACGCAGGTACAGATGTTGACCCTTCGTTGTCTTGCACTTGATAGGTGAAGCTGTCACTGCCATTAAAGTCAGCATTCGGCGTGTAAGTAATGCGTCCATCAGGTTCTACAAGTGCACCACCCGACTGCGGTAAGTCAACAAGGCTAACGGAAGTTACAACAAGTGAGCCGTCAATGTCGCTATCATTTGCAAGCACCTCGATAGACACAGCATTGTCTTCGTCGGTACTCACCGCATCGTTGTTCGCTACCGGAGCATCATTTGCACCCGTTACGTTAACTGTTACGGTACCGGTGTTCGACACTGCACCGCCTGCATCACTAATGGTGTAGGTAAAGCTATCCGTTCCAACAAAGTCGGCACTTGGTGTGTATTCAATTTGCGCTCCCGTGACCTGGGTAGAACCGTTGCTAGGAGCAGAAACAACGGTTAATGAATCCACATCTAAGCTGTCTCCAACATCCACATCGGTATCGTTGGCAAGTACAGAAATCAGTACCATAGTGTCTTCTGGCGTTACCACTGCATCATTTACTGCCACTGGCGCATCATTCACTGCATTCACAGTAATAGACACTACAGCCTCGTTCGACATCTCACCTTCAATATCCTCTACGGTATAACTGAAGGTATCTACACCATTAAAATTAGCATTCGGAGTGTAGGTAATAGCACCACTTGCCGTACTTACACTCACTTGGCCATCGGTTGATGCAGACTGAATAGTTACTGAGGCGGGGTTAATGGCACTGTCCACATCACCATCATTGTCAAGCACACGGACAACTGCTGCATTATCTTCATTTGTGCTAACAGCGTCAGCTACCGCTACAGGTGCATCATTAATAGGAGACACAGTTACATTGACAGTAATGGTGTCCGTGTCGGTACCATCCGAAACTTGCACCACAAAACTATCGTTTCCTGCAAAATCGGCGTTTGGCGTGTACTGCACATCTTTACTATTACCAGCACCCGATACAGTAGCAACACCATCATTCGCAGGGCTCGCAAGTGACCAAGTTAAGCTGTCATTGTTAGCATCTGTGGCATTTAGGGTTAAGGCAAACGCCGTTGGCTCTCCGTCCTCACTCATGGTGACTGAAGTGGAGTCACCCTCGGTAATCACAGGAGGCTCTTGATAAAGCTTCTCAATAGTAGCTTGCTGCGTTGCACTTTGGTTGTTCGCACTGTCAGTTAAATATACCGAAAGCGTTAATGTACCCTCATTTAAGCCACTCAAGTCATTTAAGGTTACAAGCTCTGATGTGCTGGTAACATTACCGGTACCGTTAACATCAGTCGTACCATCACTCACCGAATATGTGTAGGTAGAGCCAGTCTCCGCGCCAGTAAATGCAAAACTTGAACTGCCTTCATTGTCGGCATTAATTACACTTTGCTGCCAAGCAACGGTAAACCCAGCAGGAGCAACCGTATCCACGGTATGGGTAGCGCCTGACGTAAACCCACCAACTATGGCGTTTCCGCTTACGTCCTCTAGGTTATGGCTAGCCGACAAATCAAGTCGTAGCGTCCCTTCTCCACTAATATTCTCAACAGTCACTGTTTTACTACTTGCGGCAGCCGAGGTAACGCTTATTGTTGCTGTCACCCCTCCAGTTGCGCTCAACGAAAAGTCGCTAGCACTGAAGCTGCCTACACTTTCACTAAAGTTTACATTGAATTGCACGGAGTCCTCGTTAGCTGCTGGGGAGCCAACAAGGCTAACGGAGTTCACCGTTGGAATTGCATCGGAATTTAGCGAAATTGAATCTACAGCTGGTAAGTCTGGTGTACTGCCACTTGGGTCGTCGGCAGTTAACGTAAAGCTCTCCTGATCAGAAGTACCGGTATAAATTAAATTATTAAAAACTGCCACACCCGAAATTGCAGTCGCTACATTGTTGGTCAAAGTTCCAGCACTGCTCTCGGTTAGGGTAATCACATGGCCATAGTTAATATCTGTATTACCAAACGCGTCTTGCGCGGTTATCACAGGCTGTGTAGTTAAAGGAGAGCCCGACACAGAGCCTCCAGGCTGCGTGGTAAAGACCAGTTCTATTGCGAAAACCTCAGCAAAAAAGCCTGTGCCATCGTCTATCGCGGTGGTTGCTCCCATTCCCGTGCCGCTAGACAGTGTGGTGACATCGGTACTACCGTCAATCGACAAGGTAAACGTGCTTCGGTCGGAAATATTACTCGGGTTGTCTACCGTTGCATAAACGGTATAGGTTTCGCTCGTTCCATTTCCAATTGAAATCGTCAAGCCCGAGAACGTCACGGTATTCGTTCCTGCATCGTATGTGCCCAAAACATCCGTGGCATCAGGACCAGAAAGCTGCCACTTAATTTGTGAGCGCTCAGCGTCACTACTGGTTCCAGCAACGTGTACTGTAATATCACTCACCGCCATTGGAACACCGTCCGATGTTGCGCCATCACTCAATACAAAGTCGAAAACATCGAAAGCCAAACCAAGATTATCCACGAATAATGGCTTGGTCACTCCAGTTGGAATAGTACCTGCCACAAGGTTGCCGTCGGCATCTGTAAATGTTTGAAAAGAGGTGACACCACCATACGCAGTGCCCACAGAACTGATAGCATAGGCTTGATAATAATAACGAGTACCTGCTGTTAAACCAGTGACCCCCTCGCTAAAAATACCCGTACCCGTGCCATTCACAACTTGAGTAACATCTGCTTCACCAAGTTGTGGAGTATTGTCGACGCTAGAGTAAACAAAGCCACGCTCAGTAACGCTTGCGCCACCATCGTCGGTAATATTGCCGTTTAGCGTGGCGGAATTTACGGTAATATCTGAGCCGACTGAACTAAACAGAGATGGAGCATCTGCATTTGCCGGCGAGAGCATAATGTCGTCAATTTCAAAACGAAATATATTCATTGAGAAACTTATGCGAAAGCCGTAAATGTTCTTAGGGGGAGTGTCAAAGTCATTCGCATCTAAAGTGTAAAGTACTTGCCCCTGCGTAGTAAACGTAGCAGTAGCTGCAGTCTGTTGCGCGTTATCAAGTGCTTCTATCGTGACCGTTCCAGCATTTCCTTGGTAAGCAAACTGAAAAGAACTTAATTGAAATGAAGAGCCATCATGTGCCGAGAAATCAATCTCCCCTAGAGCAAGGAGTTCATAAATTACCAACCCACTATCTCCGGGCCCAGTAACACCGGCTGATGTGGAATTAGCATTTTCATAATCAATCCAAATATCTCTGAAACTTGTATCGTCGGTTACCGTAACATCCAAACCAGAACGGGTCACTTGCGCCGAGCCATCAGCGAATAGATTTTCCACATGAACTGGGCTTCTATCAATAACTATTTGCGAACTACCCGTACCAAAGGTAATCAATTGTTCGGTAAGTGGCGGTGTAAGCGCATCTAACAGCTCAATATCATCAACTTGAACAACATCTGCCGCGCTGGCAAAAGATATCTGAAAACCGTAAATATGGGTTGGCGAGTCGTCAAAGTCACTGCCGTTAACAGTATGAAGTGTGTGGGTTGCCGCGCTATCGATAATCGCCGTTTCCAACACGCTGTCGTCGCTGTCTAACGTAGTTATTGTTACGTCGGTAGCAACCCCGCTAAATGCGAATTGAAAGGAACTTAACTGGAATGGCGCTCCCGTGCTAGACCGGTAAGTAACAGAGTTCACCGCAGGAAAACAGCTGCTGGATAGCGTCATGGCACTGTCGCCCGTACCTGCAATACCCGAACCAACAGCGTCATTAACGCTGTTCAGTACGTTTACGTCGTTCGCCGAGCTATCGACACTCAGGTCAAGCCCAGAACGCACACTAGCACCGTCCGCAATAAAATTAACCACGCTAGGGTCTCCACCCGACGCTAGCTGTTGATTATACGTACCAAAATTAATGGTTTGACCTACCAACGGTGGGGTTAACGGTTCGTGTAGCAAAATATCGTCGATTTGAAAATAAGCTATAAAGTCAGAGAAAGATATTTGAAAACCATAAATATTCTCTGCATTGAAGATACTACCTTGTACTGTATGAATGGTTTCTACAGCAGCTAAACTTAAAGTAGTTGAGGCTATTGCGTTCCGGTTTTGATCCAGCGATGTAACAGTAATATCCTGCAAGGTACCACTATAAGCAAATTGAAAGGAATCAAGCTTAAATGGCGAGCCGTCGTTAGAGGCAAAAGCAATGCTGCTATCTACAAAACTCTGGATTCGTAGCTGCAGAGCAGCATCAGTGGCGTTAGCAATACCTGAGTTCGTAAAACTATTATTGTCTATAGAAACATCAACGAAAGCGGCGGCGCTAACTGCTAGATCTAATCCGGAGCGCACTGACTGAGTTGCTCCATCTGCAAAAAAATCCTGTACAGCAGGGTTTACTCCATTGGCGAGAGAACCCTGCTGCGCTTCACCAAAAGTCATAGGCTGCCCTTTCAGCGGTGTGGTCAACGGCTCAAGTAACTGTATATCGTCTATTTGGAAATGCACCACTATGCCAGAGATCGATATTTGAAAGCCATACAAATTGCCCGAATGAAAATTGCTGCCACTCACTGTGTAAAGTGTATCGCCAGCGGCTGAACTTATGGTGGTTGAGCCTATTGCGTTATGGTTCTGGTCAAGTGCGGTAATGGTAATGTCCTGCGCGCCCCCGTTAAACGCAAATTGAAACGAGTCAAGTCTAAAAGGAGAGCCATCGTTTGAAGTAAATACAATGCTTTCAGGAGTGCCAGAGAAAGAAAGTAGGCTCAGAGCTGCATCTGTAGCACTAGCAATGCCTGAATTAGTAGAATCCGAATTTTCATAGGATAAATTGAGAACGTTACCATCTACAGTCACTGCGACATCTAACCCAGAACGTACTGACTGCCCAGCACCATCCGCAAAAAAGTTTGTTACATTGATATTAGAACCAGCTTCAATCAAGAGCTGATCATCGCCAAAAGTAATAGGTTGCCCTGTCAGCGGTGGTGTTAGTACAGCGGTATAACCATTTGGCGCTGCTGCATTTAAAGCAGCAACTTCTTGGCTTGCGTGGGTATAAAACTCTAAGTCCCAGTTTCCTCCTAAAGCACTCGCTCCTGTTAAGTCGGTGGACGCTGCTACGTTAGCTGAGGTTGCATTTCGTAGTTGTGAAACAAACGATTCACCCGCTTCGCCCTCTGCTAAGTCGCAGGCATAAAGTAGTAAGTCACCGTTGTCGTTTAAGCTATTTTCAATACTTGTTGTTAAATGTTGGTGTTGCGCTAAGTTGCCAACATTAAGCTGTGATCCGGCTAAATTTAATTGACCTGAAGCACCGTGAGAAAATATGTGAACGGCATCAACATGCTGATATTGGCTTATTTTACGGGCTAAAGATGTCGTAGTGTCTGACGGGGTTAAATATATAAAGGAAGTGTTCGAAGAAAAAGCAGCAGCAAGTATTTCAGGGTCTTGCACGTCATGGTCAATAATAACCAGCTCAGTAGGTGAACGCTCCACGCTTTGAGAAGCCGTTACTTGTTCCGTTCCAAAAGCCATTCCAACTACAACCCAAAACCCTACTACTAAGGCTCTAGCACCTAATCCTTTGATGTCCATGTTTTCTTCCCAACGTATTGCGTTATATTTTTGTGTTCGTTTTTTATTAACATCCCGAGTTACAACAGGCAGAACTTTAGCATAATTTTTAACCACTGAAGGTTAAATAATTGTTGCGTTAATAATGGATGAGTATATTTATATGCACTCTTAGAGTGAATATTCGTGGGGTTGTTACATTCACTGCTAACTTAGAGAAGGGAATTCCGAGCCATAAAAAAAGCCAGAAAACACTGCTTTCTGGCTTTTCCTTGAACGATAGGAATATTATTTAAACTAGCTTTGGCCTTCTATTTTTGCCCAGCTGTCTCGCAAGCCCACGGTACGGTTAAACACAACGTGTTCATCAGTAGACGACTTGTCTTTGCAAAAATAACCAACACGCTCGAACTGATAGCCAATACCTGCTTGAGCTTCTTTCATTGAAGGTTCAACAAAACCATTTACCACCACCAACGACTCGGGATTTAAGCTCTCGTTAAAGTCGTCTTCCGCTGCCGGATCGGGTACCTGAAACAGTCTGTCATACAAACGAACCTCAGCAGGCACAGCGTGCTCTTGCGAAAGCCAATGAATAACGCCTTTCACCTTACGTCCGTCTGCCGGATCTTTACCCAATGTTTCCGGGTCGTACGTGCAGTAAATCGTGGTTACGTTGCCTTCGTCGTCTGTTTCAACACGCTCAGCCTTAATAACGTAAGCATTACGCAAGCGAACTTCTTTACCTAGCACGAGGCGCTTAAATTTCTTATTCGCCGACTCACGGAAGTCTTCCTGTTCAATATACAACGTACGCGAGAAAGGAACTTTGCGCGATCCCATAGACTCGTCATTAGGATGGTTAGGTGCGTCTAGCCACTCAGTTTCACCTTCATCGTAGTTTTCAATCACCACTTTAACTGGGTCTAGGACAGCCATAGCGCGAGCTGCATTCTGGTTCAAATCATCACGAATACACGACTCTAGAACACCCATCTCTACGCGGTTGTCCATTTTCGTAACACCAATTCGGTGCGCAAATTCGCGAATTGAAGCTGGCGTATAACCACGTCTTCTTAGGCCTGCAATGGTTGGCATTCTTGGGTCATCCCAACCTTCCACATGACCTTCTGTAACTAACGAGTTCAGCTTACGCTTACTCATTACCGTGTACTCAAGATTCAGTCGAGAAAACTCGATTTGCTGTGGATGGCAAGCAATTGAAATGTTGTCGAGAACCCAGTCATACAAACGGCGATTATCTTGGAATTCCAATGTACATAACGAGTGGGTAATACCTTCTAGCGCATCCGAAATACAGTGCGTGAAGTCGTACATGGGGTAAACACACCATTTGTCACCTGTTTGGTGATGGTGAACGTGGCGAATACGATAAATAATTGGGTCGCGCATCACCATAAAAGGTGAAGCCATATCTATTTTTGCACGTAAAGAACACTCGCCTTCTTTATATTCACCCGCTGTCATACGAGTGAACGCGGCTAAGTTCTCTTCTACTGAGGTGTCGCGATATGGGCTATTTGTGCCTGGAGTTTTCAACGTACCGCGCATTTCTCTAATTTCGTCTTGATTAGAGAAATCGACATACGCTAAACCTTTTTCAATAAGCTCCACGGCAAAACCGTGCAACGCATCAAAATAGTTTGAAGAATAACGCTCTTCGCCATTCCATTCGTACCCTAACCAACGAACATCGTCTTTAATCGCGCTTACATATTCTTGGCTTTCTTTTAGCGGATTGGTGTCGTCGAATCTTAGGTTACATGAACCTTTGTAATCTTCTGCGATACCAAAGTTGAGAACGATAGATTTTGCATGACCAATATGAAGATAGCCATTCGGCTCAGGCGGAAAGCGAGTATGAATTTCTCGGTGTTTGCCCGTTTCTAGGTCCTGGTCAATGATTTTTCTAATAAAATTAGTTGGACGTGTGGCGTTCTCGGCCATTCAAAGGTTCTCCACTTAAACTGCTGTACTTGCCAAAATAGCCCAATATGATCGCAATAAATGGCGCTGCTTACAAGCCGAAAAACCGTAAGTATCGCCGCATTTGTTGTTGCGCCTCAGTTAAACCAATAGGTCTAAACCGAATGACACTCCCCGGCGCTCTTTGCGCTAGCTCGAAGCCCGACAGCGGTAATATAGAACCTAGCTTAGGATACCCTCCAAGGGTTTGCCGTTGCTGCAGCAAAATAATAGGCTGTCCGTCACCCGGAACTTGAATAGCACCATAGCATACAGCTTCTGAAAGCAGGTTCATTTCTGGCGGTTTAACCGCTTTGCCCTTAAGGCGAGCTCCCATGCTGTCGCTATCCGGAGTTATTTCATATTCAGAGTCCCAAAAGGTTTGCCAAGACTCTTTAGCAAACAGCTGCTGCTGGTAACCCGGGATAACGTGCACGGTTAAGTCTTCATTAAAGTCTGGTAAATAGCGCTCGGGTATTTGCCTTGCAACACGTTCCTTTTGTAGGTGGATACAGGGCAAGAAATCATGATGCTGCAAACGTTCACCGTCGCCATGAATGCCTCCCATTCCGTCTCGAAGTACTGTGGCACAGCTTCCTAGCACTGTATTTACTTGAAAACCGCCAGAAACGGCTAAATAAGCCCTAAAACCATGGCGTGGATACCCAAACTTCAATCGATCACCCTGCCTTACCCAGAAGCTACGCCAAGGTATTTGGGGATGCCCGTTCAATGTAAGGTTCAAGTCACCACCGGTGACCGCCACCATGGTTTGTGTCTGTACTTCAAGCTCCAAACCACCAGCGGTAATTTCTAATACGGCGGCAGTAGGATCGTTCTCTAGTAGTCTGTTCGCCCAATTCGCGGATAATCCGTCGGCTGCACCACCCGGCGTTACACCTAAATGCTGGTAGCCATTTCTGCCCAAGTCTTGGGTGGTCGCGTGAATACCAGGTTTAATTACGAGCATTCCTGTATTCATGACTGCCCCCCTAGCTCAAGCGCTTTAAAGTCTTGCTCTGAAACCGCATAAAACTTTACGGTGTCACCAGCTTCAACGGGCGTCATTGGATCACTCTCAAGGTCAAACCAAGATTGGTGCGCTCTACCAATAATGTTCCAACCACCGGGTCCGGCGACCGGGTAAACAGCTGTTTGTATGCCCGCAATCCCCAAACTTCCAGCCACCACTTTTTTGCGCGGAGAAGCCAAGCGCGGTGTTTCTAGTTCTTTTGGCAACCCAGATAGATAAGCAAAACCGGGGGCGAACCCTAAAGCTGAAACGGTATAGTTACAGTCCGCGTGGCGGCTAATCACTTCTTCTGGAGTTAGCTTTGCCTGTTTTGCAACGCGCTCTAAGTCTGGTCCATATTGCCCGCCATAACACACAGGCACTTCTATGGTTTTGCCGTTATGCGCAGTATCTTTAAATGTTGTTGACGCAACAATTTGTTCTACCGCAAGCTCTAGGTCATATAAGCGAATAAGCCGAGGTTCGTAATACACCAACAGTGTGGTGTAGGCAGGAACAACCTCTTTCACCACACTTTCTAATTCATTCAAAATAGCGTGGCGCAATTGCACTAAGTGTTGAGTAAGCTCTAACGATTCTACCTCACCACAGCGCACGAGCACTGCGTCAACGCCGGCTACTTGAAATGTAAGCTTTAGGTTTTTCACAACGCTTCCTAACCGTCTAAATGGTGTTGATGAAGTAATGTTCGAATAGCTTCGGTAGTTTTCACCGCTTCTGGGTTATCGCCATGCACACATAGCGTTACCGCTGGAATTTCTATGCGCTCGCCACAAAGAGAACGCACGGCACCGTGTTCTGCAATCATTTCTGCTTGCGCAAGAATACACGCTCTTTCATGGAACACACTATCTGGCTCGGACCGCGACACTAGAAAGCCTTTCGCATCATAAGCTCTGTCTGCAAACGCTTCTGGCCATAAAGTAATACCATACTGAGTCGCTTTTTCTTGGTGTCTACTCAGGTCGCCAAGTGCCAACACCACCAAAGGCAAGTCAGTATTAAACTTAGCAACTGCTTCTAATACCGCCTCAAAAATTGTGTCGTTTTGCATCATGTCGTTATAAAGCGCGCCATGTGGCTTCACGTATGCCAGCTGCGCGCCTTCAGCTACGCATATAGCATGTAAGGCACCTATCTGATAAAGCACAGCTGCGGAAATTTCATGGCTAGACATCGCCAAAGAACGGCGTCCAAAACCTTCTTTATCTGGGTAAGCCGGATGCGCACCTATCTTTACTTGGTGGGTATGCGCCAGACGAACCGTTTCACGCATAGTTACAGGGTCGGAAGCATGAAAGCCTGTAGCAATATTGGCGCAATCGATAAAGGGCATAATATCTTTGTCCATGCCCATCTTCCACGCCCCGAAGCTTTCTCCTAAATCAGCATTTAACAACAGTGGTTGTTTTTGCGTCATGCTCCTATTTACCCTCTTTCGATTTCTGTGAAAATTTAAGCTGCATCACCATGAGTAAATATAGCCCCAGCCCGAAACTAAATAACCACATGGTTGGCCAAGCGAATACCCATTCCCGGTGTTCAAAATAAATAACAACACAGCCCACTGCGCCAAAGGTCATTAGTGCTGTCGAAATCCATGTCATCCATGTCGCAAACTTTTGCACCACATCTACTTTCATTAATCCCAGCACAGCACCTAGGATAATACCCCATGCAGCTGGCATAAAAGCCTTATGCCAGTTGAGCTCTGTGGAAACGATAAACCGCCACAAATCTTGCTGCTCAGACAATAAAAAAATCAGCCCTAAGGGAGCGGTAACTAATGCGATAGCGCGTTGTATTTGATTCATAATTCATTCCGAAGCTAAACTTAACTAGCAGCATGACAGAGATTAACATGAAACCAAACCCGACCTTGGTCTGATGACCGTTAAATAAAGGCGATTGCATGTCGAATTCCAATGTTCCAGCGAGTACACAATCATTGTCTTCTAAGTCACAACAACTTACTGATGAAATAGAAGTTTTTCGTATTATTCCACAAAAGCAGCGCAGAACTGTAGGCCCCTTTTGTTTTGTTGACCATTTCGGTCCTACTCCCCCTAGCACTCATTTAACGTTCGACGTAGCACCCCACCCCCATATCGGGTTACAGACTCTTAGCTATTTGTGGCAAGGACAAATTCTTCACTTGGACAGCTTAGGATCCAAGCAGTGGCTGAAGCCCGGACAATGCAATTTAATGACTGCAGGCAAAGGTATTAGCCACGCCGAGGTTATCCCCGAAGAAGATGCAAAAAAAATGGAATTGCATGGGGTTCAACTCTGGCTTGCACTGCCACCGGAGCAAATGAATACAGCACCTGATTTTGTTCATGTAAGCGAACTGCCAAAAGTAGAAGTAGGTTCGTACCAAGGACTTGTTATTTTAGGAGCATTAGAAAAGCTAGAAGTGCCCGTTGAAGTAAAGTCGCCCTGCGTAGCTTTTGACTTAAAAAGCGAAGAGCAGGACGCGAAAGGCACTATTCAACTTGAAACAGAGTTTGAGTACTTGGTGTATGTAGTTGCATCGAAAAACGACAACATTCTTATAAATGGCGTTGCTACAGCAGCCCATAACGGTGTTTATTTAGCTACAAATACAGATAAGTTAGAGATTGCAGGAGCTGGGCATGTGTTAGTGCTGGGAGGTACACCCTATCCTGAAAACTTGCGAATGTTCTGGAACTTCGTTGCCACTAGCAATGAAGATTTGTACGACGCAGCAAATCGCTGGAATGAAGGCGACAGCATTTTCGGTACAGTGAAAGACTATCCTAAATATGGAAAAGGCCCAGAACGTCTGATGAGTCCTGAGCCTCCATTAAGCTTCAAAAAGCCGTAATTACTCTGAGCGCGGGCGCATGTGAGGGAACAACAACACGTCACGAATAGACGGCGAGTCGGTAAACAACATAATTAAGCGGTCGATACCAATACCTTCACCGGCAGTTGGCGGCATACCATGCTCAAGCGCAGTCACGTAGTCTGCGTCATAGAACATGGCTTCTGAGTCGCCTGCTTCTTTCTGTGCAACCTGCTCTTGGAAACGTTCAGCCTGATCTTCGGCGTCGTTAAGCTCTGAGAAACCGTTAGCTATTTCACGGCCGCCCACGAAAAACTCGAAACGATCAGTAACGAATGGGTCTTCATCATTTCTGCGCGCTAGTGGCGAAACTTCTGCCGGGTACGCAGTAATAAATGTAGGCTCCATCAAGCGGTGCTCTGCAGTTTCTTCAAAAATCTCAATTTGAATTTTACCTAAGCCCCAAGACTTTTGTACTTGGATACCTAATTTTTCCGCCAAAGCTTTCGCTTGCTCAATATCGTTCAGCTGTTCAATCGTAACGTCGTCGTTATACTTCAGAATAGCTTCAAGCACTGTTAAACGCGCAAAAGGCTGACCAAAGTGGAATGTTTCACCCTGATATTCAACGTCTGTAGTACCTAGCAATTCATCTGCTAAACCACGGATCATGGCTTCAGTTAAATCCATAAGATCTTGGTAGTCTGCGTAACCCCAGTAGAACTCCAACATAGTGAATTCTGGGTTATGGCGTGTCGACAAGCCTTCATTACGGAAGTTACGGTTAATTTCGAAAACCTTCTCGAAGCCACCCACAACCAAACGCTTAAGGTATAACTCAGGCGCTATACGCAAGTATAAATCCATGTCTAAGGCATTGTGATGAGTTACAAACGGACGCGCACTCGCACCACCAGGAATTACTTGCATCATTGGCGTTTCAACTTCCAAGAATTCTTTTTCGATAAGGAAGCTGCGAATGTAATTAATTGCTTGGCTACGCATTTTAAACGTTTCACGCGACTTCTGGTTCACGATTAAGTCTAAGTAACGCTGGCGGTAACGGGTTTCTTGGTCAGATAGCCCGTGGAACTTATCAGGTAATGGACGCAATGCTTTCGTTAACAAGCGAATGTCGTCAACTTCAATAGTCAGTTCACCCGTACGAGTTTTAAATAGAGTTCCTGAAGCGCCTACAATGTCGCCCAAGTCCCATTTTTTAAAACCGTCGTTATAAATGCCTTCAGGCAAATTATCACGCGCCACATAAAGCTGAATTTGACCGCTCATGTCTTGAATAGTGGCAAAGCTAGCTTTACCCATAATACGACGAAGCATCATGCGACCAGCCACCTGAACGCGAATACCTTCAGCTTTCAAAGGTTCTCCTTCTTTTTCGTCATGCGCGGCATGTAAATCGGCGGCTAAGCTGTCACGGCGAAAGTCATTCGGGAATGCGACACCTTGTTTTCGCAACGCCTTCAGCTTGTCTTTGCGCTCACGCAATTGCTGATTTAAATCTACTTCTGGCTGCTGCGATTGTTCACTCATGTTGTTTCCTCATATTCAACATTAACTTCAAAGTGTCTTAACGTGGGCTTACAAACCCGACTTCAAACTTGCTTCAATAAATGGGTCTAAATCACCGTCTAGAACCGCTTGGGTATTTCTATTCTCTACGCCGGTGCGTAAGTCTTTAATACGCGCGTCGTCGAGCACATAAGAGCGAATTTGACTGCCCCAGCCGATATCCGACTTGGTATCTTCTAGTGCCTGCTTCGCTTCTTCCTGCTTTTTCATTTCCATCTCATAAAGCTTGGCTTTTAGCTGCTTCATGGCTTGGTCTTTGTTCTTGTGCTGCGAACGGTCGTTCTGACACTGCACCACAATTCCCGAAGGCTCGTGCGTGATTCGCACTGCCGAGTCAGTACGGTTAACGTGCTGACCACCCGCACCAGACGCACGATAGGTATCTATGCGCAAATCGGCTGGGTTAATTTCAATTTCAATGTCGTCGTCTATTTCTGGATAAACAAACACCGACGCGAAAGACGTATGCCGACGATTACCAGAGTCGAACGGAGATTTACGCACCAGTCTATGTACACCTGTCTCTGTGCGTAACCAACCGAACGCATATTCGCCCTGTACGCGAACAGTTGCCGACTTCAAGCCCGCTACTTCACCTTCCGACAATTCAATAATTTCTGCTTTCATGCCATGAGCTTCAGCCCAACGTAAATACATACGCAGCAGCATGTTAGTCCAGTCTTGGGCTTCTGTACCACCCGAGCCTGCTTGTAAATCTACGTAGCAATCGCTCACGTCGTTCTGACCAGAGAACATGCGTCTAAACTCAAAGCCCTCTAGCACTTCACGCCATTTGCCAATTTCAGCAACAGCGTCGTCTAACGTATCTTGGTCGTCAGCTTCTATCGCCAACTCAACAAACGCTTCAGAGTCGTCTAAACCTTGTGTTAACTGTTTAAAGCCTTTCACCAGTTCTTCGAGCTGTGAACGCTCTTTACCTAAAGCTTGCGCCTTCTCAGGCTGATTCCAGACTTCTGGATCTTCTAACTCTCGCTCAACTTCTTCTAGCCGTTCTTCTTTGACCGTTAAGTCAAAGATACCCCCTAAGCTGCTCAGAGCGCTGCCTAAGATCAGCAATATCATTCATCACGGCATTTGTTTCTAACATAGTCCAGAGTCCCTTACGATTTCTAACAAGCAACGTTAAGCGATTAAAATGGGGCGCTAGTTTAGCGAATTTGAGGGTAAAACAACAGAGCTAAGAGCCAATTAGGACGGGTTGCACCACAAATATTCGACGACGAGTTGAGGGGTAACCACACCTCTAAACTCATTAGCTTGCAAGCGGTAAGCTAACGTCACTTTTTGGCAGGGTTCAAAACTCCATTTCGCGTCTGCAGCGAAAAAGGCGATTGCTTCCACCTCTTGCCCGCTTCGTGGGTCTTTAAGCCACAGCTTCAGGTGCTTTTCCTTCAGCCAGGCGTGACGCTTTACCTCAAATTGATTGTCAAACACCGGGGCCTCGAACTTTTGTCCCCACGGTCCAACGTTTTCCAATTGATGAATGAAGTCCAATGATATTTCTTCAGGCTGTAACTCTCCATCTGACCAAACCACAGGCGTCAGCATGTCTTCGTCAGCCCACTGCTCTACTACTTGCTCTACGGACTGCTGAAAAGCATCCAACTTACTCGCGTCTAGTGTTAAGCCGGCAGCCATAGCGTGCCCGCCAAATTTTACGATTATATTTGGGTCCAAAGTATGAACGCGCTCCAACACATCACGAATATGTAGTCCTGGAATAGACCGGGCTGAGCCCCTTAATTGATTATTTTCGTCTTTCGCAAACGCAATCACCGGGCGGTGGTACTTTTCTTTAATTCTCCCTGCCACAATACCAATCACACCTTGATGCCAGTTTTCGTGATAGAGCACAATAATGGCAGGAAGATTACCAGACATCGAAACCTGAGCCACCGAACTTTCCGCCTGCTCTCGCATATCTTGCTCAATGGTGCGGCGTTCTCTATTTAACGTATCCAGGCGAAATGCACTTGCTTTGGCTTGTTCATAGTCACCAGCTAACAAACAGTTAATCCCTAAGTTCATGTCGTCAAGTCGCCCAGCGGCATTAATTCGAGGACCAACGGTGAATCCGAGATCTTGTGCAACAAGTTTACTTGGGTCTCTGCCTGCAGCTTCTAGCAGCGTAGAGACTCCCGGCTGACATTGTCCACCGCGAATCCTAGCAACGCCTTGCTGCACGAGAATTCGATTGTTGTAATCAAGTGGAACTACGTCTGAAACCGTACCTACCGCGACTAAATCTAACCACTGAGCAAGGTTTACCGTCGCACCAACGTGGCTTTCATGGTTTTCTCTAAACCAAGTACGCAAAGCCATAAGCACATAAAATGTAACCCCCACGCCTGCAATAGCTTTACTCGCAAACGAACACTCTGGGTGGTTCGGGTTCACAATCGCGTCGGCATCTGGCATTTGTGAGCCGGGTAAATGGTGGTCGGTAACGACTACACGCAAGCCCAGCTCTTTCGCTCTGGCTACGCCCTCGATAGCACTGATTCCATTGTCTACGGTAATTAGGCAGCGGCAGTTTTGTTGATGGGCTATTTCCGACAAAGGTGCAGTTAAACCATAGCCGTCGGTGAATCTATTAGGTACTAGAAAAGAAACATCTTGAGCGCCCATTGCGGTTAGCGCTAAAACAAACAAACTCACGCTAGTTGCACCGTCTGCATCAAAGTCACCGACAATACATATTTTTTCTTGCGCTAAAATGGCTTCGCCAATGATTTGTGCTGCCTTTTCACAGTCTCTTAAGGTATTAAAATGCAGCAGACCCTTTAACCCGTATTCAAGCTCAGAAATATGACTTACGCCTCGGCGAGCAAGAACTTTTCGAAGAGTTAAAGGCAGGCTTTCAGGTAACGAAGAGAAATCTCGTTCCTGCCTGCGCCTTAATGTCATTTCAACTGCATCAGACATCGGTGAAGTGAAACCTTCGCAGATTAGTTACTTGCACGTAAGCTTTGCAGCAAGCGCTGTGGAGGCACAAAGCCAGGCATTAGTTGACCACTAGGTAACACGATTGCTGGAGTTCCGGTCACCCCCATTAGTCTTGCCAAGCGAACATGTTCAGCCATAGAAACGTCACAGGTTTTAGGGCTTGGTACAACACCATTCATCGCGTCAGTCATCGCTTGTTCTGCGTTATCCGAGCACCACACTGAGGTAAGATCGGTTGCTGACTGGGTATTTAAACCGGTTCTTGGAAACGCAAGGTAACGTACTGAAATGCCTAAGTTATTGTAATCGCTCATTTGCTCATGGAACTGTCGGCAATATGGGCATGTGTGGTCGGTAAATACGGTGATCTCATAACGCTCACTTGGAGCTGGGTAATTAAGCGTCAGACCATCTACTTCTTCCAGCAGCTCGCGTCGTACAGACGAAACTGACTGTTCTGTTAAATCGAGTGGTTGGCTTGTAATGTCGAATACTTTTCCTGCAAGCAGTTGCTCACCAGACTCGGAAATATAAAAGATGCCTTGGCTGGTAAACGCTAACCAAAAACCTTCGAGCTCAGGTGCTGGTTCTATGCGTTGTACTTGAAAACCAAGGGTGGCGAAGCTATTTTCAAAACGGCTTTGAAGTTCCTCAGGAATTTCCTCCGCCGACATCACAGGTGTGTTGAAAACATAGAAAGCTGTTATTAATGCACTCAGCCAATACTTCACGTTAAATATCCTTGTTCTTCATATTTGCAATGGGTTTGCATACTACCATGCTTATCAACCTCGTGGGTGATGTTGAGCGTGGATTTGTTTCAATCTTGCTTTCGCCACCTGGGTGTAAATCTGTGTTGTAGCTATATCGGCATGGCCTAACAACATTTGTAAAGCTCTCAAATCAGCGCCATGGTTCAATAAGTGTGTCGCAAAAGCATGGCGTAATTTATGCGGTGAAAGCGGTCTAGTTATTCCCGCAACTTGAGCATGGTGTTTAATACGGTGCCAAAAGGTTTGACGGGTCATTTTCTGCCCCCGAGTAGACAAAAACACCTCGTCACACGACTTCTTTTGCAGTTCAACTCGACCATACTGCAAGTATTGCTGCAACCATGTAATCGCTTCTTCACCCAAAGGCACTAGGCGCTCTTTATTACCCTTACCAATGACTCGAACTACTCCTTGGCGCAAACTCACTTCATTGAGCTTCAGCTCAACCAGTTCAGTCACTCGTAATCCGGTAGCGTATAAAACTTCCAACATAGCGCGGTCACGCACGCCTAACGGGCTATTTGTTTCTGGCGCTTGGATTAGGTCGGTAACATCTTGCTCGGTTAACGTATCAGGAAGTTTTCGAGGCTGTTTGGGTGATTTAATATGAGCACAAGGGTCGTCGGACCGTACTTCTAACTTTTGTAGGTAACCGAAGTATTTTCGGCAGGCACTTAAAAAGCGAGCTTGCGTACGCGCGCTTTGCCCTTGTTGGTATTGCGCTGCTAGGAATCGTTCAATATGTTCAGAAGATGCAGATTCTAACTCTAGGTTATGGTGTTGCAGCAGCCATTTCGCAAACTTCTGTAAATCAGAACGGTAAGCCGACAATGTATGTTGGCTTGCACCTTGAACTAACCATAACTGCTCAATAAATTCTTCTAAATCTGCCACCGCCCTTCTCTTACCTTCTGTCTGCAACACTAAGAAAGCTTTATGGCTTGAACTATATCACATGGTTAGCGAATCGGGAGTTAACTTGTCTTGGGGAATTTTGTTTTGATGTAAGGTATCTAGAATGTCCACAAGATCCTGTGGGTGCTCTTCTTGGGGCTGCCTTTCTTGCGAACGAGCCTCTATCCAATGAGGTGCATTGTCACGAATTCTGGCAGGAACTCGGTCGTGTTCATCTAGCAATACCATAGCTTCAGGGTCCAGCGCATCTAACAATAACCAGTCACGCATCGACTTACTGGCAAACTTGGCAGGTTCTCTTTCGTGATCGCGACGAGAAGCATACATTGGGCGTGAAACACCTATGCTAAAAGGAGGAACCCAGCTATCTTGCTCTTTTTTCGGTTTATCGTCGAACCAGTCAGGTGCGTGCGGGCTTAACGAAGCGAGCAGAAATTTAAACTGCGCCGTATGGTTTTGATGTAGCGACTGAATCAGCTTGCTATCAATGTCTTGCTCACGTTGTATCCAAACTGTCTGTTCAACCATAGGTAATTCCAAATGAATGTGGCACACTCTATATCGGCAAAGGTTTTCGGGTCTTAAGCTCGAAAACGAAATTGGCAGAAATATTTTGTTCACGTATGCTTGAAGCAGCACCACGGGGAATTTAAATAACGAATGAGCAACGAACTCGACCTTTCAAAGAAAAAGATTTTAATTATCGATGACCAGAAAACCTTTCAGGTCATGCTGAAAACTATGTTGCTCAATTTAGGTGCGCTTCAGGTCGTTGCTGTATCTTCTGGTGAAGCGGGCTTAGCGGCACACAAACAGCATCATTTCGACGTTCTTTTAGTCGACTACAATCTTGGCCGCGGAAAAAATGGTCGCCAAGTACTTGAAGAGCTTCGCGTGCTCGAATTACTTCGACCAGACGGTGTGTTTATCCTCGTAAGTGGCGAGAACAATAAACCTATGGTTCTTAGTGCCATCGAGTTACAGCCCGACGACTACCTCATGAAGCCGTTTTCTAATAATGTGCTGCGCTCTCGTTTAACCCGCTCTTTTAGAAAACGCATAGCACTTAGAAAGGTATACCAAGCACTTTACCGACAAAAATATTCAGAGTGCTTACAAGCCTGTAAAGAACACATTGACAGCGGTGGGCGTTACAAAAACTTCTGTTTACAACTCTCCACCGAACTCAATATGAAAACAGGAAAGTTAAACGACGCAGAGAAATCCGTTAAAGCATTACTTTCAGAGCAGAGGTTCTCATGGGGTGTACTTGCTTTAGCCAAAATTAAATACGCGCAGGGGCAATTTGAAGTTGCCATCCCCTTGTTAGACGAAGTTATTAAGAATAACCCTAACGGTGCAGACGCTTACGACCTAAAAGCTCAAGCATTAGACAAACTCGACAAACAAGAAGAAGCCCTAGACCCGGCTAGAAGAGCAGTTACGTTGGCGCCTTTCTCATTAAACCGCCAACTGTATATGGCAGACTTAGCAAGGCGCAATGGAGAGTTCGAGCTGGCGAAGCAAGCCATGTACCATGTTGTTGAAATTTCGAGAAAATCGGTACACCGAGACCCTAAATATTTGTGTACTTACATTCGCAGTATTTTAGATGCAGCAGAAAACGGTGAAGATTCAAAACAAGTCAGTAAATATCAGCAAGAAGCTTCTCTAGCACTTCATCGAGCTAAAACAGATGAACTTTTGGTGTACTCAAAATTTGACTACAAAACTTTAGAGAGTGCGGTTTTTGCACGTATCAACGCTTTTAATGGCCAGTTGCGTGAAGCACAGTCCAATATGAAAGGAATTGTTGCAGGCTTTCTTGAGCAAGGTCATGAGGTTCCACCTGAAATAGCGCCAGACATTATTATCGCCCTACTCGATATTGGTGAGTTTGAGCGCGCTGAGTTACTTGCAGACGGACTTAGCGATGAAGCGATTTACGACAACTACAACAAAAAGTTACTCGAATCACGAATCGAGAAATGCAAAGAGCAACGTAAATCATTTGTGGAAGCGAATAAATTGGGTATTAAAGCCTATACCGAAGGCGATTACAAAGAATCATTAAAACACTTTGAAGTGGCGTTAAAGCAGGCACCAATGAACAGTGGCGCCTCTCTTAACTACGTGCAAGCGGCGATCAAGGTTATGATGGATGATGATCAACACTCGCAATATCTACTCGACGGTTGTAAACGCTGTTTTAGAACGATTGAAGGGTTAACCCTACCTGAAGCCCACCAAAAACGTTTAAAACAAATCAAAACAGATTATCAAGGCGTAACCGGTATCAAGGTATAAAGTACCCAGTTTGATACCGGCTTTTTACTCTCAAGATAGAGGCTTAGGAGCCGATTATTGAGCTAGAGTCCCATTCTGGTAATCGGTAAACGCTTGTCTTAGCTCATTTTCCGTGTTCATAACGAACGGTCCGTATTGCGCTATTGGCTCTCCAATAGGCTGCGCCGCTAGCAATAGAAAGCCTGTTTCACCTTTTGTTTTTAACGTAACCGTCGCCTCATCGTCGAGCTCTACCAACTCCCCGGCACCTACATTTATACCGTCGAGTAATATCCCACCCTCGTAGACATAAAGAAGTCGAGTAGATTGCCCTTGATTAGGCAGTTCAATTTCGCTGTCTGCCTGAGTTCGATAGTCTAAATATAAAAAGGAACGACCTGGAGCTTTCACAGGACCCTCTTCGTTTTCAAAATTCCCCGACAACACGCGAACTAGACCGTTTTCGATCTTCACCTCTGGTACCTTGTCTCCAGGAATGTCGGCATATTCAGGATCGCTCAGTTTTTCACTAGCGGGCAAATTCAACCACAGTTGAAAACCCCACATTAAACCGTTTTCTTGCTTAGGCATCTCCGAATGAATAATGCCTCTTGCAGCTTTCATCCACTGCAAACCGCCCGGGCCAATTTCCCCCGAATTGCCGGTAGAGTCTTCATGAGCCATTTTTCCTGCCAGCATATATGACAAGGTGCAAAAACCGCGATGAGGGTGCGGAGGAAAGCCAGCAATATAATCATTAGGATCATCCGACTTAAATTCATCCAACATTAAAAACGGATCTTTGTGCCGAAATGCAGGTTGATTGATAACACGGCTTAACTTCACACCTGCTCCATCTTGAGCAGGCATACCTTTAACGCGGTGACGAATCACTGAAGATGACTTCATAACTTTAAACTCCGCTAAAACTTTCACGATTGTGAGGTTCCAAAAAGTCAATTTCAGGACCTTTTGGCACAATGCCCGTAGGGTTAATCATGGTATGGCTCGCATAATAGTGGGTTTTGATATGCGCCATATTTACCGTTTCAGCCACACCGTCTACTTGATAAAGCTCGCGTACGTAGTTCCACAAATGAGGATAATCAACAATACGCTTCTTGTTAGTTTTAAAGTGCCCATGATAAACGGGGTCGAACCGCACTAGCGTTGTAAACAAACGCCAGTCAGCCTCTGTAAGGGTTTCCCCAGTTAAATAACGCTGCTTCGCCAATATTGACTCTACTTTGTCTAAAGCTTCAAACAACGCATCAAAAGCCACACCGTAGGCTTCAGGTGTAGTAGCAAAACCTGATTTATAAACACCGTTGTTAATATTGTCATATACCAACTCATTGATGGCATCTATGTCGTTATGTAATACCTCTGGGTAAAAGTCTTCTGTATTACCGGTGATTTCATCAAACGCACTATTGAACATACGAATAATGTCCGCAGACTCGTTGCTTACGATAGTGTTTTGTTGTTTATCCCAAAGCACAGGCACGGTAACGCGACCTGAGTAGTTCGGATCCGCTTTCGTGTAGACCTGATGCATGAAATTAAAATCAAAGAGCGGATCTTTCATTTCACCCGAACCAAATTCCCAACCGTTCTCCAGCATTTTAGGCTCAACCACAGAAACGCTAATATGGTCTTCAAGGTTTTTCAGAACCCTAAAAATAAGCGTACGATGGGCCCACGGACAAGCATAAGAAACGTATAAATGGTAGCGCCCAGACTCAGCTTTAAAACCCGCCTTACCCGTAGGTCCAACAGAGCCATCTGCGGTCACCCAATTTCTAAATTGAGCTTCACTACGAACAAACTTACCGCCAGTTTTCTCGGTATCGTACCATTTGTCTTGCCATTTACCGTCTACTAAAAGTCCCATCGAGTACTCCGCAACTCTTTGATGAATTTAATGATGCTTAAGTTTACCAATCCCAGAGCGCCCGGAATAATCGATTCTTTCGAGCGCTGCATTCGGTATTCTCTTGAAGTTAGAACGTAAAGTAAACTATACGGTAGGCGCAGTTTCGTGGATCAATGCAAGCAGGCGTTTAGCAGCTTGTTTACCTGCTCCACAACGGATTTTTTCATGAAGTGCTGTGTACTGGTCAAGCACGGGAGTCATATCTTCCGTTAAGTGCCGCTTTACTTCGTGAAAAATATTGTCTGGCGTACAGTCGTTTTGCGCTAATTCACGCACTAACGATTTGTCGGCGAGTAAGTTAGGTAAAGAAAAATATTTTAACGTCAGCATGCGACTAAGAATTTGATAGTTCAGCCAGCCGAATTTATAACACACCACCATCGGGCGCTTAAGTAGCATGGCTTCTAACGTTACTGTACCTGAAGCTAGAATACATGAGTTCGCCGCCAACATGACATCCCTACTGTTGCCATCAAACTCATGCAATGGAAGTGCTTTGTCTTGCTCGGATAGTAAACCAGCAATTTGATTTTTCCGTGCATCGTTGGCGTACGCGAGAAGAAATTCTACTTCGGGAAAAGCCTCATAAATTTTATGTGCGGTAGCGAAAAAATCAGGCGTAAGCAAACCTGCTTCGCCGCCCCTACTTCCGGGTAATAATGCGACATAGGTTTTATCTGGCGCAAGCCCGAGCTTCTTCCTAGCCGCTTGGCTATCTGGCTGCAACGGAATATCGTCTGCCAACGGATGCCCCACAAACGTACAGGGAACGTTATAACGGCTATAAAAGTCAGGCTCAAAGGGAAGTATCGCAAATACGTCGTGAGTGGCCTTCTGTACTTTGAAAATACGTTTTGGACGCCATGCCCAAACAGACGGGCTTACATAATGCGCGGTTTTGATACCTTGGGCTTTTAACTTGGTTTCTATGGGCAAATTGAAGTCTGGCGCGTCAATACCTACAAATACGTCCGGCTTTTGCGAGAGCATCGCGGTAACAACCTGCTTTCTTGCCTTTAACAACCCTGGGAGCTGCTTTAAAACATCGACAAGCCCCATCACCGAAAGCGTTTCCATTGGGAATAGGCTGTTTAATCCTTGCTCTTCCATTAAAGGTCCGCCTACGCCGATAAACTCAACGTCTGGCTGCATCGCTTTCAGCGACTTCATTAGATTTGCACCAAGAATATCGCCAGAGCTCTCTCCGGCGACAATACCTACTTTAAGAGGGGATACAGAGCTCATTGAAGACCTATAAAAGCAAAGATTAGCGAATAATTCCGCGTGTGGACTGGCCGATAAAATCAATCATGGGTTGTACTTCATCTACGGCCATTTTCTCCATTGCAGCAACTGCTTCGTCGAGCGTGTAACCGTTCCGGTATAGCAACTTATACGCACGCTTCACGTTCTTGATTTGCTCTGAAGTGAAACCTCTGCGTTTTAACCCTTCGCTGTTAATCGTGCGGGGCACTGCATTGTGTCCCTGCGCCATAATATACGGGGGAATATCTTGTACGACTACGGAGCTTACGGCACAAAATGAGTGCGAACCAATTTTGCAGAATTGATGAACACCGGTAAAACCGCCAAGAATAACGTAGTCGCCCACATGCACATGACCAGCTAGCGTTACCGCATTCGCGAAAATATTCTGGCTACCAATAACACAGTCGTGCGCCACATGTACGTAAGCCATAAATAGGTTGTCGTCACCTATTTTGGTAATACCCTTGTCTTGCACTGTACCACGGTGAATTGTCGTCGACTCGCGAAAAACATTACGGTCACCAATCACCAGTTCAGTAGGCTCGCCAGCATACTTCTTATCTTGGCAGCCTTCTCCCACAGACGAAAATTGGAAAATCTTATTTTCCTTACCCATTCGCGTAGGTCCATTAAGCACTACATGAGGACCTATCCAGCAGTCATCGCCTATTTCAACGTCTGGGCCAACAACTGTATAAGCACCTATAGAGACATTGGCGCCAATTTTGGCACTCGGGTCAATAATCGCTGTTTCGTGAATCAAACTAAACCTTCCTTCTCGCGCACATTAAGTCTGCGCTCGCTGCTAACTGCCCGTCTACTTCAGCTCTGCCTTTAAACTTCCAAATTCCGCGTTTCTCTTTATCAAACTCAACGAAAAGGTCGACGCGATCCCCCGGGATAACCTGGCGCTTAAAGCGCGCATTGTCGATACCCGCAAACAAGTAAATTTCGTTTGACTCGATATCTTCAACCATTTTGAAACCCAGCAACCCTGTTGCCTGCGCCATAGCTTCAAGTAGCAAGACTCCAGGAAATATCGGGTTTCCAGGAAAATGGCCCGTAAACACGGGTTCATTCATGGTTATGTTTTTTATCGCATGTAATGACTCACCAGGTACATAAGAAATAACCCGGTCAACTAAGGCAAAAGGATAACGATGTGGAAGGATTTCGGATATCTCGTTGATATCAAAACCAGGTAGTTGTTCTTTGCTCAAAAGACTCTCCGTCTACAACTTATTTATTGTTTTTTTCTAATGCACGCACTCGAGAAAATAACTCGGGCAATTGCTTAAATCTAACACTAGCTCGAGACCAAACACTATGTTCCATTTCAGGTAACCCTGAAGCCAACACACCCGGCTTTTTAATATCTCGGGTTATCATGGTCATACCGTTGGTTCTTACACCATCACAAATATTGATGTGACCTGCTATACCAGTATAGCCTGCAAATAAGCAGTTTTTACCAATTGTTGTACTTCCGGCAATACCGGTGTGCGCAGCCATTGCAGTATTTGCGCCAATATGAACGTTGTGCGCAATCATACAATGGTTGTCGATAATACATCCGCTTTCAATAACTGTGTTGTCCAGCGCGCCGCGGTCAACAGTCGTATTTGCACCAATTTCGACACGGTCACCAATTTCAACTGAACCAAGCTGTGGTATTTTAACCCAGCTACCTTGATGCGGCGCAAAACCGAACCCGTCCGCGCCAATTACCGCTCCACTATGAAAGGTACAATCGCTACCAATAACCACGCCATAGTAAATCGATACCTGCGGCCATAGCCGACAATTATCTCCTAAACGAGCGTTCTCGCCTATGTAACAGTTAGCACCAATGCTTGTTCCGGCACCGATCACTGCATCATCGGCAATCACCGCATGAGGACCCACTGCGACTCCCTCACCTAATTGAGCTGACTCGGAAACCACTGCTGTTGGATGTATCCCCACAGGAGGTCGTGGAGACAAATCGAAAAATTGCGCCGCTTTCGCGTACGACAAGTATGGGTTATCGCTTAATATAAAATTACGGTCAGGAAACGCTTTAGCTACTTCAGGATGAGCAATGATAGCTCCAGCCTGAGTCGTTTCAAGCTGACTTTGATATTTAGGGTTCGCTAAAAAAGAAACTTGCTGAGGCGTTGCCGCAGCAAGTGTCGCTAAACCATGAACTTCAGTTTCTGCAGCACCGCTCACTTCCGCATCTATTGCAGAAGCGAGGGTAGCTATACTCACAGGCTTCATATTATTCCTGCGTCATACGCTCAATAACACGGTTAGTAATGTCTAAGCTGTCTTTCGCAAACGCAAGGTTACCAGCTTCAATCACCATGTCGTAGTCGCCTGCAACAGCCATGTCGTTGATCACCTGCTGAATTTGACCAAGAACACGGTTACGCTCTTCCGTTCTACGACGGTTAAGCTGCTGTGTAAGTTCTTCACGGCGTTGCTGATACTCTTCATAAGTTGTTTGCAATTCAGCCATTGAGCTTTCTTTCTCTTCATCGCTCATAATAGCTTCATCGCGTTGCATAGTTTCTTGCAAAGTCGTCATGTCTTCTTCCATTTGGCGAAGACGCTCAGCTCTGTCTTGGAATTCACGCTCAATAATAGTGCCGATTTCACGAGACTGTGGAAGCTGCTCGAATACAGCACGAACGTCAACAACCGCAACCTTTAGTGGAGCAGACTGTGCATTTGCAGTAAATGGGCTTAATGCCAAAGCTGCGACAAGCGCTAAAGATAACATTACAGATTTCAAAATTACTTCCTCTATATTTATTAATTAAAACTTAAAAAGTTGTACCAATATTAAATGTAAATTGATCTTCTAACTCGGAATCAAGCGAACGCAAAGGGAAACCTAAGCTAAAGGTTAATGCTCCCATAGGTGAAAGCCACTGTAAACTCGCACCGTATGAAGCTTGATAGTTTCCTGGATCACTGTAATCCCAAAACGGGGTGCCTTCAACGACTTGAAGGTCTTTGTACTCATCGTAATTAAATTCGGTATCCCAAACACTACTTACGTCAATGAACGCACTTGTTCTAATCGTGCCTCGCGTAGACTCTCCAACAAACGGTGTTGGGAAAATCAACTCGATACTTGCATTAAACATCGCGTTACCACCAAGTGCTCTGCGGCGGAGAACATCTAACGTGTCATGCTCTGGACCCAGGGCGATTTGAGTCGGCAAACCGTTCTCGTCTGGTGGCCCTTGAATATAGTTAGTACGACGAATTAAACCTTTAGGTCCAGTTCGGTTTTGTTCAAACCCGCGCAGCGAGTCGCCGCCGCCACCATAGAAGTTTTCCCAGAATGGTAGCGTATATTCAAAGCCATCATCGTCACCGTAGCCATTACCGTAACCAAAACTCATTCGTGTCAAACCTACCCAGTTGTGGTCGTCATCGAATGGTTGGTAATAACGGAAGTTATACTCGGCTCTGAAGTACTGCAAGTCACTGTTCGGCGAAGTTACCTTCAAGCTCAAAGAATTCTCTGTACCGTCGGTTGGAAACACACCACGGTTCAAGGTAATTCTTGACCAGCTAGCTGTCGCATAAAACGAGTCGAACTCTAAACGAGCATCGCTTGAAGATTGCTCCGCATAACGTTCATAAAAGTCTCGCGTTTGCTCGTACGGGTCAAACTGAGTAATACCTGTTTTCGCATAACCAAAACCGAAGTTTAGACGGTTATATTCGTTCACAGGGAATCCCATGTTCAAACCAACACCGTAAGACGTTTGGTTATATTGCTGCAGGTTAGCCTGCCCTGCGTCAAAGTCGTTGTAATAAATACTACCGCCTAAACTTACACCGTCGTCGGTGAAGTAATTGTCGCGATAATTTAAACGTAACGACTTCGAGTAACGGTTGGTGTCAACCTGGAAACCAACACTGTTACCTGAACCTAAAAAGTTTTCCTGAGAAACAGCAACGTTAAAACTTAAACCAGCATAATCGCCATAACCCATACCTGCCTGGAATGTTCCAGAAGGTTGCTCTTTCACATTGTATAAAACATCAACTAAATCAGGTTCACCAGGCACCGGTACGGTTTCAAATTCAACCGTTTCAAAATAACCAAGTCGCTCTAAACGAACCTTACCTTGCTCTACCAACTGGTCCGATAGCCATGCGCCTTCAATTTGACGCATTTCACGACGAAGTACTTCGTCTGCAGTCGCATCGTTACCCTCGAAATTAATACGGCGCACATATACACGTTGGCCAGGATCAACCATCATGGTTAATTTTACGGTATTTGTTTCTTGGTCGAGCGTCGGCATAGTATTCACTTCGGTACGCGCGTAGCCCATACGACCAAAGTAACGCTTAATCGCTTCTTCTAAGTTAGTAACTTCTGCCTGACTGTATTGCTTGTTGTCAATCAGCGCACCTAGGCGATCTAGCCATTCACGATGACGCTGAATATCACCAATGATTTCCACACCGTCGACATTAAACTGTTCACCCTCAGACAAATTCAACGTTACATAGATACTTTCAAGCTCTGGTGTAATGTCTACTTGCACAGAGTCCATCGAGAATTGTAAGTAACCATTGTTAAGATAAAATGACTCTATGTTCTCTAAGTCACCTACCAACTGTTCTTGCTGGTAATTACGCTTGGTAAAAATACGCCAAAATGGAACTTCGTCTCGTAATTCCATTTGCGACAGCAACTGTTCACGGCTGAACACGTTATTGCCGATCACGTTAATTTGTTCAATTTCAGCTGCAGCGCCCTCTTCGAACTCAAATCGAAGATCAACACGGTTACGCGGTCGGTTAATCACTCGAACGTCTACCTGGGCGGTGTATTTACCTACACTGTGATAGAACTCTTCGATACTGCGCGCAATGCCTGAAATCACTGTTCGGTCTAACGACTCACCTTCCGCAATACCTGAAGTACGCAAACTGTCCAATAATTGGTCGTCTTTAAGGTCTTTATTGCCCTCTAACTCAACCGCATTAATCACTGGACGTTCTTGTACAGTAATGACCAAGCTGTTACCGACACGCTCAACCTGAATATCGTCGAAGTGAGTTGAGGCATAAAGCTCGCGAATCGTTTCACGAATACTTATTTCGTCTACTTCTTCACCTGGGCGAACAGGTACGTAAGTTAGGGCGGCACCCAAAGCTACACGCTGCAAACCGCGAACTTGAATATCCTCAAGTAAAAATGTTTCAGCAACCGCGGCAGAAGAACTTGCCCCTACTAATGCTGCACCAACAAGCCAATGTTTCAATGTCATGAAATTACGTCTTTTTTGTTTATAAGTTTTATGGCAATAAACGGTTAATATCGTTAAACACCGCAACCATTGTAAGTAATGCTAATAATACGAGTCCAATTCTAAATCCATATTCTTGAACACGCTCCGAAACCGGCTTTCCTTGAATACCTTCCACGATGTAAAACAATAAATGTCCACCGTCGAGCATCGGTATCGGTAATAAATTCAATATTCCCAAACTCACGCTAATCAAGGCTAAGAAACTTAAGAAATAAACTAAGCCATAACTTGCGTGTGTACCTGCGCCTTGGGCAATACCAATAGGACCGCTAATGTTGTTCAGCCCTACGTCTCCTAGCACAAGCTTCTTCACCATGGACAACGACAATCCCATAAGCTGCCATGTCCGTTCTACGCCCCCTACCAGAGCCTCAATAGGCCCTGCTTTCATTACGAAGCGATATTCTTCCGGATAAGGTTCACTTTGTGGCGCTACACCCAAGTAACCATTTCCATCTCTATTCGCCAGTTGCACCGACAGTTCTTGGCTGTTTCCACCTCGTTCAATGCCAATATCGATGACTTGATCCGGGTGTTGTGCAATGAAGCTTGTTATTTGTCCCCATTCTTGGACAGGAGTTCCGTTAAGGGCGACAATTTTATCACCCACTTCAAGTCCTGCAATCTGAGCAGGCGCGTTTTCCTCTATCCAAAGCAACGTTGTTGTCACTTTAGGGCTAAATAGGTCAATCCCTAATGCACTCAACGTTGTTTCTGTTTCTGGATCTACTGACCATTGAGTCAGGTTTAACCGATGCTCTGAAATTTCCCCATTTTCTTGCTGAGTCTCTATAGTGGTTGCATCGTCACCCATTCGGGCCACTAACCGAAGGTTTACATCTTGCCAGTCCTCTACTGCATGGCCGTCAACACGAATAATTTCGCTATTCGGTGCAATACCCGCTTGTTGCGCAATACTGCCATCAGCCACTTCACCCACAATTGGTTTTGCCGCTGGCATACCTATCATCAGCATGACCCACAAAACCGCAATGGAAAAAATAAAATTAGCAATAGGACCAGCAGCAACAATAGCACTGCGCTGCCACAGAGGTTTATTTCGGAAACTTTGGTGAAGTTCATTTTGCTCGGTTGGGTGCACTTCGTGATCCAGCATTTTCACGTAGCCGCCCAGAGGTATCGCGGCTACTTGGTATTGTGTTTGGTCTTTGCCTTTCCAGCTCAATAACGGCTTACCAAAACCAATTGAAAAGGTAAGAATTTTCACCCCGCAACGGCGAGCAACCCAGAAATGGCCAAATTCGTGAAAAGTCACCACCAAACCTAATGCAACAACGAAAGCACCAATTGACCAAATAAACTGTTCCACCGTTAACCCCAATTCGCCTGAATATATTTCTTGGCAGCAATTCTCGCTGTCTCATCACAGCTCACAATGCCAGCTATATCATCGACCGTTGTTGCCAACTGATGTTCCACCACAGAATCACAAATTTCACTAATTGCTGTAAAGGGAATTTGCCGTTCCAAGAACGCTGCAACAGCGACTTCATTCGCAGCATTTAACGTAGTTGTGGCCACTTGCCCTGCCCAACATGCGTCAATCGCAATTTTTAAGCTTGGGTAACGCTCATAATCGACTTCACTGAAGGTAAGCGCTGCAACCTTGGTAAAGTCCAACCGTTCAACACCGCTCTCGATACGCTCTGGATACGCTAAGGTATGCGCAATAGGCGTACGCATATCAGGCATGCCCATTTGAGCGATGACAGAGGCGTCAGCATATTGCACCATAGAATGAATAACACTTTGCGGGTGAAGAAGTACGTCTATCTGTTCGCGATTGCAGTTAAACAACCAGCGAGCTTCAATGTACTCCAAACCTTTGTTCAGCATCGTGGCGGAATCGACCGAAATCTTTCGGCCCATAGACCAATTCGGATGAGCACACGCCGCTTCAGGTGTTTGCTCTTTTAATAGCTCGAGTGGAAGTTCTCTAAAGGGACCACCAGAGCCTGTTAGTAGTATTTTCTCTACACCATAATGGCTCAACTTCGCCTTACCGGAAGCACGTTGTACTTGCTCTGGAAGCGCTTGGAATATGGCGTTATGTTCACTATCAACAGGTAACACCATAGCGCCCGAATCTGCTGCGGCCGACATGAAGAATTGACCACTCATCACCAACGCTTCTTTATTAGCGAGAAGAACGCGTTTACCCGCTTTTACCGCAGCTAATGTTGGCTGCAAACCAGCTGCGCCGACAATCGCAGCCATTACGGTGTCTACCTCTTGCGCAACCGCAACAGCGTCTAAATCTTCAACTTGGTCTAGAACTTGTGTTTTTGAACCCACCTCATTCAACACCGAGCGAAGCTGGCTAGCGGCAAAAGCGTCAGTTAGCACTACATATTCGGGCTTAACCTGATCACACAGCTCTAGCATTTTTTGCCAATTCTGATGCGCTGTTAAGGCAAACACTCGATAACTTTCTGGATGTCGCACAATAACGTCTATGGTGTTTAAACCAATAGACCCTGTGGCTCCAAGAATGGTTATCATCTGTTGGCCCTGATGCAGCTCATCATACTTCGGCGAGTTCATAATAATTAACTACTTCCAAAATAAGGATGAATAAGCCACAGATAGCCCAGCAAGAATATAGGCAATGCAGAAGTTAAGCTGTCGATGCGGTCAAGAATACCGCCGTGACCTGGCAGCAAAGAGCCACTGTCTTTAACGCCCGCACAGCGCTTAAACATACTTTCATTAAGATCCCCAAACACCGACACGATCACCGACAATGTCGCTACCAAGTAGAATGCCAAGAGAATGTTACTAGGCACCGGTAGTGTGAAAGCAACAATACTCATCACTCCAATGGAAAACACGAGCCCACCGACAAAACCTTCTTTCGTTTTGCCCGGACTAACGTGCGGCATAAGTTTATGCTTACCAAACTTTTTACCCGCAAAGAAAGCACCGATGTCGGCAGCCCATACCAGTAAAAACAGGAATAGTACGGTCCAAGAACCAAAGTAAGGGTTGTCGTCGTAATGAAGCGAACGCAAACTCAAAAGCGCAGCCCATGCTGGGATAAGCACTAAAATGCCAAATGCACCGACAAACGCGCGGCTTTTCGCCCAAACAGCGCGGCTTCTTGGGAAAGTAAATACGAGAAATATGGCGAACAACCACCATATACCACCCACTAACACAGGATAGAACACAGCATTAGCAAGCTCAGTTGCTGACCAAATGGAACCAACAGGAGTAATGTAGGCTAAAACAGCGACACAAATACCTACTAGCAAGCAATATAAAGAGCGTCCGGCAGTCTTACAAACGCCCATCAAAGGTGCCCACTCCCATGCAGCAAGCACCATAACCCCACCGATTACCCAGTTAAACCATTCAAGCGGTAGTAAAAATACAATAGCTAACGCGACAGGTATTAAAAATGCCGCAGTCAAAATTCGTTGTCTTAACAAAAAAAAATCCTCTGTTTAGCCCTCAGCCAGCATTTGTTGTCGTTGTTCGCTGGTCAGTCCGAATCGGCGTTCACGTTGCATAAAGCTATCAATCGCGTCTGCAAACGTTTGGTCATCAAAGTCAGGCCATAATGTATCTGTAAAATACAATTCGGCATAGGCTAATTGCCACAATAAGAAGTTACTTATTCTGATGTCTCCGCCGGTTCTGATCAAGAGGTCTGGAGTTGGAATATCGGCTAACTGCATATATTCACCTAGCAACGACTCGTCAATTTGCTCAGGCTCAAGCTCACCAAGCTTCACACGCTGGGCAACTTGTTGGCATGCCGCAGCAATGTCCCATCGTCCACCGTAGTTAGCTGCAATATTAAGAATAAGCGCAGTGTTTTCTTCAGTTTGTTCTTCTGCTTGGCGAATACGCTTTTGTAGTTTTGGTGAAAACCTAGAAACATCACCAATCACGCGTAACCGAACACCATGCTGTTTTAGCTTAGCGACTTCTCGCTGCAACACTGTGATAAAAAGCTCCATTAAAACCGAAACTTCGCTTTCTGGTCGCGCCCAGTTTTCACTACTAAATGCAAACAGCGTTAATGCCTCAATGTCATTTCTACGCGCAAACGTAATGGCATTTTGTACTGCATTTGAACCGGCCTTATGACCATAAGTACGAGACTTACCTTTTTTCGTCGCCCAACGCCCGTTGCCATCCATAATAATTGCAACGTGCTTCGGCAAGCCTTCTATTTTTGTCTCGCTGACTTGTTCTGTCATAATCCAACTTTCAAAAAAATAAACGCCGCGAAAGTATACCTAACACGGCGTGTAGCTCCAATATTTAACCGAGTGAGCGGTTAAACTTCCATCAACTCAGCTTCTTTAGAGGCTAATAATTCATCAACCTTCTTTACAGCTTCGTCGGTGAGCTTTTGGATATCGTCTTGAGCACGACGCTCGTCGTCTTCTGTAATCTCTTTTTCTTTCAACAACTCTTTGATGTCGTTGTTCGCGTCGCGACGTACGTTACGAATCGCTACTCGTCCACCTTCAGCTTCGTTACGTACCACTTTCACAAGGTCTTTACGACGCTCTTCGGTAAGTGGCGGTAAAGGTACACGAATAACATTGCCCGCCGCTGCAGGGTTTAAGCCCAGGTCAGACGTTAAAATAGCTTTCTCAACTGCGCCTGAGCTGCTTTTATCAAACACGGTAATCGACAACGTTCGTGAGTCTTCTACAGTGATATTCGCCAACTGATTTAAAGGTGTTTCAGTACCGTAGTAAGGCACAGTTACACCATCCAATAAACTTGGGTGCGCACGGCCTGTGCGTACCTTTGCCATTTGCGCCTGCAAAGACTCTACACTTTTCGTCATGCGCGACTTAGCGTCTGCTAAAATCTCATTAATCACGGTAGTCCCTCGTTCTCTTATTCTGTTTCGTTCGAATTATGGAGATTGGTAATTAGTGTACCTTCATCTTCTCCCATAATCACTGATTTCAATGCGCCAGGTTTATTCATATTGAATATACGAATTGGAAGTTGGTGGTCTCTTGCTAGTGTAAATGCTGCTAAGTCCATAACCTTCAGCTCTTTAGAGAGCACTTCGCTATAGTCTATCTCATCATAGCGTACCGCGTCAGGGTTCTTCATCGGATCTTCACTGAAAACACCGTCTACTTTAGTTGCCTTCAGTACCACTTCGGCTTCAATTTCAATACCGCGCAAACATGCAGCTGAGTCGGTAGTGAAAAATGGGTTGCCCGTACCCGCAGAGAAAATAACCACGCGGCCTGACTTTAACAAGCTAATGGCTTCCGCCCAGTTGTAGCTGTCACAAACCCCATTGAGTTCAATTGCAGACATTAAGCGGGCATTCACAAATGCACGATGCAATGCGTCGCGCATTGCCAAACCATTCATTACAGTAGCCAGCATCCCCATGTGGTCACCCACAACTCGATTCATGCCCGCTTTCGCTAGCCCTTCGCCGCGGAACAAGTTACCGCCACCGATAACCACACCAACTTGCACACCCAACTCGAGAACTTCTTTAATTTCTCGAGCCATGCGGTCCAACACACGCGCATCAATGCCAAATGCCTCTTCACCCATGAGCGCTTCTCCGCTCAATTTAAGTAGTATGCGACGATAACCAGGTTTTGGATGTGTACTCATGTGTCGGTTTCCTTATAAAAAGCTAAAAAAAACCGCGCCGACTAACGTCAGGCGCGGTATTTACTATTGTTTGCTCGGCTTCGTTGCCATGCTATTAACCTTTAGCAGCAGCTACCTGAGCTTGAACTTCAGCTGCGAAGTCTTCTTCTTTACGTTCAATACCTTCACCCACTTCAAAGCGAACAAAAGTAACAACGTCAGCACCAGCTTCTTTCAACAATTCGCCAACTGATTTGCTTGGCTCTTTAATGAAAGGCTGACCTGTAAGGCTGATTTCACCGGTGAATTTCTTCATACGGCCTTCAACCATCTTCTCAGCGATTTCTTTCGGCTTGCCAGACTGCATAGCGATGTCGATTTGGATCTCACGCTCTTTTGCAATAACGTCTGCGTCAACGTCTTCTGGCTTAACGAATTGTGGGTTACTTGCAGCAACATGCATAGCAATGTCTTTAGCAAGTTCTGCGTCACCACCAGTGATTGCAACAGCAACACCAATGCGGCCACCGTGAACATAAGTTCCAACTAGGTCGCCAGCAGTAATTGTAGCTACACGGCGAACGTTCATGTTCTCACCGATTTTAGCTACTAAAGTTTCGCGTGTTTCGTCAACAGTTGCATCACCGATGCTAGTTGCACGCAAAGCTTCTACATCGTTTTCTTTGTTTGCGAATGCAGCTTCAACTACTTGACCACCAAAACCAAGGAAGCTGTTGTCGCGAGCAACGAAGTCAGTTTCACAGTTAAGCTCAACTAGAGTACCTACGTTACCTTCAGATTTAGTAAGAATTACACCTTCAGCAGCAATACGGCCTGCTTTCTTAGCCGCTTTAGCTTGACCGCTTTTACGCATATTTTCGATTGCAAGCTCGATGTCACCACCAGCTTCTTGCAATGCTTTCTTACAATCCATCATACCTGCGCCAGTACGCTCGCGCAGTTCTTTAACCATCGCAGCAGTAATCGCCATGATTCAAACCTCAATACGTCAGAATTCTTTCGAAAATGGCCCGGCTTGCGCCGGACCGCTCAAATACCAATTACTCGGCACTCGCTTCTTCGTCAGCTGCTTCAACGAAATCGTCAGCTTTGTTTACTTCTGCGCCACCTTGATTGCGGCCTTCAGTAATAGCAGTTGCAGCTGAGTTCAAGTACAACTGGATCGCGCGAATTGCGTCGTCGTTGCCAGGAATCACGTAGTCAACGCCGTCTGGATCAGAGTTTGTATCGACTACTGCAATAACAGGAATACCTAGGTTGTTTGCTTCTTTAATTGCAATGTGCTCGTGATCAGCGTCGATCACAAACAATGCGTCAGGCAAACCGCCCATGTTTTTGATACCACCAAGGCTCTTTTCAAGCTTTTGCATTTCACGCGTAAGCGTTAGTGCTTCTTTCTTGGTTAACTTATCAAAAGTACCGTCTTGGCTTTGCGTTTCTAGATCTTTCAAACGTTTGATTGACTGGCGAACTGTTTTCCAGTTCGTCAACATACCACCTAACCAACGGTGTTGAACGTAGTACTGACCACAAGCTTTTGCTGCAGTTTCTACTTGCTCAGACGCAGCACGTTTAGTACCTACGAAAAGAACTTTACCGTTGTTTGCACCGATTTGAGAAAGGTGACCCAATGCTTTGTTAAACATTGGAACTGTAGACTCAAGGTTGATGATATGAATTTTGTTTCTCGCGCCAAAGATGAAAGGCTTCATTTTTGGGTTCCAGAAACGAGTTTGGTGACCGAAGTGGACACCAGCTTTTAGCATGTCGCGCATCGACACATTAGCCATAATATTTTTCCTTTTTAAGGGGTTAAGCCTCCATACACCCCATGCTGCGACCCGTTTCCGAGCACCCCGCACCATGTGACGGTATATGTGTGTTTAATTTAAATAGTTTGTGCCGAAAGAACTTTGTTTTCTCAGGCGGCGCGATTTATACCATAACCACCATAAAACTACAAGCCGGATGCCATTTTTAACTGATTCTGGTAAACTCCTTTACATGACAATTTAGAGCAGTTCAAAACCCTATTTTTTGAGCTACAACTCATTTGAAGAAGTAGAGATCTGAATCGCATGGCGATAAAAATTAAAACGGCTGAAGAAATCGAAAAAATGCGAGTCGCTGGGCGACTCGCAGCAAGCGTATTGGAAATGATTGGTGAGCACGTTAAAGCGGGTGTAACCACAGACGAGTTGAACCAAATTTGTCATGACTACATTGTCGCTCACGACGCCTACCCTGCGCCACTGAATTACCATGGCTTCCCGAAGTCGATTTGCACGTCTGTTAACCATTGCGTATGCCACGGCATACCGAACGATAAAAAGCTGAAAGACGGCGACATCATTAATATCGACGTTACCGTAAAAAAAGACGGTTACCACGGCGACACGAGCAAAATGTTTATTGTGGGTGAAGGTAGCATTCTGGCGAACCGTTTAACTAAAGTCACGCAAGAAGCTCTCTACTTAGCGATTAAAATGGTCAAACCCGGTGTTCAGCTTGGCGACATTGGTGCCGCCATACAAAAGTACGGTGAGAAGTTTGGCTATTCTATCGTTCGTGAATATTGCGGGCATGGAATCGGCAACGAATTCCATGAAGACCCACAAGTTTTGCATTATGGTCGTCCTGGTACCGGAGAAACACTTCAGGCTGGTATGTGCTTAACCATCGAGCCTATGATCAACGCAGGAAAACGCAACACTAAAACGCTTAGTGACGGTTGGACAGTTTTAACCAAAGACCGCAGCCTAAGTGCGCAATGGGAACATACGATGTTAGTTACAGAGACAGGCGTTGAAGTGCTAACACTGCGAGAGGATGAAGACCTTCCACGCGTTATCGGTGCATAGATGATCGTTGATACGCCCAGTTTATTCAGACCAATCTGGCCTGAAAGCCTGCAACCTATATCGCAATGGCGAGCACAGTTGCAGGCCTACAACGAATGGGCCGCTGAGCAATTCTTCGTTGCCGAAATTGACACTCTTGTTCACGACCGAGCAGGCTTTTTCGACGACCTACTTCGTAACCTCTGGACAATTCTGGAACTAGAGCAAGAGCCTCTAACCTTAATGGCTGTTGGTGGTTATGGACGCGCCGTGCTGCACCCTGGTTCCGACATTGATCTACTCATACTTTTTGAGAGCAAACTTAGCTTGGAACAAGAAGAAAAGCTTAGCGCTTTCATCACCCATTTATGGGACTTAAAGATTGATATTGGCCACGCTGTGCGCACCGTGCCCGATTGCATGTTACAGGCAGCCGCTGACATTACTATCGCTACATCTTTAATTGAAAGTCGCATTGTTGCCGGCAAGCAATCTTTGTCTGAAGCACTACACGGCTCGGTAATGACACAGTTTCCTTGGCAAAGCCGTGACTTCTACCAAGCTAAAAGTGATGAACAGACCAAACGACACCAGAACTTTCACGGTACCTCGTATAACTTGGAACCGAATATCAAAGGCTCTCCGGGTGGCCTTCGCGACATTCAAACGATTCACTGGATAGCCAAACAGCACTTTAAAACTCGCAAAGACGAAAGCTTGGTGGAATACAACTACATTACTGCCGATGAGTTCGTCGAATTACGCGAATGTCAGAATTTTTTATGGCGAATACGCTACGCACTACATTTAACTGCTGGTAAATGCGAAGACCGGTTACTATTTGATTATCAGCCTGAAGTTGCCCGCTGGCTAGGATATGGAAATGCAGGAAAAGCAGCCGTTGAAAAAATGATGAAGGACTACTTCCAAGTCGTTTTAAAAGTCAGTGAGCTCAACCGAATGCTGCTGCAATTTTTTGAGCAGGCTATTCTTGGTCCAACCGACTTACAGCAACCCGAAGTTATTTCAGAACAGTTCGCGCGCACCGGTAACCTTATTATGGCGAGTGCCGACGACGTATTTGAAAATCCAGTTAACATTATGCGGTTCTTTATTACCATTGCCGCAGACAAACGTATTAAAGGTATTCACTCCCATACCATAAGGCTGTTGCGAAACGCTCGCTCGCAACAAGAAAAACCATTGTGTGAAATAGCAGAATGCCGTGAGCTATTTTGCCAGCTCGTGGCTACCCCAAAAGGATTCGGTCGCGCCTTCACGCTAATGCATCGCCACGGAATAATAGCTTGCTACTTACCCGCTTGGGCGCAAATTGTTGGGCAAATGCAGTTCGATTTATTCCATGCCTATACAGTCGACGAACACACGTTTAGGCTTGTTCGCAATTTATACCGCTTTACTCTGCCAGCAAGAAGTGAACAATTCCCGCTATGTAGCGAACTCGTACAAAACTTTAAAACGCCTGAACTATTGTTTTTAGCAGGGATATTCCACGACATCGCGAAAGGACGTGGAGGCGATCATTCAGAACTTGGCGCTGCTGACGCGCGCGAATTCTGTGCTCAACATGGTTACAACACAGAAGACACAGAACTTGTAGCCTGGTTAGTTGAGCAACATCTGTTAATGTCGATGACTGCTCAGAAAAGAGATATTTACGACCCTGATGTTATTCGAGAGTTCGCTCAAAAAGTTAAAACAAAGCGCCGCTTGCAGCACTTGTATTGCCTTACCGTAGCAGACATTCGCGCAACCAACGCCAACCTTTGGAATAACTGGAAAGCAACGCTACTAGAAGAACTGTACCGAGCAACCGAAGCAACATTAGGTAACGACGGCGAGAGTAAAACAACACTGAGAGAGCGCGTTCAAGAAAATAAGCAAAATGCATTGGCTTTGTTACTTAGCGCTGGCTTTAATGTAGAAGACATTCAGCATCTTTGGTCACGGTTTACTGCGGACTACTTTTCTCGCCACACGCCAGAACAGATTGCGTGGCATAGCCAGCATTTAACGAATGTAAAAGACCGGCAATTACCGCTTATTTTAATTGGCGACGAAAACAACCAAGGCACAACAGAGATATTTATTTATCATGTTGAAGAGAACCACCTGTTCGCCAACGTTACAGCTGTGCTCGATGCAGAACACCTAAGTATTCACGACGCACAAATCCTGAATACACGCGACGGCTTTGTTATGGATACATTCATTGTATTAGAACAAGACGGTTCACCATTAGAAAGTTTAGACCGTATTGCCGAAGTTCAGCAGCATTTACAAGACGTTCTGCGCAAACGTAGTAACCCACCGATACATCATCGCCCGCTTTCAAGGCGTATGAAAAATTTCACGGTGAAAACCAAAGTAAACTTTCTCTCGCACAAGGGCCAACGGCGAACCCATTTTGAACTCGTCACGCTAGACCGCCCAGGTCTTATTGCCCGTTTAGCTAGAGTTTTTCAAGCTCAGTCGGTGATTGTTATGGCGGCAAAAATCACCACTGTGGGAGAACAAGCAGAAGACTTTTTCATGGTCACCAACAGTAACTATGAGGCGCTCAATGAAAACGAGCAGCACGATTTACGACAGGCAATTATTCAAGAACTCGACAGTTAAAAGGAAAAATCAATGAGCTCTTTACAGCAAGTGATTGAACAAGCATTTGAAAACCGCGCAGACATTTCACCCACTTCAGCACCACAAGACGTGCGTGACGCGGTTACCGAAGTACTTGCAGAACTCGACAAAGGCACACTTCGTGTAGCAGAAAAAAATGGCTCTGAATGGGTTGTAAACGAGTGGGTAAAAAAGGCGGTACTTCTTAGCTTCCGCTTGTCAGATAATGAAGTGATGGAAGGCGGTGAAACCCGTTTTTACGACAAGGTACCCAGCAAATACGCAGACTACACGAAAGCTGACTTTCAACGTGACGGAGTTCGCATTGTTCCACCTGCAATGGTTCGAAAAGGAAGCTTTGTCGGTAAAAATGTCGTGGTTATGCCTAGTTACATTAACCTTGGCGCTTATGTCGACGAAGGCTCCATGGTCGATACTTGGGCGACTGTAGGTTCATGCGCACAAATCGGTAAAAACGTGCACTTGTCGGGCGGTGTTGGCATTGGAGGCGTACTTGAACCACTGCAAGCTACGCCAACCATCATTGAAGATAACTGCTTTATTGGTGCACGCTCTGAAATTGTAGAGGGCGTTATTGTTGAGCAAGGCGCAGTTATTTCAATGGGCGTATACATTGGTCAAAGCACCCGTATTTTTGACCGTGAAACAGGGGAAATTCATTATGGTCGAGTACCGGCAGGTGCCGTAGTTGTTCCTGGTTCGCTACCTTCAAAAGATGGCACGCACTCTTTATACGCTGCCATTATTGTGAAGAAAGTTGACGAAAAAACGAAAGCAAAAGTAGGTATCAACGAGCTATTACGCGCCGCTGACTAATCTCTAAAAGCTGTTTTAAACACCTCGGGCAAGGGTAGCTCGAGGTGTATTTCTTCTTGAGTTACCGGGTGCTCGAAACGAATTGCCGATGCAATGAGCAACAACCGATGACAATCAAAATGTTCTCGAAAGAAACGATTCTGCCTACCATCACCATGGTTGGTGTCACCAATGATTGGATGTCTTAGGTGTGCTAAATGTCGACGAATCTGATGTTTTCTTCCTGTTTTAGGCTTGCATTTCACTAACGAAAAACGGCTAGTATCGTGCTTTTTGCTCACCTTAAAAGGTAACTCTACTTTCGCCACAGTTTCAAATTCAGTAATAGCTTCCTTCGCTTCTGGGGTTTTCGAAGCTTGCTTGTCTGCGACGTCATCCAACTCTTCTACCAATGGATAGTCGATTACACCTGAATCTGGCATATAACCGCGTACCACCGCATGGTAGGTTTTCTCTACTTCTCTGTTGGCGAAAGCGTCACTTAGCTTTCGGGCGATTTCCGAATTCAAGGCAAACACCAATACCCCGGACGTTGGTCGGTCTAGTCGATGAATAGGAAAAACATGTTGGTCAATTTGGTCGCGCAGCTGTTGCATGGCGAATTCGGTTTCACCCCATGCCAAAGCTGTACGGTGAACTAATAAACCGGAAGGTTTATCAATAACAACGATATGTTCGTCTTGGAACAAAATAGGAAGCATGCTTCTTTGCCTACTATAGATTATGCACTTTTGAACATTTCATCTATTTTGCGCAAAACCAATATGACCTGGCGGCGCTCTTTCCAATTTCCGCGCCATGCTTCTTCCGCCATGGGGCTAACTTCAAGACGATTAGGTAAAGGCTTTTTCTTATCAATCCGTTCTTTCATATTCGGAATAAATATAAATTGCAGCCACTGATAGAACTCTAACGTGTCATACGCAAACGGTTGAGTGCTCTTCAAGGCTTTTTGCGACGGTGCTTTGCTGTCCCATAACTCAGCACCTTGCATTTCGTCTCTTAGTTCACGAATCAACGCACTTAACTGTTGCTTGAAGTCACTCGAATGCATTACCACTACTCCTATCAATATGAATCGCGAATTATACCTGAATTCGTACACCGACAAAACGCTTGGCAATCTGCACAACCCATAAACAAAAGGTGGAGAGCACTTTATAAAGTCAGTAGAATGCCTGCGCAATTCAAAAGAATATAGGTAAGTTGTTGTGAGCCAAATTTCTACTTTGTCCGAATTTATGAATGCTAGCGGCTGTCGTTGGTGTGCCTATGACCTTTCACGCCAAGTTCGTGCGCTCAGCCCTGCCCTTATCGAAGAAGTAGAAACCGGACGCCAACCCTTTCCAACTCCGCGCCAGCAAAAAGCTTGGCTCGCACTTGTATTCTGGCAGTCAATAGACAAACCCTACATTTGGTTTGCCTCGCTACCGTTAGACGAACGCGGAGGCTTCCAGCAAGCGGCTATGCAGCACTTCATGAGTATTATTGTGGAAGCACTAGGGTCAGATCTAACGCAAGACCCCACAAAAGAACAAGAAGCGCTATTAGAGCAGAACCCTTACATATTCACACCCGACATGAACAAACGTGCTGCATTTCATGCTCAGTTTACCCGCGACTTTGACCTAAATGCCTCTATTCACTTTGAGTCGGCAGACGCATTTTTCTCAGGTAACTCAGACATAGACTGGCAACAGCTTGGCGTGCAAGGTATTCATGACGTTATACAACGCAAGTTGGAAAATTCATCAGTGCAGCAAACTTTAAACCTGAATCTACTAGAGTGGCCTGAGCCACTACAGCAAGCTGTTTGCCAAGCTATTGAACATGCGCAATTGCCTTCTTCACTTGCAGACAACCTGATTGGGAAAGCGCAAAGCAACGAAAGCTCACGGGTAAACCCTGTGCTTTTGCAAGCTATGGCGTCTGTAGCGAATCGAAAAGGTGTAGAACAGTTCGTACTTAAAACCTTGCAGCAAAGTGAAGGTGAAACACGCACTCAAATTTTAATTATTATTGCTGCTCGACTATGGCAAGCACTAGCAAAACCAGAAGTATTTCAAAACTACTTTGAGGTGCTAGCAACCGATAGCGAAGAAGTATTTCAGTCTTTATTTAAAGAGCTAGTCACTCTGCCGTCATTAAGAATGAACTGCTTGCAGCTGCTCAATAGTCCGCAACAGAATGAACAGCTTCAACAGCAAATTGTGAAACTCATCACAAATATGAAAGGCAGATCATGACCGCGAACCTGATTAATATTCTGCTGCTACTTGTCGCCGCTATGGGCGGATGGCTTTTTTGGAGTTGGAGAAAGCAAGAAGAATACGCCAAACGCCATATTCTGCATTTATGCAAAGGTGAATCGTTGCAGTTTCTAGACCTTTCTCGGGTAAAGGGTAAACCGGTTTGGAACCGCGGTTTAGCATGGCAAGCGGAATTCAGTTTCGGCTTTTCAAGTGACGGTGAAACTCGCTATGAAGGCACTATATATATGGTGAACTTAAAGTGTGTGAGTAAAGAACTACCCGTTTACCGCGTCCCACAGGAACCAAGTCCTGAACCTGAACGCGGTTATAATCAGTGGTAATTAAATGCCCCAAGCCTGCTTGGCTGCAGCACTTTTTTTCCGACTAAACAGGTACACCCAAGCGTCTTTATACATCACCCAGTCACCCGCGAGGCTATACCAAGGGTGCTTAAAGGTTGCAGGTTTGTTTTTCTCAAACACAAAATGACCAATCCACGCAAAGCCATACCCTGTTAAAGGAATAGCCACTAACCAACCCCAATGCAGAGTAAGAAAAAACATGACAAGTTCTGCAAGTACCAATGTACTTCCCACATAATGCAAGACCCTACATTTTAAGTCGCTGTGCTCTTTCAAATAATAAGGATAAAACTCTTTAAAACTAGTAAATGCCATACCTAGTCCTCTATCTTATGTTCATTATTGTTCTGGACGATCGTGGAACAACAAAGCGCCGCGAATACCGTTCACTTCGAGTTCTGCAACCTGGCGATAATCGCGGGCCGCAAAAAATTTCTCATACTGTGGGCGCGTAGCAAATACAGCCACGCCTTTCGAGGTCTCGTCTTGTTCTAGCTCGTGTTCAACCGCACGAACAAGCAAATCGCCCAACCCTTTTTGTTGATATCTTGGATGAACCGCTATGAATGAAACCATGTGATAGTTATCTACTGGCATCGCTTCTTTAATTAGCCGCTCTTTTTCCAGTAATTGCTTGGTGCTTACCAACCCAGCAGTTAAGAGCATCTTTAAACGCCAATGCCATACCCTTGAGTCGCCAAAATGTTCACCTGGGCGAGTTAAACACACCACTCCTTCGAGCGTCTCATCTTCAAAGACACCAAACATTGGGTGCTGCGCCTGCCAAAATGCACTTAACTCTTCCCTTATTGCTGCGCGCAAACGTTGTTCGTAACCTTCCTTGTCTACCTGAAATATTTGTTGAAATAATGGATCGTCTTGGTAGGCCTGAAACAATAACGATGCCGCTACGCGTAAGTCTTCAGAGGCAAGATAAACTAACCTGCCCTGCAGCTTATCTTGTGCCGACTTTTCTAGTTCTTGGTGGTCTGTCATCTTGCCCTCTTATCGTTATTCTATGAGCTTTGAAAACCGTTGTAGATAACATAAACGACTCAATAACAACTGTCACCTATTGAATAAAACTTAATCGTTCAAGTAAAAATTACACCTATGAATGACCGATGAGTTCTAATTCCTTTAAGAATGTAGGTAAGTCGCTCGAAAGCACCTCATGTTGCTCTTTACCCACGTATTCGAGCCCTACTACGCCAGTTTCTTGAGATACGGTGAGTAATAAATCATCTTCGTCGGTTAAGCCGATAAACCATGTAATAGGCTGCTTTAAGCGTTGTTTCATCATCACATGTCCGATCAGGTTCTGTTGCAACCTTTCCATGTCCTCCGGACCTTGCACTTGAAGGAGTGTTAGTGCGCGATCGCGAAAACTAACGTCGATATCACCGGCCCATACCGTGGCAAAAAAATTCTGTAACTGGCTGTCTATTTCAAGTTCTAGAGCCTTTTCTACATTTGCAAAGTCGGTTTTTGGTTGTTGCTTTACCCATTTCCAAGCAATTTGCTCTTCTCCACTTTCTAGGTGTTCCTTTAAGTAGCAAGGCGCTTCCCACTCTTCAACATAATCGGTTACTGGCAGCGTACCTTCCTTTTCGTGCTGCAGTTGATGCTTTTCATGTAACGCTAATAACAAAGCTTCTGTTGCGTTCATCTAGTTTCTGTTCCTTAAAGTTCGTAGAATAGCGGTCATTGTATTTGCTTCATGGCACGTATGCCAATTCATAAGCCCGAAGGTTAAGTTATGAACTCTAAGAACCAAACTGAAACAGCGATAGAACCTTTTAAAGAGAAGCTTGGCTTAGGCAAAGACACCCAATACCCAGAGCAGTTCGACCCAACGTTACTACAGGCGGTGCCAAGAAAGCTCAACCGAGATCCACTAGGCATTAACGAGAAAAGCTTACCGTTTCATGGTGAAGACATCTGGACTTGCTATGAGTTGTCTTGGTTAACTGAAAATGGCATGCCTCGTGTAGCAATTGCACAAATAACTGTTCCAGCAACAACACCTAACTTAATTGAATCGAAATCTTTTAAGCTCTACCTCAATGGTTTTAACCAATTCCGCCCGTCTAAAGCGCAGTTACAAACGCAATTAGAAACCGACTTAAGTCAATGCGCAGAAGGCCCTGTTCACGTGCAACTATTCTCACTAGAAGAATTTACGGAATTAGGTATAGCTACCCCCCAGGGGAAATGCGTAGACAATGCTTGTGAAGAAGCTACCTCCTTTCAATACGACCCGACATTGTTACGTTTAGATGGTGAGGAAAAATGTGAAGAGCTACTTTACAGCAACCTTTTAAAATCCAATTGCCTTATCACTAATCAGCCCGACTGGGGAACTGTAGCCATTCATTATCGCGGCCCTAAAATTAACCAGGCTTCGTTGCTGCAATACATTGTTAGCTTTCGAAATCACAATGAATTTCATGAGCAGTGCGTGGAACGGATATTCCAAGATATTATGGCATTGGCCAAACCGGAGCTGCTCACTGTAGAAGCTCGCTACACTCGTCGAGGAGGTTTAGACATTAACCCTTGGCGAGGAACAAGCAAAAACTCTATACAAATGAAACGCACAGTGCGCCAGTAGGCAACTTTTTAGTCATTTTGATTGATTAATACTCAACCCAATCAGCTAGCTATGTTAAAATAAGAGATGTTTTCTATAGTTTAATTGGCACATCTAATTTTTTACGATACAGTCGTTTAAGTAACCTTCTGACGACTATTGTTTTTTTGTCTTAACAGGTAGTTTTTTCGTAAACTAAGTGTCTCGGTATTTACCTGTTAATAACGAGTTGAGTAATACGAGTGAGCAAACACAGCAATCCTAATTCAGAGTCAAGCAGTTTAAAGGCCCAACTTGAGGAAAGCCGCCACTTACGTGAGCAACTCGAGAAAACCTATCGTACAGACATAAACAACCTTACTCAGTTCATCGCACGCTTAGGAAACACGCTTCGTGGTATCGACGGAGACTTAGACCATAAACTAAGTAAAATGAGTTCAGCCATGACTCGTGTCGACAAGATCGACGCGGTTATTCCAGTCATGGATGATGTCAGTTTAGTACTTCAACAACATGGCTCACGCGTGCAGCGCGAGTTACAAACAACTCAGTCACGTATGCTTGCCGCTGCGCGCCGACTACAAAAGCTAAGCAACCTTCCTAAGCCTATCCGCGAAGAAATTCGAGACTTAATCACGCAAGTTGAGGGCCCAGCATTTTCTGTTCTGCATTACTTGCCGTATTTAACCCAATTGGTTGAGCTTTATCAAAAAAGCATGGACATTCGTGTATCGAATGGTAACAGCCAAGGTATGCTCGAGCAGCTTAAACAAGATGGCGACAATAAGTACGCAGAGCTCCGCGAGGAGCTTGTGAATTTAATTTCGCTTATCGACTTAAATGGTACAGCGGCAACAGGCTTACAAAACATTCGCCAGCAGCTTATCAGTGGTTTAAGCGAAGACCAGTTCGTACTTTCATGCGTACAAGTTGTTCGTTTAATTGTTCAAGGTATTAATGAAGAACGCCAAAACGCACAAGTATTCCTGGAAAGTTTAAACGAAGTTTTAGGTAATGTTTCGAACTCTGTTGCGCGCTCTATAAAAGCAACAGACAAAGCCGAGCAAGCACATAAAACGCTCGACAAAAAACTTGATGAAGGCATTAAAGCATTGAGCGAATCGGCGGCGAATGCATGTAACTTAAGCGAGCTTACACAGCAAGTTGGTGTTCATGTGGAAACTTTGGTTACTACACTCGGGCAGAAACAAGCTTTGCAGTCGCGTAGTCATCAATTATTAAAAAGCGAATTAGAAGCGGCTCAGTCTAAAATAATGGAATTGGAAGACGAAGCAGAAGGTTACAAACAGAAACTGTCAGAACAGAAATTTAAGAGCTTACAGGACAGCCTAACGAAGCTTCCAAACCGAGCAGCTTTTGAAGAAAGACTAGAATTAGAATTTAAGCGCTGGCAACGCTACGGTACGCCGCTTGCTATTGCCGTCGCTGACATAGACCATTTTAAAAGAATTAACGACTCTTATGGTCACATTGCAGGTGACAAAACATTACAAGTCATCGCCAATATGCTGAAAAAGTCGCTACGAGGTACTGATTTTGTGGCGCGTTTCGGCGGGGAAGAATTTGTTATCATTTTCCCACAAACGGAATTGACTGGTTTACTTGAGCCTCTTGAAAAAGCAAGAAAGCGTATTCAAAGTATTCCTTTCAAGTTTAAAAACAACGACATTTCAATCACAATTTCCGTTGGTGCTGCAGAATTCAAAGACCAAGACACAATGAGTACAGTGTTCGAGCGTGCAGATAAGGCCCTTTACGAAGCAAAACAGCAAGGGCGCAACCGAGTTGTGATTGATAGCCGCTAGGAGAGAAACGGCATCATGCGCATTTCATTATCACCGCAAGGCAGCATGTCCTTGCTTTCTCAGGTTGAGATAGACCGACTACAGCAGTCCACAAACAGTGCTTTATACAAGCTTTTTAGAAACTGCGTTCTTGCAGTATTGAACGTAGGTAGCCATACCGACAACGCCGACGACATTTTCAATCAACACAATGAATTTGAAGTGAATGTGCTTCGCCGTGAACGAGGCGTAAAGCTTGAGCTTATTAACCCACCGCCAAGCGCCTTTGTCGACGGCGAGTTGATTGTAGGTATTCGCGAGCACGTTGAATCTGTATTGCGTGACATTCTATTCGTAGGTGAACGTTACCCAGAGTCAATGCTCCAAAACTGCGACTCTCGTCACCTAACCCATATTGTGTTCGACATTCTACGCAATGCGAATACGTTGAAACCTATTCATGAACCCGACATGGTTGTGTGCTGGGGTGGCCATTCCATCAACGAAGCAGAATACAAATACTCTAAAGTTGTTGGCTATGAATTGGGCTTGCGTGGATTCAATATTTGCACAGGTTGCGGCCCAGGAGCCATGAAAGGCCCTATGAAAGGCGCAACGATTGGTCATGCAAAACAACGCATGAAAGACGCCCGTTATTTAGGACTTACCGAGCCGGGCATTATTGCCGCAGAGCCGCCAAACCCTATTGTGAACGAACTCGTAATCATGCCAGACATAGAAAAGCGTCTAGAGGCATTCGTACGCTGCGCTCACAGCATTATTGTTTTCCCTGGTGGCGCGGGAACGGCCGAAGAAGTGCTTTATCTTCTCGGCATTATGATGCACCCAAATAACAAGAACCAAGCACTGTCTATTGTGCTTACGGGACCTGAAAGCAGTAAAGATTACTTCGTAATGCTGGACCAGTTTATTCGTGAAACCTTGGGTGAAGAAGCAACCCAGTGGTACACCATTATAATTGAAGATCCTGAAGCGGTAGCTCAGCACTTACAAGCAAGTATGGCGGCGGTGAAACGCTACCGTCGTGAAAGCGGTGACGCGTACTACTTTAACTGGACGTTACACATTGAAGAACAATTCCAGCATCCGTTTGAGCCAACTCATGAGAATGTAGCGAAGCTTGACTTACACCGCGATCGTCCAAAAGATCAATTAGCGGCAGACCTACGCCGTGCATTCTCTGCGATTGTTGCCGGTAACGTGAAAGCGCCAGGAATTGCTGAAATTCGTAAAAATGGTCCGTATGAAATCAACGGCGAACCGTCATTAATGAAGTCACTCGACACACTACTGAAAGCTTTTGTTGAGCAAGACCGAATGAAGTTACCCGGTGGTACAGCTTACGAGCCGTGTTACCGAGTAGTAACCAAGGACTAAGTTCTCAAACGAGGAGTTTGCGGTGTTAAAAGGTTTTTTAATAGCACTTATGGGTTTTGTTGTGTACGCACTTATTGCCGGCAGCGTGCTCACTTTTCACACCGCGAACCCAGAGAATATGACATGGCGTGAGCGTGAAGTATTTAATCGTAAATACATCGGTCGCTTAGCCTTAGGAACTGGGCGCGAAGAAGTACTAAGATTACTAGGTCCGCCAGACATCAGCGAAGGTATTGTGACTGACGACGGGGAGTTATTGGTTCTTTTTTATCGAACTCATCACGTTACTTCAGACGGTGTGACCACGCGTGACGAAACAACGCCGCTTATTTTCCAAACTGATCAACTCGTAGCTTGGGGCGACACAGCTTATCGAGACTACGCCGGTTAAGGTCATTCTATGAAGCCACTTCTCGACCTTCATAACCGCTTACAGTTGGTTTTTGCTGAGTCTAGAGTTGACACTGAAACCCTTGCTGCAATAACCCAACAAACCCTCGAAGTTGCTGACATTAAAGAACTCACATTACTGTCGGCACTGGAAATTTTACAAGCGCAAAACACCTCTAAAGTTTACCCTTTTGTAAGTGCTGAACTACTTCTCGTTTGTTGGACCTGCCATTACCGACAAATGTCCAAACGCTACACATTAAGCTTGTTATCCCAAGTTATTTTAAGCCGTTATAAGGGAGCTTCTGGCAATTTCAGAAGACCGCCAAGCCAAATTATTCGTGTTGCTCAAGTGACAGTAGAAAGTCTATGGAATGGTAGTTCGCTAGGTAGAGCTTTGGCTAAGTTGACTCGATATAAGAACCTTTCTGACGGTTTGGAGCTTGTTTCACAACTTGTGCACTACCAGCTGCAATTCCTAGAATCTGCTCCAGTAAAAAGCGTCAAACCACTACCTAGAAAATTATTAGTGGCTATTCGAAATTGGCCAGATAACGACGAAGTATTCCCTAAAGTCATTCAAGCATTAGAGAGCCATCCAAGTCTTAGCGACCGCCTTCGTGAACAAGCAACCGCGCAAACAGAGCAGACCCACCTGCTAGGCTTGAAACAATCATTATTGTGGCTGGGACCAGAGCGCAGTCGGGAGCTTATCTTGGTTTCTCATTTTGAAACCCATTTAAACTACCCTTATTTTCCATTACGAGAACCGCTATTAGTGCTAAGAACATTCTTGTCTCGTGTATTAGAAAGTTTGCTCCAGCTTGTTAATGTAGATATGCCCTGCCACCCAGATTTGCTCAGCTATTTATGGGTCTATGACTGCTGGTATCACCCCAACTGGACCACACAGGTTCATTGGAAACCATTACCTAAAAGCTCTAGCGCAAGGGTACAACCTACCGACTGGCAAACCATGCCGAAAAAGCCAAACCTTCACCGTGCTATGAAACTTGCTGAATATTGGCGGCTTTCTCCTCGGTTGGTTAACTTCCTTGCTCAACCAGAGCAGCCAACTAATCGTTTAGCCGTGCTTTGCCAACTCAGCGCTATGGCGGCACTTATCATGTACGAAAAAGGCGGCGAGGTTCCTTCAGAATGGCAGCACACATTAAGCGAGTATCTCAGTGCGCTAGGGGTTTCTTGGACCGAGTTCAATGACGTTATTCATACCAGCGCGCACAACTATGGTCTTTACTGCCCGTTCGAGCCTATTCCGCTGTAATTTACCGACATATTTTCTAAATAAATACTACATATACTAAGGTTGTATGCATCAAAGTCGAAAATGACATACAACTTCGTGTAAACTATACGCCCTTTTTATATTCCCAAGCGTTCGTAGTTAAACCTAGAAGGAATCGAGCATGAGCACCACAATCACAGTTATTCCGGGAGACGGAATCGGCCCAGATATTATCGATGCAACAATTAAGATTTTAGACAAAGCAGGATGTGACTTAAATTATGAGTTTGCAGACGCGGGCTTAGTGGCGCTAGATAAACATGGGGAATTACTTCCAGACACGACTTTGAACGCTATCGAACGCAATAAAGTAACATTAAAAGGTCCTCTTACTACACCTGTAGGTGGTGGCTTTACGTCAATTAACGTAACGTTAAGAAAGCAGTTCAACTTGTACGCGAACCTGCGTCCAGTTGTTTCTTTCAAAGGCACACAAGCACGTTACGACAACATCGACATTATTACCATTCGTGAAAATACAGAAGGTATGTATTCAGGTTTGGGTCAAACAACTTCAGCTGACGGTTCTGAAGCTGAAGCCATGAGTAAAGTTACTCGTGCGGGTTGTGAGCGTATCGTTCGTTTTGCATACGAAGTGGCGCGACGTGAGGGCCGTAAGAAAGTTACAGCAGTTCACAAAGCAAATATATTAAAGTCTACTTCAGGCTTGTTCCTTAGCGTTGCCCGTGAAGTCGCAAAAGACTACCCGGATATTCAGTCTGAAGAGATGATCGTCGATGCAACATGCATGAAATTAGTGATGACCCCTGAAAACTTCGACGTTATCGTAACCACCAACTTATTTGGCGATATTATTTCGGACCTTTGTGCAGGTCTTGTAGGTGGTTTAGGTATGGCGCCTGGTGCGAACATCGGTCAAGACTGTGCAATCTTCGAAGCGGTTCATGGTTCTGCACCAGATATCGCCGGGCAAAACTTGGCGAACCCAAGTTCTGTTATTCTAGCTGCTGTACAAATGCTTGAGCATTTAGGTCAGCAAGACAACGCGAAACGCATTCTAAACGCACTTCGCGAAACCATTGAAAGTGGCGACAGAACAACTCGCGACTTAGGTGGCGAACACGGCACAGACGAGTTCACTCAAGCTATTCTAGAGCGCCTTTAAGATTTAAGGCGCTTTCTTAAGTAAACCGTGATTTCTTCACGATCATGGTACAAGTGCCGAGCAGTGAGTTCATAACCACGAACTCCTGCCTCGGCCAACCTTTCCTTAATAGCCTCTAAATACTGTTGAGTAGCCGCATAACGCTGCTTCATGGGTAGCTTCAAATTGAACATGGCATTTTCGCAGTAGCCTTCGATAAACCAGTCAGCCATCAAGTGCGCTACCTTCACCGGCTTCTCCACCATGTCGCACACCAGCCAGTGAACATTTCGTTTTTTCGGTCTGAAAACAAACCCGTCTTCTCGAAAATGTTTAACTTGTCCGGTTTCCATAAGTTGTTCATCAATTGCGCCGTTATCTACTGCACTTACCATCATGCCTTCAGCAACAAGCACGGCTGTCCAACCACCAGGACATGCTCCAAGGTCTACCGCATTCATTCCTGAATGAATGCGCTGTTCATACTCTTCTTTGGGCACCATCACTTTAAAAGCTTCGGCTAGTTTAGCGCCAGAACGACTTGGGCTAAGCTTCGGCGAACGGATACGAGGAATGCCCATAGCATAAGGTGCGTGATTATAACTGTAGGAATAACCGATCATAGCGGCATGGGTGCTTCGAAACAGCACGTGTAACGTAGGACGATTTGTTTTCGGTTCTTCCGTAAGCACACCTTTCGCTCTTAACGCCTTTGTTAAGGCTGGCGTTATTTTTTTACATAGAGGAGAAAGTGCTCTGCCGTCATTCGTGTCAGTCGTTTCTGTCCACAACTGACCACATACTTGAAAGTCTTCAGGCAGCAGCTCCAAAAGCGGAGTGACGCGGTCATCAACCGACAACGTATTCGACTCACCCACACTCACCCACAATTGCCGTGCAAAAACTAATGAATCGATAGATACCTTTCGTCCAATATGGTCGGCTTCTTCGGCCATGCATACGTATAACACCATGCCGGTATTGGGCTGGGTTTTACAGTATCCATAAACTCCTAATTGGCCTGCGCGCTCTTGGATTTCCGCAGCGCACTCACCTTCAAAACCACTACGGCAATATAGCACCACACTACTCATTGAACGCTCTCCCACCACTTCTCTATATTTGACACGATGTTTTCCCAGCTTGTTTTAGCCAGATCATCTATACGTTTCGGTTGTTTCAAATCATGGTTTCCTGCTGGAACCCATGAAATCTCGATATCATTCAAACTTGCATACTGGCTCGCAAACTCTTTTACGGCCTCGACATTCCCAAATGGATCACGCTCTCCTTGCACAATTAAACTCGGCATTTGCAAAGCTTCTATTTCGTTCATTCTATGTTTGTCTTTCTTGCCTGGCGGATGAAAAGGAAAACCAAGACCAATTCGAGCTGCAGCCTCTACTTTTTGCGCACAACGAAAAGCCACACGTGCACCCATAGACTTTCCCATCACCAGCAACGGAGTCTTGGGGTATTCATTTTTTAATTGCTGAGCTGCTGCAATAAAGCTTTCATCTAGCTTTTCAGCTTTATCAGGTGGACGTTTTTTACCGGTTTCCAATACCTTCTGCCAGTACGGAAACACATGAAACACAACGACAAACCCTCTTTCGGTCAAAGCATGCCCTATGGTTTGCATAAACTCACTCTCAGGCCCTGCTCCCGCTCCGTGACCAAATAAAATAATGGCTTTCGGTTCCTTTTGCATATTAAGATTGCTCCGAAGCTGCGCACTCAACTGAAGATAACTCGGCTTCGTCTCGCTCTACTTCACTCAATATCCAGTCACGGAAAGACTCAATCTTCCCTGCATCAGCTTGTGACTCGCGGCACACCAAATAAAAAGCATCATTGGTGGGTAAGGTTTCTGGGAACACTTGCACAAGGTGCCCTGAGTCTATTTCGGGCTTTGCCAATACATTATTCGCTAGCGCTATGCCTTGCCCATGAACTGCTGCTTTCATTGCCAATGCAGAATGGCTAAACACCAACCCATTCAATTTTTTCGGCGTTTCTTCACCGACCATATCAAACCAGTCTCGCCACGCATTTCGTGTCTCGTCGTGAAGCAAAGTGTGGTTAAGTAAGTCACTTGGCTTATTGAGCGGCTTCTCTCCTTTCAACAACAATGGCGAGCACACTGGAATAAGCTGTTCTTTATGCAACCTATTGGCACGAATCCCTTGCCAAGTCCCGCGACCATAGTAAATCGCAATATCGACGTAATCGGTTAAAGAGCCGGTCACTTCGTCTACAGCCTTCAGGCGCACGTCGATGTCTGGGTAAAGCTCATGGAAACGACTTAAGCGAGGTACAAGCCATAAAATGGCAAAACCCGGTGGCACACAAACCGTAAGAGCCCCTTGCTCACTAGCCAACATGATTTTACCGGTAACCTGAGTGAGGTGCTCAAACATCTGGCGTATTTCAAGGTAGTACGCTTGCCCTGCTTCGGTGAGTAGTAAGTTTCTGTTCTTTCGCAGAAACAAATGAATACCCAAATAATCTTCAAGGGTTTTCACTTGATGGCTCACAGCTGCTTGAGTCACAAAAAGCTCCTCCGACGCCTTAGTAAAACTTAAATGGCGGGCGGCAGCTTCAAAAGATTTTAATGAATTGAGCGGTGGTAACTTGCGCATGTAGGCTAGTCGTTTTCCTTTTCAGCTTCGTTCTTTTTCGGCTTTTCCGTTAATGTGCCCACACATAGTCGGCATTCACCTTCTGGGGGAGCACTACTTTCTACATAACGCACACGATGAGACGCCCGACTGCGGTTAGTCGAGACCTGAAACACAGTTTCTCGTTGCTTGGTCATAGGCTGCCTCCTCTACATGCGCCAAGTATAACACGCATCGGCTTCAACGTACGCTAAGAAACGCGACGATAACCGCCCCGCAGCCCATTTTTTGAAAATACCCATTGCCATAACTGAATGTCTCGCGCACGAAAAGCGCCCGCACAGGAGAGCAAATAGTAACGCCACATGCGCTCAAAGGTATTACCCAACTCGTCCTTAAATTGTGGCCAGTTTTCAGCAAAGTTGTCGTGCCAGGCCATCAATGTTTTATCGTAATCAGCACCGAAGTTATGTACATCTTCGACTACAAAGTGAGTTTCACTCGCCTTAGTAATTTGCTCCATCGAAGGAAGTTCACCATTAGGGAATATATATCGGTCTATCCAAGGGTCCGGTGTCGTACCTGTTAAGTTCTTACCAATCGTGTGTAAAAGCATTAAACCGTCTTCTTCTAAGCATTTTTCTGCGACCTCAAAGAAAGACTCATAGTTTTTTCCGCCCACGTGTTCAAACATGCCCACACTAACTATACGGTCAAATGTTTCGTCCACTTCTCTGTAATCTTGTAAACGGAAATCCATATCTAAATCTTGATAACGCTCTTTTGCCCACGCTACTTGCTCTTTAGAAATAGTGACGCCAACACACTTTACGTCGTAATGCTTAGTGGCATAGCTCATAAAGCTACCCCAGCCACATCCTATATCGAGCACTCGCATACCAGGTTTAAGCTTCATCTTCTGGCAAATCAGCTCCAGTTTATGCTCTTGCGCTTGTTCAAGTGTTTCGGCTTCTTGCCAGTAACCGCAGGTATAGGTCATCCTTGAATCAAGCATTGCCTCGTAAAACTCATTACTCAGATCGTAATGTTCTTTACCTACTTGCCATGCTCTTTTTGGAGTTTGCCTGTTCACTAATCGGGACCGAATGAAATGACCAATAAGGCCCATGGGGCTAATTTTGCTACCTAGTTTTGCAGACAACACACGGAAGAAAAACTCGTCCAGTTGGTCACACTCCCACCAACCTTCCATATAACTTTCACCTAAACCTAAGTTAGCTTGCGCCATCACTCGGTCGTATACACGCTTGTCGTGCACTTGAATATCCCAAGGGTTTGAGCCGTTTACCTCAATACCCGCAATATCCAGCAGTCGTTTCACAATGTCTTCGGATTTACTTTTAAACATAAAGTCTCCGCACCATGTTCTACTTATAGGTCAACATATAATCTAAATGGACACTTTCTAACGATGAAGCTTTAACCACAATTAACGCAGGTTGCTTCGTAAACATATACATACAGTAAGGCTTTTCTACACCTTCCATGCATTGTCATAAAACGGTCACAGTTCTTGCAAATAAACACGCTAAAATCGAGCCATAACAAACGGTAAGAGTGCTTCATGAAGTTTTACCCAAAAGAATTAAGTTGGCTGTCGTTTAACGAGCGCGTTCTGCAAGAAGTTGGACTATCGGTGAATTCAAGCGGTTTACAAAAGCATTCAGGCTACATACTGCGGCATGCTGACATGCCAGGCTTTAGCAAAGAAGAGTAATTCTTTGTTTCTGCACTTGCAGGAAACCATCGAAGGAAAATAAAGCTGGAGCAATGGCCTGACTTTCATTTACATGAACAACAAACTCTTTATCGCTGCTTGTCGCTACTGCGTTTAGCCGTGTTGTTTAATACCGATCGGCAGCCGTCACAATTGCTTCTTAAAACCACGGTTCAAAAGAATACTTTATTGCTTACGCTTACGCCTCAAGGTAGGCAAAATCCGATGCTTTGCCTAGACCTAGATTCTGAGATTAAGCGGCAAGCCAAGTTGGGTATTTCACTTCGTTATGAATAATCTTATTGAAGACTTAATGGCGGTGTTTCTTCCCCACCAATTACCATAACAACAACGCCATAATGAACACCGTTTTCCTCAACGTAGCGCAATACCCCGCCCTTACTGAAGCTGTTCAAACTCTCATTTCTAATCATGCCATCTAATGCAAGATTAACTTCCTCGCGTGTTTGCCCGGAAAACATCACACCACAGACACTTCCAGAGCACCTCAAAGCCTCTTGGCTCGTACCTTCATAATCATTAATTGCAGTACTAAGTTGTTGCTCAACCTCATAAGACAAATTGGTCTTATCACTCAAATAATCGAGATTGGTGATCGCGTAGTGATATTCCATTGCATTGAAATGATCTAAGTGGGAAGTATCAAACAATAAAGCTTCATCGCTAGACGTTAGAAATGACGCTAGTGACACGTCTGAACTTACTTCAGGGGATTCGAACTGCTCTTGAATAATCATGTTACTCGTTTCATTAGATACGTCATTATCAACGACCAGAGAAGCCGTTGAAGGCCCAGAATTTCGAGTATTACGCTCCTGCACTCTTTCCGCTACACGCTCCGTTAGTTCTGCTGTTTTATCGGACTGGGAGGCTTTATGACCAAACCAAAAGGCAATCCCAGCGATACATAAGATAAATAAAAAGTTTTTCATAAGTATTCCCTTACTTTTATGCAAGTATCGGGAGGTACAATAGCGTGAAAATCATTAAATTCACAACATAATTTATAACAATTCGTTTACAGTTGAGCTTGGACTATTTAGACTAGTTGCTTTAAATAGGAACAGAATAAAAGGACGTTTCATGCTCTCCAATAAGGTTATTTATAAAGCCATTCTTGCTTCAACGATCGCATTGCTGTTGAGCAGCTGCGCGAGTACACATGAATACGCAGAAACAAACGACTTTACATTACAATCGCCCCGCTATGGTACTTCAGTTGCAACCGTAGGGAACTTTATATATGTCATCAGTGGCGGACATACCGACGGCCTTTTTTATAGAAATATCGAACGAATTGACACCGAATCTAAAACAGTAACGAACATGCCTGTTTTAATAAAACCAAGAACCTACAGTTCTGCTATTTGGGACGGACAAAGCTCAATTTACGTATTTGGTGGCTGGGGCTATCGGGGTAGGTCTGTCTCAGAACCACAGATTGACATTATTGATACAAGAAACGGACAACTAAAACAATTAACAATGGAAGTCCCGCGTGAAAACACAGGTGCGGCGATTTTAGATGGTAAGATTTACATTGTCGGAGGTACAGTTCGTCAATTTGACGAAAATGGAGAAAACGAACAATTTCAATCGTTAGGGTTAGTTACTGTTTATGATTTCGAAAACGAAACATTGAGCCGTGTTGCCGACCTTCCTGATGCGCGCCAAACTAAAGTTTTTACATACCAAAATAGAGTCTGCGCTGTGGGTGGCTATAGCCAGCATCAAGACCGCGTGTTCTCAAGATTTGATTGCTATAACCCCGAAAATGACACTTGGGAACCGATGCCAGAGATGCCCGTGGCAACTAGTGCGCACTCCGTAGCGATTCACCAAGACACACTTTACGTTTTCGGAAGTTACTCCGTATTAGACCAAGTGCTGGAGTTTAACTTCAACACTATGCAATGGTCCTATTCTGATCTGCCCTATCAACCCAGACGTCATAGTTCTGCGGCAGTTGTGGGTGATGAAATCTATGTGATTGGCGGCGTATACGAGGCGAATAATGGCGACTACGAAACCTTGGATACCATTCAGGTGTTTAACGTTGGTGAGTAAAATTAGCTACCAAGGTTTGTAAAAATACCCACAGCAAGCTCAGCCCAAATATAAAGCGTTAAGGCTAGCACCAAAACACCTACCAGTATGCGGTGTTTAGCCTGCGTTTTACGAGCGATAAGCACAAATGAAGACCCAGAAACGAACAATAGCCCACCCATAATAATGAAATCGCTTAAACTCCAATTCACTTCAGGTGTAAGTTGCATAGCAATAAAAGGAACAAGCAACAACAAACAAGTTGCCACAGCAATCCAAACAAACACCCGATTGTTCATTAACAAATGGCTACTCATTGTTTTCACACCTTTTAATCGTTAGGCCTTAAGGGAGGATTAGTTTAGCTCTCCCCTTTACCAAAATGCTAGATATTTGTTTCAAGGTTCGCCACAACAGCTCCCTCGTAAAAAACTTGCACACGATCTGGGGTGATTAAAAGTTCTGCTTCGTAGGCCGAAGACATCGACCAAACTTCTTTAACAAACCGAAAACCTAATGGGGTATCAATCTCTTTTTGCAGCAATAAACCAAAATCACAGGTTGCCCCACAATTAGTCTGATACAAACGAAAAGTATGGAGTTCATTTGAAGCCACATCGATGACTTTATAACGGTTACTGTTAGGGGTCGAGTACATTGCTAACACCAATGAAACCGGCAAATCCCGCGACTGCAAAGCCAGGGCCAAGCAGTAATAAAAGACCTATAGTAACCCCAGGGAGCTTTATGAGATCAGACTTAAACGTCATTGCACTGGCCACCAATAGCGCTGGAACGCCAATACATAAAGCGGCAAATGATAAATTATTAAGTGGTGAGTAGTTAAAACGAAACTGATACGAATCGCCAAAGAGAACCCAAAACGCTGCTGCGAGTCCAACAAGAAATGAAACTCTTAACGCTTTTTTCATGTGAATATCCTTATTCCATGTACTTAATCAATACCATGAGTCGACCTAGTGTTTATCCGGTTCTCAGAATCTTCTAACGCCCTAATTTGAGCTAATTCGTCTTCTGTGAGTGCTTTGTATCCTCTTGGATAAGGCCAGCCATAGCCCCAGCGAAACCGTGTAGGCAAGTACGGAGTTCCACCAACTCGGACGCCTCCTAGCATAAGAGCCGCAATTTCCGGCTCTCCTACTTGGGCTACGCAACTCTCAAGCTCCTCGTCTGCAGCGACTCGTTGGTCATACGTACCGCCTTTCCAGTAGGTATAGTCATGACCTCTGCAGCACGACAACCAAAGTTCGTTCTGCTCGAACGTGCCGTCTGGAAACGCACTACAACCGTCAGAAGTAAACGGTCGAATTTCGGCAGCCCATGTGGAAAATGAGCATAGTGAGAATAAAATAATCCAGTATTTCAACACTCATCGCTCCTTTCACTTGGCTGCCAAAATCATATTAAACCATTGGTTTGGTACCTTTACCACTGCGACCTGAGCGTTGCCATAAGCTAGTAATTCGTGCAGAACGAACAATTAACCACGTCAGGCCAAACAGTCCGATAGCTAAAACTAGCGCTAACCAACGGTTGTATGTGGTCGCAGAGTAAACCCCGCCATTCCCTACCGGCACAATTTCAGGAGGCATAAGGGGTAAACCATGCCGTTCAGCCATATTTTTAATGCCTATGAAATGAATGCCCGGAATGTCTTCTTTCAAAAAGTAACCCATTACAGTTTCTACCGCGAAAGCACGTGCTGGGGCGTCCTTTTGTAAGCCAGAACGAAACATATCATCGATTCCCGGGGGCCCGACTACCGTGGCACCACCACCAACGTTTATGTAAGCCGCATAATTTCTCTCTGCGGAGTATTCACGGAAAATAGCAATACGGTCAGCAACCGCTTCTTGGTAATTTGCAGGGTCAATAAATTCAACATTCGCTCTGCTTATTGAGTTCCTGATCGACTGCAAGCCTTCCTCAGCAATTCCAATACCACGATCTTCAATACCGCCAATTGATGAGTATTCAGCGTGTAGCGACATTACGCCAGCTTCGCGAAGTTCACGCTCCATGTCTAACCAAAGGAAATTTGGAACATTCGCGCCCCACTGAGAAGAGGATGCGGAAGCCACAATAACTGCGTCTGCTTCCATTGCCTCCAGAGCCGAATACACCGCTAGGTTCAACGCTGGAAAAGAGCCTGATACCGTTACCGCAACCAAATCACCAGATTGCACTCCTGCGTCTGCCAACAATTTCACGGCAACAGCCGCCCAGTTTGGGTTCACCGTGGTTTGCTTGGCTTCCCGACCACCTTGATTCGTGGTTACCACGCTGTTTTCCAGACCGATTAAGCCCGAACGCTGGGGATCAAACTCTGGATTAATCGGTGCAATTTGAGCTCGGAGTGGCCGCAAAACTTCCATGCCGTCACGCATGATTTTCGCCGCATTCACCATAGTGGCGTAATTCTCTTCCACAACGGGGTCGCGTTGCTTCATGTTTTCCGCGGCTACCATCACAATAACAGCCACAATAATAAGGAAAATAAGTCCCCAGGTTGGTACACCTGAAGAGCGCCAATAAATTTTAGTAAAACTACTCATTCAAGGGTCTCCTGTTACCAACCGGGCATTTGAAAGGCGCGGCTTGCTTCATACATTTGTAGCGACTCAGGCATAATGACAATTAACGCCAACCTTACCAAAACTGCTGTAACAGCAAGGCCACATAAGGTTTGCAATACACCTTGGCGTTCGAACCAAATAGCGATGAGCCCCGGAATAATGTAACCAATAATACTGCTTTCCATTACGGTCATCATGAACGTCGAGTCTAGTGTGCCCACACGAGCTTGGGTGCCGTCGCTGCCCGCGACCATTTGCAAGTCGGTCCAATTTACCAAGTTACCAATAAACAAATCGAACAAGCCTGCGATTAAATAGCCAGTTAAAATCATAATAATGGTTTGCCGACGACCATAAATAATGGCAAAGCTCGCAATCACTTTAACAATCAAATAAGTCATCAATGCCGCCAACAAAGTAATGCCTAAACTTAGTGGATCAGTAAGTTGCAGAGCCACATAACCAGGCACGACAAGACCACCAGCCGCTAACCCTAAAGTGTGCGTAAGTAACAATGTAAAGAACAAGCCGATACCAATGGCTACAGCCAATATATTAAGCGCTATCATAAATCTTCCTCTTTAACGGCACGGTTCTGGAAGAAACGCGCGACCTCTTCACCGCCACCATGAATATTGCACATACCAATCACCAAACCATGACCTGCCGACTCTTCTAAAATAGTTTCGGTAATGTCGGTCATGTCGCCGCCCTCAAGAACCAGCAGCTTTTCTGGATCAATTCCGTGTTTTACAGCGCTACGCACAAATACAAAACAACCTGATCCCATAAGAATCACCTTGTCTGCTTTAGTCCACTTCCCAGCTTCTTCAGCCATTTGCTGAGAACGGTGTGGCCTGTCCGCACGACAATTAATAAGCATGATTTTTTTTCGCCCTTTACCAAACTTGTCCACCATGTTTTCCCAAATCTTGCCGGTAGACTCTGGGTCGTTCGCTGCAAAGCCATTCACAAACACAATTTCACGTTTGAAATAACTCACATGAAGAACTTGCATAGCCCCAGGCTCAGGCTCAAGTTTTGTCATGCCTTTCAAAGCTTTGTCTCGTTCTACACCCAAGTGCTCACAAACATTCAAAGCCAAAGCCACATTTTCTTTGTGCTCGGCATAACGAAACAAGCTCATGGTATCGTCTGAAATAGCCTCTACTTCTTCTAAAGTAACACCATGAAGTTGCGACTGACGGTCTTTGCAAGAATGTTCAAAGGTAGGTAGTAAGTCTCTTTCAGCCGTGAATAAATTACCCTTCACTGGCGTACTTCCCGCCAACGCTAGTGCTACGTCTTCTTCTTTTGGCCCCATTACATCTAAATGATCGGGGCGCGCGTTGGTAATCACACCAACATTTGAACGCACCATACGCAGCTCGCTTAAAGACTGGTATTGCGGTTGAAGCGCCATACACTCCATCACCACAATATCGGGCTTTAACTTCGACATCCGTTTTAGTGTGCGCATTTGCTCAATAATGTTAGCGCCACTAATTCGATAAATAGGAAACTCACGGCCATTGGGGTCGGTAATCGCAGCAGCAGAACCAGTAGTTTTCGCACACACACGCTTACCCCCTGAACGCAATCCGGCAGCAATTAAACGCGTTACACTGGTTTTACCCCGTGTACCATTCACATGAACTCGTACAGGAACACGGCTAACCAACCAACGATGCTTCAATGCCTCCAAAGCACCAGCAAATACGAGAGCTATCCACAACCCCGCAACAATAGCGAGCAAAACAGGTATATCCATAATCGCTCCCTTTTCATACACACATAAGTAATCCCTCTTTTACCGAAGCAGGAGAGAAAAAACCAATAAATAGAGGCGCCTTTACACTTTTATAACGCACGCCACTAAAGGCATAGAGGTATTTTGAAACTGTACTGAAAGGTAAGTTATGAGAAGTTTAACGGGGAAGTTTTTCGAATGAAGGAAGTTTGGTTTGATCTATATCCCAACACGGTTTACTAGAAGTGAAAATATGTGCTGTAGGTTCCAAAGGCACTTTTGAATCTAAGCACCCCGCGGGCACGACAAGCAAACCTTCTATTTCAGTGTTAGGTAATGCAGAACCACATAGATTACAAAAACTTTTACTATGGCGTGTACCTGGAAGCGTGAAAGTACTTATTGCATCCTGCCCAACTAACCATTTCAGCTGAGCTGACTGCGAGAATAAATTCGCGGCATGAGCACTGCCAGTATCTTTTTGACAGTGCTGGCAATGGCACAAATAAAAGCTGTCGAACTCACCTTTGACTTCGAACTTTACAGTGCCGCATAAACAAGAGCCAATGTGTTGTTTCATTTATTGCTTACTCCTATTAAGCAGCGGAGAGATCGAGTTTTTGAACCTTTTCTAAACTTAAACTCTTTTCAGCATGCCATAAGTCATACGCATCTTGCATTGCTAGCCAACTCTCTGGGCTCCTACCTAATGCTTTAGAAAGACGCAAAGCCATTTCTGGGCTAACGCCACTTTGCCCCTTTAAAACTCGATTTAACGTAGAAGGCGAAATATCCAATTTACCCGCGAGATAACGACAACTTAATCCATAAGGTTGCATGTACGTTTCAATAATAAATTCGCCCGGATGGGCTGGGTTAAACATCACAGACATTAGTGATAGTCCTCATATTCAAGCAGATACGCATGGCCGTCACGAAACTCAAAAGTTAACCGCCAGTTTCCACTGACCGTGATTGACCAAACTCCCTTCCGGTTCCCTTTTAATAAATGGAGCTTGTACCCTGGAATGTTAAGATCTGAAACTTCCATCGCAGTATTCAAAGCTGTTAATTGCATACGTAACCTCGTAGCATGGTTCGCTTGAATCCCGCGAGTACTTCCGGTTTCGAAGTAAAGCTTCAATCCTTTGTGCTTGAAAGTTTTAATCATGGAGCTCAGTGTAGCGCAACGCGCAACACTGTCAAGTGACTTCCACTAGTGGTCGGCTTCGTTAAAAGATTTAGTCAGGTAGGTTAAGTTGAAATAATTCACAGAATAAAAACTGAAAACTTTTGGGTTTGGCTTGACTTTGCGCTTTTCTAAACGCTTGTATATTCATATTTCCAACTCTTTTTTGTGGCTTCCTTTTATTTCTCCATGGTACTGACTCTATACAATATCAGGAGATAGAAATCGCACGGTATAACCTAGAAGCGCTAATTATCTTAGGGTTTTTCTTCAGTACAACAATATGGACGAGCAGTATTGCGTTTCTTGCTTTAAACGGGAGATTAAACATTCAGAAATCGAGAGTGTCGCAGTGTTTTGCCTTTATCAACGGATTGGCAACAGGTATTTTAGTTATTGTGGCAGTCTCTGTAAGCATAATAAGCCTTTTGTATTCTGCAATGCTCCAGCTATGAACGTGACTTTAGTCCGAGGGTTATCTTTTAATTTCATTCAGCAATCCTTCATGGCTCATTGTCGGTTCAGCAACGCGTTCTTCAAACGCTGCTAGATCTTGCTGATCTTCAGACAACGCAGCGCGAACAGCGTCATTGACGATCTCAGATAGTGAACGATGGGTATGCGCAGCCTTTAAGCGCCGCGTGTAGTTGAGGGTCAAAATATACTGTAGAACGTTTCGATGTATCGCTCATAATATTCTCCAAGTGCTAGGACATTTTGGCGTTATAGCACTACGGCATCAATTTCTATAATAGAAGTTTAAGTCAGCTATAATCTCCTACACAACGCACTAAGCATCGGAACTCCAACGTAAGTGACTTTACAGCTTGAAATAGATCTTCTTAGAATATGAACTCCCCAACAGCATAATTTGCTTGCTCTGCTTGCAACGCGGAAACATCGCAGGTTGCTTCTAAGTACACAATTTTATTTTCGATGGCTGTTGAACGATTGTAAGAATAATTACATTTGGTGATGAAGTCTCCATCTGAACTGAAGACATCAAATGCAGTCCTGGGAATATAAGATAGTTCATCAGAATGACTTTGCACCGACGCGGTGATTCGTAACTGGTTTTCTAATTTGTAGATATTCAATACTTCGATATCATAGTTTATTATCCATTTTTCATTTAGCTGCTCGAGCATGTCAGCTCTATAAAATTCTTCCGCTATCTCCGACACCTTTCTTTCACCAAAAACCATGTATAGAGCAAAAACGAGCAGTGAGGCCACAATAAAGCCACCACCCCAGAAGAAACCAAAGCCAAATTTCTTAAAATACTCATGCATCGTTTGAAAACACCTTTGAATTGTATAGCCTTATACTGGGTTGATATTAAGATTTAGTAACTTAACTGAGTTTTAGCTGAAAGTCCTGTGTTTTGGTTCTGGGTTAGTACAGCGGTGTGAACAAAAAACGTGTGAGTAGGGTTTGTCTTATAATGTGGTTCAGAGGTTGGTCGTTCTGAATGTAGCTCATAAACACTGCTGTCCATTGCGTCCTCTTGTAATCGCTAGATATTGTCCAATATTCTTCGGTTTGCATTGCTGACGCACGAAACTCGCTCTAGCGAACCATCGGTTCTTAATACTTGGCTTCCATCGCGAGAGTTTATTAATAAATCACCATTGGACAATTTCAAACTAGTTTCAGGAGCACCAATTAAACCAAACAATGTTGTTATTTGAGGCTCGCCATCTAAAAAGGTAACGAGATAAAGCGTACCTCTGTCACTGCCCATATGCCTTAAACCAGCAGTTACCACGTAACCAAAGTCAAACTTGTAGATGTCTTCCACATTCATATCTTGGATAAGTTCAACTACTCCAGAATTGTTCACAAAAACCAGCTCGCCGCCGAACTCACCTTGTGAATCCCCAGCTAAGTGTCCGAATGGCGTTTGATAAGTTACTGCCGCTGGTACATGATGAATTGTTAAATGATTTTCTAGACCAAAATACTTTTCTTGATAATATTCCATCGAATAAACGATAGGCGCACCAATTTCGTTAGCTAACAATTCGTTACTAGCTAACTTTATTTTTCTTTCATTCTCACCAAACTGTTTAAAGAAGTTAAATAATTCAGCGTCAGACACTTCTCTACGTTCCACTCTAGCCCTAACTGTGTCGCGGAAATACTGTTTATTTGGTTCCAGTTCTAATGCCACTTCTTCAACGAACTCAGGGCATTCCATTTGAGCAATAGGCTCTGGAGGTGCAGAGAGTAAAGAACTAAGTAAGAGGCTGAATATATACATCATAATTTCCTAGATAACGCCGTGCTCTGCGGAAATTTAGGAGCGAAGCGACTAAATTTTCCGTAGCAGCATCTTGTTATGAGTTTTAGTTTTTATAAGTGCTATTACAATACGGATGAGAAAGCTGTATGTGTGACAGAGCGTAAACGGCAGCGCACATCCTAAAAATAACGAACCAAAAACTGTTATCCCTCTCATCTTTCATCCCTTTTTATATGTTACCGCGAGATTTCCGTTGCTTATTCTCGACAAGTCATTAACTCCACAATTCTGAAAATACCGGAGCAAGAGCTTAGTTTGATTCCTGTATTTCTTTAGCAATATCTCCCATCAGTACAGTTAGCAATTACTCAGATTTAGCTACAACAACCGCTTGCACAGTGCCCTGTGTCGGGATAAAGTCAGGCTATCTAGTCAAAGTAGCTTCCAATATGGGAGCTGTTTATGGACAACCCACATGCGCAAGCTGTGCGAAGTTAATGCAGGAAGCAAAAAGCAAAATACTTTTTCACCTCCCTTCCAGCTGAATTTCGCCATTAAAGCTCCGCGTATACGCAAATTACAATAATAATGAATCACAAGGAGTATATAGATGGTTCAAAGAGTAGTTGTTGTCGATGGCAACCAAATAGCAGCGGAAAATTTATCAAACTTTGTTATGGGCACTTATATTGGTGTCGGTGCGCTTATGTTTGGGCTCTACTGGCTAGTCGGCTTTTTTACACCACATTTTTTAGCGGACGACTTAGGACTTTTAACCTATATCATCGCCCCTGCGGCTATTCTGCTCAGTGCGTTTTTCCTACTAGTGGTATTAATGTGCGCAATTTCATTTGAAGACCCTATTACTCAAATCGCATACTCGGCTGGCATCAGCTATATAAGTGTTCCAATAATTCGAGACATGGGTTGGATTGGCTACAGCGACACGGGGAAAGTCATTGGCTATATTCTAGTTTTCGCGATTGCCTTCGCTCTTCTAAATAAATTAATGAAATACTCTTTTGTATTAAAAGCCACGAAAGTAGTTGGCGGAATCGCTATTTTTGGCGCATTACTTTTTCCGTTTACAAACTCAACCATGGATATATTGAAGTCTGCGGGTTGGTTATAACCCCCTGTCGTTGTTCCAAAAAAGCCAGCTCCAAAGAGCTGGCTTTTTTATATCGCTATCGAACTGAATACGAAGACCAATAGTAATTAATATTGAAACAAATTCTCATCGATAGTTTCGTTGAAAGTAAGCTCGGCTTGCAACTCAAACGTGGCTTGTTCACTTTGTCCAGGTATTAGCACGTTTAAACGCACAGGCAATTCCGTATTCGCGTCCACCCAAACACGAACTTGTGTACCCTGCTCTTCAACTAAGAACCCAGTCAACAGCTTGCCGTCTACTTCAATGCTATCAAGCGTCGTCACAGTACTTGGATCGGCATTTAGTAAGGTGTCGTACCAAGCTAGCGGGTCCTCTTCTTCATTCGTTTGACCGTTTTGTTCTGGGTCAAACTGGTAAGGCACGTTCATCCCTTGCTCAGGAAAAATGATTTGCCCCTGCCCATTGGCGATATCCATGATATTAATGGTGGCACCACCTTCTGCTGAACCGCTTGGCAAAGTTTCTACTCGAACCTTATCTGGATGCTGGTAAAACACATTGATATCCATCAAGTGTTCACCTCGTGCATGCATGCTGCCCTGGTAAGTTAAACTGGTAATGTCTCTTAATTTAGCGACCATATCGGCATACAACGGAGTACTTGTAGAGCCTAAAAACAGTAAAGTAGCTATCCCCACTGCACCTACCGCGCTAAACGCACTAGCTGTCCGTAACTTCGCTTTCGCCATGCTTTGCAAGAAACCTCTTAACCATGAGGTACGTTTTTCTTGCGCTTGCTCAGGCTGAGCGTCAATTAAATTCTGTATACGCAAACTGACTTGCTCTGCATACTCTTCACTATCACCTTGGTTGCGCATAGCTTGCGTTGCTTGGTCGACTAAGTATTCATTTGAATTAGTTGCTGACATGAACGGCTTCCTCTGAATTTGTTTCACTAAAAATCACGGCAAGTTTGTCTTTGGTGCGGTGTAAAATAGCTCCCACATGACCACTATTTATTGCGAGCTGGTCTGCTATTTCCTGGTAACTCAGTTGCTCAATGTTTCTTAATACAAAAACCTCTGCTTCCTGCGGTTTCAGCCTTGCTAAAGCTTCACGCAATAGGTCGAGTTGTATTTGATTTTCAACACTTCGCTCCGGGCCAGAAAGTTGGTCGTTGTTTGGCTGAACAAAAGGTAAAACTTCAGCCTGCTCAGACACCTCTTGCTGGTGGTAACGCTTGCGCAGAAAATCACAACTGGCAGATGTTGCCATTGTTTTGAGATAAGCGCCCCAATGTTGAACCTCGTCCATTTGCGCGCACGACTTCTTAAATAGTTTAAGAAAAACTTCTTGGGCTATATCTTCGGCTTGGTGCCGGTCTCCCAATATCTTATATGCGCACTGATAAACGAGGCTGCCGTACTCACCGGCTAACTTGGATATCCGTTGTTTTATGTTTGAAGTTGGCAATTGCCTCTCCATATTTGTGGTGAATTTAATACCTAGACGGAATCAGCACTCAAATTCTTACAGAAACCTCAAAAAAAAAAGCCAGCTAATAAGCTGGCTTTTATCATAACTTCATAAACGGAACGTTAAAGTCTCACGCCACCATCAATTTCAATGACACGGCCACTGAAGAAGTCGTTTTCAATAATGAAACGTGCAGAGTCTGCAACTTCACTGGGTTGGCCCCAACGCTTAAGCGGTACCATTGAAAGTGCGCGCTCTACTGCTTCTGGTTTCATAGCAGCAGTCATTGGTGTTTCGATGAAACCTGGTGCAATTGCGCCACAACGGATACCAAAACGACCAAGCTCGCGCGCCCAAGTTACGGTCATTGCCACTACGCCAGCTTTAGTTGCTGCATAGTTGGTTTGGCCGATGTTACCGGCTCTTGCCACGCTAGAAATGTTGATGATCGCACCTTTACGCTCGCGCTTCGCCATAACAGCTGCCGCTTCACGGCCACACAAGAATGTTCCGGTAAGGTTTACGTCGATCACTGACTGCCATTGTGAAAGTGGCATTTTGTGAGTGATTTCACCCTCTTTGCACTTGATCAACATACCGTCACGCAAAATACCTGCGTTGTTTACAAGTACGTCGATACCGTCGAAGTCTGCGTCGATAGCACCGAAAGTAGACTCTACTTCTGCTTCGTTAGTTACATTAGCAGAGTATGTGCGTACTACTTTCGCCCCTGACTTTTCACAGCTTGCTTGTGCTTCTTGTAGCTGCTCTGCGTTCATGTCGATAAGAGCTAGTGAAGCGCCGCGTGAAGCGAAGTCTTCAGCCATTGCGCGGCCTAAGCCTTGCGCGCCACCGGTAATTACAATTACTGCGTCTGAAATTTGCATGTTCGTTTATTCCTTCAATTCTTTTTACTTGCCAAACTTCTTAAAAATGCTTGAGAAGTCTAAGCCACCGAAACCTTCTGCGCTGTGCTCTGCAAACAGTTCTTTAGCACGCTCGCCCATAGGCGTTTCATTACCCGACTGTTTTGCCGTATCCAATGCCAAACCTAAGTCTTTTAACATGAGATCGACTAGGAACCCGCCATTGTAGTCGTTGCTTGAAGGCACACCGTCCATTACGTCTGGGCATGGGTTATACACTTCTAGCGTCCAGTTACGGCCAGAGCTTTGCAGCATGATTTCTGAAAGTACTTTTGCGTCTAGCCCTTGCGCACGACCAAGCTGTAACGCTTCAGAAGTACCGGCCATTAACACACCTAGAAGCATGTTATTGCAGATTTTCGCAACTTGGCCTGCGCCGTGCTCACCTGCTCTGAATACGGCTTTACCCATCGACTCAAGCACTGGGCGCGCTTCTTCAATGTCACCACCGTCGCCGCCACAAATAAAGGTCAGCGTGCCAGCTTTAGCACCACCCACACCACCAGAAACAGGTGCGTCGATTACACGCTTACCTTTTTCCACGAGTGCTTGAGCAAGTTTGCGTGCGGTGTCTGCGCTAATCGTGCTTGAATCTACAACTAATGCACCTTCTTCAATTGCGTCAGCGATGCCGTCGCCCTCAACGCCTTCGCCAAGGTATAAACCCAGTACGTGCTTGTCAGCAGGTAACATAGACACAATAATGTCTTTACCTTTCACACAAGCTTCTGCGCTTTCTGCAACGGCCGCACCCGCTTCTTTCAATGTTGCTAAGGCTTCTTGCGACAAATCGAAAACAGTCACGTCGTGCCCTGCCTTCACCAAGTTTGTCGCCATTGGGCCACCCATATTACCTAGCCCGATAAATCCTACATTTGCCATGATTATTCCCCTAAATCCTTAAGTGGGTGCGCTTCTGCGCTCCAAGGCGAAGTAAACATTTCGTCTACGTCGCGCTCGCCAATAACGTCGATAGACGCATGACGCCACTGCGGACGCTTGTCTTTGTCAATAAGCAAAGCACGAACGCCTTCAATAAAGTCGCCATGGATGGCGCAATTCACCGATAGCGTAAGCTCTAAGCGAAATACGTCTTCAATCGATAGTTGTTCGCCATGCTGAAGCTGCTGCCAAACTATATGGGCAGTCATGGGACAACCACGCTGAAGCGTTTTCTGACCACGAACCAAAGCTTCTTCGTCGGTTTGGTATTGCGTAAATTGATGCGCAACCGCAGTTAAATCTTCACCAGTCATTAGTGTGCGAATCACTTCATGCAATGGCTCTAACTGTGCTTCAGGCATTGCTGTTGCATCGCCTACGCCACGAAGAACGTCGTCTACTAAGTTATGGTTTTGGCTTATATCTGCAGACCAGTCTGCACCTTGCAATGCTTCAATTGCAGACTGTTTCGCATTAAATGGAATCGCAACGTCGGCCATACCTAACCATAATGCGTCGGTCGCATTAACTTGCGCAGCAGTAAGCCCCAAGAATAGTCCCATACCTTCAGGTAAACGGCTTAAAAACCATGTGCCGCCCACATCCGGGTATAAACCAATGCTAATTTCTGGCATGGCTAATCTTGAATGCTCGGTAACGACACGATGGCTAGCACCGTTCATTAAACCAATACCACCGCCCATTACGAAACCATGGCCCCAAACTACGATTGGCTTTTTATAGGTTCTGATTTTGTAATCTAAGCGATATTCTTTAGTGAAGAAGTCCACAACCTCTTCTACTGGTTTTGGCTTAGTAGTATCTGCGTTTTGCGCTTTGGTCGCATGGTACATTTGTACAATGTCGCCACCCGCACAAAACGCTTTCTCGCCGGCACCTTCAAGCCACACACAAGCAATATTGTCGTCTTCTGCCCAAGCGTCAAGTTGTGGTGACAAGAGCTTGATCATTTCAAGGCTTAAAGCATTCAAGGAACGCTCAGAATTGAGTGTTGCCACTCCAATCTTCTTCCCGTTCTGAGCGTCTATTGTTGCAAACTTTACAGCTTGTTCCTGACTCATCATTCCCTCGCTTATAACAGTTCAGCGGCACCGTCAGCTAATAATCGACGCGCAATAATTAAGCGCATGATTTCATTAGTACCCTCAAGAATTTGATGCACACGTACGTCGCGAACATGACGCTCTAACGGATACTCTTTGATATAACCGTAACCGCCATGAATTTGCAGTGCTTCGTTACATACTTGGAAACCAATGTCGGTAGCGAAGCGTTTTGCCATTGCACAGTAAGAGGTTTTATCAGCGTCTTCGCTATCTACTTTAAATGCAGCTAAACGCACCATTTGGCGAGCCGCAACAAGTTCTGTTGCCATATCAGCAAGCTTAAATTGCATCGCTTGGAATGCAGCAAGTGGTTTGCCGAACTGAGAACGCTCGTGCATGTAGTCGCGTGCAGTATTTAAAGCCGCTTGCGCAGTACCTACTGAACATACCGCAATATTTATACGACCGCCGTCTAACCCCATCATGGCAAACTTAAAGCCTTCACCCTCTTCGCCAAGTAAGTTTGCAGCTGGAATACGGACATTCTCAAAAGTAACCAAGCGCGTAGGCTGTGCGTTCCAGCCCATTTTTTCTTCGGCTTTACCGTAGTGAATACCTTCTGCGTCAGCAGGCACTACGAATGCTGAAATGCCTTTGGCACCTTCTCCACCGGTTCTTGCCATGACAACTAATACGTCAGTAGAGCCAGCACCTGAGATGAACATTTTCGATCCATTCAATACGTACTCATCGCCTTCTTTTTTAGCCGATGTACGCAAGCTTGCTGCGTCTGAACCTGCACCCGGCTCAGTTAAGCAATAAGAACCAAGCTTCTGACCCATCACAAGTTCTGGGCACCATTGCTCAGAAACTTCTGGCTTAGCGAACGAGCCAATCATCCATGTCACCATGTTGTGAATGGTCATCATGGCTGTAGTTGCGGTACAACCCATCGCTAGTTGTTCGAAAATTAAAGCACTGTCTAAGCGGCTCATTCCGAAGCCGCCAGCACTTTCTGGCGTGTACATGCCCATGAAGCCCATTTCACCGGCTTTGCGGAACACTTCAATCGGGAAATGATGCTCTTCGTCCCACTTACCCGCATGAGGCGCCATTTCTTTTTCAGCAAAAGCACGCGCTGTGTCTACAAACGCCTGTTGGTCGTCAGTTAAATTGAAATTCATAACTACCTCTTACTGCAATTTAATGGTCATGTTAGGGCCTTCGTTGTCGATTTCACTTTCCGGCCAACGCGCGGTGATGGTTTTAGTCTCGCTGTAGAAACGAATCGCTTGCTTACCATAAGCATGTAAATCACCGAAGAATGAGTTCTTCCAACCTGTGAACGAGAAGAAAGGTAGTGGCACTGGAATTGGAATATTAATTCCCACCTGACCTACCTCAACTTCGTGCTGATACTTACGAGCCGAAGCACCATTAGTGGTAAAGATTGAAGTACCGTTACCGTAAGGGTTGCTGTTCACAAGTTCTAACGCTTCTTCTAGCGTGTCTACTTCAACTGCACACAATACAGGACCGAATATTTCCTGTTGGTAAATAGTCATTTCTTTAGTCACTTTACTAAAGAATGTAGGTCCAACCCAGTTACCGTCTGGGAAGCCTTCAACTTTGCAGTCAGAGCCGTCAACCAAACACTCCGCGCCCTCTTCTTTACCTTTTTGAATAAGATCAAGCACGCGCTGTTTAGCAGCGGGGCTAATAAGCGGTCCGTATGCAGCGTTTTCGTCGTCCCAAGCGCCTGGTTTAACCTTTGCCAGCTCTTCCGCTAATTCTGGAATCCACTCTTTCGACTTACCTACAAACACAGCAACAGAAATAGCCATACAACGTTGGCCTGCTGCACCTACTGATGCACCAACCAAGTTATTTACAACGGTTTTCTTGTTCGCGTCTGGCATGATTACACAGTGGTTTTTAGCACCTGCGAAAGCTTGTACGCGCTTCAAGTTTTCAGTACCTGTACGGTAGATATACTGACCTACTGGCACAGAACCCACGAATGAAATTGCGCGAATTTCAGGGTGGTTCAATAGAAAGTCTACTTGCTCTTTAGCACCATGAACCACTTGTAAAACACCTTTTGGCGCACCCGCTTCAGCAAACAATTCCGCTAAGCGTGTTGGTGTCATTGGGTCTTGCTCAGATGGCTTCAAAATAAATGTGTTACCGCAAGCAATGGCCATTGGGAACATCCACAATGGAATCATTGCAGGGAAATTAAATGGTGTAATACCTGTGCACACACCTAGCGGCTGAATGTAGCTGTAGGTGTCGATGCCGCGAGCTACGTTTTCAGCGGTTTCACCCATCGTAAGCGCAGGAATGTTCGCAGCTTGTTCAACAACTTCAATACCACGCCAAACGTCACCCTTGGCGTCGTCGAATGTTTTACCGGTCTCTTTAGCAAGAATTTCAGCAATTTCGTCGTGGTGTTCTTTCAACAATGCTTGGTAGCGCATCATTACACGCGCACGCTCTGAAACAGGAACTTCTTTCCAAGTTTTGAATGCTTCTTTCGCACTTGCAAAAGCACGCTTCATTTCGTCGTCTGTCGCTAACGGCGTTTCACACAGCACTTCTTGTGTTGCGGGGTTAGTCACTGGAATAGACTTGGTCGATGCGGATTCAATAAATTCGCCGTCGATAAAAAGCTTTACGCGTTGTTGCTGACTCATTTTTCGTTCCTTTCTTAGAAAGTAAAAACACTTTTTTAACGTGAACGTATTAAATCAGAGGCTAGCGCACTTTAGAATCGATAAAATTGGCGCTACAATGGACAATATTGCTGCACAAAGCCATTACAAAAGGAGCTGCATGAGTCAACCTTCAAATTGGCCACTTCCGTCGGGAAGTTCCAGACTTATTTTGCCTCAGCCCCTATTGCAACAATTGCAACAGCACCCTTTGTCGCGCGATTTGTATCCTATTGCCTATGGTCACTATTTAGACGCTACCGGACACGTGGTAAGAAGAAATGTTCATACCGACTACTTACTTATTTTCTGTCATGGAGGACGCGGCAAGTTCCGTATAGGTAGGCACCAAGGCTATTTAGTGCCCGGGCAAATACTTGTTTTACCTAAGGGAGTTAGCCACACTTACCAGTCAGACACGAACCAGCCATGGAGTATTTATTGGGCTCATTTTGACGGTGAACGCGTAGAGCAATTCATGGACTATATTGGTATTCCACTTAATTTAAAAAGTGCCTTCCAACGAAACTTCCGGCCCGTGATCACCTTAAGCAATTGGCGACCTCTTCTCGCTGAGGTTACTCAACTATTAAACCTCCAACATGATCGACTTTCGTTAGATAAAGGCATACTAGCCAGCTCCCTATTACGCAAACTGCTCAGCGAAATTCCTTTGCTAGCAAACAAAGAAAGTTCTGATAGAAATGAATTTGATTTAGAAGCATTAGACCGGTTTATGCGCGACAACAGTCATAAAACGCTACAATTAGAAGAGTTAGCGCGTTTTTCAGGGCTCTCGAAGTTTCACTTTAGTAAACGATTCAGAAAGGTTACCGGATTGTCACCATTGCAGTACTTTACGCACATGAAAGTTCAACAGGCTGCGCAAATGCTTAAGGAAGGCGAACACACAGTTCGGCAAATCAGCCAAACTTTAGGGTTTGACGACCCCTACTATTTTTCTCGATTATTCAAAAAGCATACAGGTTCTGCACCTCAACACTATCGTAAAAAACAACGACTAGAGGAAGCAAACAATGAGTGATCAACCTCTAGAACAAATCGAGATGTTCAAGCTACCCAACCCTTGTATAGGCGTATGTGAGTCTGGTCCAAAAGGCTACTGTAAAGGATGTCTACGATCGCGCGAAGAACGCTTTGACTGGCATAACAAGCCAGAAGCCGAACGTTCAGAGATTTTACGAAAACTCAGTTTACGCCAGAAGCGAAAAGCAGCCTTTCTCGCGCAACTACAAGCACAGGAAGACCAACAAGCTGGAGATGACCAAGAACAGCTCGTTCTACCTTGGTAACTCTTTTGCAACTCGGCCCTCCTTTCTAGTATTCTCACGCTTCAAGTTGTTACAGGAGTATTCGCCACCATGGACATTAGAGTCGCAACCCACGAAGACGTTGATCACATTCATGCACTCGCAGAGCAGTGGTTGCTGAGCAACCAAGAAGCGCCCGAAAGAACTGGATTTTTGATTTCTAACTTCAGCAAAGAAACCTACCACCAGTACGTTGATTCAGCAGAGTACTTTTGGATTGCAGAAACAGACGGCACCATCGACGCTTTTCTTCTTGCCTACAGTCGCGACAGCATCAAACCCGAAGAAGTCATTAACTCTTGCCTAAGGTTCTCCGTTATCGAGGACTTTGTTCTTATCAAACAGATCTGTGCCAATCGTGACAGCAAAGTTAGAGGAGCAGCATTCAAACTCTACAATAAGCTATTCAAAGAGATGAGACAGGATTATGCACTTGCAGCCGTCGTTAATGAGCCTCTGAATACAAAGTCGATCGAGTTTCACCAAAGAGCTGGATTTAAACATCTTTGGGATTTAACGCCGCCTCCTGATTTTGATGGTGAAATACGTACCCGCTCAATTTGGTGCTTTAGTAAAAAAGGAAGCTTACCCGAAACACGAATGGCTAGAGGCAAAGGTTCTGAAGCACTGACTCAGTTGGTTGAGAAGTCTCAAACTGCAGCCGACCTATACATGCATGAAGACAACCTAAATTGGACCAAGCTTGGTATGCTTGTCACGTTTATGACGGCACTGTTAACGGCATTCGCCATTTTAATAGAGCGGGACATGGAAAGTACCGATCCTTGGATGGTTTCCATTCTGATTATATTCGGGTTGGTAATTAACCTAATGTTTTACAATAAGATTAAAAGTGGCTTAGCGTATTTAGATTTTCACAAAGCAAATGTAAGAGCGTTTGATCAGAGCCAATGCAATTTAGACCCTCATATGCCGCGTATTTTGCATCATGGAGCAGAGAAAACTAGTGCCACCGCCAAACTGCTTCAGTTTGTACCTATATTAAGCCTTGGTTTGTGGAGTGTTTGTTCAATTATGCTTTTCGCACGTTTTATAGTGCCCAACCTTTAATAGGTCGGGCACATTGAGTTTATTGACTGATTTGTTGACGAACCAGTTTTAGGTCATCCTCGGTATCTACACCTGCCGGGGGTGTACGTATTGCGTCGGCAACATGAATTTTCTCACCATGCCAAAGTACACGAAGCTGCTCTAACGACTCCGTGATTTCGATTGGGCTAGGCTCCCATTCTGCATAACGCGCCACAAATCCTGCTCTGTACGCGTAAATACCAATATGGCGAGCCCACGTCGATTCTATTACTTCTTGCGTTACTCCAGGAGCGGAACCCTGTTTGAAGCGCTCGCGATCATAAGGAATTGGAGCCCGGCTGAAGTACATTGCATAGCCCGATAAATCACGAACCACTTTTACAGCATTTGGGTTGAAAATTTCTTCAGCATCGGTGAGCGGTACAGCCAGTGTAGCCATCGGTGCAGAACGCTGTGCTTGCAGATTTTCTGCAACTTGATGAATAATCTCAGGTGGAATTAACGGCTCATCACCCTGAACATTCACCACAACTTCATTCTCTGCCAACGCCAACTTTTCAATAACTTCCGCAAGCCTCTCGGTTCCAGAAGTATGATCAGGAGACGTCATCATGGCGTGACCGCCTAAGTCAGTCACTACTTTGAATATACGCTCATCATCTGTCGCCACTACAACTTCAGCAGCGCCACTAGCTTCAGCACGTTCCATCACATGCTGAATCATTGGCTTACCGTTGATGTCTGCTAATGGCTTACCCGGTAATCTTGACGAGTTATAACGCGCTGGAATGATGACCGTAAAGCTCATGCCTTATCTACCTTTTCTAATTCTTCAGGTGAAAGTTCGGTTGCTTCAACCCTAATTAATGCAGGAATGCCATCGCGCACAGGATACGACAAACGTTCGCCTCTACAAATTAGAGACTCACGATTTTCTCCCCACACTAACTTTCCTTTGCATGAAGGACAGGCAAGAATACTAAGCAGGTTTGCCGGAACGCTCATTCGAGTTCACCTCTGACAGTTTTGTTTGGGTTTCTAAAACCCGAGCAATTAACGCTTCTTTAAAGGTTTCAGGAAACGCCATTTCAACTTTTAAATAATACCAATGCGGTCGAGCAAAAGACTTAACCTTTACGGCATCTTTTTCAGTCATAAGCACTGGAAACTGGTTGCTCACACGATAAAAATCTTGCGAGCTGTACTGGTAATGGTCTGGATACACGCGTGTTTCAGCAATTTGAATTCCTTGCTCGCGCACCGTATTGAAAAACCGCTCTGGATGTCCAATCCCGGCAATCACAATTGCTGTTTCGCCGTCTGGAACTTCAATTTCAGAGTCGTCGGTTACTCGGCGCCAGCCAACGCTTCTGAGCTCCATAGGTACGGCAGGCAAAGACTCAAGAGACTCAGAGAAGCTTTCCGAAGGCGAATTCAATAATACCCAGTCTACCTTTTGCAAACGCTTGACCCTTTCGCGCATAGGTCCTGCCGGTAACAACCATTGATTTCCAAACTCTCTACGGCCATCCACGACACTTAGTTCAATGTCGCGACCAAGTGCGTAATGCTGTAGGCCATCGTCGGCAACAATAACATTCACGTCGCATTGCTCTAATAAATGCTGCGCGGCTTTCTTTCTTACTGGATCTACAGCTACCGGAACACCGCTTAATTTATGAAGCATCGCTGGCTCGTCACCTACGCGGCTTGGGCAAGAAGCGCTAGTCACCAGTGCAGGGTATGGCCCTTCACTACCGTACCCTCGCGAAACTATGCCTGGTTTCAAGCCCGCTTGTTTGAGCAGCTCCACAATAGACAGCACAGTAGGTGTTTTACCTGTACCACCAACCGTTACATTGCCTACAACCACTACCGGAACGGGTGCCTTCCAAGTACGTTTGATTTTGCACCAGAACAAAAACCGGCGAAGTGCAGCCAGCACACTAAACACAAACGACAAAGGCACCAACGGGAATAGTTGCCACGCTAGTTTCTTTTCATACCACCAATGTTCAATTTTGTGACTCACTGAATACCACCGAACTGCATATTGTAAAGCTGCGCGTAAGCACCCTTTTGTTCCAGTAAACTGTCGTGTGTACCACGTTCAATGATTTGACCGTGGTCTAACACCAATATTTCGTTTGCTTGCTCAATCGTAGACAACCGATGCGCAATAATGAGTGACGTACGATCTTGCTGTAAGTTGTCGAGAGCTTTTTGAATATGACGCTCAGACTCTGTGTCTAATGCGCTAGTTGCCTCATCTAGGATAAGAATAGGCGCGTCTCTTAATAACGCACGAGCAATGGCTATTCGCTGACGCTGTCCGCCAGACAACATCACACCATTTTCTCCTACCATTGTTTCTAAACCATTCGGCAAGTTGTCTGTAAATTCATCGACGTAGGCTAGCTTCACCGCCCTCTCGATGTCTTCACGGGTTACTTCTTTACCTGCGCCGTAGGCTATGTTGTTGGCAATCGTGTCATTGAATAGCGTCACGTTTTGCGAAACGACTGCAAATTGCTTACGTAAAGACTTCAAAGTGTAGTCTTGGACGTTCTTGTCATCTACGAGTATTTCACCACTTTCAATGTCATAAAAACGGGTGAGCAAGTTTGAAACCGTTGATTTACCACTACCAGAGCGCCCCACTAACGCAACCGACTTACCCGCAGGAACATTAAACGAGATGTTTTTTAATGCTGCTTCTTCACCTTCTACATAACGAAACAAAACATTGTTAAAGCTTAAGTCACCTTTTACACGCTTCGCGTCGTATGTGCCTTGGTCTTGTTCTTTCGGCTGATCCAATACTTCGAATACACTTGCTGCAGCCGCTAAACCTCGTTGTAAGTCTGCGTTCACATTGGTTAATTGCTTCAACGGTCGTAATAGCATGATCATGCTCGTCAGTAGCGTAGTAAATGCGCCTGGAGTTAAGTCTTCAAGCATAGACGGGAAGCTTGCGATAAAGAGCACCATGGAAAGGCTCAGTGACGCTATAAGTTGAATAATTGAGGTGCTGATGGTGCGAATATTGACCAGTTTTAAGTTCTGCTGACGGGTAGACTGATTAATACCCGAAAACCGAGACGCTTCTTTTTCTTGCCCTTCAAACATTACAACAACTTTATGACCGTTAATCATTTGCTCTGCAGTTGTCGTTACGTTGCCCATTGCAGTTTGAATTTTGCCACTGGTATGCCTAAATTTGCGCGACACCACGGTAACCACCTTGCCAACCACCGGGCCAATCAGCAGAAACACAAGCGACAACTGCCAGCTGTGGTAAATCATTAACGACACAAGGCCTATTACGAACGCACCTTCACGAACCATGGTGAGAATGGCTCGGCTAGAAGCTTCAGCGAGCTGCTGAGTGTCGTAGGTTATTTTTGAGATCAGATCACCGGTCGACATTTTGTCGTGATAAGACACTGGAACGCGCATTAAGTGTTCGAACAATTCTTGTCTTAGGTTTGTCACGACATGAAAGCCCACATAGCTAAGAAAGTAGCTTGAAATAAAGTTAAAGAAGCCACGAAGAATAAACACGAAAGGAACGAATATAGCCCCATACACCAATATTTTCGGGTTACTTGCACCTAAGCCTTCGTCAATGAGGGTTTCGATATGGTAGAAGAAAAACGTGTCGACGCCCGCATAGCCAATCATACCAATGATGGCTAAAGCAAAAGCGAGCCGAAAAGGTTTGATGTACTGTACTAGACGACGAAAACTTCTTTGGCGTTGTGTATTAGAGTCCATGCAATTCGCTTATTTTTACGATCTGTTTTCATTGTACATTGTCTTGCGGTGAAATGACTAGCTACTCTGCGGGAAGTTGATGAAACCACGGTGTGTTTTCTAGCGGTCGTGCCAGTCTCACTTGCCACTCATTTTCTTTAAATAACAATGAAACCTGACCATGCCGCCCTGTGTCATAAAAGTCGATATTGCGATTAGCATAGCGCGCTAAAACTTCTTGATTAGGCATACCAAACTGATTGGCAAAGCCGCGGCTAACCACCGCTATGTCAGGGGCTACCGCGTCTAAGAACTCCGGCTGACTCGACCGTTTAGAACCATGGTGAGACACCAACAATATGTCATGCTTTAACATGTCTTGGTAACGCCCATATAGCCTTAACTCATTGATATAACCACTGTCTCCGGGAAGCAAAACCCGTTGGTTTTGATACTCTACAGATATAACGCAACTGTCGTTATTTTGACCAAACCTAGGGCCGGGTAATGGCGCTAACACGCGCACAGTCACCTCCTGCCAGCGCCAATGCTGGCCAAAATAACATCCCTGTGCGGCATTATTATTATCTAACCAAAGCGCATTAGGGAAAGCTTCCTGCAATGCGGCTTGTCCTCCGCTATGATCAAGGTGTTGGTGAGACACCACGCCCCAATCGAGAATTAAACCGCGGCGCTTTAGAAATGGAATAACCGTACTTGCGCCAGCACTGTAACCGGTATGGTACGCGGGTCCTGTATCAATAACTGCACTGCGGCCTCCTTGCTCAATAACGATAGCGTTCCCCTGTCCAACGTCTAACACATGAATAGCAAAAGCTGAGGAAGATTTGTTCAGTGCATACAGGGCGGCGAAGATAACCAAAGTAACAAACACAGCAACCTTATACTTAAACCGAAAGGGTAAGTAACAGCAAAGTACTGAAGCGAAGAGCCACCAACCCCAAAATGGATCCCATACCTCGAACCAAGCAAACTCTGCTGCTGCCACACGATCGAGTACCGAAAACATAGCTTGATAGACTTTATCTAATAACCACCACAGGGTATTGGCTAACTGGGGCCAAAACCATGAAGCGACGATGGAAATTAAAGTGATAGGAATAAGTAACGCGGTAAAGACCGGAATAAGTAATACATTGGTGACTGGAGCTAGCCAAGCAATACCTTGAAAAAACAAAATAGAAACCGGCAATAGCATAATCAGTAACATGACTTCGAAGCGCCAAAGTATTTGCCATTTGCGGACTAAGTTTTGACTTGAGGCTACGCGCTCGCGCCAATGCCAAACGAAAATGCTCAGCACGGCACAAATGGATAACCAAAAGCCCGTATCCAAATAAGCTAATGGGTCTAACCATAGAATCAGCAACACCGCATAAAACCATATTTTCAGCATGCCGCTGTGTTCACGGCTAAGCATAGCAAAACCCACCACTAAAATTAGTATGAGTGCTCGAAGGGTGGTTATAGGAAAGCCCGCTAGCGCGGCATAGAAAAAGGCTAAAGCAAAACCACTAGCAAAAATAAGTATTTTTCTTACCCTGTTGAGCAGTTCTGAGTGTCTATGAAAGTAGCTCCACTTCGATAGCCACCGAACGCTTACACAACGCTTGAGTAGCAAGATGCAAAATGTGAAAACCAAACTAAGGTGCAACCCAGAAATAGCGACAACATGCGAAAGCCCTGTTCTTCGCAAAGTATCCCACTGTTCGGTTGTTAACCACTGCCGCTCTCCTAGACCTAGGGCAAGGATTAAACCGGCATAACCGAGCTCGTCACGCTCTTGCTCTAATGCTTCAAATGCATGCTGCCGCATTGCAGCAACACTCAAAGCACGTGCTGAGCTAAGCTTTTTTCCTTCTGTAACCGAACCAAGTAAACGAATACGATGACGAGCTAGGTATTTTTGATAGTCGAATAATCCAGGGTTTAATGTTGCGGCACTCGGCTTTAAACGAGCCACAAACGACCATGTTTCTCCGGCTCTCACTTTTGGTCTTTCGTCTGCATACCAATACACCCTAACTTTGAGAGGGCAGGCACGGTTAGGTATCTGCCAGCTGGTTGGAGCTTGTGTTAAACAGCCATCGAGCCTAGTTCGCAAATCGTCACTTTCCGCCAACGACTCAACCTGAAGATGAATACGTGTAGGTTCGCGCCAATGTGTATGGTCAAGTTGCCAGGAAAATTGCATGGATAGATTGAAAATTACCCACGACATACCGCACAATACGCCACCCAACAGTTTGCAGCCGTCTATAATGTAAAAAGACTGCAAATTCAGCGGTGCAAAAACAAGCTTTGAAATAATGTGTGGCAGCTTTTGTAAAGCTACACACACTGTGGCTAATAGAAGTGCAACAGTTATACCCCATAATGGGCTCAACACTGGCATTAGGGGTGAACTCAGTAAACCACCTATTGTGCCAACAACCCATGGGAAATACGTTAATTTCATGAAGAGTTTGAGCGTCCATGCCTAAAAAGTTTATTCAAGGACTAATACCCGATCCGCGCAAGCTTCAATCTGTGAAGTCATTGCGTATTTTGGGGAGTTGGGTGCACAACCCGAACTATTGGCACTTGAATAGGCGCAGTGCATCAGGGGCTTTCGCGATTGGACTCTTCGTAGCGTTCTTACCTTTCCCGTTACATATGCTTATTGCTGCAGCCCTTGCAGTCATGACACGCGTAAACGTACCTTTGTCGGTCGCGTTAGTGTGGATCACTAACCCACTCACGATTACCCCTTTTGTATACGCTTCTTACAAAGTAGGAACGTTTTTACTGCAGCAACCGGGACAGTCTTTCCAATTTGAGATGAGTATCGCTTGGTTTACTTCAGGCATTTTAAACATTCTGCCAGCCCTCATGCTCGGCAGCATCGTTATCGGTTCTCTCGCGGGCTTAACGGGCTATATAGTTGTGCGCAGCATGTGGCGACATGCGGTGAGAAGTGCATGGAATGCTCGGCGTGAAGCACGCCGGTTACGGACTGAAGGTTAACGGTGTCGTAACGATTCCGCAGGAGCCACTTGCGCCGCTTTACGGGCTGGGTGAATCGTAGCAAGTAAGCTTGCGACAATAGCCACTACGGTTACAAATAAAACATCTTGCCAGGCCACTTGCGTTGGAATTCGGCTAATAAAATAAATATCCGCTGGCAACACTGTAGCTCCGGTCAGTCGTTCTATGGCGGCAACAAACGTAGGCAATTGAATAGCGCCAATAACGCCCACAAATGCACCTACAATAGCTCCTGGAATACCACTTAACGCGCCCTGCCATACAAATGTTTGTACCAAGGTTCGGTCTTTTATACCCATAGTTTTTAAAATAGCGATCGAGGCCTTCTTTTCCTCAACCTGCATCATGAGCGTTGCCACGATATTGAATGAAGCGACCACCATGACCAATACCAGCACCAAATACATTACCACTTTAACTAGCTCGATATCTCTATAAAGGTGACCTTCGGTTCTCATCCAGTCATGCATGTAAGCGTATTCATTGGTTTGATACCCCACTTCCGATACGGTACTTGGCGCAGAAAAAATGTCGCGAAGTTTAAGTCGTACAGCGTTGGCACTATCGTCGAGCTGTGTAACTTCTTGCCCTTTGGTTAAGTGTATAAAAGCAGTGCGAAAGTCTAACTCTCCACCAAATTGAAAATACCCCGCAACTTCAGCATTAAATCGTTTTGGTTTACTTAAGCGGCTACCTACCGAACGCTGTTCACCTAATTCAGGCAACATGAGTTGTAATGTTTGCCCTATTTCAATTCCTAATTGCTCAGCTAAGCCCTGACCAATCAGAATACCTTCGCTGTTATTTTGAAAGTTTTGCCAATGCGCTGCAGACACGTAACTTTCAATGTCTGAAACACGATGTTCCAACTCAAGGTCTATTGCACGAACTTGCACGCCATGAAACTGTTGGTTTTGTTGCAGCAACCCGGTAAATCGAATATTAGGTGCAGCCGCAATAACATTGCTATGTTGCTCAGCTGTTGCAACTACATTGCGCCAGTTCAATAAACCGCCTTGCACTGCTTCAACTTCAGCATGAGGAACAACCGCCAGTAGCTCGTTTTCAAGAGAAGCTTCAAAACCGTCCATGACCGATAGCAAAATAATCATGATCGCTGTGCCTAAACCAATTCCCACAGAAGAAGACCATGAAATAAAGTTTAAGTAACGATTACTACCTTTGGTTTTTCGAAAGCGGCGAGCTAGTTGCAACGGTAAGTTCATTAAGACGCCTCAACCAATGTACCGTGATCCATAGCCATAGTTCTCGGCAATGCGCGAGCCAATTCATAGTCATGGGTAACCACAATAAAAGCGGTTCCTAATTCACGATTAAGCTCTACCATAAGCTTGTAAATTAGTGCTGCGGTGTCTTCGTCTAAGTTACCCGTAGGTTCGTCCGCTAACACCAATTTCGGCTTGTTGACTAGTGCTCTTGCAATTGCGATACGCTGACGCTCACCACCAGAAAGTTGAGACGGTAAGTGATTTGCTCGCTCGCTTAACCCTACACGTTCTAATAAAGCTAATGCTGCTTGTTCCGCGTCTTTAGGATTTAAGCCTGCGATCAGCGCAGGCATAGCAACATTCTCCAGCGCGGTGAATTCATTGAGCAAATGATGGAATTGATACACGAACCCCAAATGCTGGTTACGCCAGTTCGCAAGTTGGTTGGTATTGAGTTTACCAATTTGCTCACCTGCAACCTGAAGTTCGCCAGAGTCAGCGGTATCTAACCCACCTAGCACATGAAGTAAGGTGCTTTTCCCAGAGCCAGAGGAGCCTACGATAGCTAACATGTCGTCGCTCGCAAGTTTCAAAGAAACGCCTTTCAGCACCGGCACTTCCCTTGCTCCATCGGCATATGTTTTGAATACATTGTTAATTTCGACCAAATTATTCATGCCGTAGTATCTCCGCGGGTCTTATTTGCGCAGCCCGAAAGGCTGGGTAAATGGTTGCTAATAAGGTGAGCACAATTGCTAAACCAAAAATTGTGAGAATTTGCACAATTTGAAAATCATACGGTAATGCTTCGCCTTGACCGAAAATAGACACACCCACAGCTGTCAAAATAGGATTTAACGACACGGTAATGAGTAACCCTAGAACTAGACCCACGGTTGCACCCACACCTCCTGTGTATACGCCTTGTAACATCAGCGTGCGATAAATACGGTGGGGTGTCATGCCCAAGGTTTGCAACACAGCAATGTCACCGCGTTTGTCCTGCACTAACATAACAAGGGCGGAAATGGCATTAAAAGCAGCTACGATAACAACCAATGTCAGCATCACCATCATCATGGTTTTTTCCATTTTTACTGCAGAGAACAAACGACCGTATCGCTTTTCCCAACCTTGCACACTCATGCCACTCATCTCTGCCTCTGCAAATGCTTGGTTCAACTGTTCGACTACCGCAGGTGCAGCAAATGCATCTTTCAAATAAAGGCGAATAGCAGTGACCTGCTCGGGTTCATAGCGAAACAGCCTACGCGCGTCTTCGCCATGTAAAAATATAATTTGCTGATCAACTTCCGAGCCAGCTGAGAACAATCCCACTACAGTAAAGTTTCTTTGCGCTGGAATAGCTCCTAACAATGTATATCGTTGGCCCTCAGCGGCCATTACACGAACACTATCGCCAATCCAAACATTGAGTTGGTTCGCTAAACTTCTTCCCAGTACAATGCCATATTCCCCGGGTTCAAGGTTAGTGAGGCGGCCTTGCACCATAGAGCTTTGTAAAATGCTTTGCGGTGGCTCAAGGTCCGGAAATACACCTTGTAGCCGAACGGGTTGCATGTTCTGGGTACCTTGAACTAAACCGTCAGCACTTAAAAAAGGAGACCAAGCTTGCACTTGCGCGGGAAACTCGACTGCCTGGGCTGTGCTTTGCCAGTTCTCTAGTCGCCCAGTATCAGCTTGAGAAATAGTGACGTGCGGAACGAGCCCTAATATTCTGGCTTTTAATTCATGTTCAAAGCCATTCATTACGGAACTCACAACAATTAATGCCATCACACCTAATGTAATGCCAAAAGTTGATACTCGTCGTATAAAAGCGGCAAAGCCTTTTTTTCTTTTACTTCTGCTATAACGCAGAGCGATAAATAATTCGGCTGGTTGAAACATGCAACTACCATGTAGAGCACCGAAAATTCGGATGCTTGCTAAAAACAATCCTTCAAGGATAATGACTAGAACGGTTTGACACAACAGAGAACTATGGAGTTTCCCATGAGCGACAGCGCATTAGCACGATATCAGGAGTTTTACTGCATTGCAGAAGCCGTGCCTGTAAGCGTTATTCCTGTTACTGCAGAGCAAGTTCCAGACAGCTTTGAAGTGTTTGAATCCGAGGTGCCAGAAGTGTTTCGGTTAGCCAACGATATTCGTGCTGTGGACCAAAACAGTGCCCAAGCACTTCGTGGTCTAGGTGATATTGCGAAAGTGATTCAAGACGTACTGCACCAGCAAAATACCAAATTAAATTTACTCCTCGGCTATGTACTGAGCCGTGAGGACGACAGCGATCACCGTTTCCAAACACTCGAATACGGTGGTGGAGGATTCAAAATAGAGGCTCCCGCGAATAGCTTTAAAGAAGGTGACCTAGCACAAGTTAAGCTATTTTTACGCGACATTGCAGCGGCAGTATATGCGTATGCCGAAGTAGCTGAAGTCACTGCAAGCGGCGAGCAACAGCAGGTCACGCTAGCTTTTAACCTCATTCGAGAAGACGACCAAGAAATTATTGTTCGCGCCAGTTTGCACGCACAAAGCCGCTTGCTGAAAAAACGCGCAGAAGATCGCAAAGGTTAAACCCTCAAGGGAAGTTTCTTGTATACTGTGGCGGTTTTTTCTAAGTCGAATCATAAGCTGTTGTCCTAATGTCTAAATATTCTTTATTTGAACCGCCAGTGAGTCAGTCGAAAGAGCTCGATATTACCTGGAAAAACCTCGTGGGTAGTAGTTTGGCACTTGCGATTAGTAGTGCCCTTAAAGCAGAGCAAAAGCCTATGGTTATTGTTACTGCAGACGCCCCTTCCGCGTACCGGTTAGAAAAAGAAATTAATTTCTTTTTAGGACAAGAAGACACGCCTGTTTGTGTGCTTCCTGACTGGGAAACCCTTCCCTACGATAGCTTTTCTCCGCACCAAGATATTATTTCCGACCGTTTAAGTATTCTTGCGCAAATGACCACGATGCGAAGTGGCATTTATATTGTTGCACTCAATACTTTACTGCACCGAGTTGCGCCCACCCATTTCATTACCGGCCATGCTTTAGCCATGAAAAAAGGCGACGTCAAACCCGCCGAGGACCTTCGTGCGCAATTAGAAAAAGCCGGATACAGGCATGTAGCGCAAGTTATGGAGCATGGTGAGTACGGTATTCGAGGATCAATACTCGACATATTCCCCATGGGTAATAAAACCCCATTTCGTATTGACTACTTCGACGACGAAATTGACAGCATTCGTATATTCGACCCCGAAACACAGCGCTCTACCGAAGAAGTACCCGAAGTTAACTTACTCCCGGCGCGTGAGTTTCCAACAACTAAAGAAAGTATTGAGCTATTTCGTAAGCAGTTCCGTGAACAGTTTGAAGCACAAAATGCGAAAGACTCGATATACCAGCAAGTGTCTCAAGGCATTCTGCCTGCAGGAATTGAGTACTATTTACCGCTATTTTTTGAAAGCACTGCAACTTTGTTCGATTACTTACCTGAGGAGTGTTTGCTGCTTACACAGGGCGACATTCAAGGTCAGCTAGCAAAACTTTGGCAAGACATTCGTTACCGCTACGAAGACCGTAGATGGGACAAATCACACCCCATACTTCCCCCTGAGCAAATTTACCTGCTGGAAGATCAAGTTAATGCTTCATTGGCGAACTTCCCGCGTATTCGTGTAGACCTCCCTGAAGGTACGCGCGCCAGAGGACCAAAAGAGTTCACGTCGACAGCAATACCCGAAATTAAAATTGATACTCGGCAAAAGCAGCCGTACGACAAGCTCAATAAAGCCCTTAAGTCTGCTGAAACACAGGGTAAGCGTGTTCTTTTTATAGCAGAGTCTGCAGGACGTAGAGAAAGTGTTCTTGGTTTACTGAAGCAGGCTGGTATACGTCCGCCTACATTCGGCACTTTTGAAAGCTTTTTGCAAGCAACCGTCCCCTTAGGTATTGCGGTGGGCCAGGTATCGCATTCATTCGCTACCGATCAGCTTCTGATTATTACCGAGACAGAACTACTTGGCGCGAGACCCGACACACGCAGACGCACCGACAGTTCACAACAGCAGAACCCAGACGCATTAATCCGCAACTTAGCAGAACTACGCATTGGTCAACCGATAGTCCACATTCAGCACGGTGTGGGCGAATACCAAGGGCTCACTACACTAGACACAGGCGGCGTAGCTTCAGAGTTCCTAACTCTCGGTTATGCCGACAACACTAGACTGTTTGTACCGGTCAGTAATTTACAGATGATTAGCCGTTACAGTGGGGGCGATCCAGACTCCGTACAACTGAATAAGCTAGGCTCGGACCAATGGGAGAAATCACGTAGGAAAGCAGCAGAGAAAGTACGTGACGTAGCCGCAGAATTATTAGACGTTTACTCTCAACGCGAGTCAAAGCCCGGCTATGCATTCATATTAGAACAAGAGGAATACCAAAAGTTTGCTGCGGGCTTCCCTTTCACCGAAACAGACGACCAAGTTCAAGCTATTCAAGCTGTACTTGAGGACATGCAACGACCTCGGGCTATGGATCGCCTCGTATGTGGCGACGTGGGATTTGGTAAAACAGAAGTGGCTATGCGAGCTGCATTCACCGCAGTACATGACCAAAAGCAAGTTGCCGTACTGGTTCCAACAACGCTACTAGCGCAGCAGCACTTTGAAAACTTCCGGGACCGTTTCGCAGACTGGCCCGTGCGTGTAGAGGTTTTATCTCGCTTTCGCTCGAACAAGCAGACCAAGGGTGTTTTAGAAGACCTAGAGAATGGCAAGGTAGACATTGTTATTGGTACGCACAAATTGCTGCAGAACGACGTTAAATTTGCCGACTTGGGTCTTTTGATTGTCGACGAAGAACACCGCTTTGGCGTTCGACAGAAAGAGCAAATTAAACGCCTACGTGCTGAAGTCGATATTCTTACGCTAACGGCTACGCCTATTCCTAGAACATTGAATATGGCGATGCACTCAATTCGCGATCTTTCAGTTATTGCTACCCCCCCGGCGCGCAGGCTAGCTGTAAAAACTTTCGTGCGTGAATACGACAAAGCCACTGTACGCGAGGCCATATTGCGTGAAGTACTGCGCGGTGGTCAGGTGTACTTCCTTCACAATAATGTAGAAACCATTGCGGCAACTGCCGAGCATTTACAAGAGTTGGTGCCTGAAGCGTCTATTCAAGTCGCCCATGGACAAATGGGCGAGCGCGAACTCGAACGTATTATGTCGGAGTTTTACCACCAGAAGTTCAATGTATTGGTGTGTACAACAATTATTGAAACAGGAATCGACATTCCGTCCGCGAACACCATAATTATGGACCGGGCCGACAACTTAGGCTTGGCTCAATTACACCAGTTAAGGGGGCGTGTCGGACGTTCTCACCACCAAGCGTATGCTTATTTACTTACGCCACATCCGAAACGCATGACCAAAGACGCAGCGAAACGACTGGAAGCTATTGCTCAACTGGAAGACCTGGGTGCCGGATTCGTATTGGCAACACATGACCTTGAAATTCGTGGCGCAGGCGAGCTTCTCGGTGACGAGCAAAGCGGACAAATAGAGTCTGTCGGGTTCAGCTTATATATGGAAATGCTGGAAGAAGCTGTTCAGTCACTACAAAAAGGTAAAGAACCCTCTCTCGACAAATTGCTTGAACTGCAAACCGAAATTGAACTGCGTATTCCGGCCTTGTTGCCTGAAGACTACATTCGCGACGTAAACACGCGACTTAGTTTGTACAAGCGGATTGCCGGAGCCGCGACTAAACAAGAGTTCGACGACTTGCAAGTTGAGCTTATCGACCGCTTTGGGTTACTACCCGAACCCGCGAAAAACTTGTTCCGTATTGGCGAATTGCGTGTTGTTGCAGTAAAACTGGGCATACGTAAAATTGATATCGGCCCGCAAGGCGGGGTAGTCGACTTTAATCCATCCACACCGGTAGAGCCTGGGTCTATCATTCAATTGATTCAAAAAGAGCCGCAAGTGTATGGTATGGAAGGTGCAACCAAGTTACGCTTAAGAAAAGAAACTGAAGATACGCAAGCAAGAATAAAACTGGTACAGTCTTTGTTAAGCGCACTTGAACAAGGTGCTGACGTTAGTTCACAAGGAGCTCAATAGTGGTTTCAAGGTATTTAAAAGTTGGGGTTTTCGCGCTTCTCGCTTCGTTGTCAGCAATACCGGCTGCACAAGCTCAAGAAGAGCCACTCGACGACGGCTACCGCTGGTTTGAAGTCGAAGTACTCGTTTTTAAATACAATGACCAAAACCCAAGTATTCAAGAGCAATACCCGCTTGAAATACGCCCTATTCGTGTGAACCGAGCTCGCTCATTAATTGGTGCAAAGCTTCGTCCACAACTCGATGGCTTATTGCACGCTTTACCCCGTTGTAGCTGGATGACCGACTTACCAGCAGGTGTAGGCGACTTAAACTGGCCTATTGAAAGCTACTCTATTGAACCACTACCGGATTTCACTTCCGACATATTCTGTAAGCTACACGAAGAGCGTATTGTTACCGATAATCTTTATCCAGCGCCTGCAGAGCGAATTGGTATGGAAGTTTACAATCCGACACCGGTGGTCGTAGCTGGCGAAGGTGGCGACGTTTTTACCACGCAAATTCCATTTTTAATGCCACAAGACAACTTGCGCTTCACTGAACTCAGAAACGACCTCGTTCGCAGAAATGCAGCAACACCAATACTTCATTCGAGTTGGCGCCAACCCGTATTCGGACGAACCACAAGCCGCCCACATCGCTTATTCGGTGGTCTTAACTTTACCCAAGACTTTGACTATTTAGGCTTCGCCAAACCTGAAGAGGAAACCGATTGGCTGTTCATTGACGAGTTAGAAAACGGCATTCAAGAAGCGAGCGAACCACTAACTCCAATTGAAGAACTTATTACCGCTATTGAACGCGGAGAGTTCAGGTTTGTTGGCCCTGCGCAAAATATTCGACGCTTGCCCGAACAACCTGACACTATGCCACAGAACCTGCCTCAAGATGTTTGGGAGTTCGACGGCCTTATGCAAATTTACCTTGTCGGAAATTACCTGCATATCGATGGCGAGTTTAACTTTAGAGAACCGGCCTCGTTCTCGCAGCAGTTTAGTAGCGCACAAGAGCAAGCCGAAGCGTTTTTAGAAGGTGAAATAGAAAGTATCGACTTCCTTAGAAGCTATTACCTGAATCAAGTAAAACGCGTGATTAGCCACGAAATACACTATTTCGATCATCCTAAATTCGGCGTTGTCGTAGAAATACGCCGCACCGAACGCTCCGCTCAAAACTAATAAAATGGGGTCAGAGCACTAAGTGCTCTGACCCCACCATTCAATTGAGAAAACCCCTTTTTGAACAATGCCTTTCATGCTTAAACGACTGTAAAGCGTACTTGCTTCAATATTTCCAGAAACGAAGCTTAAGGCTTTGCTACGTATGGGTTTGAGCTTTATTACAATGGGGTCAGAGCACTGAGTGCTCTGACCCCATTTTTGGGTTTAAGCGTGCCAACCTAATGCTTCAGCTCTTTTGGCAGCGTCTGCTGGGACATCTGTCGCCACAAAGAACTCATGCAAGATTTGAACGCCCAACATGTGGTTAATTACCGCGTCTAACTGAACTTGAATTTCAGCGGTAACGTTAGGGTCGTTATGAATCTCAAAAAGTTTTTCAACTTCTTCAAAGTCCAACAGCCCTGCACTTTCTACTTTTTCTTTGTTCAGGTATTTGTCGGCAAGCTTCTTCATTGCTTGCCACTTTTTCGGGTCGGTATGCGCCGGAGGCGCCATAAACGCAAACTTCTCTCGTTTATATAAGGTTTCCGGTAGCAAACCTTTCATAGCTTCTCGCAGCACCCATTTTTCCTTATTTCCACGGATACGTAGATGAGGAGGGATTTTAAACGCATGCTCTGCTAAGTGGTGGTCAAGAAACGCAGGACGAGCTTCCATAGAATTAGCCATATCTACACGGTCGCCACCCCAAGTTAGAATTTGCCCTTCCAACATGGTTTTAATCCAAACATATTGCGCTTTGTCGAGCGGATGACGCTCTTTAAGCATGTCTTCGTCTAACGTTTTCGCTATGGCACTACCTGCATCATACCCTTCAAGGTCACTCTGCCTAGTCTTCGCTATAAGCTTGTCGGCATAGCTAGAACAAGAGAGCCACGGCTGCACGCAACTTGGCGTAAAGCCCATTTTGTCCACAAACGCGTCGCTCACGAATTCTTCACGAGCAAGCATGGCTCCTTTGAAAAGTTTATTGTTCTTTTCTAATAACTCTTCCCACTCTTTGCGCTCTTCCGGCGGTAAATGGTCTAAACCATGTAAAAATAGGTCTTTACGGAATGCCGGATAACCGCCATAAAGTTCGTCAGAGCCCTCACCCGTCATCACTACTTTATATTTGGCTTCATTCACCTGTTGGCTCATTAAATATTTAGCAACGCCAAGGGTGTTATAAATAGTGCGCTCTGTATGCCACAGTGTTTGCTCGAAATGGCTATATAGGTCGTCAGCATTCAACGTCATAATATGATGATCAGCGCCGGTTGCTTCTGCCATTTCTTTTGCTATCGGTGTTTCGTCGTAGTCCGCTGAATCAAAACCTATCGTGAAAGCTTTAATTGGGTTCTGACTGGCAGCAGCGGCTAAACCTAAAATAGAACACGAATCTATGCCACCAGATAAATATGAGCCTACCGGAACGTCGGCGGTTAAGCGGTGCTGTACAGCCTCTAATAATTTCTCTCTAACACCTTGAACATAAGCATCTTCGTCTGGGTCACTGTCATGCTCATGCTCTAAAGGAAAGTCTACGTCCCAATATTTACGCTCTATGACACTCAATTTGCCGTTATTGCGCTTCACTGTCACCACATGCCCAGGAGCTACCTGTTTAATGCCCTCAAAAGCTGTCGTGCCAGGAACCATGACTTGAATAAGCTGATGATACAAACCTTCTGAAGAGAACTCGCGTTTCACTTCAGGGTGAGCAAAAAGCACTTTTAGTTCAGAACCAAAAACAATGCCCTTCTCTGTTTCTGTGTAATACAAAGGCTTAATACCAAAACGGTCACGTACTAAGTGCAGCTCGTCTTCTTGTTGGTCGTATAATGCAAAAGCAAATTCACCACGCAAGTCCGGCAACATATCAAATAAGCCTTTGCGGGGATAAAGTTCAATAACTACTTCAGAGTCACTTTTACTGGCGAAACGTGCGCCCTGGGCCGTTAATTCCGCACGAATACGTTGAAAGTCATAAAATTCGCCGTTGTGCGCGAGTAACAACCGGTTGTCTCGTGACAAGAACGGCTGTCGACCTCGATTCTCATCTAAATCGATAATAGACAATCGGGCGTGGCTAAAACCTACACCTGCTTCTGGTAATACTTTATAGCCATATCCGTCTGGCCCTCGATGATGCATGATCGCCGCCATATTGACCAAAACTTGCGGGGATATCATGTCTTTCGGATCTTGGTAAAAAACACCTGCAATTCCGCACATCTACTCTACTTCTCCTCTGTTGGTCATAACTGGATGCTTTAAACGACGTCAATAACTCGACCTGCACGCTGAACCATGCAAGTGAGTAACGCCATACGCATAAACACGGCACCTCTCGCCTGGCTGAAGTACCAGTTGTGAGGCGTATTATCCAAGTCTTTGTCGAGTTCATCTCCGCGGGCTAACGGGTGAAGAATAATTCCGTTTTCCTTTAAAGGTGATTTTGCGCTTAATGCGAATTTTGAACCGTAAGTTTCAAAGCCATCACCTTCCCAGGCAATCGCATTAATGTAAGTAATATCTAGGCTCGGTAAAACTTTGTTGAGGTCATGGCTAATAGACAGCTTTAAACCTTGCTGCTCTAATTCTTCACGTTGCTCCTCAGAGAAAAGATCTTTCTCATCCTTACAGTCTGTAATGATGACAACTTCTTTAAAACACTCTGAAAACACTGCGAGGCTTTTTAATAAACTTCTGACCGTACGCATTTTGCGAGGGTGGCCAATAACGCCCATTTTCAATTTGTCTTTCGCCTTGACCGGTCCTTCTAATAGGTCTGGTCGCCATTTAAATATGGCGTACATGTCGGCCATAGCCTGAGTTGGGTGCTCGTCGGTACCGTTTCCTGCATTAATAATAGGAATGCGTAGAGTGTCCATCATGAGTTCAATAGAGTCCGCATGATTGTCTCGAAGCACTACACAATCACCGTAGTTATTAAACATTTCCGCGACGTCTTCTAAGCACTCACCTTTCGCAATACCCGTAGTAGAACGGTCGGTAATCGACATAATGTCGCCGCCCAACCGATGCCAAGCACTTTCAAAGCTTAAACGCGTGCGTGTGCTGGGTTCGTAAAACGCGCTTATTAGAATTTTTCCCTGCAAAGGCGTACTGAACCGTAATGGGTTGCTTTCATATTTAGCAGCCAACCGAAATAATTGACGCATGGTGTCCTGACAAAATTGGTCAGAAGAAACCACATGCTGGTTAGAAAGTTTTAGGAGAAAGTCTCCGTCTTCTTGAATAGCTCTAAGCAGTGCCTTGGGGTGCGCGTCTCCGTACACGTCCGGGCGCTCGCGATCAAACGAGGGATCATTCACTGTCATAGGGTTACCAAATCTCTTTTGCCTTTACATCAATGAAAAACAACACTAACAAAATAAGCGGAGTTGCCGCAGACAGAATAAGCGCTGTTACTACAAGGGCTGTAAGCCCGGTTACAGAAATCATTTCGGAGCCTCCTCATTTAGCTGCTCCCAATTAAACTCGACAGGGTCGAGCTTGTAGCCAATCCAGGTTACTAGTCCTGAAATAGCACAAGAAGTTAATGCGGCTACATAAAAACCAATCATGAAATAGCACGCTAAACCAATCGAAGTACCTAGGAACATAGCTAATGCAGCAGTTCTCCCCGACACTTTCTTACTATATAAGCCCAAGACTATGGGCCAAATGGTGCTCGCTACGAACGCGCCGGTAAAGTTAAGTAGCGCACCTAACGTTGCCACTTTAGGTAAGCAAAGTAACCACGTTAATAAACCTAAGCCTAAAATGACCAAACGGTTCACTTTAAACAATTTTTTATCGGTTGCGCCCTTATCAATGTGTTTGTTGTAGATGTCTCTAGTCACTAAGTCTGAAGTTGCTGCAAGCAACGAGTCGAGGCTAGAGGCCAATGCAGAAAACACCACAATAAACACAATTACAGCACCTGCAGTACCTAACACGTGAGCCGCTACACTTGGACCAACCATATCTGCACTACTCGGGAAAATACCGAGTTGAGGAGCTGCTAGCGCAATAAACCCAGTCACGATAGGAATGGGTAGCCAAAGCACGCCTCCGAGCAGAAACGCTTTAAACGCCACTTTCTTCTTAAATGCTAACGCGCGCGACCACCAAACATTGGAGTGGAATATTTCACCTAAGCCAAAAAAGATATTATTAAACAAAAACATAATCGCGGCAGGAAATAGCCAGTTAAGCAGCTCTGGGTGTCCGGTCGTGAGTTCTTGATGAACAGGTTCAATACCGTTATTGATTAAAATAAGTACAGCAACTGCAACCACACCAATAATGATAATTAGAGCCTGAATAAAGTCTGTCGCAATAACAGCTCGCAACCCACCAAATAAAGTATAAGCCACGCAAATCAATAGTATCGCACTCATTCCAATGTGATAGTCGAGCCCGCTTAATGCTTGTAAAAGAATACCGCCAGCCATACCCAAACTAATCAACCAGCCCATGGCATACACAATAGAAATAACAATGAACACGTGCCACGCCCATTTGCCATAACGCAAGCGGATAAAGTCCCCACTGGTATATCCGTTAGGCAACAACTCGCGAATACGAGCTGAGAGCGGTGCAAAAAGGATTAGCCCCAGAGCAGCAAACGAGTAACCAATCATGCCCCATATACCGAATTGGTAGGTAAGCTGCGGCGCCACAAGTGTTGTATTACTCGTTACCCAAGTCGCCATGGCTGTAGCAGCAGCAAAGGCAAAACCTACATTGCGTCCTGCCAAAGCAAAGTCTTCATGAGACTTATTAGAACGCCCTAACACATAGCCAAAAACCACCCACAACACGCCAAAAATAGCGACAATGGCTAACCCTACATTACTGTTTAATGCATACTCGGTGGCAGTCATACACTCCCCTTCGATACGCTTTGGTCAGAGCTACGAGAATGCGCGTGGAGAATGAACACAACAAGAGCAATAAAAATAAGCGCACCCAATCCGAACAGTGTTAGCGCCCTGCTTAACGGGTAATGCTGAACGGTAACGGAAACTATATTACTTGTTTCACCACTCTGTGTGTCGCGCGCACGAAAGTAATACGTACCGTTAGAAAAGCCGCTCAAAGTAACTTGGCTAAAACTACCCAAAGGAGGATAGCGATCTTCGACAACGTCGAATGACTCACTTGCCGCGCGTTCAAACACGATGGTGTTAACGCTCGAACCTTCGCTGTTGACGGACTCAAGCTGATATTCAAGTTGGAAGTAGCCCTCTGACACAGTGCCACTTGGCCCTGTTAGAGTAATGGAGGTTGCGTGAGCCACGTTTATGCTCACACACAATAAAAAGGTGCAGACAAACCACAACACACTGCGTAATCCTGTCGCGACCATAATGGGTTCCGTACCCCGCCTTTGTGAGTGCTAAACAATCACCGTAACAAGCGCAAAATGCTTTTGCAAATGCGCCCCTAGTGAGCTAGAGGCGCATACTTGCGGTTATATAAAGCAATAACTTAGGTCTAGTTGGCGTTTTCAACCAACTGACGAAGTACATAGTGAAGAATGCCGCCGCTAAGGTAATAGCGCACTTCATTTGCCGTATCAATTCGACACTTCACATTAAAGCGCGTTTCTTTACCATCATCGCTTTTCGCGACCGCTTCAAATTCTTGCCCCGGCTTAATGTCTTTATTTAAGCCCAGAACAGAAATTTGTTCTTCACCGGTTAAGCCCAGGGTCTGTACACTCTCACCATCTGCAAATTGCAGCGGTAAAACACCCATACCCACAAGGTTTGAACGGTGAATTCGCTCGTAACTTTCAGCAATAACCGCCTTCACACCGAGTAGCCGCGTTCCTTTTGCAGCCCAGTCACGGCTTGACCCTGTGCCGTACTCTTTACCAGCAAGAACCACCAATGGCGTGTCATCTTGTTGGTACTTCATTGCCGCGTCATATATCGACATACGCTCTTTGCCCGGCATAAACAGGGTGTTTCCGCCCTCTTCACCATTCATCATTAAGTTTTTAATACGAATATTGGCAAAGGTGCCACGCATCATCACTTCATGATTTCCTCGGCGCGAGCCATAAGAGTTAAAGTCTTTAACTTCTACACCCTGCTCCTGTAGGTACTTACCGGCAGGGGCGTCTGGCTTAATCGCACCCGCTGGAGAAATATGGTCGGTAGTTATCGTGTCGCCAAATAACGCAAGAACTCTAGCGTTCTCAATATCTTTCGGTTCAGGAGCCGGCTTGTCGATTCCTTCGAAAAACGGAGGGTTCGCGACATAGGTTGAGTCGTCTCGCCATGCGTACGTTTCACTGTCTGGAATCGGTAGTTTTTGCCAATGCTCGTCACCGTCAAATACTTCGGCGTACTGCTTCTTAAACATCTGGCTGGTTACACTTTGTACCGCGTCTTGAATCTCTTTGTTACTTGGCCAAATGTCTTTTAAGTACACAGGGTTTCCGTCTTGGTCTTCACCAATAACGTCTTCCGTCAAGTTAATACGTGTTGTGCCTGTAAGAGCAAATGCAACAACAAGCGGTGGTGAAGCCAACCAGTTGGCTTTTATTTGAGCATGTATACGTCCTTCAAAGTTTCGGTTACCAGAAAGCACTGAAGATACAATCAGGTCGCCTTTATCAATAGCTTTCGCTACATCGTCAGGAAGAGGACCCGAATTACCAATACAGGTTGTGCACCCATAACCCACAAGGTCAAAACCAAGCTTGTCTAAATAAGTTTCTAAACCCGCTTCATGTAAATAATCTGTCACCACTTTAGAGCCAGGTGCCAGTGAAGACTTCACCCAAGGTTTACGCGTCAGCCCTTTCTCGACCGCCTTTTTCGCAACTAAACCAGCTGCCAACATAACACTCGGGTTAGACGTATTCGTGCAAGAGGTAATCGCAGCAATAACAACATCACCATGCGCTAGCTTGTGATCTGTGCCCTCAATCGGCACTGCGGTTGAGTCGTCTAGTTCAGCTTTGCTCAGCGACTCAGCGCCTCCCATCTCATCGTCTAAAGCAACACTTGAAGAGTTAAGCAATAAGTCAAAGCTGTCTTTCAAATTCGGCAGAGACACACGGTCTTGAGGACGCTTCGGCCCTGCTAATGAAGGTTCGACGTCTGCTAAATTTAAAGTTAGCGAGTCGGTAAATTCGGGTTCATTATCGTCGTTACGCCACATACCTTGTGCTTTTGCGTAGGCTTCAACGCGTTCTATTACTTCCTTGTCACGCCCTGACAACTCAAGGTATGTAATCGTTTCTTGGTCGATAGGGAAGAAACCACAAGTAGCACCATATTCTGGCGCCATATTCGCGATAGTTGCACGGTCGGCTAAAGGTAAATGTTTCAAACCTGGGCCATAGAACTCGACAAACTTACCTACGACGCCTTTTTTACGTAGCATCTGTGTAACCGTTAACACTAAGTCGGTGGCGGTAATGCCTTCAGATAAAGAACCTTCTAGCTTAAAGCCGATAACTTCAGGAATAAGCATTGAAATAGGCTGCCCCAGCATTGCAGCTTCGGCCTCAATACCACCAACACCCCAACCTAAAACACCTAAACCATTAATCATGGTGGTGTGTGAGTCGGTGCCGACTAGTGTGTCCGGATAAACATATTTCTTACCGTCTTCCTCCGAGGTCCAAGCCACTTGCGCTAAGTACTCTAAGTTCACTTGGTGGCAAATACCGGTACCCGGCGGTACAACACGGAAGTTATCAAATGCTTTTTGACCCCAACGCAGAAATTCGTAGCGCTCTTTGTTGCGCTCCATTTCAATGCGTACGTTTTCCTCGAAAGCATTTTCGGATGCAAACTTGTCAACCATTACAGAGTGGTCAATGACCAAGTCTACGGTAGATAGAGGATTGATTTTATTGGCAGGCAACCCTGCTTTAGCGACAGCGTCTCGCATAGCAGCTAGATCGACCACTGCTGGAACGCCGGTGAAGTCTTGCATAAGAACTCTCGCAGGACGGTATTCTATTTCCTGCTTCGAGCTTTTGTTTTTTAACCAGTCGACGACGGCATGAACGTCTTCCTTGGTTACGGTAGTTCCGTCTTCATGGCGTAATAGGTTTTCTAGTAGAACCTTCAACGACACCGGAAGTTTATCGACATTACCTAGCTTCTCCGCCGCTTTAGGAATGCTGTAGTAATGAAGCTTTTCACCTGCTACTTCGAGCTCAGAGTGAGTTTGAAAACTATCTTGGCTTGCCATGTTTTACTCCGTTTTCAACTATTAGTTAACTTATTAGCTTGGTTCAAGGTCGGAAAAATTCAAGGCATTCCCATAATTTAGTGTGTGAATGTGCGCTCACTTAAGCACTTGTCGTGGATTTAAACAGTTCGTCGTAAGCGGTCATGCAATTGTCAAATGGGTTAGTTATACTCGCCCTTTGTTGATCGAAGAGAAAAAGGTTTACTGGCATGAGAAATTGGATGTTCATCGCGCTTTTCGCGATAACGCTGCTGTCGATTTCTGGCTGTGCAGAACAAAACGAGGCGAATGAGCCACAACAACTTACACCTACACTTATATTGATATCAATCGATGGTATGCGCCACGACTATATTGATATGTACCAGCCCGATAACATTCAAGCGCTGGCTCAGCACGGTGTACGTGTAGGTATGTTAGAGCCTGTGTTCCCAAGTAAAACCTTTCCTAACCATTTTGCTTTAGTCACCGGGTTACATGCAGAAAACCATGGAATCATTGGTAACAATATCTACGATCCCGAATACCAAGAAGTGTTTGGTTTGAGTATCAAAGAGGCGAATCAGAATAGCCGTTGGTGGCAAGGCGAACCTATTTGGATTACCGCAGAACGCCAAGGCGTGACCAGCGCAACATACTTTTTCCCTGGCTCAGAAGCTGAGATCAACAATCACCGCCCTACTTACTGGCATGAGTACGATGGCAGCGTGTCTAACAGAGACAGGGTAGAAGGTGTACTTGATTGGCTACGACTACCAGCCGAAGAAAGACCGCAGTTTCTCGGGCTCTACTTCAGTGATGTAGATTCAGCAGGTCATGGCTTTGGGCCTGAGTCAGCAGAAGTAGCGCAAGCCATCGAGCATGTTGACGGTGAAATTGGCTATCTGATGCATGAATTAGAAGCTATGGGGATTGCAGACGAAGTTAACATTATGATTTCTAGTGACCATGGCATGTATGAAGTGAATCTTGAAAAACATGTTGTTGTCGACACAGCATTTGATCAAAGTCTTGCCGAGTACGTAACGTTTACTCGAGAGATTATTGGCATTCACCCACTACCGGGACAAACTGAAGCCATATACCAGCAACTACAAGAGAATATTCCGCCAAGCGCCGCTACCGTATATTACAAACGAGACATACCGGAGCGTTTTCATTACCAAGCAAATGCTCGTATTCCTGAAATCTTCATTCTCGCACAACCAGGCTACGCGCTCTTGAAACAACAATGGTTAGAGGATGCACTCGCCAATGGAAAGTACGGTCAACCTATGGGTAGCCATGGTTACGACAATGCCATACCAGAAATGCAGGGGATTCTCGTTGCTGCGGGACCTCAATTTAAGTCAGGCGAACGTATTGCTCACTTGCGCATGGTAGATGTGTATAATGTGATGAGCACTGTATTGGGCATATTGCCGGCACCTAACGACGGTGACCCAAACGTTATTCCATTGATGATCAACGAGAGAAGCTTGTCAGAATGAGTCAGGTATTAGACGATTTATTAAAACTCATGGAGCTCGAAACTATCGAGCAGGGTATTTACCGTGGTCAGAGCCAAGACCTAGGTTTTAGAGCATTGTTTGGTGGCCAAGTCATGGGGCAAGGCCTGTCAGCAGCGAAAGAAACGGTAGATGCTTCTCGAGGTGTGCACTCATTTCATAGTTATTTTTTGCGCCCAGGTGACGCTAATCATCCTATCGTTTATGACGTAGAAAACATTCGCGACGGAAAAAGCTTTTCCACGCGTCGCGTGCAAGCTATTCAATTTGGCAAACCGATTTTCTACATGACAGCATCTTTTCATGGTGAGGAACCAGGTTTAGAACATCAGTCCGACATGCCCGACGTGCCGGGTCCTGAAGAATCTATTTCTGACCTCGAAGTTCACCGAGAGCATGCAGAACTTATTCCAGAACCATTGCGTTCGAAGTTCACCAGCGACAAGCCTATTTTAATGCGTTTTGTGACCGCTTATAACCCGTTTAAACCTGAGGTTATGGAGCCGGTTCGTCACGTATGGATTAAGGCTAATGGCGAACTTCCTGACGACCAACGCATTCATCAGTATCTGCTCGCTTATGCGTCAGATTTTAATTTCTTACCGACTGCATTGCAGCCGCATGGCTTAACGTTTGCGAGCCCGAAAATGCAAATGGCGACGATAGACCACGCCATGTGGTTTCATCGCCACTTTCGTATGGACGATTGGCTGTTGTATTCCATCGACTCACCAAGTGCGAGCAATACACGAGGCTTAGTGCGTGGTCAGTTCTTCAATCGTAGAGGCGAGCTGGTGGCTTCTACAATTCAAGAAGGCTTATTACGTCAACGGTAATTGTGCGAAGGTATTCGAGACGATCTAAATAAAGAGCAGTAACGTAACCCAAAAAAACAACGACAAGGTGGTTCTGTGCCTAAGGTTCAATTGAAAGCAATTCTTCCATGGTTTAAGCAATGTTTCTCATTGGCGTTCCTGCTGTTACTCGCTCCGAGCCTTCTGTATGCGCAAACTAATGCCCAAGCCAGCTCAGAGCGCGTTGTACAACCTCATGTAAATGTGCAGCTTCACAGCGAGTTCGACACTATTTCAGCGGGACATTTATACACGCTTGCTATTGAACTTGAACAAGAGGAGAACTGGCACACCTACTGGATTAACCCAGGCGATTCCGGCGAAGCTACAAAAATAGAATGGCAAGGACCTGAAGGTTCATATTTCGACGGAATTCAGTGGCCTACAGTTAACCGATACGAAGTGGGCCCATTGATTAATTATGGTTTTTCCGACACAACCTATTTACTCACCGATTTCTCAATTCCATCTGAATACAATGAAGATACGGTAACTCTTACTACCCAAGTAAGCTGGTTAGTATGTGAAGATATTTGTATTCCCGGAAACGCAGAGCTGAGTGTTACGCTTAACGTAGGAATGCCTAGTATTTCTGAAGGTAACCGTGCGCATTTCATGGAAGCTCGCCGAAGCCTTCCTGAGCTATCAGACTGGAATGTGCAGTACGACATTCAAGACGGCCAAGTCAGTATTGTTGTAGAAGATGCTGACGCCGTTGCTATGGCACAAGAACAAGACTTTTACACCTTTGTAGGCGCTACCGACTTAGTAGAGCACAACGCAGAATGGCAGGTAGAATCCACCGACGAACTTCTTATATTGCGCCGGCCGTTAAATACATTTAACAGTGCACAACCCGAAGGATTTCCTGTTCAGTTTTCATCGAGCAACCGAACCTTAGAGGCTTATGCAGCTGAGGTTGTGGCACCCGAGCCAGCAACGACGAACAATAGCACCACTACTAGCATCACCTTTGTGTCTGCGTTCATTTTCGCTTTTTTAGGTGGCGTCATATTAAACCTTATGCCTTGCGTATTTCCTGTGCTTTCACTCAAAGCATTGGCTATGGCACAGCATCCAGAAAGCAAAGTTAAAGACGCGCTATTTTATTGCTTGGGCGTTATTTTAAGCTTTATCTTCGTAGCAGCAGTTCTTATCGCTCTGCGTTCGACCGGACAAGCATTAGGCTGGGGCTTCCAACTACAAAACCCTTGGTTCATCGCGGTGCTTTCATTCCTATTTGTCGCTATAGGCTTGAACTTATCGGGTGTATTTCAGGTTGCGACTTCATTGATGAGTGTGGGTCAATCGAGTACGCAAGGCAGTGGAGCTAAGCAGTCTTTTGCTACGGGGGTTCTCGCTGTTATTGTGGCAAGCCCGTGTACGGCCCCGTTTATGGGCGCAGCACTTGGTTTCGCCATTACCCAGCCGGTTGCTTTATCTTTAATCATTTTCTTCGCGTTGGGCTTAGGTTTTGCGTTCCCATTTTTACTGATTGGGCTTATTCCACAAATTGCAAAAGTACTTCCTAAGCCCGGGCAGTGGATGGAAAGCTTCAAGCAATGGATGGCGTTCCCAATGTATATCACTACGGTGTGGTTAATTTGGGTGTTTGGTCGTCAGACCGGCATGGACAGTACCGCTCTCCTTCTGTTGTCGATGATTCTTCTTGCAGCTTCACTATGGTGGTGGGGTCAGCTGCAGCAAAAGTCGAGTAAAGGTATTTGGGGTAAGTTGACGTTGTTGCTATTAGTTGTTGGTACGGTCTTCATATTCTGGCAATCGATGATTTGGCAACAAAGTAAGCCTGCAACAGAACAAGGTGAGGTTGAAGGCAGAAATTGGCAAGTGTGGTCACAACAAAGAATGGACAGCCTTATTGGTGAGCAGCCGGTATTCGTCAATATGACTGCAGACTGGTGCATTACTTGTCTAGCAAATGAGCGTGTTGCATTAAGTGTGGAGTCAACACAGAACCTGTTTGAAAACTATGATGTGGCTTACCTGAAAGGCGACTGGACCATGCAAGACCCAGCGATAACTGAATATTTAGCTGAGTTTGGTCGCAACGGTGTTCCGTTATATGTGCTGTATTGGCCCGGGAAAGAACCACAAGTCTTACCACAAATTCTGTCGCCATCTATTGTACGAGAACACATTGAAAATAATGCCGGTTAACAGGAGGTGTCTTTTATGAAATACATCGTTAAAACTTGGTTATTAGTTCTAATCACTAGCGCTTTTATGGTTATGTCTTTTGGCGCAAAAGCAAACCCTGAAATTGGTGCACCAGCTCCCAACTTCTCAGTAATAGACAGTCATGGCGTAACTCATAGTTTATCTGACTTTGCAGGTGAAACCGTGGTGCTCGAGTGGACAAACCACGATTGCCCCTACGTTCGCAAGCACTACGAGTCAGGCAACATGCAGTCTCTACAACAACGGTTTACCGAGCAAGGTGTAGTGTGGCTAAGTGTTATTTCTTCCTCGCCTGGTACGCAAGGTCATGTGAGTGCAGAGCAAGCCAATGAACTCACCTCCTCACGAAACGCAGCGCCTACAGCCGTATTGTTAGATGAATCAGGCACTATGGGTAGAGCTTACAGTGCTAGAGTTACACCGCACATGTATGTCATTGATAGTGAGGGCGTGTTGCAGTACGCAGGTGGAATCGACAGTATTCCTAGCGCTCGTCAGTCTGACATTGAAAGAGCTGAACCTTACTTTGCTAACGCGGCAGAACAGGTGTTAAGCGGTGAGGCTGTGTCGCGCCCTATTTCTCGCCCGTATGGTTGTTCAGTTAAATACAGCGACTAATATATTTCGACGGTCTATGTGAGTGTTGTCTGTCATCTACAGCTGACAACGCTCACATCGTGCTTTACCGGTAAAAATTTTAGAAAACGTATAGCGATGACGTGCAAAAAACATATAGGCCTTATCTGCAAACCAGCGTAGCAAGGGCCAGCGCAGCGGTGCAGTCATCCAGCCCTTACCAACTAGTGACCAAGCCCGGTGTGTAACGTCTAGGCCATAAAGCATTTCTCCGTTCTCCAGCCCATGAAGAATTCGGTTTGCGTCGTTAATATTAACTCTAGGAAAACGCTCGCTGAAGTCTGTTGCAAGAATATCTTCAAACTGAATTCTTTGCGCTTCGTCTTTCAATTTCAGTTGTGTCATTTCGCGAACGCATAAAGGACACTGACCGTCGTAGAAAATGATCAATTGTGGGTAAAAAGTATTACTCATCATACATCCCTAGTTCATTACTTCTTCATACAACTAAGTTAGAATACCCATATAACCCCTCAAACGATCAACCTTTCATGCATAAAGACAGCATTGGCCGTGGCATAGTGTTTATGATTCTTGCGATCTTTTGCTTCGCAATCATGGACGTATGCATGAAACACCTAGCGGGTCATTTGAGTACTTTTCAAGTCAGCTTTTTTCGCGGCTTTATGTCTTTGCCTTTTATTCTCATCTGGTTAGCTTCGCGTAAAACCTTACATCGAATGAAACCTAACCGGATTGGTTTGCACATATTACGTGGAATTATCTCTATAGCCTTTCTTGTTCTCACCGTAACAAGCTTAAGAGAGCTTCCTCTAGCCAACGCTTACGCTATTTTCTTTATCGCGCCGCTGATTATTACCCTACTTTCAGTACCTCTATTGAAAGAAAAGGTAGGTATACATAGGTACGGTGCAGTTGCGGTAGGCTTTGTCGGTGTACTCATCATGCTTAATCCAAGTGCTATGGGTTTTGCATCAGTGGGCGTCATTACCGGCCTATTGGCAACCTTTGGCTACGCGTCAGTCATGATTATGGTGCGCATTATGCACCGAACAGAAACTAGCGAATCACTCATGGTTATGTTTGTTTTAAGCTTGTCTGTGGGGTGTGGTTTACTCTCGATTGCCAACTGGCAACCTGTTACATGGACTGACGTCCCGTGGTTATTCATGCTTGGCTTTTCTGGTGCCATAGCTCAATATTTACTGACTGAAGCCTATCGGCAAGCACCACCTTCGGTGTTATCACCTTTCGAATATACAGCCATGATTTGGGCTATTGGCTTAGGTTACTTATTGTGGGGAGAATTACCTACAACAGCAGTGGTGATAGGTGCGCTTATTGTTATCGCTAGTGGCATTTATATTAGCCACAGAGAAACCCGTAAAAAAGCTACTCATACAGCGACCACAGGCCACTAGCTAAGATTGTAATAATTGAGCAAGGTGCTGGTGCCAAAACTTGACTGGTTTAGACATCGCGGCGCGCCCTACAGGAATTTCAAAAATCAGTGAACCGTTTTTCTTTTCTCGAGGTAGCGGCAACACTTGCACATGAGAAGCTTCCAACTGCTCGACCATTTTTGCCATCAGTTCTGGCTCATCCGCGTCCACGATTAAATGGAACATTGCCGCTTGCGGTACTGCTGGCAAAACTTCTACATTCGGTACAGTGTTCAAAGCTTGCGCTAGCTCTTTTGCGTAATGCACAGCGTCATCTACTGAATCTAGATTTTCTTCTAGACCTAACTTAGCGCTAAGTATGTATGGGTGTAACGAGAATAAGTTACCACCAGCGCGACGCTGCCATACTTTCGCCTTGTCAATGAACGCTTGCGTTCCAAGCAATACAGCCCCTGATATGCCTGCTAAATCTTTGTAGAAGCTTAAATAAAGCGAGTCGGCAAGCTCGCCAATTTCAGCAAACGACTTGCCATAAGCTGCTTTACAGTGCCAGAGCCGTGCTCCGTCGATATGAAATGCTATGCCCTGCTCTTTTAACCATCTGGATTGTTTAACCAAGTCTTCCCAAGGGGGCAACTGCCCACCTATTTCACGAGCTGGCAATTCAGTAACGACAGCAGCTATGCGTGCAGGATCTAGCGTTTTAATATCAGCAAGTTCAATGGGTGCATACGCTTCACCAATTAACTCGGCCTCTAAACCCCAGAGGTGCTCAAATGCGGCTTGTTCATGCAACACAAGATGTGACGTTGGATGGCAAGCAAAGGCCGGCTTGTCCTTTTGTGTGGCGTAAATTTTCAGTGCAATATTCTGCGCCATTGTGCCACTAGGCATAAAACACGCGGCTTCTTTACCGAACAATGTCGCCATGTCTTGTTCTAAAGACTCAATAAGCTCACCAGAGCCGTATACGTCGCTCTCGGTGGTATCTGTTGCAAAGTCTGCTAGCGCTTGCAGGTGCTGCTTTAGCGTGCGGCTCGGTTGGCGAAGCATAGAGTGCTGTGCTTCGCCGACGACACGCTGATATTCTGCTCTAAGCTTTGCTATAGAAGTCATAAAGAACGAGACGATTCCAATGGTTAAGCTAAATGAGAAAGTACGTAACGCACTCCACCAAGAACAGCTGCAACCTGTGCATTAACGCACTCTTCTGGCGACGCTTTTGGACTATCTGGGTAAACTTCTGTGGTCGACACATAGGGTGCGTTTGAAAGCCCCATACATAACCCGGCATTCGTTGCGTCATAGAAAATAAGCCCTGGAATCACCACAGGCTCACCAATCAGACGATCCTGCTCGTCTGCGGGAGCAATATGCGTCACCTGCTCTACCGAGTCTAAGATAGAGTGATGAAAGTCTACCTCTGGCTTTTTCGCATGCCCTACTAGGTAAAACCCGTCCGGTATATTCCAGTTGTCGTGAACTACGCCGTCTCGTGCCGCTAGTGCCGGACGAAACTCGCTGTTATCTGTGTCTGTAGTTTCATGCAAGTCGATGTGCATGATTAAACGAGTTGAAAGACTGTTTACATAAGCCATAGCATGTTTTGCTTCTGGCGTTTCGCCGCCGTTTTTGAAAGAGCGGTTAGGATCTTCGGCCGCTGGGTTCCAGCGGTTAATCGTTTCGTATCCCCAAGGGCTAATACAAGGAAGTACCACTACATTCACTTGCTCCCCTAGCATTTCCAAATCACGGTCAATAAACGCTAATGCACCATGAACACCGCTGGTTTCATAACCGTGAACACCACCGGTCACAAGAACGGTACTGCGCTCGTCTACCCATTTCTTGCTGCGCACCGCGAACAGAGGGTAGTCTTTGTCATAGTTCAAGGTACCGTATTGTTCGACCGTAAAGCGCGACTTAAAGCCTTCTATTGCGCTAATTACGTCTTCTTCATACAAACGCTTACGAGACTGGCTTTCTAGCCACTGCTTTTTTTCGGCTTCGCCCCAAGGCTCAAACGGTTTGCCAATCGGATACTCTTGCGCCATAGAAGACTCCTTGCTTATTACGTGCGTTGAATCGTTTGAGTAAGTATACCAATGATAACGCCAGATTAATGGTCAGCTTTGTTAGAAAATATGACCATCAATGTAAAACCAACAACCATTTTCAAATACAAAACGCGACTTTTCTTCTAAACAGGCTAACCCACCGCCCGTGTTTTCAGGTAGTCGATAATAGGCTTTGAAATGAACGAAACCTTCATCTCCTTCTTGAGCTGGAGCGCTGAATGGGCTTGGAGCCGGATGAGAAGTACTGAGAATGTCGAGCTTCTGCCAGTCGGGGTTATCGTCTAGGTTAAGCGTGGGTCGCGTCGACGGATGCCAAGTTTGCAAAAGGTAATTTACGTTTCCAACAACAAATGCGCTGTAACGCGAACGCATGAGTTGCTCTGGGGTTTGGGCGACCTCGCCTAAGTGAAGCCTCTCGCAACAGCCTTCATAATTATGGTTTGAACCGCATGGACAGATCATGACTCTTGCGCAATAGGCTTCTTAAGCAATAAAACTATGAGAACAATAATACCGATAGGTTGAAAAAGCCCTCCAATAAAGCCCAAAATCGTAACTCCCATTCTGTTTCGAACTTTCCCTTTCGATAAAAAATAGGTCAACAGTGTCGTTACAAGTGCAGAAATAAATAGAGTTTGACCTACTAGAGTGACATTTAAGTTCATAATGCATTTTTCCTTTGCGAATGATTTAATGGCATAAATTATCTTACCGCGGCCATTCAAACAAGAATTGTCGAGCCCAAAAAGGAACAAGCAATGCCGATGTTTAAAAGTTTTTTAGCCCTGGGTGCCATTTTCTTGGGACTAGCCGTCATACTTGGGGCTTTTGGAGCGCACGCACTCAAGAATCAAGTTGCCGAATCTTCCATTGCCACATGGCAAACTGCGGTGCTTTATCAGGTTATTCATGCCTTTGGCTTAGTTGTCATAGCCTTTATGTTCTATCACGTCCCACAAGCTAAATTCTTATTCGCCATAGGCACATTATTCGTTCTGGGTATTCTGATGTTTTCTGGCAGTTTGTACGGCTTAGTGCTAACCCAGTGGAAGTTCCTTGGCCCCATTACTCCACTTGGCGGTCTTTGCTTTATTGCGGGCTGGTCTTTGTTGGCTTGGTCGGCGCTTAAATTACCCGCTTAATTGGCTGTACTCCCTGCGCAGGCACTGCTTTCTTGAAACCCAGGAATGAAGTAAAACAGCTGGGCGGGGTCTAAACCACTATAAGTTGAGCCCACATAATCTTGTGGGTTTTCTGAAGCAGCTACCGGTACGAGCGCCAAAGTGCGCACGTTAATGTCTTCCGCCAGCCACACAGGTACACCGTAGTCGGTTCGTATTCTGCCCTTCTCTCCAATAAATACGTTAACGGCACTAGGAACCGTAGCCCCCATGATTTGCGCAGCAATAAACTGGTCGCGGGCAATGTGCACGTCCACCATCTCAGCCGCTTGCTCTTGCGTAAACACCTGGCAGAACTGACGGTAAATTAAGTTAGCTAAGTAATCACTGTGTCCTGCAGAGTAATGCGCCACTTCTCGCTGGGAAGTTCGAACTTTGTTTTTATTCTCGTTAGACATATCAGCGCCAATAACTCGAGAAGCATAACGCAACGAAGCCTCTAATATGCCCTCTACCTCGTTCCATTCGCCTACTTGCGGATTCCAATTAAGCTCTTGTTCATCAATGTTGCGTTCGCCTAAGTGCTCGTCGAGTAATTCTTGTTGCTCCGTGTTCATGACTTCTAAAGCAACAGCACCTAACCGACCACTTCTTCCTAAATGTTCTATAAGATAAGTGGCAATTCGTTCGTTGTCCGGGTGGCCTAAACTCTCGCCAATAAATAACCAGCCACCGTCAGGTAAAAAACGGTCGACTTGCTGCCAGGAAATATAGTTCTGAGTAACGGGGCTCCAAAATTTGCCAATCAACTCATTATTTTCGTGTTCTCGAGCTTCAAAGTTAAATGAGAGTTCCGGGCCTACGTTAGCTTCTGGCTCAGGCGGCTGGTGGGATGCGCAGCCAATAAGAAAGGTAAGTCCTAACGTAAATGTCAGTGCATTTTTAACGTTCCGAATCACAAAGTTCCTCTCCAAAGCCATAACTTGATAGCATATACTTGTCTGAAATCGTAATCAGTTCAAGGGGAAACGAGTGAATTACAATAAAGTGGTTTGTGTTGGTCGTAACTATGCAGCGCATGCAAAAGAATTGAATAACCCCATCCCTGTAGAGCCCATACTGTTTATGAAGCCTGCAACAACGTTAGTACCGCTAACCGACCCTATTCCAGTTTCCGCAATCGCGCAGCCCGTGCATTACGAACTCGAAGTTGCTGTTTTGCTCGGGAAAACACTGAAAAATGCAGACGAAGTGGACGCAAGCACAGCAATTGACGCTGTAGGTTTAGCACTAGACCTTACGCTACGCGAGCTCCAAAACGAACTAAAACAGCGCGGAGAGCCATGGGAAAAAGCCAAAGCCTTCGACGGCAGCTGCCCTGTTTCAGCATTTATACCGATCGACAATTTAGACCTTACAGCCTTAAAGTTTGAATTGAAAATAAACGATGAGGTACGTCAACAAGGCGATACCAGCGATATGCTCATCCCTATTGTGCAGCTTATTCAGTATGCTAGCCGCCACTTCACCTTAAATGCGGGCGATATTATTTTAACTGGCACACCTGCAGGCGTCGGTGCGTTAAATGTCGGCGACAAAATAGAGGCTACGCTCGAGAATAAAATTCACGAGCGCACCGAAGTAAAATAATTTACGAAAGAATACTTAATGTGGTTTCTGGCGTATAAAAATAGCAACGATAGCCGTTGTAATCACGCCCATCACGAATGCAAAAATAACCGACTGAAGCACGTAGCTGGAGAAGTTAAAGTATGCTTGCGCCTCTTCTAGGGTAGCCTGTCCACTGCTTACGGTGTAAGCAATCATATTGTCAAAGAAGTTGGGCGTGATAAACGTATGCGTTATCCACTGAGTTAATGGAGACAGCACCGCTACAACCAACGAAATAATCACACCTGATATAAATGCTTCTTTGTAGGTATAAGGCGCAGGACGATTATTACGAATAGAACGAAGCGCAAATACATACACAGCAATAGCCACAATCGCAAAACCGTTGGTGTAAATTACATGCTTGTCGATCATGTCATCATGTAAGCCAGCAACTCTCTCTATAACCATCCACACCAGCATGGCAATAGAGAAAATGACACCCCATTTAATTTCTTGTTGATACTGTTTCATAAGCAAACCTTGTTTTTGTTGTTTTCATAGCCATATATATTTAATGAAGCGAAACAATTATAGACGGTTTCCAACAAAACTTAGAAAAGTGCTTAAAACTAAGTGCTACGCATATTTCAGCGGAACTTTAACTTTGTTATACTGTCTGAGTAGTAACACCAAGGGGCTGATTTGGATTCGACGGGATACATAAAGCTTAAGGTGCATGCCGAGGTGAGGCTGGCCTCGTAAAAAGCCTCAAACTAATAGTTGCAAACGACGACAACTACGCTCTAGCGGCTTAATCCCGCTAGCCATCCACTCAGGCTTTGTCTGTAGGCAGAGGTTCGGATGGTCATCTATACAGGCTCGCATGGCGGCTTCGTCCGGAGCCAAAATGTTAAACTCAATCGGACTCGCTGCTTAAAAGCCTGTCGCTCGGCGTTTAAAGCAGTTAACTAAAAGAGACGACTAAGCATGTAGGACCGAAAGTGGCGGTATAGCGGACGGGGGTTCAAATCCCCCCAGCTCCACCAAATAAAATAACCCTGAGCCGAAAGGCTCGGGGTTTTTTATTTTCGGGTGAAAACTGGTGGGATTGTATTGAACCCACGTAGGGGGTTCACTAAAACGCCGGGAGCGTTTTAGCATCGAGCGCAAGCGAGACCCGCAGGGCGAAAGCCAAGGATGGCTTTCGTACAATCCCCCAACAAAGAGCGCAGCTCTTTTGGTAACAAGAAGGATGCAGACCCCCCGTTCGGGTTCACTAAAACGCCGGGAGCGTTTTAGTATCGAGCAAAGCGAGACCCGCAGGGCGAAAGCCATGGATGGCTTTCGTACAATCCCCCCCAGCAAAGAGCGAAGCTCTTTTGGCTCTCCTCAGTAATTCTTGATTCACAAAACCACATAGATATACAAACAACAAAACATTTGGTAGTTTACTTTTTAACCTAAAGGAAAAGGAGTAAACCACATGGACTCGAATGTTCTTATCGTCTTTTTTGGCCCTATTATTCTTTTAGCTGTTTTTATAGGGTTCTTATCAGCTCTACCCACGTATTTAATCGCCAAATCCAGGAGATTGGATGCGGCAAAATGGCTAATTGTTGGTATTTTTATTCCCTATATTTCTATCGCTCTCGCGCTTATTTGGCCTACGAACTATCAAAGCCACTCACAATAAGAAAAAGGATGTCTTATGCGAAATGCACAAAACTGTTTAGCCACTCTCTTCTCTTTTATCGTGCTCACCTTTTCTTACTCTGCTGTAAGTGAGCCTGCCGAATGTATTAAAATCACGGCTTTGAACTCTTTTGTTGTCGATCTTCACTCCGCTAATAATTTCTTCAATTGCACGAATGTAAGTGAAATTCCTGAAGGGAACGAAATCATCATCAATGTCGTTTCCACCAACCAAGAAATTCCATTTACGTTAGTGGTTTACGATATGGCAGAATACACGGCAAAAGAGATAGCCCGAGAAAGCTCCCCTTCTGGTGCAACAATACAATACGAATCAATTGTGCAGACATCAGATATAGGCTTTCGAATAGTCCCTGACTCGTCGGTTTCTGAAAACATTCGAATGACGGTTTCTTTAGGTATCTCAGAAAACAGTGGTGGTTTATTCTTTGTGAACCTTGACTACGCACCTCCTTATGCGGCTCAAGCGCACTAGACCAATCAGTGCACTTGAGCTCCAGGAGGGCACGAAATTCCTAAAAACTAAACCTAACAAGAAAGCGGCTTTCGTCTCTTAAGCCTTCACGGAAATTGCTACTCTCATAGCCGATGGAGAACCTTACCCAGAAGCACTACCAGCTCGCCGCGTACAACCTACCACCGTCGAAGTGTTTCATATTATTCATAATAGCCACGCAGATATTTCAGCACCTTTATCTGAGGCGATAAGAAACAACCTAAACCTAAACAACTAACATTTTGCCTAGAATACCAAGGCCAAAACCCGCCACAGCTCCCAATGGCGGGGCCCAATGATTCCGAAGACGAACCTGTGGTGCTATATCTTGAAATACGATATATAAAATTCCCCCCGCTGCAAACATCATGATGCCAGCAATTACGATGTGACTTTCCGCAAGTAAGGTATACCCCACAAGACCTGAAACTGGCCCCAAAAGTGCCATAAATGCGAATAATAAAATAATTTTGGGACCTTGCATTCCTGTAGATGATTTTATCTCTCGGTAGGAATTAAAGCCTTCAGGTAAGTTTTGTAAGGTAATAATAATCGCGAGCAATAAACCACCGGATGTAGACACCGTAAAGGTAGCCCCCAGTGCAATAGCTTCAGGAATGAAGTCAGCTAACATAGCCACCAGTTGCCCTGCGGATGTCTTTCTTTTCGCAAGGAAAATATCCAAAAACATGAATACAGCGCCACCGGAGGCAAAACATAGTAGCGCCAGCAGTTGATTTAGACTGTCTATCGACTCTGGTACCAACACGAGTGCAACAGCAGAAAGAAGAGCCCCTCCCCCAAACGCCACTACCGTATGACGAAGTTCATTTTCCAACCACCGCGGACGAATATGTTCAAAACACGCTAAAGCAGCTCCGGCAGGCATAGCGAGACCAGCGACTAAGGTCAGAACGAGGATAAAAGTAAGTTCATGCATAACCGAAAACCCAAAGTGATGGTTACTTTACTGTAGACATAAAAAAGGCAGTTGAAAAACTGCCTAATGCTTTATGATCACGGTGCGCTTCACATTATTACATTACACGTCTACCAATCGACTGAATAATATCTTCACCAGGGCAAGTAAATGTCTGTGTTACACGTGAACATGGTTGCTCATCGCTTTCCACACAAAAGTCGAAACGCGTTTGTGTTTTTACCGGCTCAGAAATAATGCCTTGTGGTAATTGTTGCCAAGCCCAATTTTGAATGACATCTTCAGCTGCTTGACCAAAATAGCGAGCACTCTCCGCAACAATCTGAATATGGGTTACTTCATTCTCAGGGGTAATAACGTACTCTACAGTTGCGCAGCCATTCACGGACCGCATTGCCGCTTGCTCAGGGTAGCGCGCAGGAAAGCGTAGTAAATCGCCCCATTTGCTTTTCAGCAGTTCTCTAGGTGTCATTTCCATCGCCGTATATGCGTCATTATTTGCGCTTGCACTGTTTGAGTCTTGCGACATGTCGCTCGTAGATTGGCAAGCAGCTAATGTAACCGCTGCAACTAAAGTGAGAATTGATTTTTTCATGATTATCTTCCTTGTTTTTTCTACTTTTTAATCGGTCTTGAACAGCAGATACAAACTAGCATACTGCGCTGCGCAAAAAGTTCATCCAATATGGATTACCTGTACAACTCTTTTCGTATTTATTTACATTCAACCTTCGATGACTGGATACCCCAAGTCAATATACGCCAAAATGTATCCATATTGCTTGTCAGTTATCAGCCCCTTCTGATGATGCTCACGGGCTAAGTCAAAAGTCCAAGGCTGCCCTTCGGGAGATACAGGAACAGACAAATCAATATCCAATAAGCGCTGATCTTTTACCGTTAGCCCCTGTTCTTGTGCCTTTCTGGCGCAGTGTGCCAACACGTATTCAACTGCATATTTATCGACACTCGGTTGCCATGTATAAACAGTTTCGCATGCAGTTTTAAGTTGCCCGTCAGCATCGTAATATTCAAGTTTACCCTTCGTACAGGCTCCTAAAAACAGCGCAATCAGAATTGCGGTAATAGTGATTATTCTGCGCTTAATAAGGTGTTTCATACTCAAAGTCTGTACTCATTGTAAAATCCGAACTATTCAGCAAAACTAAGTAGCTTAATAAGTTAATGGCTGTACCTTGCATGTTATTAAACCAAAAAGCGAATCGGAATGAACATACTGGAAAAAATCACCAATGACTGGCAACGCCCTTGGGCGATAACTTGGTTTGTTTGCGGCGCCCTAGCCTTATTTTTAGGATTTTGGCTTACCACTGAACGTACCGGGTTAGACATATTCAAACTCTCTGTAGCGCTTGTCGGTCTATTATGCGTGCTTGCTTTGGCTTTTCGTAAAAACATCGGCGGCAATGGGCTTGGCATGCTTGCCAATGTCGGTGAGATTGTTGCTCAGGGAAGAAGTGGTGCGACCGGCTTAATGATGGCCCCGATATTCTACTTTTTTACTCACCTATTTGGCTTACTTCATTGGCGAAAACACCAAGACGACAAAGGTGACATGAAACCGCAATCAGGGAGCAAGCTGCTTTGGTTAATTACGCTGGGTTTTATAGCGCTGGGCTTGTTACTTTTTCCATGGGTAAATTCTAAGCTTCAAGCCTTTGCATTTATTCCCGCAGGTTCAAGCAGTGCAATCTCGTGGTTAGGCTTCAACATTACTTGGTATCAAATCAATGTTTTAGCTTTTGTTCTCGGCGTAACCGCCCAGACCATGATGATTTTGCGTTACGCAGCAAGTTGGTGGATTTGGATAGTCGTGAACTTCGTATGGCTAGCAGTGAACTTAGCCAACAACAACATGATATTTGCAATTCAAACGCTTATTTATCAAGTAAACGCGTTTATCGCTTTATATGAATGGTGGTCTTCTACGACTCGTCACAAACAAAACCTTGATTGAGTTCGTGCAAAAGAACTCGGTCTGTGTGCACTTCAATACTATAAAGCTTGTCGAACTCACTCTCGTCAAGCAACTCAAGTTCGGTGCCTGCCATTAAATTCGCAATAACCGGTGCGGTGTTACTGTGACCGACAATAAGCGCATCTTCCTTTTTACTGAGAACACTGTCGACTAAAGCTTGGCTGTCTCTTGCGTTATATTCTTGCACGACCAAACCTCGGTCTTGAGCTAGAGGCCGAGCTGTTCGCTGCGTACGTTGATAGCCGGTAGCATAAACTGCGTCGATATTTCTGTCTTTCAAAAGGTGAACTAAGGCTCGCGCACGCTGCTGTCCACAATACGACAATTGCGGATCGCGGTTTTCACCGTCACTCTTTGCCTTCTCAGCATGACGAATAATGTATACATGAAACTCATCAGCTTGATTATTCATACTTGAACATCCTGTCGTTATAGTTAAAGCAGTTAAAATCGCGAGAAATACCTTCACCTTACTTCCTCTTTCTTTTCGATGGCTTGCAACATTTAATAGTGAAAAAGCCTATTAGATGGTGAGAAACCACACTACAACAGCCATGTAAAAATCGTAAGCAACTGAAATATATAAAAATTACAAAGAGGCTTGAATCTTGCTTACTTTAATTCACATAAGCCATGTTGGTACAAACCACTATATTTACGCTAACGTGTATAAGATAACACGAGGGAATAAACAATGACGGTAAAGTTAGAAGACAGACCCATAGAGAAAGTTCGCGAAGAAACCATAGACAAGCTCATCGTTAACTATAGTCACGGTGTGATTTCTGCTGAAGCGTTCGAACGTAGATTAGACCAAGCATCGGAAAGTAACGATCATCAAGAGATTGTTGCCTTAGTAGAAGACTTACCTATGGAAGCAGATTCTAACTACGACACCTACAAAGAAAAGCAGTTTACACCCCATTACCGCTCGGGTAACGACGATACCCATCAAAAAATCACTACTATTTTAAGTAACACCGAAAAAAGTGGGCAATGGGTTGTGCCCAAGCGAATTAGCATCGTCGGGGTACTAGGCTCTACTAAACTCGATTTCAGCGACGCTATTTTTCAAAGTCAGAACGTCATTATCGACGTAAAAGATGCGCTGTGCTCTATTGAAATTTTAGTGCCAGAAAATGTAAATGTAGTCACTTCGGTCACCAATATTTTAAGTAATACTGAGCATCACGCCCCAAATATGGCAAACCGCCAGGCTCCAGTCATTACCATTGAAGGTTGGTCTGTACTTGGCAGTATCGAAGTAAAACTGAAAACCACAATGAAAGAAAAATTCATGGCGTTTGCCAACAGCATTAAAGAGTCTTTCTCAGGTAAAGATCTCTATTAATTTCAATAGCTAGCAATAGCCATGTTAAAAATATTTGACATGGCTATTTTCTAACCTTACACTTCCTCATGTTAAGTATTTTTAACATTGCTTGCTGTTATTTAATATCATGAGGTTTTCACATGTCATTCCAAGAACGCTCTGCATGGGCCATGCTCATTATTTTATCGGTCGCTTTTTTTGACCTCGCACACTCTGTTTACAACGCATCTATGCATGCGCAGCAGGTCATTGATCCGTCCTGGATGTTACTCGGTAAATTTGTCGGCACTATTATTGTTCTAGCCATCGCCTCGCACATCATTTTGGCGATAATTCAGCCTAAGCAAGCCGAGGGAAAGCTAGACGAGCGAGAAAAAACCATCGCACTTTTTAGTAGCCATATTAGTGGTATTGTACTCGCTATAGGTTTGTTTTTTGGGCTAGGCCATTACATGATTCACGAAGACGGCAATGCACTTTTCTATACTGCGTTTGGTTCACTCGTACTAAGTCAGATCGCCGAATACGTTATACTCATTTGGAAGCATCGCCGTGGCTAAGCTTCCTATCACCAATAGCGTACGAGAATTCAGAGAACAGCTAGACATGACTCAGGGTGAATTGGGTGACAAGGTAAATGTTACTCGACAAACGATTGCCGCCATAGAGCAACGACGTTACTCACCCTCTCTGGAAGTGGCATTTCGAATCGCTCATGAATTTAATCAACCTCTTGAAACTGTTTTTCAGTACGTTCCCGAAACATAAATTTAGGGCGACATAACCTGTCGCCCTCTTGTGTTGTGATAAGTTCTGTTATCATCAACAAGCTTTCACCCATATCGACAAGGAACTGAGTATGTGGACACCTGTTGTTCTTATTTCTATTGGCGCTAGTGCAGTTATCGGAGCCGTTATTGGCTTCTTATTTTCCCGCGCCCAAAGCCAACGCTCTATTGCTACCGTAGAGTCGGAACTTGCACATACTCAGCAGCAATTAGATACGCAAAAAGCGCAATACTCTGCAGTACAGCAAGAGCAACAAACCCTGCGCGAAAGCCTCACCAACACAGAACGCCAAGAAACTACGCTCAAAACTCAGCTAGAGGGCAAGCAGCAACAACTGAGTGAGCAAAAGTTAAGAGCAGAAGAGTTAGAAGCAAAGTTAGAGCAACTGCGAACTGAATATCACAGTTTGAATGTTACGCATACACGCCAACAAGAAGCACAAGAGAAGCAAGAAGAGTACTACCAGGCGCAACTTAAAGAGCTTAAAGAGGCACGAGCGGTGTTAACCAAAGACTTCGAAAACATCGCTAACAAGATATTTGAAGAAAAGGGAAAAACGTTCACGAGCACCAGCAAAGAAAGTATTGATGTGCTCCTAAAGCCTTTCAGAGAGCAAATCGAAGGCTTTCAAAAACGAATTAACGAAGTGCACGAATCGTCAGTGCGGGGTAACTCCAACCTGACATCGGAGCTGAAAAAAGTGCTCGATATCGGCTTAAAAATGAGTGAGGAAGCCAACAATCTTACATCCGCTTTAAAAGGTGACTCGCAGCAACGAGGCGCATGGGGTGAGGCACAGTTAGAGCGCACACTAGAAATGGGCGGCTTACAAGCAGACATCCATTATGAGAAGCAAAGCTCATTCAGAGACGCAGAAGGCAAGCATAAGCAAACCGACTACCTAATTAAACTACCCGACAACAAACAAATTATTATCGACTCAAAGGTCACCATGGTGGCTTACGAGAAAGCAGTAAGTGCCGAATCACCCGAAGAATACAACGCAGCAATGGTAGAGCACGTAAAAGCAGTAAAGCGCCACATCGACGATTTAGCGTCCAAAGACTATACCAATGTTATTGGCATGCGCAGCCCAAGCTTTGTACTGATGTTTATGCCTATTGAACCGGCTTACATTGAAGCATTGAAGCAAAACAAAGAGCTTTTTGAATACGGTTACCGCAAGAATATCGTATTGGTCTCCCATACCACGCTTATTCCAATTCTACGCACCGTGTCTAACTTATGGATGATGGACAAAAGCACCAGCGAAGCGCGCGAAATAAGCGAAAAAGCCGGTGAGATTTTTAACCAGGTTTGCTTGGTGGCAGAGCGCTTACAAAAGCTCGGTAGAACACTCAATACCGTAAGTAATCACTACAATGACACAGTAACCGCTGTTGCCGGCCAACAAGGTCTATACGGTAAGGTTGACCGCTTTAATCAACTCTCGGTGAAGGTATCTAAGTCTCTGCCTGACATGAGCACCTACCACGCAGATCACGACGTTGAAAAGCTTTCATTAGTGGTAGAAGCACTGCCTGACGAAGACGAAAAGTTAGAAGAAAAGCCTGATGAGAAAAGCGATTAATTTCGCTTTTCTAACTCAGCAACGCGTGCTTCCAACGCTTCTACTCGTGCGTTTAAGTCATCCGATTTACTCTCGTCACGAATCCATTTAGACAGCTTGGTTTCAGGCCCCACAATAGTAAGAAACACCATTACAGCAACACCACCAATAACAGCCCATTTTAAAATTTCAGCGACATCCATAATGTTTCCTCCGTTTAATCAATAGACACACTATAAACGATTTTAGGATTTCCAAAATACCGCTCGACACGCAAGAAGCACCGCTGGTGTAAATAAAAACCATATGGGGACAGGCTGAAGCCAGCCTCCTGTCCTACAACCCAAGCATAATACCTAGCAGAGTCTTTTAACCATTACCGTACTTGAATGGAATGTTTGCGGGCGAAGACTGTTGATAAAAAGGCAGATTTCGAACCAGAGGCTTGGCTTTTAGCATGAGGGAAGCACTCGATGTGCTTTTCTCATGCCGTGACATATACATTTCGGTAGCTATTGTTTGATGCAGCTTATCTTCCATGACAATAGGTGCGGATATACCTCTCACAGGGTCTCTGAGACATGGATGTCGAAGAGAAGCCCCCAGGGAAGGGTTTACGGCGTCCCTGTGAGAGGTATATCCGTGACCACATGGAAGATAAGCTGATACGTAACCAAATACCTAGCACCAGTTACTTTAACCATATGGGGACAGGTTGAAGCCAGTCCCCCTACTCAATAAAAAAGGGGGTCAGAGCACTAAGTGCTCTGACCCCCTTCCATCACGTAAAGAGTTTAGTTGCCAGTCAAGTCGTCGAAGAACTTCTTCACACCGTCAAAGAAACCACGTTCTTTTGGACGATAGCGAGCCGCTTCTTCGCCTTTGCCCATTGACTCTTCAAACTCTTGCAAAAGCTCTTTCTGCTTAGCCGACAAGTTCACAGGCGTTTCTAAAACAGCCTTACAAACCAGGTCGCCTACTGCGCCACTGCGCACAGATTTCACACCTTTACCACGCAAACGGAACATACGCCCTGTTTGTGTTTCAGTTGGAATTTTCAACTTCACACGGCCATCTAGCGTTGGCACTTGCACTTCACCGCCCAAGGCAGCTTGGGTAAAGCTTATCGGTACGTCGCAGTACAAGTTATTGCCATCACGGCGGAAAATAGGATGTTCACGTACATGCACTTGCACATAAAGATCACCTGCAGGAGCGCCATGCTCACCGGCTTCACCCTCACCTGCTAAACGAATTCTGTCGCCCGTGTCTACGCCAGCTGGAATTTTCACGCTAAGCGTTTTAGTTTTCTCTACCCGGCCTTCGCCATGACAGGTTTTGCAAGGGTTCTTAATAACCTTACCGCTACCACTACACTTCGGACATGTTTGCTGCACAGCAAAGAATCCTTGGCGCATTTGAATTTGACCTTGGCCATGACAGTAGTCGCAGGTTTCCGACTTCGAGCCTTTCTCTGCGCCAGAACCACCACAGTCGTCACATGCCGCTAACGTTGGAATTTTCAGCTCCGCTGTTTTACCAGCAACAGCTTCTTCCAATGAAAGTTCTAAGTTATAGCGAAGGTCTGAACCACGCTGAGCTCGGCTACGCTGTCTTCCGCGACCGCCGCCAAAAATATCACCGAACACGTCACCGAAGATGTCGGCAAAGTCCGCACCGCCGCCACCAAAGCCACCGGCTCCGCCTTGTGCTTGTTCAAATGCAGCGTGACCATATTGGTCATAAGCTTGGCGTTTTTGTGGGTCGTTCAAGACTTCGTAAGCTTCCTTTACTTCTTTAAATTTAGCTTCTAAGTCTTTGTCCCCTTTCGTACGGTCAGGGTGATACTTCATCGCCAAGCGCTTGTACGCTTTTTTGATGTCGCGTTCGTTAGCGCCTTTGTCTACGCCTAGAATTTCGTAATAATCGCTTTTAGCCATACTTTACGTCTTCTTTTATTCGGTTCTAAACAAACACACGGGCGTTACCTAGCGGCAACACCCGTGCAAGAACGTTCTAACAGAATCGACAATTATTTCTTGTCGTCGTCTTGAACTTCTTCGAACTCTGCGTCGACTACGTCATCCGCGGCGTTCTCTGCAGGGCCTTGCTCTTCACCTGCACCAGCTTGCTGCTGTGCGTTTTGCTGAGCAATTTCCATAAGTTTTGCAGACGCTTCCATTAAGGCTTGAGACTTCTGCTCAATCGCTTCTTTCTCACCCTCTTTCACTGCTTCCTCTAGCTCGCTAATTGCGCTTTCGATTGCAGTTTTGTCTTCTTCAGGAAGTGCATCACCTGCTTCTTCCATTTGCTTGCGTGTAGCGTGAATCAATGCATCAGCTTGGTTGCGAGCCTGAACAGTTTCTTCAAACTTGCGGTCTTCTTCTGCATTCAATTCTGCGTCACGAACCATGCTTTCTACTTCATCATCACTTAGGCCTGAAGAAGCTTTAATGGTAATTTTCTGTTCTTTACCTGTGTCTTTATCTTTCGCAGACACATTCAAGATACCGTCCGCGTCGATGTCGAAAGTAACTTCGATTTGCGGCTGACCGCGCATTGCTGCACGAATACCTTCTAGGTTGAATTGTCCCAATGACTTATTGTCACTTGAACGTTTACGCTCACCCTGAAGTACATGAATCGTTACCGCAGACTGGTTGTCTTCCGCAGTCGAGAATGTTTGCGACTTCTTCGTTGGAATCGTCGTATTTTTCTCGATAAGCGTAGTCATTACGCCACCCATAGTTTCGATACCAAGTGACAGTGGGCACACGTCTAGAAGTAGTACGTCTTTCACGTCACCTTGTAGTACACCCGCTTGAACCGCAGCACCAATTGCAACAGCTTCGTCTGGGTTCACGTCTTTACGTGGTTCTTTACCGAAGAAGTCTGTAACCAATTCTTGAACTTTAGGCATACGTGTTTGACCACCCACCAAGATAACGTCTTGGATGTCGCCTACTTTCAAGCCTGCGTCAGATAATGCTGTTTTTACTGGCTCAAGTGTCTTCTTGATCATGTCTTCTACTAAGCTCTCAAGTTTTGAGCGCGTTAGTTTGATAGCCAAGTGCTTAGGACCAGAACCGTCTGCTGTGATGTATGGCAAGTTCACTTCTGTTTGCTGCGCAGAAGAAAGTTCAATTTTCGCTTTCTCACCCGCTTCTTTTAAGCGCTGCATTGCCAAAGGATCTTTACGTAAGTCGATACCTTGGTCTTTCTGGAACTGTTCTACCAAGTAGTTGATTACACGGTTATCGAAGTCTTCACCACCTAGGTGCGTGTCACCATTAGTTGCTAGTACTTCAAACGTGTGCTCGCCTTCTACTTCGTCAATCTCGATAATTGAGATATCGAACGTACCACCACCTAAGTCGTAAACCGCTACTGTACGGTCACCAGCTTTCTTGTCCATACCGTAGGCAAGAGCAGCCGCTGTTGGCTCGTTGATAATACGCTTAACTTCTAAACCTGCGATGCGGCCAGCGTCTTTGGTTGCTTGACGTTGTGCGTCGTTGAAGTACGCAGGTACTGTAATTACAGCTTCAGTAACTTTCTCACCGAGATAGTCTTCTGCTGTTTTCTTCATTTTCTTCAAAACTTCAGCAGAAATTTGAGGTGGAGCTTTCTTCTCACCTTTCGACTCTACCCAAGCGTCGCCGTTGTCAGCTTTAACAATTTTGTATGGCATAATGCCGATGTCGCGCTGAACTTCTTCGTCTTCAAAACGACGACCGATAAGACGCTTAATTGCAAACAATGTGTTCGCTGGGTTAGTAACCGCTTGACGCTTTGCAGGAGAACCTACTAGCGTTTCACCGTCTTCTGTAAAAGCTACAATTGAAGGCGTTGTACGATCGCCTTCTGCGTTTTCAAGAACGCGTGCTTTGTCACCATCCATGATGGCAACACAAGAGTTTGTAGTACCTAAGTCAATACCAATCACTTTGCTCATAATAATCTCCCAAACTACCAATTCTTTCCGGGTTAACCTTTATGTGGGGTCACCCTGTTAAATTTCAATGAAATAACTCAAATTTCTTTGCAATTAAGCCTGAGTATCTACACCTTCGGTCGGCGCTCTAGACACCATCACCATTGCCGGACGTAAAAGTCGGCCATTTAGGGTGTAACCTTTTTGCATAACAGCAAGCACTGTATTTGGCGCGACGTCTTCGCTTTCCTGCATACCCATTGCTTGATGTAATTGTGGGTCAAACGCTTCACCTTCAGGATTAACCGGTTGCATACCAAACTTCTCGATAGTTTGGATAAAGCCTTTGTAGGTCATTTCAATGCCTTCATAGACACTTTTCATTGCATCGTCTTCGTTATCGATGGCTTGCATTGCACGCTCAAGATTGTCGATAACCGAAAGCAATTCACCTGCAAATTTTTCTAGCGCGAAGTTTTTAGCTTTTTCTACTTCCTGCGCTGAACGACGTTTCACATTTTCAGCTTCGGCAGCAACGCGCAACGCTTTGTCTTTTTCCGTTGAAGCTTGTTCTTGAGCAGCCGCTAAAGCCGCTTCCACTTCAGCAAGACGAGTTGCTAAATCGTTTTCACCTTCCGGTGCTTGGCTTTCTTGCGCGTCAGAAGTTGATTCTTCAACTTGCGCTTCGGTTTGCTCAACTTGAGCTTCTTCTTGCGGTTGTTCTTGTTGAGAACCGGGCTTAGCAGCGTCTGTCATGTGTTAAACTCCATTATTGGTCAATCTAATGAAGCCTATATGGGGCTAGCTAAAAATATTTCAATACAATTCGTAAGGGTTTTTATTGAATTTTTTTTAGATTCTTTTTAGCGTTACCCCATTAAACCTTTTCGTTCAACATTGAAAGGCGATTTGCAGGAATACCCGATGAGTCAGGATTTGATTACTACGCCAGCGCAAAATTCAACGTTCAAAACCATTGGACTGTTGGGTATTCCGTCGACCGACAAAGCTCGAGCAACATTTGAGTCGCTCTGCCAATCATTGTCAGACGCGGGTTACACCATCCTCGCAGAAGACAGAGCACACCAACAATGTTCAGTAGCGTCTATTGAGAGTGTGTCCACTTCAGAGTTAGGCAAGCGCGCTGACTTAGCTGTTGTGGTGGGTGGTGACGGCAATATGCTTGGCGCCGCAAGAGAATTGAGTTTGCATGATGTCGGCGTTATTGGTGTAAACCGAGGAAAGTTAGGTTTTCTTACCGATTTAAGCCCTGAGGACGCCACGAAGTATTTAAGTGAAGTGCTCGCGGGTGAATACACAACGGAAATGCGCTTCTTGTTAGACGCTCAAGTTAACAAAGAAAGTGGAGCATGCGAATATGGCAATGCCATGAACGAAGTCGTACTGCACTCCGATAAAGTTGCTCATATGATCGAATTTGAAGTGTTTGTTGACGACCAGTTTGTGTTTTCGCAACGCTCAGACGGTCTTATTATTGCTACGCCTACCGGCTCTACTGCATACTCATTGTCGGCTGGTGGCAGCATACTGCACCCCGGTTTGGAAGCGATAAACATCATCCCTATGTTTCCTCACACCTTAAGCAGTCGACCTTTAGTTGTTCCTGCAGAAAGCAAAATATCGCTTCGGGTTGCCCCCGACAACGAACCCCTTCATTTAAGCTGCGACGGTCATAACACCCTAGCTGTGAAACCTGGTTCAACGATAAACATTCAGCGTCAAGCTCAACATTTGCGTTTAATACACCCAAGAAATTACAACTATTTCAATGTTCTAAGAAACAAGTTGGCTTGGGGTAGCCGCCTCTTTTAAAGATTTTCTCTTAACTGACTTGCCATACTGTACAAACACTGTATATTTATACTGTACATATAAACAGTGCGGCATTTTCTATGGAGACTTCTTTATGTTAACGCAACTCTGTATTCGCAATTTCGCTATCGTCGATGACATGAGTATCGACTTTAAATCAGGCATGAGTGCTATTACAGGTGAAACCGGTGCCGGTAAATCCATCGCCTTAGACGCGCTAAGCCTTTGCCTAGGCGCACGCGCGGAAGCGTCTATGGTGCGCGACGCATCAAAAAAAGCAGAGATAAGCGCGAGTTTCCATACAGAAACCCTTCCCGACGTACAGAAATGGCTAGAGAGCCGTGAGCTTGAAGCCGACGAAGAGTGTGTTATACGCCGTACAATAAGCGCGGAAGGCCGCTCTAAAGCTTATGTGAATGCAGCACCTGTACCCGTTGCCTTACTGAAAGAATTAGGAAGTCTACTCGTAAGCTTACATGGGCAACACGATCACCATTTACTGATGAAGTCTGAGCAACAACTTACACTTCTCGATCAGTATGGAGATCATTCAAGTTTATTAGCGAAAGTAAAAGAGTCATGGAAAGCTTGGCAATCTTTACTGAAAGAAAAGAAACAGCTCAGTACAGAGAGCGAAGCTACACTCGCCCAGCGTCAGTTACTGGAGTATCAAGTTCGTGAACTCGAAGAGTTTGATATTCAAGAAGGTGAATTCGAACAGCTAGAACAAGATCATAATCGTTTAGCGAATACCACTCAGCTACAAGAGCACGCGCTTTATGGCTTAAATTCACTTTACGACGGTGAGCATAACAACGCTTATGGTCTGGTAGAGCAAGTTATTCAAAGACTCCAAGAAAGTGTAGAGCTAGACGACAAACTAGCCCCGATCGTTGAGTTACTCGAACAATCCAGCGTGCAAATAGAAGAGGCTGTTCGAGAATTAAGGCATTACCAAGATCATTTAGAAAGCGATCCACAAGCTTTCGCAGAAGTAGAGTCTCGGCTAACCAACGCTATGCAGTTGGCTCGCAAGCATCAAGTTGCGCCAGAAGAGTTAGTGAACCACTACCATGCTTTGCAAGGTGAACTAGCGGGTTTAGCCAATAGTTCTGAACGACTTGAAACGATAGACAAAGATATTGAAGCAGCGGAAGCTGAGTTTAAAGCTCATGCTGAAAAGCTGTCGTCAGCTCGCAAAACTACTGGCAAAAAGCTGTCGTCGCAGGTGCAAAGCACTATGCGAGACTTAAATATGAAGGAAGGTCAGTTTTTAGTTCGCATTGAAAGCTCGCTGCAGCAAAGCTCTGCGAAAGGATTTGATAGCGTAAGTTTTGATGTTGCCATGAATGCAGGTCAAACATTACAGCCTCTGCAAAAAGTAGCTTCTGGAGGTGAATTATCTCGCATAAGCTTAGCCATACAGGTACTCACAGCGCAGCACGACGGGTTACCTACATTGATATTCGACGAAGTAGACGTTGGCGTAAGTGGGCCAACCGCGGCAACCGTAGGAAAATTGTTGCGTAAGCTAGGTCAGGCCAATCAAGTTATTTGCGTTACTCACCTCCCTCAGGTTGCGGCGCGCGCGCACCAGCAATTAGAAGTGGAAAAGGTGAACCAAAATGGTAAAACAACAACGCAGATGACGCCATTGAATGACGACCAAAGAGTAAAAGCGTTAGCGCGCTTGCTCGGTGGCGACAATATTACGGCAAACAGCATTGCGAATGCGCAGGAATTACTTGCCGGTTAGGGAACTTTTTTGCATTAGATTAACCAAAGGCTGTGGTTCTCATATAGCGAGCCACAGTCTTTTTACGTTATGATGAACATTGTACTTTTGATGATTACACCAATGGATACCTTATGAAGTTTTTGGGAATTGCAGTATTTGTTATGTTTTTGGCGGGTTGCTCTGTGTTTGACCCGTTAGTTTATAAAATAGACATTCCGCAAGGGAACTATTTAGAGCAACGTGACGTAGATAATTTAAGAGTAGGAATGACGCACGAGCAAGTTACCTATGTTTTAGGCTCTCCAGTTGCAGAAGACGCATTCCGAAACGATACTTGGCATTATATATACCGTTTAAAGCCAGGTCGTGGTGACATCGTTACTCGTGAATTATTTGTCCACTTTGAAAATGGGCGTGTAGTAAGTATTTCAGGAGATTTCGAGACACCCGAAGATTTTAACGTACCGTTAGACGCCTAATTTAAGCAGTATTAACACCGGCGACTATATACTTTTCTGCTTAGCGAGGCTCTTCTCATGGTCACTACCAACAATTCTGAGGCGCAAAGCCAAGAATTTGTGATTGAGAAGAGTCCTTCTGATGAACGGGACTACAAATGGGTAACCTTACCGAATGGTCTTCCCGTTCTCTTGGTACATCAGCCAGACACCCCTCAATCAGCAGCTTCCGTCACGGTTAAAGCAGGACACTTTCAAGACCCGCCAGACACTCCTGGCTTAGCCCACTTTCTTGAACATATGCTGTTTTTAGGAAGTGATGCTTACCCAGAGGCAGATGCATATTCAGACTTCATGAGTTACTCCGGCGGCCACCATAACGCGTGGACAGGCACTGAGCACAGTAACTTTTATTTTGAAGTTCCTAATGAGCATTTCCACGAAGCATTAAAAAGATTCGCGCGAATTCTTATTGCCCCACAGTTGCATGAGGACTGGATAGAACGTGAACGCCAAGCTATTGAGTCTGAATTTAGGCTTAAGTTAAAAGACGAACTACGCCGATTATATGATGTGCACAAACAAACCAGTAACCCGTCGCACCCTTTCTCAAAGTTTTCTGTAGGCAACGCAGAAACACTACAAGACAAACCTGGGCTCACCATTCAAAATCAACTGCGCCAGTTTCACCAAGATTATTATCATGCTAGCAATATGGCGTTAACTTTGGTGAGTAGCGAGTCTATTGAAACCATGCAAGGTGACGTTGAACTGCTTTTTTCTGAGCTACCAAGCCAAGGGGTTGCACCGCCCGAAATCAGTGAACCGTTATACTTGAGCGACAACACCAGCCAATGGATTTACGTTAAACCGCTAAAAAATGCGAATCGTTTGTTTATAACGTTTGGCTTGGAAGAAATTAATAGCGACTACCTATATAAAACAACGAGTTTCATTGCGCATTTATTAGGTCACGAAGGAGAGTCTTCATTATGTGCGCAGTTACGCCACAAAGGCTGGATTCTTAACCTTTCTGCCGGTGGTGGCGCAAGCGGTAGTAACTTTAAAGACTTCACGATCAACATTCAGCTTACGGAAGATGGTCAGTCGCATATACAGGACATTATCCAATGGTGTTTTTCCTACATTCGGCTAGTCACAGCTGAGGGGATCAACGCAGCTCTATACAAAGACCGTGCTTCTATTGTAGGTTTGGCGTATCGCTTTCCTGAGCCTATTCAAGCCGTTGATTTAGCCTCACAACTCTCTGTAAATATGCTTCATTACGCACCTGAACATGTGGTTTCAGGTGACTACCGCATGGACGAACTGAATACTCTGTTTGCGCAAGACATTTTGGCTCGATTTATACCCGAGAACGCGCGCATTACTGTCGTTCATCCAGAGGTAGAAACTGACCAACATAGCCGTTGGTACGGTACCGAATTCTCAGTACGTAACATTACAGATTCAGAGGCAAAATTTTACATTCGAGAGCCAGAGCAAGTTACATTTAAACTTCCTAGCCGCAATGCGTTCATTCCGCAAAGAGACAAACCACTCCCTTTAGAAGGGCAAGCTGAAAGATACCCACAGCAAGTGGTACTAAATGAGGCATTTGACTATTGGCATTTACAAGACCGGGATTTCAGAGCTCCGAAAGGACACATCTATTTGATGTTGAAGCTTCCGTTTGCCAACGCTAGTGCACGCAATTACGCCTGTAGCCGTATTTGGTGCGAGTTAGGGCTAGAAACATTAAATGAACGCTTCTACGACGCTGAAATAGCGGGGGTTCATATTAACTTGTTCCCCCAACACGGGGGAATTACCCTTCACCTCACAGGTTTCTCGTGCCAACAGCCCAAGGTATTTAAAGAAGTAGTTAAAGCATTAAGTGAGGTGCGCGCCGACGAAGCTACGTTCGAGAACATTAAGCACTCGTTATCCAGCAATTGGGCTGCGGTTCACCAAACCAACCCGATTAACCACATGGTTGCCCTACTCCATCATCATGTTCAGCAAGGGGCACACACATCCAAACAGTTAGCCGAGAGTGTCTCCGACCTCGACTTTGACCATTACACCAATTTATTACCCGGCTTATTCAGAGACGCTCAAGCGACTTTGCTTGTTCATGGCGACTGGCCAGAAGATGAAGCTCGCAGCATGGCGCGTTACGCATCGTCGGTGTTACCTATAACCACAACACCTTCAACTACTTTGAGCCGATACGTTCGACGTATTTCTGAAGGCGTCGAGCGCGTAAGTTTTCCAAGTAGCCACCCAGACCACGTTGCAGCGTTTTTTATTCAAGGTGAACATACAGCACTTGCAGAAAAAGCTAATTTTCTGCTGCTTAATCATCTTGTGGGGCCTTTATTTTTTAACGAATTGCGAACTCGTCAGCAGTTAGGTTACTTAGTCGGAAACAGTTATATCCCTATGCATGGCTTACCCGGAATTTTGTTTTATGTGCAATCTCCACAATATTCCCCTGACGTTTTAGAAGGGAAAATTGTTGAGTTTTTACAAGAGTTTGCAGAGCAGGTTCAGCACATAAACAACGAGGAATGGCGCCGAGCCACGCAAGCTATTGCAGGGCACTTAGAAAATAAAGATCCAAGTTTACGCATTCGAGCTCAACGACTTTGGCAGTCAATAACCAAAAACCAAGCCGATTTCGAGTTGGCAAATACCCTTGCCCAAGAAGTCAGGAACGCACAACGGTCAGACTTCCTAGAATTTGTGCAACATCGCCTCACACAAGGGCTAGCCGCTATATCTTTATGTACGATAGCTTTGACAGAACCTGAATAATCCGTTAATTTTAGGTTCATAAATGATGCTATCCGTAATGGATAGTCTAATTCGAGGTGAGCGTGCGCTTCACAATAATAAATAAAATTAGTAGACGCATAACAACTCAATTCCCAATGTGGCTCACAAGCTGTTCTTTGCTCCTCTTAGCAACGGCAAGTTTACCTGTGTCTGCTACACAGCTCCCTCAAAACCTCGCGCCATGGTGGCGTTCAGGTTGGTCTATTGCAATTTTCAGCTTCTTTATTATTGTCTTACTTGGTTTGGGCTTTGAGATTTTCCGTGCACGACGAGAAACCATTCGGCACATAAAAGCCAGTGAGGAGCGCTTAAAGCTCAGTTTATGGGGAAGTGGCGATCAGCTTTGGGACTGGGAAATATCAAGCGGTGAGCTCTATTGTCAAAATGATTGGAATACCATTAAAGACTTTCCTCAAGACGGCATTCGTAACAAAAACGCCTCAGCCATTATTCATGAAGACGACCAAAGCAGAGTTCGAGACGCATTAATTCAGCACCTAAGTAATCATGTCGATCATTACGAGGTAACTTACCGCGTTAAAGACAAAGATGATGAATGGCGCTGGCTTCTTGACCGAGGCAAAGTTGTAGAAAGAGACGCAGATGGCACCGCGATTCGAATGACAGGTACCATCAAAGACGTTCATGAGCTATTTATGGCGCAAGAGCGAGTACGTTTATTCGCAGCCTCTTTCACCAATATCTCAGACGGTGTGTGTATTTACGACCGAGACTTCAAAGCGGTAGAAGTAAACGACGCCTTCGTTAGAATCACTGGAATTTCGCGAGAACAAACCACAGGTCGCCCTTTCAGGTTGGCGCTGTATTCCGATCAATTTACTGCTCATGTAAAAGAACAGCTTTCCTTAAGCGGAAGCTGGCGTGGTGAAGTGGACGACTTAAGAGCGTCTGGCGAGCGATACACCATCGATATTAGTATTGACGCCATCAAACGTGATGACGGTGTTATTACGCACTATGTGGCAAGCTTTGCAGACATTACACAACGGAAGGTTACCGAAACCGAACTGAGGCGTTTAGCCAACACCGATACCTTAACCGGATTACCTAACCGCTCCTACTTCCAGGTGAGTCACTCCACCCTTGTTCGAAAACGCATTCCACACGCACTTTTAATCTTTGATCTCGATAACTTCAAAAAGATTAACGACTCGCTTAGCCACGATATCGGTGACGTTCTACTTTGTCAGGTTGCAGAGCGCATTAATGAGTTAATTTCTCGCCAAGACTCACTTTACCGTTTGGGTGGTGACGAGTTCGCGATTGTTTTAGAACAAATATCCGACCTCAGCAGTGTGGCTAATATTGCAGAGGAGCTGGTTTCAGCCTTGCACGAACCTTTCTTAGTTGAAGAGCACGAGCTCGTGGTGAATGGCTCTCTAGGCGTAGTAGTTTATCCAGATGACGGCGACTCATCCTTAGAGTTATTGCAAAACGCAGACACCGCGATGTACCACGCCAAGTATAGGGGCGGAAACACTTATCAATTCTTCAGTGAGTCTATGAACGAAGCTGCGGTAAATCGCCTACAAATTGAAAACCAGCTTCGCCAGTGTCTGAAAGATGACCACCTACGTGTGCACTACCAACCGAAGCTGAATATTGCGACGGGCAAAATAGAAGGTTTAGAAGCGCTAGCACGCATATTTGTGCCGAATCATGGTGAAATGAGCCCTGCGGAATTTATTCCATTAGCTGAAGAAACAGGACTTATTTTAGAACTTGGTGAGCGGGTTTTAGAAAAAGCCTGTTTAGATGCAAAAGAGTGGCTACAGCGTGGACTGTTTCATGGCCGCGTTGCGGTAAACCTTTCTGCGAGACAGTTTAACCAACCTAACCTAGTACACAGCATTCTCGCTATTTTAGATAAAACAGGGTTACCTGCAGAAGCGCTAGAACTAGAAATCACTGAAGGGATGGTTATGACCAATCCCGAAAAAGCTATTCAAATCATGACCGAGTTAGCCAACTGTGGCATTCATTTGGCACTCGACGACTTCGGCACAGGCTATTCGTCACTAGCGTACCTGAAACGGTTCCCTATTCACTGCTTGAAGATCGATAAAGCCTTTATCGACGACATTCACACAAGTGCGCGAGAGCGTAATATGGTGGCGTCGATTATTTCTATGGCTCACAACCTCGACTTGAGCGTAGTTGCAGAAGGTGTAGAGTATGCGGAGCAACTCATGGTACTCAGCACCTTGAGATGTGAAACAGTGCAAGGCTTCTATTTTGCTAAGCCTATGCAAGGCGCCGACTTTGAAGTGTTCGCCGAAGAAAAAACTGCACTAAGCGTTAAATAAAACCCCTTCCCTACCCAGCGCTTTCAATAATCTAAATTGTTGATGCGTGCGAAACAGCGGCCATGCTAGTGGCCCTAAACATAAACCGATTAAACTCCACCGTCTTGGGCCCATAGCATACTGGTAAGCTTTAACGTAAAACATCACAGCGAAACACGCGCTTATCAAGAAGAACCAAAGCATGGCTTATCCTCATACAACTTAACTAAGGTAATTGTGGTTATTATAGCCAAAGCTTAAAGAAGGGTCATTTGCACGCTTGTTATGCAAAAAAGCCACGGAATAACAAATTCGTTACGCCGTGGCTTTGTTTCCAAAGGTTTTAATTAATCTTTGTAAAATTTCTGGTTTTCTTGTGCCATCGTCACTAGCAGTTCACAAGGTTTGAAACGCTCGCCCTCACTTGCTGCTAGAGCTTCAAGGCGCTCAACAATATGCGCTACACCGAGTGCATCCATGTATCGGAAAGGACCACCTCTGAACGGAGGGAAACCAATACCAAAGATCGCACCAATATCACCGTCGCGAGGCGAGCGGATAATATTTTCTTGTAAGCACCATGCCGCTTCATTCAGCATCGGCAATACGCAACGCTCTGAGATAGCTTTGGCGCTTGCTTGGGCATTAGGTTGAATACCTAAGACCTGATACACCGAGCTATCAACTTGCTTGCCCTTTGCTTTGCTATCGTAACGGTAGAAGCCTTTCTTGGTTTTGCGGCCTTTACGTCCGTCATCAATAAGTTTGCTAAACGCGTCTGGAGCTTCAAAGCGTTCGCCAAGTTCGTTACGCAAAATAGGCGCAACCTTACTAGCTACATCGATGCCTACTTCATCAAGCAACGCAACTGGTCCCACAGGGAAACCAAATTGAACCAACGCTTTGTCGATTGCTTCGACAGGCTCTCCGGCAAGTAACCAACGCGCAGCTTCATTCATATATGGCGCTAGAATACGGTTCACGTAAAAACCTGCACCATCTGCAACCACAATCGGCGTTTTACCTTGCTGCTTAGCAAACTGCACTGTCGTTGCAATTGTTTCTGGCGTAGTGCCTTCATGGGTAATAATTTCCGCCAACGGCATTTTCTCTACCGGAGAGAAGTAATGCAGCCCGATCACTTGTCCTGGACGCTTTGCTTTCGCTGCAATTTGAGTAATCGGTAACGAAGAAGTATTGGTAGCAAATATGGTGTGCTCAGCCGCATTTTGCTCGATGTCTGCAACCATCTTTTGCTTCAAGTCTAGGTCTTCGAATACTGCTTCTACAACGATGTCTGCGTCTTTGTAGCCACTGTAGTTTAAGCTTCCCGTAAGCATAAGTAACTGCTTCTCATAGTCCGCTTTCGTAATGTGACGTCGCTTTAACCGTGGTTGCAGTAATTTATTGTGATAAGCCATGGCGTTAGAAATACCGTCATGGTTAATATCTTTCAAGCGAACCGGTAACTTAGCTTTATTAATGGTGACATGCGCGATGCCGCCGCCCATTAAACCACCGCCTAGCACGCCAACTTTTTTCACTTCACTTGGTTTAGTGCCTTCAGCGCCAGTTTCTTTCTTCATCTCTGTGGTTGCGAAGAAGATATTACGAAGTTGCTGAGACTCTGGCGTCATCGCCAACTCACCAAACTTCTTAGCTTCAAACGCCAAGCCAGCTTTCATACCCTTTGTCACACCCGTTTTAATGGTGTCAATGATGCAATCAATAGCTGGGTAATTACCTTTCGCTTTCTTTTGAGCTTGTTCGCGAGCTTTACTAAACACCACACCTTTCATTGGGCCTTCAAGTACTTTACCCATGAAGTTCAATTTAGGTTTTGGTGTTGCAGGTTTGCCTTTCAGCGCCATTTCCATAGCCGCATCAAGTAATATCGACTCAGGCACAACCTCGTTCGCTAACCCTAACTTTTTCGCTTGTTTTGCACGTAACTGTTTGCCGGTCAGCATTAGCGTTAAACCTTGCTGAATACCTACAATACGCGGCAAGCGTTGCGTGCCACCAGAGCCAGGAAGTAGGCCTAGCTGTACTTCAGGAAGTCCAAGTACCGTTTTGGGTGAGTCTGATAGAACACGAGCATGACACGCCAGTGCCAACTCTAAACCGCCGCCTAAAGCTGGTCCATGGATAGCCGCAATCACAGGGATTGTCAGTGCTTCTAACTCATCAAATAAAGCCTGTCCTTGACGCGCTAAACTCTCGGCGTCTTCTGCGGTGCGGCATTCATTGATCATGCGAATATCAGCACCAGCGACAAACGAGCTCGGCTTACCGCTAATAAACACCAAACCTTTAAGGTCTTTATTGCCCTTAATTGCTGACATTAATTCAGAAACTTCTTCGACGAATGTCGCCTTAAGCGTGTTCATAGACTCGCCAGGAACATCGATTGTGACGACACCAATGCCGTTGTCGCGAATGTCTAAAGAAAATGCTTTCGCTGTATCAGTCATTATTCTGCCTCCACAATTACTGCTGCACCTAAACCACCTGCGGCACATGCTGTTGTTAGTCCTACACCACCGCCACGACGCTGAAGTTCACGAAGGGTTTGGGTTAGCATGCGTGTACCAGTTGCGGCAAAAGGATGCCCATAAGCGATAGAGCCGCCAAGTACGTTAAATTTACTTTCGTCAATTTCACCGATAGCTTCACTACGACCTAATTTTTCTTCTGCAAACTTTTTACTTGCGAACATCTTCTTGTTCGCCAGTGTCTGCGCTGCGAAAGCTTCGTGCATATCGATAAGATCTAAATCAGAAAGCTTCATTCCTGCACGGTCGAGTGCGATAGGCGTTGCGTACGAAGGTCCCATCAACATATCGGTATGTACATCTATTGCAGAGAATGCATAGCTCTTAATGTAACCCAATGGCTTATAACCTAACGCTTTAGCTTTACTCTCTGTCATCATGAGTACTGCAGACGCACCATCGGTTAGCGGCGTGGCATTTGCTGCAGTCACACTACCGTGCTTGCGATCAAACACCGGGCGTAATCTTGCGTAACCCGCTAAGTCAGAATTTTCGCGAATGTTGTTGTCTTTCTCATAATACGACTTATAAGGAGGCACATGAGCAGTCATCACTTCCTCGGTGAGCTTCCCTTCTTCCCACGCTTGGTGCGCTAAGGTATGTGAACGGTGCGCTAATTCGTCCTGTGCTTCTCGCGTAATACCATGCGTTTTAGCCATTTGTTCAGCGGTTTGTCCCATACTCAACCCTGTTGAATATTCTGCAACCGCTGGTGGCACAGGTAATAAGTCTTTCAGTCCTAAACGACGGAAAATAGCGATACGCTGACCTAAGGTCTTCGCTTTAGTCAGATCGACTAGCGCTCGCGCAAGCTTTTTAGACACGCCAATAGGCAACACCGACGACGAGTCTGCACCACCTGCGATACCAACATCGATAGTGCCAGCAAGCATCGACTCTGCAATATTTACAGCAGACTGGAAACTTGTAGCACAAGCTCTAGACACACTGTATGCATCGGTGCTTACGGGTAAACTCGTTCCTAATACAATCTCTCTGGCGATATTAGGAGCTTCTGGCATTTGTACGACTTGCCCAAAAACCAACTGTTGCACCCATGCTGGGTCTACGTCGAATCGTTGGATAAGCTCTTGAACTACCATTTTCCCCATATCGAGCGCAGGCACACCATGAAAAAAGCTCGCTTGTTTAGCGAACGGTGTACGTAAACCTGCCACGATTGCGATACGATCGCCGTTAGGCGTAATCAATCGTTGTTGCGGTGCTGACATATAAATCCCCTATCGAATACTGGTCTGACCACGAATTTCATCCCGATTCTAACGAGATCTGAGTCAGAAAGAAACCTTGCAAAGCAGATGAATAACCCCATTGTAAGAGTTACTATAAATCAAAATAACGAAGCCATTAGCATTTCCCTGCAAATACTTACTGTTGACGGGAACTGTAGAATGCATTCATGGTCGTAGCAAACGCCTTAAAAAATTATAAGAATCTGGGAGTCTTACAGATGCAACACGCAGCTCCATTTCAACAATTGCGCAAGTATTTAGAACAACAAGTATTGGGACAACCCGAACTTGTTGAGCACTTGCTTGTTACCTTACTTGCCAATGGTCATATTCTTGTTGAAGGTCCACCAGGCTTGGCTAAAACTCGTGCAGTGCAGGCACTCTCTCAAGGTATAGAGGGGGACTTTCACCGAGTCCAGTTTACCCCCGACCTCCTGCCTGCTGACCTCACAGGAACCGATATTTATCGACCTGAAACCGGCGAATTTCAATTTCAAAAAGGTCCTTTATTCCACAATTTAGTACTTGCGGACGAAATTAACCGTGCGCCTGCCAAAGTTCAGGCAGCATTACTAGAAGCCATGGCAGAGCGTCAAATTACAGTGGGCCAAACCACTTACCCATTACCCGAATTATTTACGGTTATGGCAACGCAGAACCCACTGGAACAGGAAGGTACTTATCCACTTCCAGAAGCTCAACTCGACCGTTTTTTAATGCACTTAGTGGTGTCGTATCCAGACAGTGAAATTGAAACCCAAATTCTGCGACTGAATAGAAATGAGTCGTTAGGAACACCTACCGTTGAGCCGCCTAAAATTTCGCAAACTGATATTTTCTCAGCGCGCCAAGAAGCATTAAATGTTCACATGGAAGAAAATGTGGAGCGCTATTTGGTTGCCCTTATTGTAGCTACCCGACAGCCGGGTGACTACGACGCTGAACTTGCACAATGGATAGAAATTGGCGCTAGCCCGCGAGCGACTATTGCACTAGACCGCTGCGCGCGAGCTAGAGCATGGTTAGACGGTCGCGACTTTGTAACTCCCGACGATATTCAAGCGATGCTGCACCCAGTACTTCGTCATCGTCTTATTTTAAGTTACGAAGCCGAAGCCGACGGAATTCAAAAAGACCAAGTTATCGATCAATTATTATTAAAGGTGCCTGCAACGTGAAGTCCACCCTTAAGCCGGAAGAATGGCTAAATAAGTGGAAATGTAATGGTGTGTCTTTGCAAGTCAAAGAGCTTCTCTATTACCGTTCGCGCCCGTTTACGCCTCCGTTTCGAGGTAAGCAAGGCAGCCATACCCAGCAAGGCTCTAAGCTAAGTAAACAACGTGGCAGAGGCATGGAGTTCGATGAAGTTCGCCATTACCAACCTGGAGACGATATTCGAGCTATCGATTGGCGCGTGACCGCTCGTACGGGAGACACCTACACAAAGCTTTTTCGAGAAGAGAAAGAGCGCCCTGTTTTTGTATGCGTCGACCTTTCTCACTCTATGCGGTTTGGTAGCCAGCTTCTTTTTAAGTCTGTGTGCGCAGCTCACATTGCCGCAGCAATCGGCTGGGCAGTAGCAAAACGAGGCGATAGAATTGGAGGATTAGTATTTACCGACTCTATTGCCCATGAAATGAAACCACAAGGTCGCGAAAAAGGTGTACTGCGCTGGTTGAAAATGATGATAAGAACAGAGCAAGAGTCAGCCTCTGAGGCGCCCGCTCAGCAAACTCTCTATAAACAATTACAACGGCTGCAAACATTGGTAACACCAGGTTCAGACGTTATTTTAATCAGTGATTTCTCGCAACTCGACCAAGCCTCTTTAACCCTTATACGTGGGCTACGAAGACATAACAGAGTTTTAGCCATCAACGTATATGACCCTCTCGAGATATCGCTACCGGAATTCAAAGGAGAGGCATTACGAGCTACCGATGGTGACTACGAAGTAGACTTTGACTTTTCCTCACCTCAATTTAAACAGGCCTATGAAGAAAACAGCTTACAGCTACAAGAGCAGCAACTTGAATACTTTAAATCGGCTGGCGTTCCTATCTTGAATTTTTCAGCTGGTTCTCCACCGGAAGAGCAATGGCAAGAGTCGAAGAGGCAATATGCATGAATAATCCTCTCGCTCAACTCAATGATATCCATGAGATTTCTACTGTAACCTGGTGGCCTTTAGGCTGGGGCTGGTGGGCACTTATAGCACTTTTAATCATTGCGATTACTGTAAGTATTTTAGTTTCGCGTAAACGTAAGCGCGACCAATGGGTATGGAGACAATGTTGCCAAACACTGCAGACGCCCCAGAACAGCATGGGTGACATTACGACCGTTTTGAAATTAGCCTGCCGTCGTTACCTTTCTGATGCTAACAACAGCGATGCAAAAGCTTTACATACGCTTACAGGCAAAGCATGGCTAGTGTATTTAAACAACCAGTTGCAAGAGCCCCTTCGCGCATCTGAGCAACACGTTGAAGCCTTGGCACTTAACATGTATCGGCAAACCGACGCGCAACATGTCGAGCAATACCAGCAATTCGCTTTAACTTGGCTTCATCATGCGTGTCCACGGAGGCCAAACTATGTTTGAGTTTGCTTGGCCATGGGTGTGGGTTCTTTTACCTGTACCGGTAATTTACTGGTTCATTAAGCCTTGGTCTCGTTCAGGTCAACGTTTTTCTTTTCCTAACATTAAAAAACGTGCTTTAGGAATCGAACACAACGTTGCCAGCCGCAAAATCAAATATCTCTTTCCATTATGGGTTTGGGCGTTACTCGTAGCGGGTATGTCACAGCCTCGATGGGTGGGAGAACCTATTCCAGTAGAACAAGAAGCGCGAGAGATTTTAGTCGCCATGGACTTGTCCGGCAGCATGCAAGTCGACGATATGGTTATGCAAGGACAACGCGTTACCCGACTTTATGCAGCGCACTCTATTCTCGCTGACTTTATTCGAAGACGTACAGGAGATCGCGTAGGTTTGGTGCTATACGCCGACTCGGCTCACTTATATGTACCCGTCACTTCAGACTTGGAAACGGTTGCTGAACTAGCCGAAGAAGCAGAAATTGGCTTAGTTGGGCAGCGCACCGCTTTAGGCGACGCAATTGGTATTTCTATTCGTTATTTCCTAGAAAGAGAAGCCGAACAAAAAGTTGTCATTATGCTTACCGACGGCATGGTAAATTCCGGCAACCTTGACGCTGAAGACGCCATACAATTGGCTCAAAGTAATGACGTGAAAATTTATACCGTCGGTATCGGCGCCGACGAGATGTTAGTGTCGGGGCTTTTTGGCAACCGACGCATTAACCCAAGCCAAGAACTGAATGAAGTATTCTTACAGCAGGTGGCTGAAGTCACTGATGGCGAGTATTTCCGGGCAAGAAGTGCAGAAGACATGGAGCGCATCTACGAAACTTTAGATCAACTCGAACCGGTTCAGTCTGACGAGCAATTTTTCAGACCATTTCAAAGCCTAACGCATTGGTTCATTATTTTAGCGTTAGTCAGCGTGCTTCTATTCGAAATGTTTCGAGCTATACGTTGGCGGAGGTTCAAGTAATGTTTGCCGAATTCCACTTTTTACGCCCACTATGGTTGTTATTACTACTGCCTTTATTTGTGCTCGTTCCGTGGTGGTTAAAACGTTCTTCTCAATCGGGTATTGCACGCCAAGTTATTGCCCCGCATTTACAGCAATACCTCGTGCAGTCCGCAGAGAAAGTTCGAAAATTTCCGTGGAAAATAGCTACTGCAATTTGGGTTATCGCAAGTTTGTCGGCAGCCGGCCCTGCATGGATTGAGCAACCAATTCCAGTAACAAGCCAAGACCGTGGCTATGTTATTTTATTCGACGCGAGCATGGACACACGCGCAACAGATTTAACGCCCGACCGCCATACAAGGCTTAAATATAAGGCTTTAGATCTCATTAATGCCTTAAAAGACGGCCAAACAGGCTTGGTGGCTTATTCAGGCGACGCATTTACCATCGCGCCCCTTACGCGGGATCCAGAAAACCTGCAAAGCATGATGCCAGCACTGACACCAGAAATTATGCCAGTACCTGGTCGTAACCCTTTAGCAGGTTTTCAAATGGCACACGACATGTTGACGCAAGCGGGATATTCACAAGGCGACATATATTGGTTCAGTGGCAGCATTGACCGCGCAGATATGGAAGATATTCGTCAATTCCTTCGAGAAGCCAACCACCGTGTTTCCGTGATCACAGCAGGAACAGAAGATGGAGCGCCGGTAAGAACTGAACAAGGCGAGTTACTTCGCACGCCGCAAGGTGACCTGGTTATTCCGCGCTTGTTTGTCGACTACTTCGAAAACATTGCGCAGCAAACAGGTGGCATACATCGCTCAATTTCGTCGAATAGCGGCGATATTGACGCACTTATATCACTTCCCGAACAAAGTGCAAACGCCACTGAACGCGAGTCAATTAATCATAATCAATGGCTTGATATGGGGCCTTACCTACTTTGGCTAATGTTGCCATTGCTATTCGCACTCGGTCGAAAAACACAAGTACTCAGTATTGCGGGAGTACTGCTTCTTTCACAGTTCCTGACCACACCACCTGTTTATGCTACGAACGCAGAAGATAGCGACTTAGTAATTGAGCGCGTATCTTGGTTCAACATGAATAGTGTGCGAAACGCATTTCGGAACAAAGAACAGAATGCTTTGAATGCATACCAAAGCCAACAATATGACCGTACCGAAGGACTGTCAGACGACCCTATGTTACAAGGAATGGCAGCGTATCGAGCCGGAGATTATGAACAAGCCGCACAATATTTCGGTCAGCAAGAAACCGCAGAGTCTTTTTATAATTTAGGTAACAGCCTAGCCCACTCAGGTCATTTAGAGGAAGCTATTGACGCTTACGATCAAGCCCTACAACAAAGACCTAACTGGCAGTCTGCGTTGGAAAACAAAGAAATTGTTGAGCAAATGAAGGAGCAACAATCTCAACAAGAAAATGAAAGCGGTGACAGTGACCAGAACCAACAAGGCGAAGATCAAGAGTCCAACGATGGGCAGGAGTCGCAAGATAGCAGCTCGTCTGATCAAAGCGACGCCTCACAAAGTGAGCAAGAGAACTCCGATACGTCGCCAAGTGAAGAGCAAAATGCCGACGGACAAAGCCAAGAGCAACAAGAACAGAATGATAGTCAAACGGCAGAGCAGCAACAACAATCCGCTGAAACCGAGGGCAACGAAGAGGCTTTAGAGATTCCAGAGGCTTGGCAAGACTTGTCTGAAGAGGAGCGTGCTGAACTTGAGCAATTATTACGCCGATTACCTAACGATCCCGCTCTATTGTTGAAAAACAGACTGTTACTTGAAGCAGAGCGCCGCCGTCTACAAAGATTTAACTAGGAGTTCAAACATCCATGCTGAAACCTTTCTACCTTGGTTTTGTCGCTGTGATACTCATTCTGACCAGCAGTAATGCTTATGGATTAGAAATTGACGTGTCAGTTGATCGCAATCCCGTCATTGTGAATGAGTCGTTTAACCTCACGGTAACAGCCGACGAAGACTTACCTCGTTGGGCATTTAGCTCTCGCCCGTTAATGCGGGACTTTGTGGTAGGTGCAACTTCCATTGATACCTCTAGCGTGACGAGTCAAGGCGTAACAAGAAGAACCACGCGTTGGACCGTAAGATTAACCGCCCGCGAACCAGGCCGCTACACAATACCCTCGTTCGATATTGAAGGCGCTCAAACACAACCCATTGAAATTGAGGTCATTGAAGTTCAGCGTAATCAGAATGGTGAAAATCGGCCGTTCTTTATTGAAGGTACCGTTAGTGAAGCTTCGCCTTACGTACAACAGCAAGTGACTTATACCGTAGACCTGTTTATTCACAGTGACATACCGCTTGAGAATGGCACTATAGCTCCCCCACTCGCGGACAACGCTAACGTTGAACAAATTACTCAGAACAGAGAGCGACAAGAAATTATAAATGGTCAACGTTACCAGGTGATCACGCAAGTTTATGCCATTACGCCGCAAAGGAGTGGCTCTGTGGAGGTTCAAGGAGTTCAGTTCGAAGGTATTTATCGTCAGCCCAACTCTCGAGGCTTTTCAGGCTTTTCCAGACCAGAACAAGTGTCGCTTATGACACCCAATGTAGAGCTTAATGTGCAGCCCATACCACAGCAATATCAGGGTCAATGGTTTGTGAGTGAACAGGTTGTCATTGAGCGACAAATCTCACCAGCATCGGGTATGGTTGCGGTCGGAGAGCCTATTACTGAAACTGTAACTATTACGGCTGAGGGAGTGCGCCCAGAGCAAATTCCAGAACTCGATATTTCCTCACCGGACGGACTTCGTGTGTACCCGGAAACGCCGCAGCAAGAAGTATTTGCCCGCCGCGACACACGAATTGGACAAGTAACCTATACCACGGTGTATATTCCAAGCCGAGAAGGTCAGTTTGAATTACCTCAAATTAATATACCTTGGTTTAATCCGAGCGCAGATCAAAGCAGGCAAGCTTCCACTGCTGCCGTTCAATTAACAATTACACCTTCTGCGTCTGAGCCTGAGCGTATAAGCCCGGTTGCAGAAACGGAAACAGAAGCTGAACAGCCATTAGATACTGCAACCCAGCCGCAAGTCGACACAGGTATAGCGAGTATTCATGAGCAAGGCGGCGCCAGAACATCGAATAGTTATTTATATGGCGCTCTCGCTGTCTTATTCATAATTTGGCTAGTCACCCTTATATTGCTTATCCGAGCTAAGCGTGGAGCGTCACGCAAGGCCTCTAGTGACGTGCAGAATACCTATATTCCAAACCGTGCTCGTCAGCCTTTAAACAACTTGAAGCAAGCCTGTAATAGCAATGAGCCAGTGTTAATCATGGAGAACTTTAGAGCATGGATGAATGCACGCAAAAATGACCAAGACAACGGAAAGGGTATTCGAGCTGAGCTCGAACAACACCAAGACTTTAAGCAGGAACTCGCTGCATTGGAAGCCGCTTTGTATGGGAAAGAAAAGTCAACTTATACACGCGGCAAAGCGTTTTGGAAAACATTTTCAGGCGCACATAAAAAAGCGCATCAAACGGATGCGCTTAAGTTATATCCTCATTAGCTTTTAATAACGTGAGGGGCGAGAGCCCTTCACTCATTGCTCACTCAGTGCAATGCTTAACGCAAACGTCTTTCGATAGTTGCGTTAGCTTTCAAAGCTTCCATAAGGGCACGATAAGATTGCTCGGTGTATTGACCAGCAAGCTCCTGCGCGAATCTGTCGTTCATGCTTTCGTCAATAGAGCCCTCACCTACGTCGGTCAGCTCAATAACTGCTGCATCGCCGTTACGAAGCTCCACCGTTGCAAAGCTAGACTCACCTTCTACGAAAGGCATTTTGAAAAGCTCAGTGCGCACAGCGCCCGGCAATTCCGTTGCAAAACGTTTCGTTGCTTCGATGTAGTTAAAATCGATACCCGCAGTGTCACCACTCTCGATACGACTTCTCAGGTCAGACGCAGCTTGTAAAGCTAAATCTTGCGCACGCTCAGTGGTCAATGTTGCAACGATTTGGTCGCGAACATCTGCCAATGGTTGAGTTTGCGCCGGCTGATAAGATTCCGCACGGACCACAACTGAACGCTCCGCTAACTCCACTAGCTCACTGTTTAAGCCTCTCTCAGTAACGTCACTAGAGAAAGCTTGAGCTAGAAGGTCAGGTGAATCGAACCCTTCTGGTGGATTAGCTCTGGAAATAACTGGGCTAGTTTGAATGTCTACGCCTAGAGCTTGTGCAGCAGGCTCTAATGTATCAGGAACTTCGAAGCTAATACGCGCCAACTCTTGCTGTAAACGGAAGTACTCGTCTTCAGCGTTAACACGCGCCAACTCAGTACGGATGTTGTCAGCAACTTCCTCAAACGGCGTTTGAGTAGCTTCATTAAACTCTGTCAGCTTAATGATATGAAAACCAAACTCTGAACGCACGACGTCAGACACTTGACCTTGCTCGTTTAACTCAAAACCCGCATCTTCAAATGTTGGGTCAATCAAGCCACGCTCTAATGTACCTAAGTCACCGCCGTCTTGAGCACTAAACATATCATCAGATACGTCAGCTGCAACTTCGGCAAAGTCTTCACCAGCTTCAATACGGGCTAGTGCAGCTTCGGCTTCAGCAAGTGCAGCAGCTTCATCATCACCAAACTCAACGAGAATATGCGCTACTCTGCGGCTCTCTTCTGAGCTATAAGCTTGCGGGTTTCTGTCGTAGTAATCTCGAACTTCTTCTTCAGACACATTCGTTCTTTCTACGATATCGTCTAGATCTAGCGCTACATACTGAAGTTGAATCTCTTCTTGCACCTGAAAACGTGACTCGTTGTCGTAGTAATAAGACTCAATGTCCGCGTCTGTAATTTCTACCTGGTCAGCGAACGCACTACCTTCTAATACAGAGTAACGACCACTTCGCGTTTGATTCTGTAATTTCTGAAGCGCATCAACTTCATGGTCTAGCGAGAAGTCGGTAGCAAATAAACTAGTCAACAGAACTTCACGGTTCACTTGCTCGTCCATGTAGTTTCTGAACTGCCCTGCGCTCATGCCTAAGTTCATTAACGCACGAGTATATAGGTCATTGTTAAATGTACCGTTGAAGTTGAACTGCTCCATGTTGCGAATAATATTACGCAAGCCTTCGTCAGACTGACGTAGACCTAGTTCATTCGCAAACTGAATGCTTAACTCTTCTTCGATAAGCTGCTCAAGCACGTCGTTACGCAAAGACTGCACGTAAGACTCGTCGGCAAGCAACATGGCAAACATTTCGCCATATTGAGATTCCATCTGACTGCGTTGGCTTTGGTATGCGCGGTCGAATTCGGCACGGGAAATTTCTTTGCCGTTTACAGATGCGACATAATTGTCTACTCCGCCGCCTAAATACGCATTCACACCTGTTAGAGCAAAAGCTACAACAAGTACTCCCAAAACGACTTTTACTATCGGGCCCTGCGCGCCCTCACGGATCCTTTCGAGCATAAATAATCTCTTTTATGAAAAATACTTCGATTCTACTTCAAGACAAAGTCGCAAACTGCAACTTCAAAACGCTGAGAGTATACCACACTAATTGATTAGATTATGAGTCCCCATGAACAACAAAGGCGCCTTACGGCGCCCTCGTGTAGCACTACTGTAAGTTTTTAGTTTACAGCGTCTTTAAGTGCTTTACCTGCTTTGAAAGCTGGAACTTTCGCAGCAGCGATTTGAATTGTTTGACCCGTTTGTGGGTTACGGCCAGTGCGTGCTGAACGCTCACGAACTGAAAAAGTACCGAATCCAACTAGAGCAACTTGATCACCGCTTTTCAATGCTTCTGTTACTGCGTCGACCATAGAGTCTAGAGCACGACCGGCAGCGGCCTTTGAAAGTTCTGCGTCTGCTGCGATTTTGTCAATTAGCTGAGACTTGTTCACAGTATCATCCCCTTAGATTGTTATTATGGAGTTTTCTGGTTCCATTTAGAAATGGGCCAGCAAAGTTTATAACAAGCTTATATCTTTAGTTCAAGTACTCAAGATGCTTGCTAAAAAGTCTACCGAATCCCTACGACCCTTGGCCTGCATGGCTTCGGATAACTTCCTTAAGGCTATCACAGTCGGCGGCGATGAAAAGTCTTTTTCGCTAAAAATTAACAATTTTCGTCGCAGCCGCTGCTTTCAAGCCCTAAGAAAAAGCTATTTTTTCTTATTTTTCATTGATTTAAATGGATCATTAGTCAACGCTAACTTCAACACTTCATCAATCCATTTTACTGGATGAATCTCTAAATCAGCCTTAACATTGTCCGCAATTTCCTTGAGATCGCGCTCATTTTCCTTTGGAATTAATACTCGACGGATGCCGCCACGGTGGGCTGCCAGCAATTTTTCTTTTAAACCACCAATAGCCAGCACTTCACCACGCAAGGTAATTTCGCCCGTCATGGCCACATCAGCGCGTACTGAATTACCTGTAAGCGAAGATACCAAGGCCGTTACCATGCCTATACCAGCACTTGGTCCGTCTTTAGGCGTTGCCCCTTCAGGAACATGGACGTGAATATCTTTTTTCTCGTAAAAGTCTTCTTCAACACCCAAAAGTTCCGCGCGACTGCGTACCACGGTCATAGCAGTACTAATCGACTCTTTCATGACGTCGCCAAGAGAGCCGGTACAAACCGTTTTGCCCTTACCCGGTACAGTTGTCGCTTCAATGGTTAGCAAATCACCGCCTACTTGCGTCCACGCAAGGCCGGTAACTTGACCAATTTGGTCATTCTCTTCTGCTTTACCAAAGTCGAATCGACGAACACCCAAGAAGTCCTCTAACGAGTTCTCGTCAATTTTCACTTTTTTCAATTTCTTGTCGAGTAAAATACGGCGTACCGATTTTCTACATAGCGTCGACAACTCACGCTCAAGGTTACGAACACCTGCTTCACGTGTGTAATAGCGGATTATTCCGAGAATAGCGTCGTCAGAAATATCAACTTCGCCCTTCTTCAAGCCATTGCGTTCCATTTGTTTATCGAGCAAGTGCTTACGCGCAATATTCAGTTTCTCGTCTTCGGTGTAACCCGACAAACGAATAACTTCCATACGGTCTAACAGCGGCGCAGGAATGTTCATACTGTTTGAAGTTGCCACGAACATTATGTCTGAAAGGTCGTAGTCCACTTCTAGATAATGGTCGTTAAATGCACTGTTCTGCTCTGGATCTAGAACTTCCAACAAAGCAGATGCTGGGTCGCCACGCATGTCCGACGACATTTTGTCGATTTCATCAAGCAAGAACAGCGGATTTCTAACATCTACCTTCGCCATTTTCTGCATTAATTTGCCCGGCATAGAGCCAATATATGTACGTCTGTGACCGCGAATTTCAGCTTCATCACGAACGCCACCGAGAGCCATACGCACATATTTACGTCCTGTCGCTTTGGCAATCGACTGTCCTAACGACGTTTTACCTACACCAGGAGGACCAACTAAACACAAAATAGGACCACGTACCTTTTTACTGCGCTGCTGTACAGCAAGATAATCAAGAATACGCTCTTTAACTTTTTCTAAACCGTAGTGGTCTTCGTTCAAAATAGCTTCGGCTTTCGCTAAATCTTTCTTCACACGGCTTTTCTTATGCCATGGAACCGAAGTCATCCAATCGATATAGCTTCTTACTACGGTCGCTTCAGCAGACATTGGCGACATCATACGAAGCTTTTGTAACTCAGCGCGCGTTTTGTCTTCCGCCTCTTTCGTCATTTTAGCTTCTTGAATGCGCTTCTCTAGGGCTTCAAATTCGTCTACGCCGTCTTCAGATTCACCAAGCTCCTTTTGAATAGCTTTCATTTGCTCATTCAAATAGTACTCGCGTTGGCTTTTTTCCATCTGCTGTTTTACACGGCTTCGAATTTTGCGCTCCACCTGCAAAATATCGATCTCACCTTCCATAAGCGCCATTAAATACTCAATGCGCTCACGAATATCAATAATTTCAAGTACGTGCTGTTTGTCAGCCAACTTCAGCGGCATATGAGCAGCCATGGTGTCAGCTAATCGGTCCGCATCGTCGATTCCGGAAAGTGAAGTAATAACCTCTGGTGGAATCTTCTTGTTCAGCTTCACGTAGCCTTCAAACTGATTCATCGCCGAACGACTTAAAACTTCTTCTTCCTTTTCAGGAAGTGCTTCAGACTCCACCGTTTTAATATCAGCGGTGAAAAAGTCTTCATCGTCGTTCCACTTTTCAATGTTGGCGCGCTGAATACCCTCGACCAGCACCTTTACGGTTCCGTCTGGGAGCTTCAGCATTTGAAGAATCGTCGCAATTGAGCCAACTTCATATATGTCGTCGGACGTTGGCTCGTCTACGCCTGCGTCTTTCTGCGCGACGAGAAATATTTGTTTATCTTGCTCCATTGCAGCGTCTAGGCAGCGAATAGATTTTTCACGGCCAACAAAAAGTGGAATCACCATGTGTGGGTAAACCACGACATCGCGCAATGGAAGTACTGGCATTGTATAGCTTTCAACGCTCGAATCTGTCATTACTTTCCCCATGTGGAGCGTACCAAATAGTTTGAATAGTTATATATATGCGGGTCGTGAAGCAAAGTTCAATAACAGGATGCAAAAAAGGGGCGAAATGCCCCTTAATTGGATGTTTATTCGCCAGATGCCTGAGCGTCTTTGTTGTTTGCGTAAATAATAATGGGGTCAGACTCACCGTTAATCACGGTTTCATCTATAACCACTTTACTTACGTTGTCCATCGAAGGTAGCTCATACATTGTTGACAGAAGCACGTCTTCCACAATAGAACGAAGACCGCGCGCACCTGTTTTACGTTGCATTGCTTTTCTAGCTATGGCTCTCAGTGCGTCTTCTCTAAATTCAAGCTCTACGTCTTCCATAGCTAACAGCGCGCCATACTGTTTCGTTAACGCGTTTTTAGGCTCTTGTAGAATTTGCACCAACGCATCTTCGTCTAGCTCTGACAAGCTCGCCACAACAGGTAAACGACCAATAAATTCAGGAATAAGACCATATTTTACTAGGTCGCCAGGTTCTACCTTGGTAAGCACGTCTATTTGAGACTTCTCTTTCTCTGAACGTACTTCCGCACCAAAACCAATGCCAGTGCCCGTAGCAAGACGTTGTTGAATCACTTTCTCAAGCCCTGCGAATGCACCACCACAAATGAATAGAATTTTCGAGGTATCGACCTGAACAAACTCTTGTTGTGGGTGCTTACGCCCGCCTTGAGGAGGAACTGAAGCAACTGTGCCTTCAATCAGTTTCAATAACGCTTGCTGCACACCTTCGCCCGACACATCGCGAGTAATTGACGGATTGTCAGACTTACGTGAAATCTTATCGATTTCATCAATGTAAACGATTCCGCGCTCCGCTTTTTGCGGATCGTAGTCACATTTTTGCAGAAGCTTTTGAATAATGTTTTCAACGTCTTCACCTACGTAACCAGCCTCGGTTAGCGTAGTAGCGTCGGCAACCGTGAAAGGTACGTCGAGGTATCGTGCTAAGGTTTCAGCAAGCAATGTTTTACCACTACCCGTTGGACCAATCAGCAAAATGTTACTTTTACCTAGCTCAACTTCTTCTTTCAGGCCCGCATTGCGTAAACGCTTGTAGTGATTATAAACCGCTACTGCAAGCACTCTTTTAGAGCGATCTTGACCAATCACATAGTCGTCCAAGTGCGCACGAATTTCTTTCGGCGTAGGCATATGGTCGCGCTGTTCTTGCGTGGCCAACTCTTTAATTTCTTCTTTCAGAATGTCGTTACACAAGTCAACGCATTCGTCACAGATGAAGACAGAGGGTCCTGCAATCAGTTTTTTTACTTCGTGCTGGCTTTTCCCACAAAAAGTGCAATATAAAGACTTGCCACCTTGAGAATCGCCACCTGTTTTATCTGTCATCGACTTAACCTTTCAATTCTCGTTTAGTCAATATATCGTCAACCAATCCATATTCAACAGCACGTTCTGCGCTCATGAAGTGGTCACGATCTGTATCTTTTGCAATTACATCAAGCGGTTGACCCGTATGGTCCGCCAACATTTGATTCAATCTTTCTTTAATATACAAAATTTCTTTTGCATGGATCTCTATATCCGACGCTTGGCCTCTAAACCCACCCAATGGTTGGTGAATCATTACGCGAGAGTTAGGCAAACAAAAACGTTTCCCTTCTGCGCCACCAGCTAGTAAGAATGCGCCCATACTTGCTGCTTGTCCAATACACACGGTAGAAACATCGTTACGAATAAACTGCATCGTATCGTAAATGGCTAGTCCAGCAGTTACCGAACCACCAGGAGAATTAATATAAAGATAGATGTCTTTTTCTGGATTTTCTGACTCAAGGAACAACATTTGCGCGACAATAAGATTTGCCATCTGTTCTTCCACAGGTCCAACGAGGAAAATCACGCCTTCTTTCAATAGGCGAGAATAAATGTCAAATGAGCGTTCGCCTTTCGACGTTTGCTCGATAACCATAGGGATCAATGCTGACATTGGATCGGTGATAGAATCCTGCATCTTTTACCAACTCCTTAAAATGAAATGGCTCGAGTGAGCACACTCGAGCCATTAAACCAATTCCTGACGAATTCAGCAAACAGTTATTGCTTAGGAGGGTTCATAACCTCGTCAAAGCTTTCTGTTTTGTCAGAGACTTTAGCTTTCTCAAGAATAAGCTCAATTGCTTGCTCTTCAAGTGCAACGTTACGTACTTGCTGCATCATCTCTTCATTCTGCTTGTAGTAAGAGATCACTTGCTGTGGATCTTCATACGCAGAAGCTGTGCTTTCGATCAGTGCGTCAACTTTCGCATCGTCAACCTTAAGCTCGTTTGTACGAATAACTTCGCCCAATAACAAACCTACTTTAACGCGCTCAATTGCTTGCTCTTCAAACAATTCAGCTGGAAGCTCTGGCATGTTTTGGCCTTGACCGCCGAAACGTTGCATAGCTTGCTGACGTAGAGCTTGAATCTCTTGCTCTTTCATAGCGTTCGGTACAGCAACGTCGTCGTTTGCTTCAAGCAAGCCTTTGATGACTTGTTGCTTCACTTTGCCTTTTACCGCGTTCTCTAGCTCACGCTCCATGTTCTTACGAACTTCAGCTTTCAAGCCTTCTAAACCACCTTCAGCAACACCAAACTGTTCTGCAAAAGCGTCGTCTAGTTTTGGTAGGTCAGGTGCTTCAACCGTTTTGATAGTTAAATCAAACTCTGCGGCCTTACCTTTCAAGTTTTCAGCGTGGTAATCTTCAGGGAAAGTGACTTCGATAGTTTTCTCGTCGCCAGCTTTTAACCCTTTAACACCGTCTTCAAAACCCGGAATCATGCGGCCTTGGCCCATTTCAAGTGCGAAGTTTTCAGCTTTACCGCCTTCAAACTCTTCACCGTCAACACGACCTAAGAAGTCCATAGTTACACGGTCGCCGTCTTTAGCACCACGTTTCACTGACTTCCAGCCTGCGTTCTGTTTACGAAGGGTGTCTAGCATATTGTCTAGATCTTTGTCCGTAACTTCAGCCGAAGGCTTTTCAACTTTTACTTTATCCAAGTCTTTCAGTTCGATCTCTGGATAAACTTCAGCAATCGCGACAAATTCTACGTCTTTACCTGGTTCGTCTGACTTAGGTTCAAAACGAGGCGCACCTGCTGGATTAATTTTTTCCTGCATGATGGCTTCAACATAATGGCGCTGCATTTGCTCCATGACTACGTCTTGACGAATCGCAGGTCCGAAACGCTTCTCTACCATTGACACTGGAACCTTACCAGGACGGAAGCCGTCCATACGTACAGTGCGTGCGCGTTGCTTGACTTGATTCTTTACTTCTTGATCAATTTTTTCAGCAGGAATAGAAATCGTAATGCGACGCTCTAAACCTTGAGTTGTTTCTACAGAAACCTGCATTGCGTTGTTACCTCAGTATCACTTGAAGGTATATAAACCGATAAAAACCGCGCCGTATGGCGCACTTGAACAGTACTTTATACACGAAAGTACTGTCTCATACTTAAAAAAGACGCGACATTATAGCGAGGCTTAAAGCATGAGTCGACCCGTTCCCCAAAATTTCCCTTTGCATTAAAATAACTGGTTGGCGTTGACATCAAATACTAAGCACTGCAATCTTGAATAGACTATTGTTTAATTAATACTTTTCCGATCACTGAACACATTGCCACGTATAGTGTAGTAACGGTTGCTGATGTCATTCACGAAGGATCGATACAACTGGATTTCTAGATGTCAGATAAAGGCTCAAGCCAACCATTGTTACCCACAGAGGTGTTAGAAGGTTATTGCACAGCGCTGCTCGAGCAATTTCCGGTAGCCATTATTTCTTCGTTTGAGCCAATTACCGGCAACGCAAGTTCGCTCTACGCGAACGAGGCCGCATGTAAGCTGCTTCAATTAAATAGCCAAAATCCAGATTTTGACGAAATTGAATCTCTACCCTTTTCCTTGGATGCTGACTTAACCGGATTTAGCGAAATGCGGCGACCCAAAGACCCGCCCATAACTCAAGCCTTGCAAGGTTTTCCAGTTGAGCGCAGAGACTTACTGATTCACGAGCGCGCAATTAACATTAGAAGCCATGCTATTGAGTTCAAGGGAAAAGTTATTCATTCCGCGTTGATCATGGAGCGCGACCACCGTTTGTTTGTTGTGCAACGAGACGCAGCAGACCTGCTCTCAAGCGAATTTAGTTTGCGTGACATGATTGCTTTCGACAAATTGATGTCGCAACTGTCCTCACAGTTGATCAATGCTCAGGGTGAAGAAATTTTCTCGCACATAGAAAACGCATTAGAGGCTGTAGGCGAGTTTTGTCAGTCTGACCGTGCATATATTTTCGAATTCAGTAACGAAGGTGAAAGCTTCAGCAACACGTTCGAGTGGGTTCGTGAGGGAATTACAAGCCATATAGACGAACTTAAAGATATTCCTCGAGAAGCACTTCCTTGGTTTTTCCAATGTATGGAACAAGAAGGTTTGTTCTTAGTACATGACACAAGCCTTATTCCTGAACAAGGGCAAGCAGAACGAGAAGAATTCGAAAATGAAGATATTCGCTCTGTAATTTGTGTGGGTATGTATGCACACAATAAACTTATTGGCGTAGTGGGTTGTGACATGGTGGCTCGCCACCGCCATTGGACAGAAGCTGACACCCGTCGACTAAAGCTTGTGGGTGAAATCATTGCCAATTCGCTGCAAAGCGAACAATACATGCGTTCATTAAAAGCGACCCAGCAAGAGCTTATCGAAGCCAACGAAAGCTTAAAAGAACTCGCACATAAAGATGGTTTAACGGGGATAGCGAACCGACGCCATTTCGACTCCCGGTTACAAGAAGAAGTTGCTCGAGCAATTCGACATTCACATTCAGTTACGCTGCTTTTGCTCGACATCGATTTTTTCAAAGCATTTAACGACCATTATGGTCATATTGCCGGTGATCATGCTTTACGTTCTGTGGCGAAGCTTCTTACCGAATATTTCCGACGTAGCGGCGAAGTTGTTGCGCGCTTTGGCGGTGAAGAATTTGCAGTACTGCTACCTGAAGGCACATTAGAACAAGCCCTGGAGCTTGCGCAGAGCTTTCAAGTAGCGTTGAAAGAACTAGCTATACCTCACGACACAAGCGAAGTAAGTAATCATTTATCTGTGAGTATTGGCATAGCCCATAAAACACCTAGTGACATGTCAGACGCCGAGCATGCAATCCTTGAAGCAGACGAAGCTTTATACCAAGCTAAAAAGGTAGGACGGAATCGCGGTTGTTATCGAATAGGTGATGATTTTAAGGAATTGGTTTAAGTTTCTAAAAATTAAAGTGATGTGTTATACCTTTAAGCTCATCAGTAGGAGTCATTTTTGTATGATGCGTGTGTTCACACTTCTAATTTCGGCCACAGTGCTTGCAGCTTGCAGTAACGCTCCGCAAGAGCTGCCCCAAGCGACCATTACGGTTACTGAAAACGCGATTGAAATGGTAGGTGAGACAAGCGCAAGTAGCGTAGAACAACTCCTCGAAATATCTAACGCAAACCCTCAAATAAAGACCTTCAGAGTGACCAGCAACGGCGGTGACCCAATGTCAGCGATGCAGTGGGGTTATCACCTCTACCGCAACCAGTTCACGATTGAAGTGATGGACTACTGCCTAAATAGTTGTGCTAATTACTATTTCACAGCGGCCCATAAGCGCGTACTCAACAACGACGCTGTAGTCGCGTGGTCTGGGGGCGCACAAAACGAGAGCTGGGTGCAAAACTGGAGCTTTTATATTTTCCCTGGATTTCGAAATGTTGTGCAGCATTACTTAGATGCCTTTTTGCGCAGAGAAACACGCTTCTTTAATAGAATCAATGTGGACCAAGACATTACAGAGTTCGGCTTCGACGAGTCCGTTGGGTGTATGAATGAAGGCGATTTCGATGGGTTCTATTACAGTGTTGCCGATTTGCTCATATTGGGGGTCAGCAAAACTTCTAGGAAGAATGTGAGTTGGGACAACACCTTTAACCATTACCCAAGCAATTATTGCCAAGTTGAACTCGACCCCGTACAAATGCTTCGTTAGTTCTCAACCTCAACTTCAAACTCAGGTCGCTGAGACAGGTCTTCTAGAGCGCCAGCAATTCGTTCTGGCGCGTTGAATTGAATCGTTACTACATGACTATACTGACAGTCCCGAACACTAATCCCCTGCTCTCCTAGCCAATGACGCACATATTGCTCTTGTGAAAAATCACACGAGATAGAAGCCTCTTTCGTGACTTCAAAATGGGTTAAGGCGAGCTCTGAAACGGCTTGCTCTGCGGCTGCTGAATAAGCTCTAACTAATCCTCCGGCGCCTAGCTTAATCCCACCAAAATAACGCGTAACCACAACCATAATGTGGCCTATATCTTTATGCTGGATAACGTTCAGAATAGGCTTACCAGCAGTTCCACTGGGTTCACCATCGTCGTTCATAGCCGCCATTCGCGGTGAAGCTGGAGAGCCAATTTGGTATGCCCAGCAATGGTGACGAGCGTCAGGATAACGTTGCTTTTCTGCTTCAAGCACCTTTTGGACATCCGATTTCTTGTCCACACGAGCCGCAAGCCCAATAAAGCGGCTTTTCTTGATCTCTAGTTCTACTCTACTACTTCCGTCAGGAACGAAGAATGCACTACTCAAACCGTTTTTGTCGCCTCTATTGCCTGTAATAAGTCCTTAAGCAAATCATCTTTTCCTTCTATTCCTACGGACAGCCGCAATAGATTGTCCGGAACAGGTGTTCCTTCCCCTTCGATACTAGCTCGGTGCTCAATTAAACTTTCAACCGACCCTAACGATGTTGCCCTGCGCCAAATTTGTGTTTGTGCGGCTATGGCAATCGCGCGCGGTGCACCACCTTTGACACAAATCGACATCATCCCGGTAAATCCGTGTTTAAACTGCGATTTAGCAACCGTGTGACAGGCTGAGTCAATGAGACCTGGGTATAACACCTCCTCAACTTCGGGGTGCTGGCTTAACTCATGTGCCAAAAACATCGCATTTTCCGATGATTTTTCGACCCGAATCGACAGCGTTCTCATACCCCGTAAAAGCTGTGAGGCATCAAATGGAGAAAGCACAGCGCCAGCTTGCTTACGATACCTTTTCACGGTTTCCCAATACTCGTTAGAACGCTTACAAACAAGCGCTCCGGCAATTACATCTGAATGGCCATTCAAATACTTAGTAGCCGAATGCATCACAATGTCGGCCCCCAACGCCAGCGGCTGGCATATAATTGGCGTTGCCACAGTGGAATCTACTGCAAGTAAAATAAAGTGTTTTTGACAGATTTCAGCGACTTTCTTGATGTCTGTGACGCCCCACATAGGGTTTGCGGGCGACTCAACCCATATCAGACGGGTTTCGTTTGGTTTTACAGCGCTGGAAAGCTCATCTAGGTTGCTCATGTCTACAAAATCTACACTTACCCCATATCTGGGAGCGTCTGTTTTCAACCAGTTTCGTAAAGACCAGTACATTATCTTCGGTGCGATAACGTGACTGTTGGCAGGTAAGCTCATAAAAACGGCCACAGCAGCCGCCATTCCAGAAGCAAACAATAAAGCTTCTTGCCCACCTTCTAGGTCCGCTAATAGCCTTTCTGCCGGTAAATAGGTCGGGTTGTTGTCACGACTATATACTCGGCCTGTTCGATATTGGTTATCAGCGTCTCTATAATAAGTTGTTGCCGAATGGATAGCAGGAACAACACCTTGCGTAAGCTCATCATAAGCACCTAAGGCTTGGGCAACCTTAGTGTCTGCAGACCATTCACTCGTAGCTTTAGATTTCATGACAAGCTCTCTCTCAATAAAAATGTACACAAGTTTGAGCTCTATTGTGCTTGAATTGTCTGCCCAACAGAAGCGGGATCACTTATAATGTTTTGGATTTTATTATGTCTAAGGCCAATATGACACATCAGGCAATAGAAAAGACCGAACGCTGGCTTGAGCATTGGGTGATCAAAGAAAATTTATGTCCTTTTGCGCACAAGGAATGGGCTAAGAAAACCATTCGATACGAAGTGCTTAAGACAACAGACGACGGTGAGGTTTTCGACCACTTTCTGCATGAATTGCAGTATTTAAAAGACAACCCAAGCATCGCAACAACGCTAATCATTTGGCCGAACTGTAACGATTTCGATGACTTTCTAGGGCGCGTTGCCATGCTAGAAATGGCATTGCAAACGCATCGACTTGATGCAACCTTCCAACTCGCCCACTTTCACCCAAACTATACATTTGAAGGCGCCCAATCGAGCGACGCTGAAAACTATACCAACAGAAGCCCTTACCCAATGCTGCATATACTTCGTAGTGAAGACATGGAGAAAGTACTCAGTCGTTACCCCAACCCCGAGTCTATTCCTGAAAACAACATTGCACGCATGAACGAAATCGGTGAAGAGCGCCTAAAAGCGATACTTTCAAAGCTCACATCTGATTGATAAAAATATTAAAACGAAGATGGTCGGCGAGACTGGATTCGAACCAGCGACCCCTTGGACCCAAACCAAGTGCGCTACCAAGCTGCGCTACTCGCCGAACTAGGATATTTAAGAAAGATGGGGTGGATGATGGGACTTGAACCCACGACAACCGGAATCACAATCCGGGGCTCTACCAACTGAGCTACACCCACCACTGATAGGTCTGTTCTATTCACACTGGCACGCCCGGCAGGATTCGAACCTGCGACCGACGGCTTAGAAGGCCGTTGCTCTATCCAGCTGAGCTACGAGCGCGCGGTATGAAGCGATATTCCTGCTAAGACTTCGCAGTGTAAATGGTCGGCGAGACTGGATTCGAACCAGCGACCCCTTGGACCCAAACCAAGTGCGCTACCAAGCTGCGCTACTCGCCGACTTTTACATTTTTATTGTCCCAACATGCAAGACGCTGGTGACAACGGAGGCGAATATTACAGTTACGCTGTTCTTCCGTCAAACCTTTTTTCAAGCAAACCGCGTGGTTGCTTATTTTTACGCCAACATAGCGTAGAAAAGTTATGATTCACTCATTTATCTGTTAATTCAAGTGGAATTTTGCGAAAATATAGCGCCATCTAATACATCAATTCTAGTGGAATAAAATTCATGGTCACGAGCGCCCAAATTATCGATGGGAAAGCCATAGCTGCGGGTATCCGAGCTGAAGTTAAACAAGGTGTTACACACCGTGTTAAAGAAGGTTTGCGTGCGCCTTGCTTGGCAGTCGTGCTTGTAGGTGAAGACGCAGCATCCAAAGTTTATGTGGGAAGCAAGCGTAAGGCATGTGAAGAAGTAGGCTTCAAATCTAGAGCATACGATCTTCCTGTCACGGTATCTCAAAGTCAGTTAGAAACTTTAATTGACGAACTCAATGAAGATAAAGAAGTTGATGGTATTTTGGTGCAGCTTCCCCTGCCAGCAGGAATTGACGCGACTCGAATTATTGAACGTATCGTACCCCATAAAGACGTAGACGGATTCCACCCATACAATATTGGTCGCCTCGCGCAGCGGATTCCAGTGCTACGCCCATGTACACCATGGGGGGTAATGAAACTGCTCAACCACACTGGGCATGACATGCACGGTAAGCATGCGGTTATCGTTGGAGCTTCTAATATTGTTGGACGCCCCATGAGCTTAGAGCTTTTAATTGCAGGCGCCACCACTACAGTTTGTCACCGTTTCACGAAAGATTTACAACAGCACGTAGAGCGCGCAGACATTGTTATTGTGGCTGTGGGTAAAGCTAAATTCATTCCAGGTGAATGGATTAAAGAAGGCGCAATCGTGATCGACGTTGGTATAAACCGTCAAGCTGACGGCACCTTATGTGGTGATGTTGACTATGACGTTGCAGCGCAACGGGCAAGCTGGATAACCCCTGTCCCGGGTGGTGTAGGCCCCATGACGGTAGCATGCCTAATGGAAAACACACTATTTGCCTGCAATAAGTTTCACACCGATTAATCATTATTCGGCATCTGAAAGTCAGACTTCATCGTAAATCGAGTCTGGCTTTCAAGACGAATATAGGGCACTCCGTTACCTCCATATAATGCGCACTCATTAGCATCCTTTAGCGCCAATTCAAAGAGTTGATTTATCACCGGCACCCGCAACGGAAAGCACCATTCAACCCTCAACGTGGGCGTATTAGCACGCAGCCACTCTTCTCTTTCTTGTTCACTCAATTTAGTTAAACGAGCTATAACAAAATCGGATTTGAGTACCTTTACCCCATGTTCTGTATTTTGCCAAAACGAGCTGTCTTCTAAGTCTTTATCCACGCTTAGCTCGAACTTAGGTATAGCTAAACCTCCGTGAGGTAGCTGTTTCATTCGATCAACAAAGATACTTATGAACTCGGTTTGAGCTTTCTGATTTGCAGCTGCATAGAGGGAAATATGCTGAGTGGTCGCGTGCAATAAATGCTGAGCTAAAAACAACCACCCCAATTGAATCAGACCAGCAAGAAATAAGAGTACTAATGGAAAGGCTACGATAAATTCCACCATACCTTGGCCATGTTGCCGCAAATACCTTATTGGCAGCCCCCTTCTTGTACACAGGCGCTCCATAATACCTCTAACGTATCTAGTCGCTGTATAAAGTCATTAAAACTTCCTTGTGGAGTAATAAAGTCACTTGCGAATATTTCGTCGGCCTCAAGTGTCTGGGTTTCAACGCTGTTTGCTACAACCTCATCTACTGTAAGTTGTTGGGCGGTTAATTGGTGAACATCTAGTTCATCAGCAGACAGTTCATCCACTAATAAATCCTGTATTTCCGCGTAGTCTGTCGTCATGTTTGTAACGGTCAACTGCTCTCCAGTTAAATTATTTACATCTAACTGGTTTAGGGTTGCCGTATTTCGCACAAGTAAACTATCTGAAGTGTAAGTATGAGCATTCAACCTGTTCGTTGTCAGAGTGTTGGCTTGCACCGAGGTAGTATCTAACATGCCCACATTTAAAATATCGAAGTTATTCATATCTAAATGCGTTTGCATTTGGTTTAGTTCTGGTCGTCCAGATATCGGATAGCGATAAAGTGCAAAATCCCACACAACGTCAGTCACCGGCTTTTGCACAGCAAAAGTAAGTGTACTTCCGGAAATATCTGTAGAACCCAACAACCGAGATACTCTTTGAGCTGCCGTTTCACTTGGAAATTGAGTCCGTACATTTAACGTTTCGCCTTGTTGTTGCATGTTAAACGTCAAGTTCCAGGGCACTTCATTAGGCAAGTTCGGTAGTTCAGTAACAACCTCTGGAAAGTGACCATGTAAAGTAGCAAACCGATTAACCTCTTGCTTCAATTTCACCATGTATTCAGCAGCATGTTGCACCATTTTACTTTGATGCAATGTCGACTGAATCTGCATGCCAACTAATACCAACCCACTCAGAATAGCCATACTTATGGTGAGTTCGAGCAAACTAAAACCGTTAATTGCTCTCATGACAATTCACGCTCGTTTCGGTTACCGTTTCATTGAATACCCACTGTTCCTCAAGCACTCTTTGCTGTACTTGCGAGGAAAATACACATTCACTCGCCTTTTTTCCTATATCGTCTAATGCAAGGTTAGGTGAGGCGTGATACAAGGCAAAACTAGCAGCAACTCCACTTGCTAGAGCAATTACAATAACGGTTTCCATCAATGTTAAAGTCACAGCTAACCCTGAAATCCAATTTCGACGCTGTCGCCGGAGAAGGAAACGTCTTCAGAAATCTCCGAATAGTCGCGCACCAAGCGCTCACCTTCTTGCTCCAAGCTAATATTCGTTATGGTCACCCGATACTTGGTTGCATCGCTACTATCCACTTCAACCTCAATATCGCCTCCCCAGGGATTAATTGCAGAACCGTCGTCCCAAGAAACCGGAACTGCGGCTATCGACGACAGTTCCTCCACTGAAATACCGGTATAAATGCCATTTCGAGGACGCCATTGCTGTACACCAGACTGTAAAGTGGCAATCTGCCCTTTCGCCTCTGATATTCGAGCATTACTAGCTGCCCAATCTCTGAGTGCGAGCACTCCCATGGTTGACAATGCGATGATGCTCAACACCGCAAGCACTTCAATAAATGTAAATCCTTTTACGTTCTTCATGTCATTTCCTTATTAGTTTTCTGTTTGCCTTAACTCCATTGTTCAAGCATATAAAATACCGTTTGTGCTGTTGCTACTACCGTAGCAACCACTAACAAAAACGATATTGAATACAAACTCCACACCACAACTTTCAGTCGCCTTCTCGTAATTGACTCAGCTTTCCGACTTAAGTTAATGGCGAGTTCGTAAATTTGTTGACTGCGCTCACTCTGTCTACCCGACGACATCCGCAACCGCATGAGAGATGACGACTCCAAAAGTCCTGAATTCATTACATCGGAAAGCTCGGTATAGCCATTTGCGTAATGCTCGAGCATGACTTGGTAATGATGTTTAACCAGTCCTTGCGCATGGTTTTTCAGAATCACACATGAGCGCGCCAAACTTCTTGAGTATTTAGCCATTAAGCTAAGTTGGTTAAGTACGCTTACGGCACAAAACAACCGATAAACTTGGTAGAAAACCGTGGTACTAACCAGCCTATGAAAAGTCGATGTGTATACCTTACGGTTGCTCAATACCCAAATAATCAGCGAAACAAGCAATAGAATACAGGGGACAAACAACAGCTGAATAAGATTTGCCATTTCCGACACAGCGACAGCCACAGGCAGCATTTCGGCCTGTCCATAACCATCCAATAACCTAGGAAGAATTTGAGTTCCAACAAACCACAGCGCCACTAAGCTAGTCGCAAATAGTGATATTGGGTATATAAGCTGCCGCACAATCGCTTGTAGTAATTTGCGCTTTAACTGAACATTTCTCTCGAGCTCCTGAATTGCACCAATTAAATTGTCAGCTTTTACCCCAGAATCTAAAATCACTACAAGTTCAGGGTTTGCCCAACCGTGAAAAGCCTGACCTAAACTTTTCCCTTCCGATAACTCCGCAAGAAGGAAGCGGGATGCAGTTTCTAATTTAGCGTCACCTAACTCACGAGACGACACCAAAACCATATTGAGCCCTTGCCATACGTTTACACCTTGACGCATCCAATTCATTAAATCTAAAGCAAGTTGTAATTGTTCACTATCAGTAAGCCTAGGCACCTTACCTACTTGTTTGCTACCCCACCAACTCACGAACAAAGTGCTTCTCCCGTAAGTTTCGACAGATTAATGTTCGCGCTTGTTTCAAGCCCAGGAACCAATTCATAAGCATGGTGAGGATCAACAAGTTGCTGTCGCACCAACAGCATGGCATCTACAGCCATTGCGTCCCAACCACTCTTCGCTAAATTTCGCTTCCAAGTATCCCAGTCGCCTTGCTTAATCCAAACGGATGCGCGTTCGTCTGGAATAATCAATTCACTTACAGCTACGCGACCCGTTAAACCGGTGAAATGACAAGCTTTGCACCCATTTTCAGATTGTACGGCGTGTTTACCCCATTGGGGGGAGTGATGTTCCTGTTTACATTGGGTACACAGGCGAGGAAGTAACCGCTGTGCGAGAAGTCCAGCGAACAAGCCAGGTTGACTCAATTTTTCTAGCGATACGCCCAAGTCATGAAGTCGACTAATAATACCCACAGCATCTGTTGCGTGTATCGTGGACGCAACTAGGTGCCCAGTTAAAGCCGCTGAGATACTAGCATTCGCTGTTTGTAGATCCCGTGTTTCGCTAATTTCTACTAAATCCGGATCTTCTCTCAACACAGCTTTTATCATGTTCGCAAAAGCATGGATGTCTTGTTCACTGGAAACAAATTTCTGCTCAATTTCTGGCTGTATAATTTCTATGGGGTCCTCGAGCGAGACAATCTTACGAGACGCGGGAATGCAGCTATTGATGGCAGCAAGTGTGGTTGTTTTGCCATGTCCGGTTGGCCCCGAAATAAAAAACAATCCGCTTGCTTGTCCAACAACTCGTTTTATTACATCAATTCGCGATGGCGAAAACCCCAGTTGGTAGAGTTCAGGCAAACTCCTTTGCTCACTCGGCTGCAACCTAAGCGTTACCGAAAAGCCGTCCCTACACGGCGACTTTTGTGTTCGAATTCTCATGGTCTGACCGCTATCGGGCATTACCAAAGAAATGCTTGCTCCACTCAAATGGCGCTCATCAAATACTTCTCGAAAATCCTCTGACTGGGTATTTAGCGCGGCTGCGATAGCCTCTGTAACTGACGTTCTGCTTCGGGACGGCTGTCTATAGAGCTGACCATGAATTCGGTATGCAATACGAGCCTCTCGCCCAACCATACGAAGGTGAATATCGGTAGCTTGCTGCCTATGAGCATCCATAACAATGTCTATGAGCGCTTGTTTAGCCATAGACTGGTTGCTTTCATCAAAGCTTAAAGACTCAGAACGCTCTCTTCGTATAGCGTCCGACTCGGTTAAAGTTTGGCGAATTAATGCACTTTCACACTTGGCCCAGTGCAATGTCGGATAGTGAAGGCGAGCTTGCGCATCTATTCGCGTGATGAGCATTTGCTCAGACGACCAAACCGATTCTGAAGCAAGCAAGTAACCATTGTCTAACACCACGATAGCTAAGCTTGAGTCAGACCACTTGTGGGTTGCTTGCAGGCACATATTCAATAGCTTTGGGCAAGCTTGAGTATGCAAAAGCTGCTCCTTGGTAAAAACAGTAAGCATTAGAATCCTCCCATAGAAAGTTCATGACGCTTACCATCTATGTTCAGAACGACTTTATGAGTGTTTACGTGCACAACTATGTTGCCTAGCAGCCGGTCACCATGCTTTACGGTGAACAAATGTTCGCCGTAAGCGAGTTTTGCACGAACACCATTAGAGCGACGCCATATTCCAAGTAAACGGAAACGCTTTAAATCTGTTTGATACGAAACTTCATTATTAGACTCGTCACTGGTTTGTAATTCACTAGAATCCACCACAACAGAAAGCTGGCGAATAGCATGCAGCGCTTGAGCCGCCTGTAATTGAAATTGCAATTGGCGGGCACGAGACTCCGCCTGGGCTTCTAACAATCTTTGATTACGAAGAGATAATGCGAGTTGCTGATGTTGTCTCCCTTCTTCAGGAAAAACCGCATGTTCGGTCAGCAATTGACGTTGCTCTTCAGGCGTACGCAAATACGACTCTTTCTCTTCGTCATCCTCAGCATACGCCTCAAAAGCACATATTAAGCAGAGTAAGACGACTAAAAGTGTATGCTTGCAGTTATTCATCTTTGCCTACTCCTATCAGTTCTATATGACCTGAAATCTGAGTTTTATGGCGCTCTACCTCCCCACTTTGAAACTGTACAGGAAGCTTTTCCAGAATAGCCGCTAGAGTGAGTAGATCCGGTAGGTACTGCTTTTCAAACAGCAAAACAAACCTATGAATACGATAGTCTCCATGCTGCTTTTCGGGGACAGACAAAAGCTTTGCTCCGGGCATCCACAATTCAAGTTGATAATCTATCCAGTCCGACAAGGCTTCAATATCGACCCAGTCGAGCTTTTCTATTTCCTCAATTGGTGCCGGCAAGGCAACAGGTTGAGACGCTAACCACTGACCATTTTTCTGCTCAACCTTCATATTCAAAGCGGAAAGCTTCTTGCGCAAATACCTCAAATTGCCACCGTCTCTCACAAGCTCGTAGCGAAGTGAAGATGTAGTCATTGAAGAGCTTTTAAGGCGCCAGCCGTGAATCTGAGTTAAAGCAGTCTGATTGTTGTAATCTAAGCGTAATAGCGGCGTCACTTTACCCGGCAAATGTTCCAGTATTTCTGCTATCTTATCTTTATCAGACGGAGGCTTTGCTACCGGCACAGTCTTGTCCGGCAGAAACATATAGCCCATCGTGCATACAGCAGTAATGACGATCAAAGCACTTAAAGGCACTGATTGTTGGTGACGACTTAACCGCTTGTAGTTGACTGCGACTCGGCCCAGATCATTATTTTCAGGCTTCTTCAGGGCCCCTTGGGCGGTTAATGCATTGATCTTATGCATGAGTGGGTGAGAGTTCTTAACTTGTTTAAACGTCTCAAGCGCCGGCTGCTTCACTGAGCATCCGTTGGTCATAAGCACTTCTGCGTGTTCATACGAGCCTAAATAAACGACTTGCAGCTTCGAATCTCGCACCACAACCCATAAAACTTGCGGTCCATAGGCTTCTATATATGCACAGTTGCTGGTCAGTAATGATTTCCACCACATAAGAAATGTGCGACTTAACGGAAAATCAGTCGCAATAAGCCATTTTTCCTGAGGTAAGCGAAATACACCTCCAACACCATCTGGAAAGTGCGCTTTGGCTTGTTTAAAAGCCTGTGAGCTTTTCATTCTCTTTATTGGAATGGCGATAGCTGCGCTCACAATATTGCTCCCGTAGGTAAGATTCTGGGCGTAAGCAATACAATAGTTTCCGTGCGCTGGCTTTGGTCGGTTTGACTGCCGCCAAACAGCCAAGGCAAAAATCCCTGTTTACTTTGCCAATGTCGCTTTCCACTTTTTAAACCGGAGATAAGCAGTGTTTGTTCATTGCCAACAAGAGACTTCATGAAGAATTTCTTACGCGTTGTTTGCGGCGTTTGAATGGTGGTTTCACCCGAGGTGATTTCTTCAATACCCAACAAATCACTCAAGCTGGTAGAGACCTGTAATAACACCTGTTGGTTAGAAATTTTAGGCAGTACAAATAATTCGAATCCAGTGCGAACCACACCAGGGATAAGCAAGTCGCTTGAGCCAACATTTGCAGTTGAACTGCTTCCAGCCGAAGCCAAATAGGTGACATTTTCTTCCAACACGACTTTAGATATTTGATTGTTTATAGAAACCATCCGAGGGTGGTTATTAACCTCGACCACGCCTTGTTGACGAAGGGCACTTAACAAAACCTCTGAGCCCGCATAGCGTCCCGAATTTCGTGTTATAGATAAACCTTGTTGCTCACCAATAAATTGATTCAAACCATTTTGAAAGAGGTTTAGAACCTGTTCTCCCCCTGTCGCTTCATACACCAGAGACCAATCAATACCTGTCTGATTATCATTGGTAAACGTGACATCAATCACTTGGATGTCGATAGCGACTTGCCGCGTGAGCCGCTCATTTTGTTGTAGCAAGTACTCGCGCACAAGTTGGACGTGTTGCGGCAGATCCCGGACAAGAACAGAGGTGGAGCTCTGATTAATAGACAAAGATCCGTCTTCGGAAAGCAGCAACGTAAGCGCATGTTCTAAGTCTTCCCATACCGACAACGCCTCGCTAGTAAAATTTAGATATTGAGCGCTATCGTCATTAACGCCTGCTCCGGAAACAACAACCTGATTACCGGAGGTATTATTGGTGGAGCTTGAAGAGGAATCGTCCTCGCCCAGGAAAAAGTTGGTTACGCCAGCTAAAAAAGCCACATCAAACTCTGCTATTTCGTATTGCCGCCAAGTCACTAAACGGTCCTCTGCCACATACGAAAAGCCGGTCATTAATCCAATTTGCTGCAATGCTTCTCCGACCGTACCTTCATGCCGAAGGGAAATAGGCGTGGTGACATCAATGTCATCCAAGAGCCTTACACTCACCCCTTCTGGTGCCAGTAAGTCGTTCAATGCTCGTCCTAGAGGATATCCATCAAAGACAAATTGAACCGGTAAGCCCATCCACGACGGTCCTTCACGTTCCGGTAAATTCAAAGGAGGAACGAAATACCCTTGCGCACGCACCACATTGGCAGTCTCAGGAGCTGAAGATTGTGTCGCCCTAGCCTGGGCTATGCGCTGTGAGGATTCACTAGCGGCCTCTTGATAAGAGTCGCCAAGCTGAGCACAACCAACCAAAGACATTACTCCGAAAATGAGTATGAAAACGTATCTCATAAGCTCACCGCATCGGGCATATAATCAACAACGGCGGTTCGATTCTCGTGTATTGCCACTCTTAACTGATAGGGCTCCAACACCTTTGAAAGTAAAACGTCCCAGCTTCTTTCAACCAACTCAAAATCAGTAGGCCACACATGATGAGGATCCGCGTACCAAACCACTTTTTGAATATCCCAATGGGCGAATAGCAGAGACTCAATCTGCGGTTTTAGGCGGTCAGCTTTAAGTTCAAAACGAACTTCAGGTATTGACTCCGCGCTGACTTGAGGGGGTTCTTGAATGAGGTAGAGGCATTGTTCTGAAATATTCGCTGGCAGCGAGAGGTTCGCTGCCAGGGTTCCTACGACAATCCATGTCATACCGGCTTCCTTTATCCATAAAGTTTAACTTTTCTTGCTACGACTCCCTTTTTTGCTAGCCGCGCGCTTACGAGTGGTTGAAGACGACTTTCCTTCGACTTCCTTCCATTCGCCATTCTCATAGTGTGCTTGCCAACCGGTAGCTTTTCCACCTTCTTCAGACATAACGTACTGACTTTTTGTTTTCCGGCTGTAACGCACAATAGCCTCATTCCCTTTCGAGTCCTCTGCAGGGGCCTCGGCTAGGTAATAAAACTTTTTCGGCAAGCGGTCTTTGAAACGCTTCAACTCGCTTACCTTAACTGCTCGGGTTTCTCTTGAGCGTGGGAACGTATTCGCAGACATGAAAATACCCGACGCACCGTCACGAAGCACAAAGTATGCGTCCGAGTTCTCGCAAGGTAACTCAGGTAACGGAACAGGGTCCTCTTTTGGTGGAGCGGGCTCACCATTTTTCAATAATTTACGGGTGTTCTTACAATCGTCGTTAGTACATCCAAAGTACTTACCGAAACGACCTGATTTCAGCTGCATCTGCGACCCACATTTATCACAATCGATAATGGGTCCGTCATACCCCTTAATTCTGAAACTACCCTGCTCAATTTCAACACCGTCGCAGACAGGGTTGTTACCACAAACATGTAATTTTCTTTTCTCATCGATCAGGTAACTGTCCATCGCTGTACCGCATTTACTGCAACGCTTACGCGCCAGCAGCGCAACAGCTTCGGCTTCACTATCCTCGTCACCCTCTTCAATTTTTACCGCTTCATCACCCGGCAACAAATTAAGCGTTTGCGTACACTTATCTTCGCCTTCCAGGTTATAGCCAGAACAACCTAAGAACACCCCAGTACTGGCGGTTCGAATTCCCATTTTGCGTCCACATTTCGGACAGTCAACATCGGTAGGAACGGCCACGTTGCTGCGCATTCCACCCGAAGCTTCTTCGGAACCAGCGGTCTCTAAACGTTCTTTAAACTGGGCGTAAAACTCATCTAACGCTCGCTTCCAGTCTTGCTCACCGTCAGCGATGTCATCTAGGCGTTGTTCCATTTGCGCCGTGAAGTCATAACTCATTAGGTTTGCGAAGTTCTCGGTAAGTCTATCTGTGACTATTTCACCCATTTTCTCCGCATAAAATCTGCGGTTCTCGACACGAACGTAACCTCGATCTTGAATCGTAGAAATAATGGAAGCATAGGTAGACGGTCGGCCGATTCCTCTTTTCTCCAGCTCTTTCACCAACGACGCTTCAGAGAAACGTGCGGGAGGCTTCGTAAAGTGTTGCTGCGGATTCAACGCCTGCAGCGCCAACACTTCACCTTGTTGAATATCGGGAAGAGAAGCGTCTTCTGCGCCTTTCTTCTGTACCTGAGGTTGTACTTTTGTCCAACCATCAAAACGCAATACACGACCACGAGCTTTTAATTCAAAGTTACCGGCTTGTACCGTTAAACTTGTGGAATCGTATTGGGCTGGTGTCATCTGACATGCCACAAATTGACGCCAAATGAGCTCGTAGAGACGTTCCGCGTCTCTTTCCATACCCTTGAGTTGATTAGAACGAATAGAAGCGTTAGAGGGCCGTATCGCTTCGTGAGCTTCTTGCGCATTTGCCTTCGAGCCGTAGAAGTTCGGTTTCTCCGGTAAATATTTTGCGCCAAAGTCTTTTTCAATGAGCTGACGACACGCTTGTATAGCATCTTGGCTTAAGTGCGTAGAGTCGGTACGCATATAAGTAATGTAACCCGCTTCATATAAACGCTGGGCCATCATCATGGTTTTCTTCACACCGAAGCCTAAACGCGTACTTGCAGCCTGTTGCAACGTCGAAGTGATGAATGGCGCACCAGGGCGGCTTGAAGTTGGCTTATCTTCACGCTTAACCACCTCGTAGCGTTCATCTTTAAGAGCGCTTAATGCCAGTTCCGTTTCTTGTTTACTCTTTGGCTTGAAGGTTTTGCCGTTTTCTTTAGCAACCTGAAATACAGCTTGGCCCTGTTTCGCCGCCAAGTCTGCATGCACATCCCAGTATTCTTCTGGGTTAAAAGCCTTAATTTCACGCTCGCGTTCCACCACCAATCGCACGGCTACAGACTGAACACGCCCAGCTGAAAGACCTCGTGCAATTTTTTTCCAAAGTAGTGGCGACAACATAAAGCCCACTACACGGTCTAGAAAACGTCGTGTTTGTTGCGCGTTAACGCGGGAGATATTTAAGTTAGCAGGCTCCGCAAAAGCACTCTTAATGGCTTTTTGCGTAATCTCATTGAACACTACCCGCTGAAAATTCTCGTCTTCGCCTCCAATTAATTCGCGAAGGTGCCAGGCGATAGCTTCTCCCTCACGGTCCAAATCGGTTGCGAGATAAACTTTGTCAGCTTTCTTCGCCAGAGACTTTAATTCTTTAACCACCTTTTCTTTGCCGGGAAGCACTTCGTAATGAGGTTCCCATCCATGCTCTGGGTCGATACCCATGCGCATCACAAGATTTTGGTAATCTCGTTGCTGTTTATACGCTGCTTTTTCCTCGGGCGACATTTTGCGCACTTCAGCCGCAGGTTTTGCAGGAGCCTTTTGCAGTGCTTTAGTCGGCAAGTCACGGATATGCCCAACACTAGACTTTACGATGAAGTCGTTACCGAGGTACTTATTGATTGTTTTGGCCTTTGCAGGAGACTCAACAATAACGAGCGATTTTCCCATGTGGTCAATGATCTCTATTTATAGAATGTATAGGAGGTGTAGGCCCTGATATAAGCGCTTAATTCCTTATCTTCAAGTCTAAACTCCGGCTTTCTCTTTTTTTAACATATATAGATTATCCTCCCCAGTGACAACCCATGAGCGATATTAAGCATATAAATAAAGTTCTTATGAATAGCTAATCAAATCTCGCATATCGCTTTCTAGGCCACGGAAAATAAGGCTTTTATTGGTCAGCAAGGTGCGTATAATTAAGTTTCAATTAATTTTCAAATTAAGACATCTGCGGTAGGAGCGTTGCGCAAAATGAAGCACTTTGAGGTGAATTTTGACGGCCTAGTAGGGCCTACACACAACTATGCTGGTTTATCATTTGGTAATGTTGCTTCACTAAGCAATGCCCGAAGCGTGTCTAGTCCACGCTCTGCTGCCAAGCAAGGCCTGAAAAAAATGAAGGCCCTGCAAGAAATGGGTATGGTTCAAGGAGTGTTAGCTCCACAAGAGCGTCCAGATATTTATGCACTTAGACGTATTGGCTTCACAGGGAGCGACGCAGAAGTTCTTGCTAAGGCTGCAAAAGAAGCCCCAGCTATCTTTCAAGCATGTTGCTCGGCATCGAGTATGTGGACTGCAAATGCCGCAACGGTGTCGCCAAGCGCAGACACTCATGACGGCCGTGTGCACTTCACACCAGCTAATTTAACTAACAAGTTTCACCGCTCTTTAGAACCGACTACAACCGGTCGCATTTTGAAAGCGATGTTTAATAACGAAAAATATTTCCAGCACCACACGCATTTACCTGACAACGAACACTTCGGTGACGAAGGTGCAGCGAACCACACGCGGTTCTGCGACGAGTATGGTTTCTCTGGTGTAGAAATGTTTGTATTCGGTCGTTACGCATTTGATGCTAGCAAACCTGCACCTACCCAATACCCTGCGCGTCAAACTTATGAAGCCAGCCTTGCCGTTGCTCGTTTGCATGGCTTAAGTGAAGAAAACACAGTATTTGTACAGCAGAATCCAGGTGTTATCGACCAAGGCGTATTCCACAACGACGTAATCGCAGTGGGTAACCAAAACGTACTGTTTTATCACGAAGAAGCATTCCTCGACACGCAAGCTAAGCTTCGCGAACTTGAAGAAAAGTTAGATAAGCCTATGCACTTTATCGAAGTGCCAACAGCTAAAGTTCCGGTTGCAGAAGCGGTTAAAACATACTTGTTCAATACGCAGCTAATTACGTTGAGCAAAGACCACATGATTATTGTTGCGCCTACCGAGTGCCAAGAAAGTGAAGTCGTTTCACGATACTTAGAAGAGCTGACGAGTGCGAATAACACGCCGATTAAAGAAGTGCGCTACTTTGATGTGAAACAGAGTATGAGAAATGGTGGCGGTCCTGCATGTCTTCGTTTGCGCGTAGCATTGAATGACCAAGAAGTTGATGCGGTGAACCCTGCATGTATCATGAACGACGACCTTTTCGCCAAACTCAATACTTGGGTTGATAAACATTACCGTGACGAGCTAAGTAGCGATGATCTTGCAGATCCTCAGCTGCTGATTGAATCGCGCACTGCACTAGACGAGCTTACTCAAATTATGAAACTTGGTTCAGTGTATCCATTCCAGCAAGACTAACATCACATTTTACCCGCTGCTTTTTAGTGGCGGGTAATTTCTGCTCCAGCGCGTTCAAACAAGTCGAGCAGCCCCTGCTCTCCACCTAAGTGCGCGGCACCAACACCAACGAAAACGGTGTCATCTGCAGCGATCTCTTGCCTAATTTGGCGAAACCACTTTTGATTGCGCTCAACCAAAAGCACATGCTTAGTGCGTTCGCTCATCTCTGCGGTAGCTGAGGTCAGAAGCTCTGCAAGTTCACCTCGTTCCCACATGGCTTCCAAACTACGCATATCTTGCACCGCTGACTCGCTATCGCCAAGAATCAATTCAATATGCTCTATAAGCGGCATCTCGTCGCGAGCATCCATAAGAACCGATACTTGGTCTTCTGCGTCCTCTAAACCTCGTAGCGGCTTCTCCAGGGCTTCTGCTGCACGAATTAGCTGCATATCTATGCCTAGTTGCTCATCAAAACCTTCTTTACGTAGTGTCAGCACGAGTACAACATACTCTAACAACCAAGGCTCCATTCGACCCACCACCGAAGTGGCTAAACCTAGTCGTGATGTGACGGCAGCGAGTTTTGCCCATTGCTCTGGGTCAAGCTGTTCTTGAAGGTAAGGTTCGGAGCGAACGCCCTGTTCGAAAAGTAACGTGGAACTTCGAGATAACTCTTGCGGGGTCATTTCCAACCACACAAAACGACTCTCTTGCAGAGCCGATTGTGCAGTGTCACTCAGGCGAGTTTCTTCATTACTCACCAAATGTATAGTGCCCAGTAACCATACGGTTTTATTATCCCAAGTTACTTCATAAAGCAATTCGGCCTGTAAAGTTGTTGGCAGCCATGCTGCCAAAAGTAACCATACTGCGGTGAATACTTTTAGCTTTAACCTTTTCAATTCAAGCTCCTTGGGACACTAGAGCATGAATCAATCCTCTTCGTTATAAACCTCGAGATTCGACTCATCTTGCCCTTGTTGACTGCGCGCGTCGTCATTTCGCGCTTCATGTAGACGATCTAAATACTGCTGATTCACATCGCCAGTGACGTACTGACCATTGAACACTGAAGCTTCGAACTGCTCAAGTGTTGGGTTTTCGCTTTGCGCTGATGCAATCAAATCTTCCAAGTCTTGATAAATGAGTGCATCGGCTTTAATCAAACTACAAATTTCATCAGACTCACGGCCGTAACCAATCAATTCGTTCGCGCTTGGCATATCGATACCATAAACATTCGGGAAACGAATTTCTGGAGCTGCAGAAGCAAAGTAAACTTTCTTCGCACCCGCTTCTCTAGCCATTTCTATGATTTGTTCCGATGTAGTGCCTCGAACAATTGAGTCATCTACCAATAATACATTCTTGTCTTTAAATTCGGCACTAATTGCATTTAATTTACGTCGCACCGATTTTCTGCGTTGCGTTTGTCCCGGCATAATAAATGTGCGGCCAATGTAACGGTTCTTCACAAAGCCCTGTCGGTAAGGCACAGATAGTACGCGTGAAATTTCCAAGGCAATGTCACAAGCGGTTTCAGGAATTGGAATAACTACATCTATGTCCAAATGCTCATACTTAGCTTTAATTTTTTCACCAAGTCTATTTCCCATGTTAATGCGGCTTGCATACACAGAAACACCGTCAATAAACGAGTCTGGACGCGCAAAATAAACATATTCAAAGATACATGGGCTATGTACGGGGTTTTCTGCGCACTGACGGCTAAATAATTCACCGTCTTCTGTGATATAGATTCCCTCACCCGGCTCCACGTCACGCACAAACGTGAATCCCGTACCGTCAATCGCCACACTTTCAGACGCGATCATGTACTCTGTTCCTTGCGGAGTTTCGCGTTTACCTAATGCTAGAGGGCGAATTCCATGTGGGTCACGAAACGCCACCATACCGTGGCCGATAATCATACCAACAACACCGTATGCACCTTTAATCTGCTCATGCACACGACTAATCGCACTGAAAATATCCTCAACTTCAAGGTGAAGCTGGTCTTTTTTCAATAATTCATGGGCGAATATATTTAATAAGATTTCAGAATCTGAAGAAGTATTGATGTGGCGTTTTGCAGTTTTAAACAGTGTTTCCTGCAGGACATCGGCGTTAGTTAAATTACCATTATGAGCCATGGCAATACCGAAGGGAGAGTTCACGTAGAATGGCTGCGCTTCTGCCGAGCTAGAACTCCCTGCAGTAGGATAACGAACGTGGCCGATACCGATGTTGCCACTTAGACGACGCATATGGCGCGTGTGGAAAACATCACGAACCAGCCCATTACCCTTTCGAAGTCTCAGGTGATGACCATCAATCGTCATTATACCTGCAGCATCCTGACCACGATGTTGTAGCATCGTCAGTCCGTCGTAAAGAGCTTGGTTAACAGGTTGATTTCCAACGATACCGACTACACCACACATAAATAAACCTCAGACTTCGTTAGGTTGAATAAAACTGGACGCATCCTGCATGTAATTTAGGAACCACTCTATATAGGGTCCGAAATGAGGAATAAGCAATGACTGTTGCCACCACTCCTCATTTGAAAATTGGGTAAATGAATCTATTGCAAACAATATTCCGCAAACCAACAATAAACCTCTAAGCGCCCCGAAAACTGCGCCGAGCACTCGGTCTGTGCCACTTAAGCCGGTTTTCTCTACAAGCTGGCTGACTAAGTATGTCACCATCGCGCCCACAATTAGGGTCGCCACAAAGAGAGCTACAACCGCTAGAGCGTTTCGAATTAAAGGGTCTTCAAAATGAGTAAAGTAAACCGCTACATCGGCATAAAACATAGCCGAAACAAACACTGCACCAATCCATACAGCAAGAGACAAAGCCTCCCGAACGAAGCCCCGAATCAAGCTGACAACAACCGACAACCCGATAATTCCGATAATGACAAAATCAATCCATTGCATGATTTGCGTTCCACCTCATTTTGCGGCGCATTCTACCAGAAAGAATACACAACGTGATGTTTTAATTATCCGCCGGGCGATAAGGCATCACCTTACCTTCTAAATTTGTCAGTTCTTGCAGGGGGGCAAGTTGTTGTTCCAATGCTTCTTTGCTCATGTCTGGGCCTACCAACACTAAATGTAATGGACCAGCATCTCTTTGATAAACACGGCTATAGGCGTTGTAGCCAGCATCTTCTAGTTCCGCTAAAAGACTGACAACTGTATCTTGGTTTTGAAACGCACCCAGTTGAATAACCCAAGCAGCCTCCGCCTGCACATCAACTTCGTCGGCTTCTGAAGTTACGTTCTCACTGGGTTCAGAGTTACTGTCGTTGTTAGCTTCAGGAGCTTCAATATCAGTATTTGTAGTTTGATTTGCTGGGTCTTCTGTAGCGGAAGAGTCTACTTCGCCCAAATCCACTGAAGCTGGTAGTTCACGAATCTCAATTTGATCTTCAACGATAGGAACGGAAACGGTGTCTCGTGAGCTTTGATCTTCGACACTGAACTCGTCAGGAAATGAGGTAGAACTCATGCGTTGCTCGACATCTGGGCGAGCGGGGGTGCTGCGAAATTCTTGCTCAGAGCCTTCTGAGTTACCGCTAAAGAAGTCGGGAAGAAAAATGACAGCGATAGCCACCACGACTAGGGTTCCAACAATTCGATTCTTCAAAGTCGAGCTAGCCACGAATAATTTTTCCTTCTGTTTTATATATTTCAGAAACGGTCAAAAACGAGCCAAAACATAATATCACATCCGCGTCTTCCGCTTCACGCAATGCTGTATTATATGCGTCCGTAATCGATGAAAAAACATCGAATGCAGCAGAAGTTGATAAAGATTCTGCAAGTTGCTGTGATGAAGCTCCACGTTCGGATGGTAAGGAGCCCAAGTACCAATGGTCAACCTGCGACTCCATTACTGAAAGCGTACCCTTAATATCTTTGTCTTTTAGCATTCCGCAAACCGCAAGTACCTTTTTGGCTCCAGTTTTAGCAAGTTGCTGTGCCAGATAATTAGCCGCATGAGGATTGTGCCCTACATCGAGAATGACGCGCGGCGAATTGTGTAACGTTTCAAAGCGCCCCGTTACCTGCGCTTTCTGTAAGCCATCGATTACCGATTCTTTAGTCAATTTCAGACCACTTTGTTTGAGCGCCATAACAGCTGTTGCTGCGTTCACTAAAGGCAAATGAGGTTTAGGTAATACCCAGGTCTCATCCATACCTGTCATGTAGAAAGCCCAGTTTGAATTATCTTGAGACTCGATACCGTAATCTGTGCCGGCCAGAAATAAATGCGCGTCCGTTTCTTGTGCGTGTTTAATCAATTTTAATGGCGGATTTAAATCTCCGCATACGGCTGGGCAATTCGCTCTGAACACACCAGCTTTCTCGTAGCCAATAACTTCACGATCTGATCCCAAAAAGTCGACATGGTCAATCCCCACCGAAGTCACAATGCTTACGTCTGGCTCAACTATATTTACTGCATCTAACCGCCCTCCTAGCCCTATCTCTAGAATGGCGATGTCCACGACCTTTTTCTTAATTAAATGAAGCGCAGCCAAGGTTCCGAATTCAAAATAAGTCAGTGTAGTATCTTCACGTGCATCTTCGACATCTTGAAACGCCTCACAATGTTCAGACTCTGCTAGCCACTCCCCATTAACTTTTACGCGTTCGCGGTAATCGACAATATGGGGGCTGGTGTAAGTTGCAGTGCGATATCCTGCGCTGGTCAAAATGGCGTCTAACATGGCTACGGTTGAGCCTTTACCATTCGTGCCAGCTACAAGAAATACAAAAGGTGCAGGCTTCAACACATCTAGTGTTGCAGCGACCTTACTGACACGCTCTAATCCCATGTCTATAACTTGGCTATGAATTTTTTCCAAATAAGAAAGCCACGTCTCTAGGGAACGTGGCTCTTCATTATGTTTCAAAATGCTCATCTGCTTTTTTATGCTTAATCAGTCGATGTGATTTCCTGTTCTGGCTCCGGCAGACCTTGTAGCTTTGTTAATACCGATGCCAACTTATTTCTCATTTCACGACGGTCGACAATCATGTCTATTGCGCCGTGCTCCAGCAAGAATTCGCTACGTTGGAACCCTTCAGGAAGCGTTTCGCGTACAGTTTGTTCAATAACTCGCGGTCCAGCGAAGCCGATTAGCGCCTTAGGTTCAGCAACATTAATATCACCTAGCATTGCCAAACTTGCTGACACACCACCCATTGTCGGGTCAGTTAATACCGAAATGTAAGGTAAACCTTCCTCACTCATACGAGCTAGCGCGGCGGACGTTTTCGCCATTTGCATCAGTGAAAGCAATGCTTCTTGCATTCTCGCGCCACCCGAGGCTGAGAAGCAAACGAGCGGGATTTTATGCTCTAAACAAGCTTCAACCGCTTTAACAAAGCGAGAACCCACTACCGTAGCCATAGAGCCGCCCATAAAGTTAAATTCAAAAGCAACAGCCACTACGGGGTTACCTTTTAGCTTACCCTTCATAGCAATCAACGCGTCTTTCTCACCCGTTGCTTTTTGAGCTGCTGCGATACGGTCTTTATAGCGCTTCGAATCTTTAAACTTTAATAAGTCTTGCGGCTCTAATTCAGCTCCTAGCTCCTCATGCCCTTCTGAATCTAGGAAAGTTTGCAGACGCTCGCGCGCTGTTAACCGCATGTGATGTCCACATTTGGGGCAAACATGCAGGTTTCTTTCTAGATCTGCACGGTAAAGTATCGCTTCACAACCACCGCACTTACTCCACACCCCTTCAGGAATGTTTTTACGTTTAGTTGCCTGTGGTTTTGCAAGAATTTTCTCAATCCAGCTCATAAATACCTGTCGATGACCTTGCGGTAAGCCGCATATTTGAAAGTATAGGAAATTTCCGACATTAAAGCACAAATCGACACGCGATTGCAGCAGTAAGTGGTCTAAGCTCTAGTCAGTTCATCATACTAACTCGTCTGGGAAAAATAATGGCCCCATAGGATGCTTCGGCAGTTCCCATGCGTCTGGGTAATAAACATTCACCAAATATAACCCGTTAGGCTTCGCTGTAGCAGCCGCTTGCGTGCGGTCTTTTGCCGCTAAGAGTTGTTCAATCCATTGCTCAGGTTGTTCATTCATCCCTACAATGGTCAGCGAACCGACAATATTGCGAACCATGTGGTGTACAAAAGCGTTCGCCTGTATGTCGACCACAACATAATCACCAAACCGTTTAACCGCTACAGACTGAACATTTCGAAACGGAGAGTTCGACTGACATTGAGCAGCTCGAAAGGAGGTAAAGTCTTGCTCACCTAGCAGGTATTGTGCGGCGCGATGCATTTTTTCGTGATCTAACGGATGATAAATATGAGTCACGCCCCCGCTCAGAACAGCGGGCTTCATTGCTGCATTGTAAATAACGTAACGATAACGCCGAGCGATAGCACTGAATCGAGCGTTAAAGTCGGGGGCGACTTGTGTAACCCATTTTACCGCTATGTCATCAGGCAAATTGGCATTGACGCCTAAGGACCAAGCGCGATCTGGACGTTCCGCTTCAGTATCAAAATGAACGACTTGCTGGGTGGCGTGAACGCCAGCATCAGTTCTTCCGGCACAGGTTACATTAACGGTATGGCAGGCAACTTTAGTGAGGGCTTTCTCTAACGCTTCTTGCACACTCGGTACTTCTTGCTGACGCTGCCAGCCAAAGTAACGTTCACCGAAATATTCAATACCGAGTGCTATTCTCATGCGGGGACTGCTCTTGTGGAATTACAAAGCGCGCAAGTATACCAAGGTTCTAGTGAAGACCGAAGTCTTCACTTTTAATCATTAACCTTGCTCGTTAATGCGAGAGAGTAACGACTGCGCCTCGTCTTTTAACGTGTCGTCGTTCGAGTCTAATACCTTTTGCAAGGCTGCCTTGGCATCTTCAAACTCTTCCATTTCGATGTAAGCTCGGGCTAAGTCAAGCTCGGCTGCAAGTTCATCTTCGCCACGCATACTGTCGTCTTCATCATCTTCAGATTCCGACGCTTCGGTTTCTTCAGCTTCTGCAAGAATATCTTCAATATCTCTATACTCTTCTGAGGCTTCCTCAGGGCTATCTAGTTCGTCAGTAGGCTCTAGTTCCTGTTCAGACTCTGGTTCTTCTGAGAAATCATCCTCTTCACCGAACAATGCGTCTAGTTCATCTTCAGCTTCTTCTTCCGCTTGACGCATTTCATCTTCATCAAGCTCAAAAAGCTCTTCGTCGATTTCTTCTTCTGAAGCAATATCTTTTAATTCATTGTCTGCAATCTCAATATTGTCCTGCTCCGCGACATCTTCTTCTGCAGCCAACTCTTCGCCGTCATCATCCGAATCGTCCGACAAATCAGGAACTTCATAGTCTTCGCTCGGCTCTGGAAGTTCTGGGTCTTCTTCTTCGTCAATGTCTAAAACATCTTCTAGATCTTCATCAACATCGTCGTCTTTTTCATCAGGAAGCTCGCCCCAATCATTTTCATCGACAGCGTTGGCTTCTTCTGATGGCTCAACATCTTCAAGATCAATAACATCTTCGTCATCTTCAACATCAGAATCTTCGTCAATTGCGGTCTCTGGGTCGTCTTCACTTTCCGATAACTCGCTATCACTGTCGGTGGTGCTATCGATGCCATCTTCCAAAGCTTCTTCATCGCCGCCAATAACGTCGTCATCAACGTCTTCATCTTCGTCTTCTTCAAATACCAACTCATCAGCGGGTTCAGCTTGCTCTTCGGGCTCTTCTTCAGACACTTCGCTGTCTTCAAAATCTTCGCCAAAGCTTTCGGCATCAAAGTCTTCGTCGTCGGCTTCTTCACCAACTTTCTCAAGTAGCGAATCGATATCACTAGGATCTAAATCTTCGTCTTCATCCTCAATCCCTAGTTCATCAAACAGTGAATCCATGTCGAAGTCTTCATCGTCTTCGCTTTCACTTTGCTCCGACTTTTGTTCTTGTTCTGACTCTAGCTCTGCTTCGGGTTCTTCTTCCGCTTGCTTATCCGCAGAATCATCAACGTCTTCTATATCTTGTTCAACTTCTGTTTCATCTTCATCAAAGTCGGACTCAGCGCTATTATCTAGATCCACATCTGGGTCTAGCGGGTCAGGTTGCTCGCCCTGTTCTTCCGGCTGTGCGGATTCTTCCCCAGGTTCGTCAGCCCCAAACTCACCGAAAATATCGTCGATATCGTCATTGCCCATGATATCTTGGCTATCATCGTTTTCTGGCTCTTGTTCGTTAGACTCTTCAGTATTAACATCATCGTCGTCGGTAGAAGTAAATAAGTCGTCGTCATCATCGCCAGCGCCCTGAAGTAGCTTATCAAGCTCGTCCTGGTCCATTTCGCCGCTGCCGCCCGACTCTTCTTCATCTTCTGATGAGTCATCACTTTGAGGCTCATCCATCACCTGCGTTTCTGTGCTGGAGTCTTCCTCGTCCTCATCTTCTAACTCGCTAAAGCTATCGAGGTCGTCTTCACCGTCTAACTGTACCCCAGAGAAGTCATCCTCTTCATCGTCTGACTCTTCTCCAGGCACCAGCATTTCATCGGTTAGGCTGTCGAGGTCATCGCCCTCCTCATCGTCCTCAAATCCATCAAATGCTGTATCAGACAAGTCATCATCTTCTTCAAAGCCACCAAGAAGTTCTTTATCTAGCTCTTCGCGCGCTTCGTCGTCTGTTAAATCTTTCTCTGGTTTCACAGACTCTGGCTTAGAACCGCTTCCCGAAACTATGGCGTACTCAGCAAGATCAGACTGGCGTTTTCTTAAGAGCCAAGTGGTTAACAGAATCAGCAATAACGCTGGAATCGACGCAAGCGCAGCCAAAGCAATAGGATGCTGAAGTAATTGTTCTACGGTAGAAAGCTCTTCTGAACGGGCAATCGCTAAGTCTTGTTCACGTCTTAGTTCAGCTTGTTGCTGACGAATGTCCTGAATTTCGGCTTCATATTGCTCTGCACTTACAATCCCCTCTTGCAAGCCTTCTAATAGCTCTTCAAGGCGCACTAAACGCTCTTGCAATTGATCGTTGTTCTCTACTACACGCTCGGTATTTTGAATGGAGCGAACTAAGTCGTCTCTTAAAGTAACAAATTCTTCTTCATACTCTGCACGCACAGCATTAATTTGTTGCTCAGTCATCCTGCGTGTTTGGTTGACGATTCGGTCTTGTTGCTCAACACGGCGTTCTAATTCTTGTTGTTGACGCGCAAGTGTTTGATTTTGTGCGTCAATCGTTTCACCTAACTCAATACTTCTTCGAGCTGATTCTGGGTTAAGCATTTGAATTTCTTGCAGGCTGGGGATTCGCAAGTAAAAGCCATTGAGCATTTCGTTAGGATTACCGTCTCTGAATGCTCTTGGATTTGCTTGAACAATAGCCGCCATCACCTGATGAACAGACACAGAAGAATGAGGTCTCACTCCAGAAGCTATTGACCAGAGCGTATCTGTAGGTTGAATTGGCCCATAACGTTCTGAGCCTTGACGAACGTCAGTCTGTTCTGAACCTGCTGGCCCTAAAACGACTACGGGGTCCTCTTCCTGTGCAACCGCCGTATGCATACTCAACAACAACGCAACTGCGACAACCCAAGCACGGCCAAAACCAGCCTTGCTTATCAATTGAAACAATTTACTTCCCTGACATCGTAGAGTCATTTCAAATTTCCCGAAATCGCACGCTCGTTTTGTTATTGAATAGACGATACTGTCTAGGTCGTAATTGACGAGCTTTTTTTACGACCTTAGAACAATATAAACCATTTATGTAGTTAACGGCAGTGCGCCGTTAACCTTTATATAAAGCTAACAGAAAACCGATACTTACCAATAGTTTTCTATCAAATACTCTGCAATTTGAACACTATTTGTTGCAGCGCCTTTGCGTACGTTGTCAGCCACAACCCATAAGTTAAAGCCTTGCGGGTGTGTAATGTCTTGTCGAACGCGCCCCACGAACACCTCATCGCGGCCGGCGGCGTTACTCACTTGTGTAGGGAAGTCTTCTCGACTATCCATCAAAACAACACCTTGCGCATCAGCTAACGCGTCTTTAATCGCTTGAACATCAGTAGGCTGTACGGTTTCTAAATGAATTGCTTCAGCATGACCGAAGAATACAGGAACTCTAACCGCAGTTGCGTTTACTCGAACATCTGGATCGCCCAAGATTTTCTGAGTTTCCCACACCATTTTCATTTCTTCTTTGGTGTAATCGTTATCTAAAAACACGTCAATCTGAGGAATACAATTGAACGCAATTTGGCGTGCAAATGCTTCATGCTCAACAGGTTTTGCATTCAATAGCGCTGCTGTTTGCTGGGCAAGCTCTTCGACACCAGAAGCGCCAGCACCGGAAACCGACTGATACGTTGCAACGTTGATTCGATCAATTCCAAACTTGTCATGTATAGGTTTCAACGCAACCAGCATCTGTATTGTGGAACAGTTAGGGTTGGCAATAATGTTACGGTTCCTAAAGTCAGCTAACGCAGCACCATTGACCTCTGGAACAACAAGAGGGATGTCCGGTTCATAACGAAAATGGCTAGTGTTGTCGATGACCACGCACCCTTCGTCTGCCGCCAGCGGAGCATATTTCGCGGAAATACTTCCTCCGGCAGAAAAGAACGCAATATCAACTTGGCTCCAGTCGAAAGTATCGGCGTCAATAACTTCATACGTTTCACCAGAGAACTCAACTTCTTTACCCGCCGAGCGACTGCTCGCTAACGGATAGAAGTTACGCACAGGAAACTTACGTTCTGCCAAGCACTCAATCATTTGCTTGCCTACAAGTCCCGTTGCTCCAAGAACAGCTACATTTAGTTCTAACGCCATGTTTTCCTCTAATTCATATAATTCAATCGGTGTATTTTACTGGCGTTATTCGCCAAGCTCTACCCCAAAACCTAATGCTTCAACTTGAGCGGCTATTGCTTTTTTCGCTTGAATACGAAGCGACGACAATTCGCGACGAATAGGGTAATTTTGTCGGAGCGCGTCAAAACCACTCGCTGTTAAACCTTCTTTTCTAAAGTGCCAGTCGTCTAGTTCAATATTGTAGACACTAGATACGATATTTTTTAGCCCGTTAAGTTCGGGAATTCTAGACCATTGATAATCGGTCGTGGTGACAGGCGGCGCTATGTTTTGCCAGCTACGTTCGGAAAATTGCTCAGGAAAATAACTACATAGAGAATGGTATAGCTGTAAACTTGCTCTAAGCTTACCCTCTAAACTATGTCCAGCAATATGCGGCGTCGCTATCTCGGTGAAATCCACTAACTCCTCTAGCACGTGAGGCTCACCTTCCCAAACATCTAAAACTAAATGAAAGGCGTTTGAGTTGCTTCGAAGATGGGCAAGTAATGCACGATTGTCTATCGTTGCACCGCGGCTCGCATTAATTAAGATGGCGTTCTTTTTAACGCGCTCTAATTCAGCTTGAGCCATTAAATGAAATGTAGGATTTGGTTCATCTTTGACCAACGGCACATGAATGCTTATAACATCTGCATGCTCCAAAAAATCCCAACTCACAAACGTTTTTGTAGAATCTTCAATTACCGGGGCAGGATCAATGTAGTAAACCTCTAAACCCAATGCTTCTAGTCTGCGCCCTGCTTGGGTTCCGGTATGGCCGGCACCCACTACGAGTGCTTTCTTTCCCTCTAAGGTCAAGGAGTGCTTACTGGCCACATGAAGTGTTGCCGCAAGTACATACTCACCAACAGATACCGCATTCGCTCCTGGCGTACTTACAAAAGAAATACCCCGCGCTTTACATGCTTCAATATTAACGTGATCAGTGCCTATGGTTCCCGTACCAATCAGCTTCACATGAGCAGCTAAATCTAATAGTGACTCATCGACTCGAGTTATAGAGCGCAAAAAAATCACGTCTGCTTGGCGTAATTGGTGTGCTAAAGGTTGTCTTCCTGAGAATACTTCGACATCACCTTGAGATGCCAAAAGTTCCGGGAGTTGAGGTAAGTTTTCGTGGACTAAAAAATTCATGCGCACAGGTTATTTGGAAAGCCTGTGCGCAGTGTATCAGAAATGATTATTTCTCGAAGCGTTTAAACACTAAAGAAGCGTTCGTTCCGCCAAAACCGAAACTATTCGACATTACAACGTTCAAATGTTGCTCGCGAGGCTCACGAACAATATTCATACCTTGTGCCTTTTCATCTAATGTTTCAATGTTGATTGAAGGTGCAATGAAACCGTCTCTCATCATCAACAGTGAGAAAATAGCTTCGTGTACACCGGCAGCTCCTAGTGCGTGACCCGTCATAGCTTTAGTCGCACTAATCGCAGGCGTGTTGTCACCGAAAACTTCGCGAATTGCTTCAAGTTCTTTTACGTCACCAACAGGAGTACTTGTTCCATGGGTGTTGAGGTAATCTATTTCACCTTCAACGTTAGCCATCGCCATCTTCATGCAGCGCACAGCACCTTCACCAGAAGGGGCAACCATATCGAAGCCGTCTGACGTAGCACCATAACCGATAATTTCCGCATAGATAGTTGCACCGCGTGCCAGAGCTGTTTCTAACTCTTCAATCACTAACATGCCGCCGCCACCAGAAGGTACAAAGCCATCACGATTTGCATCATAAGTTCTAGACGCCTTGCTTGGGTCTTCATTGTACTTCGTGCTTAGTGCGCCCATTGCGTCGAACTCCATACCCAACGTCCAATGCAACTCTTCACCGCCACCGGCGAATACACGATCCTGTTTACCCAGCTGAATAAGCTCTACGGCATGTCCAATACAGTGCGCACTCGTAGCACAGGCTGAACTAATCGAGTAATTCACTCCTTTAATTTTTTTCGGAGTAGCCAAGCACGCTGACGTGGTAGAAGCCATGCAGCGCGGCACCATGTATGGACCTACACGTTTAACACCTTTTTCCCGAAGCGTGTCGGCAGCTGCAACTTGATGTTCTCCAGAAGCGCCACCAGAACCAACCACTAAACCAGTTCGTTCGTTAGAAACTTCTTCGTCGGTTAATCCTGCGTCTGCTATCGCTTGCTCTAAAGAAATATATGCATATGCCGCTGCGTCACCCATAAACCGCAATGCTTTTCGGTCGATATGTTCGCTTACGTCAATTTTAAGGTCGCCCCATACTTGGCAACGCAGTCCCATTTCAGCAAAGCTTTCTGAACGGGTAATGCCTGAACGGCCATGTTTTAAAGCGTCAAGAACCTCGTCTGAGTTGTTACCAATACTAGAAACAATACCCATCCCGGTTATCACTGCTCGTTTCATTGTGTCTGTCCTATTTATAGATTTGTGCGTATCATATCGCGTCAACAAGCAAACTAGAATCCATCATTAAAGTGGTCTGCTTTGCTGACCATTACCAAAGTCGTTTTTATTAGGGTCTTTATCTAATGGCTGCGCCACAAGTTCAATATGCAGATCTGCACATTGATGAGCAATACAACCCAGAGTCAACGCGCCACGGCGACGTTTATTTCTCTCGTAGTGAAGGTATCGCCGAGAGCAAATACGTATTTCTTGAGCAAAATGATTTCCCTTCTCGCTGGTCACGGCAAAAAAACTGGTGTGTCGCTGAAACAGGATTTGGTACGGGCCTTAACTTTTATTTGTGTGCCCACTCCTTTTTGCAGCAGGCAAGTAGCGACTGCCAGCTGCATTTCGTGAGCTTTGAGAAATACCCCATCGCCCCAGAGCAGCTCGCAAAAATTCTCCCTGAGATAACAAAACAGTTTCCAGAGCTTCAAGCTCTAGCCGATTCACTTTTAGCACAATATCCTCTTCCTTTTGCGGGACTGCATCGAATTCAGATTCACCCTCAAATCACTCTCGATCTTTACTTCGGAGATATCTCAGATACTTTACCCGACTGGCAAAGCAATAATTATAATTGCGTAGACGCTTGGTTTTTAGACGGTTTCGCACCATCAAAAAACCCTGATATGTGGCAATCGAGTCTATACATGGGCGTATTTAATACGCTCAAAGCATCCGGTACATTTTCAACCTTTACTGCAACAGGTCATGTGCGAAGAGGTTTAAAGGCCGCGGGGTTACAGGTCAGTAAAGTGAAAGGTTTTGGTAATAAGAGGGAAATGCTAATAGGCAGAAAGCTAACGCTTGGTACAGCGAATACCCCGCATAGCCCTCACATAGTAATTGTGGGTGGCGGGATAGCCGCGGCGACATTGTTATACGCCCTTAAAACTTACCCAGGTAAAATTACTCATATTTACGATGTGTTAGCTGACGGAGCATCTGGCAACCCACAAGCTGCGATTTATCCGCCTTTGCAAGCGCAATGGAACACCTTTAGTGAATTTTACCTTCATGCATTTCTCTATGCCCAGCGTTTCTATCAACCTTTGCAAGAGCAAGCTATATTTTGGTCTGGAGTACATCTAAAACATCGCACGCCAGCAGACCGGGAACGTCAGCAAAAACTACTCGCACTTTACAAGAATCACCCACCAGTACTGTCGCCTAGTCCATTAGGCATCGAAATACCCCGTGCAGGTTGGGCAAAACCGGAACAGCTGGTTAGCAGTATGATTCGCGATACACATGATTACCGAGCACATCAACAGCTGCAAACCAAAGTCATAGAACAGAGTAAAGTAACTCAGGTACATAGCCACGGAAGAGGCGTGGTTATAAGCCTAAATTCACAACAAGAACCAGTGTCTGCGGAACGCATTATCTTTTGCACCGCACACCATCAAATTCCACAGCATAGCTTTTTGCCAATTCGACCTGTTCGCGGGCAAGTTACGCAACTACAATGGAAAGGCACACCAAGTCGTTTAACAGAATTGGCAGAACACGTTGTATGCGAGAAGTCCTATGCAACTCCTCCGCATAATGGCACGTTCTGTGTTGGCGCAACGTTCGATAAAAGCACGTCGGAAGCAGAAGTTAAAGACCAAGATAATCTGGAAAATATTGAACAATTTAACCAGATGAGCGGCGAACAATATCAAGCCTCAGACATTAAATCCTGCCGCGCTTCGGTTCGTGCCACCACGCCTGATCACCTTCCAATTGTTGGATTCACTAACAATGGCAAAGTGGGAATATTTTCAGGGTTAGGATCTCGAGGGTTCACTAGCGCTCCGATTCTAGCCGAAGCGCTCGCTAGTGAAATTTTAGGCAAACCAGCTCCATTTGGTCTGCGCATTCAACAAAGAGTATCGATAAATCGGTTCGAGCGTCGCTAGTTTATTTTAACGCAGGGTGCTCAACCGTTTTTCTAATTCTGTTCAGTAGCTTTTTCACTAACTCCCAATCGTGCTCAGCAAGTTCTTTTGCGTTGCTTTGTAAGCTCTGGTCTACCTCATCCCAAAACTTATCCACGTCCTGTTCTCCAGCCATGAGCAACTGAGCAGCAACCAAGTCAATATGACCACGCAAGTACCCACTAGCGAATAGTTCATCGTCGCTTCCATCTACAATCATACGGTCGAATTCTACTTCAAGTTGGTCTGCAACTTCGGTAATGCTTTTGCTCATTGAATTAGCCTATTTAAACAACTTAAGGAATGATTATATCGCCCCTAGACCTCAATTTCGACCGAGAACTTATTTCTAACCTTTGATACAATTACACTTTATTTCAAACCCATATATCAGTGTCGTTGAAGTTTTATGAGTGAATTTAAAATCGGACTATTTTATGGCTCGTCCACTTGCTATACCGAAATAGCTGCGGAGAAAATTCGTGACTTTATCGGGGCAGATATTGTTGAAATTCACAATATAAAAGACGTGCCGCTTAGTGAAACGCAAAACTACGAAATACTCATTTTCGGCATATCCACTTGGGACTTCGGTGAACTGCAAGACGACTGGGAAAGTCACTGGGAAGAAGCGAGCTCTTTAAATCTTCAAGGTAAAACCCTAGCCATATACGGCATGGGCGATCAGGAAGGTTATGCCGAGTGGTTCCAAGACGCTGTGGGTATGCTTCATGACGCGGTGCAGCAACCGGGCTTAAAAAGAATTGGTTATTGGCCCAATGAAGGTTACGAATTCATAGCATCTAAAGCGCTTACCCCTGATCGGAAGCAATTTGTCGGTCTAGCATTAGACGAAGACAGCCAATACGACCTTTCAGATGAGAGAATAGCTACTTGGTGTACGCAGGTTTTAGAGGAAATTGCAGGCAGCTAAACAGCCTGCAATTTTAACTCTTTCGCTAGTTGTTGAGCGAACGCTTCAACCGTTTCGGTAGTATAGGGTTGAGCAGGTAGTTTTCCCCATACTGGCGCGGGCCAAGCAGGGTCTGACTTAAACCTCACAACGTGATGTACATGCAGTTGCGACACCACATTGCCTAATGCAGCTACGTTTAGCTTATCCCCATTAAAGTGGCGCATTAACCACATGCTCAGTAACGACGACTCTTGCAACAACTGTTGCTGTTCCATCGCCTGTAACTCATAAGCTTCTGTTACACCCTCTACTCGAGGTACAAGAATTACCCAAGGGTACTGAGCGTCGTTCATGATCAGAACACGCGACAGTGGGAAATCTCCCACTGTCACTGTGTCTTTTTCTAATTGAGCGTTCAATTGCCAAGACATGAACTTAACCCTTAATGACGAATACTATTTTCGTCGCCAGCAAACACCTGACCAAAATAGCTGTCTTCATTCCAAGTTGGACGCTCTTGTGCATTCGCAACAGTTTTTCCAATCTCGAAATTAATATTGGTGAACGTTGCTGCAGCACCGTAACGAATACCACCGTAAACTTCAGTTAAAGTGCTAACCTCGTCGGTTGGGCGGTGGTACTGTTCACGCAAGAACTGATGCCAAATAGCGCCAGCATCTTCACCTTCTACCTGAGAATTAAATCCAGTCATTAGAAATACAGAAGGAATACCCTGCTTCACAAGCGTGTAATGATCTGAGCGAGTAAACAAAGCTTCTTCCGGCATTGGGTCTGGGCTACTAGTAATCGAGAACTTCTCTGCAGCAGTAGACACCGCACTATTCAATGAAGAATGATTAGCACCAAACGCAACAACATCTGCAAATGTATACAGTAACACCGGCATGTCTAGGTTTACGTTCGCAACAATGTTTTCAATCGGTACTGTTGGGTTATTCGCGAAGTAGTCCGCACCAAGCAACCCACGCTCTTCGGCAGTTACCGCGGCGAACAAAATAGAACGTTTAGGACGCTGTCCAGAAGCAGCTAAGTCAGAAAACATGCGTGCAGTTTCTAGCATAATAGAAACACCAGAGGCATTGTCCATCGCGCCATTATTGAACTCTTCTGGGCCTTCTACACTGCGTACCGGACCGATATGGTCAGAGTGAGCAGTATAAATAATATATTCGTCTTTAAGCTCTGGATCGCTGCCAGGTAGCATCGCAATAACGTTTGGACTGTCCATATCTTCATAGGTTGAAGATTTCTCAAGCGTAACCGTTAAACCAAGCGGCATACCTACCGGACGCTCGCCCTCGTCCATTTGCTGCCAAATTTGCTCTGGCTGCAAAGCAACTTCCGAGAATAACGCATCGGCAACTTCGTAATTTATGGTCGCAGCACCTTTAATTTCAGGGTAAGCATTTTGTGGCTCGCCATTAGGAGCGACCCAGCGCACGCGCGGTGCGTTTGCGTAAAAAATCATGCGCTCATAAGGGCGTGTTTCCGCGCGCTTCGGCGTGTGAATGCTTACAATACCCACAGCTCCGCGCTCAACAGCAAGTTGCGTTTTAATACTGTTTAGATGCGCAGCTTCTTCACTAGGAAGTCCATCCGGAAGACCTGAAAGCATAACCACAATAGCGCCTTCAACATCCAAGTTTGCGTAGTCGTTGATATCGAACTTATCAGACACCATTCCGTAACCTACGAATACTAATGGAGCCGTTACCGTAGATTCATTCTCAAAAACGCTTGGCCCCATAAGGAAGTCTCTTGGGTAAACAAGTTCTACGTTTTCACCGCTACTTTGATGAATGGTAAATTTTTGACTGTCAGGAGTAATACGAGCAGTTCTTAGAGGCACGCGTTGGTAGAAACCTTCGGTACCGGCTGGCTCTAGACCCATTTGCTGAAATTCTGCAGCAATATAAGCAGAGGCAATTTCGTGCTCTTGCGAACCCGTATCGCGGCCTTCTAATAAATCACTCGCTAAAAATTCCAGATGAGACTGAATGGCTTGAGCATTTGCTTCTATGTCTGTTTCTTGCTGGGATTCGCCACATCCAACCAATACAAGCGCCATACCTGCCAGAGCACTTAGCGCAGACTTTCGCCCTAAATAGTTTTTCATGATTACTCCTTTTTTATAGTCAGCGCAGTTTATCGACTTCTGGTCGCAGACGCCACATTTGGGGTTGATCAAAACCGCCGATGAATGTAATGTTATATTATTACATTAAATACAAGTAAGGGTTATCACCATGAAGTTTAAGAAGTCCTTCATCGCAAAACAGGTTATTACTGCTTTAGCGTTTTCTAGCGTAGCTGTTTCAGCCATGGCGCAAAATACTCAAGAAAACGACGTTGCCGACGAGCACGATCATGACTACGAACGTATCGTTGTTACAGCGTCACCATTGCAAAAATCAGCCGTCGACAGCGCTCAACCCATTTATGTGATGAGCCAAGACGAATTACGTCAGTCACAAGCGGCTACCTTAGGTGAAACTCTTAGAAGTATCGTAGGGGTTCAAGCCAGTTATTTTAGTCCTGTTTCTAGCAGCCCTATTATTCGTGGACTAGGCGGTCCTCGCGTACGCATCCTACAAAACGGCTTAGACGTCGCAGACATTTCTCGCGGCGGGCCAGATCATGCCGTATCAACAGAAACAAGTACTGCACAACAAGTCGAAATTTTCCGAGGTCCTTCTACCTTGCTTTTCGGTAGCGGCGCAAGCGGCGGTGTCGTAAATGTCGTTGATAACCGCGTTCCACGTTTTCTAGAGCAAGGCGTTTCAGGCGAATATGGTGTGCAATATAACGACGTAAGCGACGAAAAGCTTGTGAGTGGCGAATTTAATGCCCGTTCTGGAGACTTTGCCTTCCACCTTGACGCATTCAAGCGTGATGCAGATAACTACAGCGTGCCAGAGTTCACGAATGACGAAGGTGAAGTAACCGACCATATAGAAAACAGCTATACGGAAGATGAGGGTTATACCATTGGCTCAAGCTACCTTTTCAACGGCGGCTTCATTGGCTTTTCTGTAGGCCGTTTAGACCGTACCTACGGAATTCCGGGTCACTCGCATGGGCATGAAGACGAACATGCACATGAAGAAGAAGGCGCTCACGATGAGCATGAAGAACACGAGGAAGAAGGTGTTTACGCTCTATTCAAGCAAGACCGTTATCAACTGCTGAGTTCATTTGTGGAGCCAATGTCAGGTATTCAGCGCTTAGACATTAATTTTGGTTACTCAGAATTGTCTCATAACGAAATTGAAGAAGAATTAGTGGCTTCTGGTTTTGCTGTCGAGCAATCTGAACTAAGAGTTTCAGCAACGCATACCGCTGTTATGGGTTGGACGGGTGCATTCGGAGCACAATTCGAGCAACGTGAATATAGCTCGAATGGTGAAGAAGCTTATACGCCAACATCAGACACAGACCTAGCTGGTTTGTTCTGGCTTGTAGAGAAGCAATTTGGAGCGCTTACTGTAGAAGCCGGTGCTCGTTATGAAGAAGTTTCTCTAGAAACTGAAGAGTTCAATACGCTCGAATACACACCTATGAGTTTCTCGTTAGGCGCACGTTACAGTGTAAATGAAAATTTGAGCTTGGCATTTAACTCAAGCTACAGCGAGCGCGCACCACAAGCGAATGAACTGTTCTCTGACGGCGCACACCTTGCTACAGGAACCTACGAATTAGGTGGTGTTTATGAGCTGCATGAAGCTCACCACGAAGAAGAAGGTGCCCACGAAGAGCACGAGGGAGAAGAGGTTTATCATATTGAGCGACGCAGCAATGCGCTAGCCACCGAGAACTCACAGAACATCGACCTTGGATTGCATTACCAAGGTGATCGCTTCCACGTTGAAGCAAATGTGTTTTGGAATGAAATAGAAAACTTTATCTATCAACAAAACTCAGGTGTGTCTTCAGCTCAATTTGACGAACATGCTCACGAAGAACATGAAGGCGAAGCGCACGAAGAAGAACATGCTCACGGTGAACTTCCTGTCTATGTTTACCAGCAACAAGACGCGCGACTATATGGTTACGAGATTTCGGGTCATTACCAACTCAGTACGAATTGGCACGTAGATGCATTTACCGACTACACCCGCGCTAAGTTCGTAAACGGTGGCAATATTCCGCGTATTCCAGCACAACGCGTTGGCGCTACGCTTAAATATTTACAGCCTAATTGGGACACGTCTTTAAGCGTGACTCGCTACAACGAACAAGACAAGGTAGGTATTAACGAAGAGGCAACCGAAGGATTTTCTCTGGTGAACGTGCGAATGAATTACTACCCAGGACGTTTCGCAAACCAAGACTTCTCGGTTTACTTGAAAGTTGAAAACCTTACTGACGAACTAGGTTTTGTGCATAGCTCTTTCATTAAAGAGGACGCGCCATTACCCGGACGAAACGTGGGTATCGGAATTCGCGCTCACTTTTAAACCGGTCGAGTAACAAATCGAAGTTCTCCCTTAAATGCCGTAAGTGTGCACTTACGGCATTTTTTTATGTTGCTTTGATGGTTTTATTTTAAATACCTCCGAGGAAACCGATATAGTATCTAAACATCGTTTTAAGAAGAGTGAAGTTAGATGGCTACCCCTCATATTGAAGCTAACATAGGCGACATCGCGAAATGCGTTCTGATGCCCGGCGATCCCCTTCGTGCCAAATACATTGCCGAACATTATTTAGAAAACGCCACTCAATTTAATTCAGTACGAAATGTACTTGGCTACACAGGCACGTTTCAGGGGCATCGCGTTTCTGTAATGGCAAGCGGTATGGGTATGCCGAGCATGGGTATATACGCTTACGAGCTCTACAATTTTTATGGCGTCGACACTATTATTCGTATTGGTAGCTGCGGCAGTTACAGCGAAGCATTAAATATCGGTCAAGTACTCTTAGCTACAGAAGCTTTTTCAGAGTCATCATTTGCTCGCGTACAAAGTGGAGAAATGAGCGACACATTATTTCCCTCACATGGGTTATTACAGCATATATTGCAGAAGTCTAAGGCACTTAACATTAACCTCGACCAGGGCGCTATTCACAGTAGCGACGTGTTCTACCGACTTAATGAACATATTCCCGCATGCGTTAAGGAAAAAAGCCTCGTAGCTGTCGAAATGGAATCATTCGCTCTTTTTAATATCGCAAAATGCCTAGATAAGTCAGCCGCAGCGTTGCTTACGGTAACCGACTCCATGCTGACTAGTGAAAGTCTATCTTCGCACGCTCGCGAATCCAGTCTTAATGACATGATTACACTTGCACTTCATGCTGCGGTTACTTGGCAAGATTCTTAAGTCGAGTTATCTTATTCATAACATTCAAAGGTAAGGAACTTTCCAATTATGCGTTTTCTTTCTCGACGCCTCGTAATGCCTAACGACCTGAATTTTGCCGGCTCATTGTTCGGTGGACGTATTTTAGAGTGGATAGACGAAGAAGCTTACATTTTTGCATCTTGCCAATTAGAAGCAAAAAGCTTAGTGACCAAGCACATCGGCGCGATTACTTTTGAAGCCTCAGCTTTTCAAGGTGACGTAGTAGAGTTTGGGCTAGCCATTAAGCACGTAGGCAACAGTTCCATTAGCGTAACTTGTGTCGTACGCAACAAAGGAACCAAACAAAATATTTGTACCGCCGACGACATTGTTTTCGTTCATATCGACAGTGAAACCCGTAAACCGCTGCCACACGGCAAAACAAAAGAACAGCTCGATGAAATGAAATTCGAGTTGCCTTAACTTCAGATCTTGAATAAAGACCAATCTAGAAACAAAAAACCCAGCATGTTGCTGGGTTTTCTTTATTCGGTTGCTTGCTTGTTACTTATCCAAGAAAGCTCCCGCCAATGCAATAACAGGGGAAGCAGAAGGCTTACCATGTTGCCAGTTACCACCTTCAACACCACTACCTGCGATATCTATGTGTGTATATGGCAAAGGTGTATCGCTATTCTGACCATGTTTGTCTAAGCCAGCTACAGCGACTAAGAATGCCATGGGGAACTGGTGTCCGCGCACAGTAGTCGCAGAAGGTCCATTGTTCGACGACAATACATCATCTGCCTTCGTGCGGCCGCGAATAAAGTCGAAGTCTTCACGACGACTTGGCGAAAGTTCAACGCCGTCACCCCAGCTTTCGCCTGCGTCTAAAATACGCTGCACATATCCCTTAGACATTGCAGGCTTATTAGGCACTAAAGCCGCATAAGGTCCTTTTGCTAGAGCTGCGTGGCCTGTAAGGGTTGCGATAGTGTACAAAGAAGGGTTGGTAGCAGACACCGCTTCCTCAGTTAACTTCGCCAAAGGATCAGCCATAACTAAACGCCCTTCAGCATCGGTATTACCAATACGCACGCGAACTCCCGAGCGTCCGGTAATAATTTCGTCCGCTACGAATGCAAAGTTGTCGATGTTGTTGCGCACAAACGCCAGTTCAGCAACTACTTTCACGCCCTTAGGATTCAACCCAGCTAATGCTTTCACAAAACCAGCAACGGCCGCAGCACCACCTTTGTCACGGCTCATACCTGCCATGTGGCCACCAGTTTTCAGGTCAGCACCTCCCGTATCGTAGGTAATCCCCTTACCCACAAGGAAAATAGACTCTTCGATAGGTCCTTCGCCTTCAAACTCCAAACGGACAACAGCAGGTAGCTGCTTTTCCACTTCAAACGAAGCTCTAGCAACCGCACAAAGCAACGGATATTCATGCTCCAGTTGCATACGGTCGTCAATAACTTGCACAGAAACAGACGTTCCAGCGAAAGCTTCTTGGCAATATTCCGCCGCACGCTTCGGAGACATACGCTCTGGCTCGGTTCCACAAATGTCTCTTGCAACCCGACGCCCTGCTTCAATTGATTTTACGAAGCTGGGGTCAACATTGCCCACAACACCAACGGTTGCAAAAGGTTCTACGTCATCGCCATGATGTTCTCTGGCTTCTAATGACTCGTAATTACCTTGGTTAAAACCAAAGTATGCAGAGGCTAATGCCTTGTTCCATAGCGCGCCAGTAGGTACCGCAGTAACCATAAGTGCTGGCTTTTTCGCACCAGATGCTGCAACACGAGCGACAGCTTCGCGCGCGGCGTCGTAAAAACGTCTTACGTCGTCATAGTCGCGGTCTAATGGTCCTGTAGGCGCGAGTAACAAACGATTCCCCGGAGCTACTTCACAGGAAAGTACTGACAAAGTCTCGCCAACCGATGCGTCAAACATTTTCGCATTCTGTATTGCTGCTTGATAGTCACTGTCCAATTCAGAAAAGTTTGGACCGATAACGATAAGGGCGTCCCAGTCGCCACCTTCCAATGCTTCAAATGTTAAAACTTCCGGTGCTGCTAAAGCCATTAATCACCTCTTACTTTTAATCTTTAAAAGTTAACCTTTACGCCAACGCGTACCTTCAGGCCCGTCTTCCAAAACAATGTTCATAGCCTGTAGTGCGTCGCGCGCCTTATCTGCACGAGCCCAATCTTTTGCAGCTCGTGCGTCGTTGCGCTCTTGAATCAACGCTTCTATTTTACTTACTTCGTCGGTATCCGCTTGACCGCGCAGGAACTGCTCAGGGTCTTGCTCTAAAATACCAAGCACCGCGCCAAACTCTTTCATTAAGCTGACGCACATTCCCATTTCTTGCTGCTGGTTCTCTTGCCCTTTTAATCGGTTCAATTCGCGAGCCAAGTCAAAAATGACCGTCATAGCTTCAGGAACATTAAAGTCGTCGTCTAACGCAACTTTGAACTTTTCTCTATATACCGCTGCAAAGCTTTCGGTGGCAGCTACAGCCGTCACACCTCGTAAGGCGGTATAAAGTCGTTCAAGCGCACTTCGGGCTTGCTCTAAGTGGCTTTGAGAGTAATTCAACTGACTGCGATAATGCCCACTTAACAAGAAAAAGCGCACTGTTTCAGCGTCGAATGTTTTCAGTACGTCACGAATAGTAAAGAAGTTTCCTAACGACTTAGACATCTTTTCAGAATCAACCTGAACCATGCCTGTGTGCATCCAATAATTTACATATGGACTGTCATTAGCACAGCACGACTGTGCTATTTCATTTTCATGGTGCGGAAACTGTAGGTCTGAACCGCCACCATGAATGTCAAAATGCTTACCTAAATGTTTGCCATTCATTGCTGAACATTCAATATGCCAACCCGGTCTACCCTCTCCCCATGGAGAGCTCCAGCTCGGCTCACCCGCTTTTGCCTTTTTCCATAATACAAAGTCTAGCGGGTCTTCTTTTCCTTCAGCTACTGCAACACGAGCGCCCGACTGCAACTGTTCAATGGCTTGGCCGCTCAGTTTTCCATAATCAGGGAAACTACTTACGTCGAACAATACATCGCCAGAAGCGGAGACGTATGCGTGCTTCTTCTCTAGAAGCTGTTCAATCAGTGCAATAATTTCCGCCATGTGAGTGGTAACGCGTGGTTCAATATCCGGCTCTACTAAATTAAGCGCTGCAAAGTCTTCATGCATTAGCTTTAGGTTTTGCTCAGTTACAAAGTCGATAGACTGATTGGTTTCTTCTGCACGCTTAATTATTTTGTCGTCAACGTCCGTTACGTTACGCACGTAAGTCACGTCGTAACCTGAATAACGTAAATAGCGAACTGCCACATCGAACGCCACATAAGTTCGCGCATGACCAATGTGACAAAGGTCATAAATGGTTACGCCGCAGACATAAAGCCCAACTTTACCTTCCACTAAAGGTTTAAAAGTTTCTTTCTGGTGAGTAAGTGAATTATAGATCTGCAGCATCGTTCGCTCTGGTCTCCAAAGACTACCTGTGGTAAAACCCGAAGCTTACCATTATTGGCCGCTTCGAGGAACCGAATGAGCGACACATCTAAGCAAGAACTTGAGCAAAACCTACAAGCTCTAGCGGGACATCAACAAGAAGAAGATATTGCTAAACACCTTGCCAACGAATGGCAAAAAGCAGAAAACACCTTCAACAATGAAAGTGTGCACCATACTATCTCCATTTTTGGTAGTGCCCGCATTCCAGCGCCAGAAGAAAAGACCGATAGCGCGTGCTCTAAAATGTCTCGGTTCTATCAAGAAGCTCAGCAACTCGCCTATGAGCTTGGAAAGATCATCGAGGATTCACCGCACCAAGGGGTACGCCTGATTACCGGAGGTGGGCCAGGTATTATGGAGGCAGCAAGTAGGGGTTCCTTCGATGCAGGACATCCAAGTATAGGGCTGAATATAGTCATTCCGCGCGAGCAACGGTTGAACCCTTTTATTGCCGCAAAGCACAGTATTGAGTTTCAGTACTTCGCACTCCGTAAAATGTATTTTTTAAGAAGAGCAAAAGCACTCATTGTTTTTCCTGGAGGATTTGGCACGCTTGATGAGTTATTTGAAACATTAACTTTAATTCAAACCAAAAAAATGAAACGCGTTCCTGTAATTCTTTACGGTAAAGACTTTTGGGCTCGGTTGCTGGACCTGGCGGTATTGGAAGAATGCGGCTTAATAGACAACACCGACGAATCCTTATACCAAATCGTGGACTCGGTTCCCGAAGCATTAGAAGCCATGCAACCGGTTTTCTCATCGCTTAATAACAGCAAATAAGAAGAATCGATAAATCATAGCTTTTGTTTCCAATAACAGTGATATTCGCTACACTTCGCAGCGTATTCGCATTTAAACAGGATAAATTCATGTTCGTAACACTACACACTAACCACGGCGATATTCGTATTGAGCTCTTTGCTGAGCAAGCGCCAAAAACAGCAGCTAACTTTGTTAAGTACGCAGAAAGCGGTTTTTACGAAAATACTTTATTTCACCGTGTGATTAGCGACTTCATGATTCAAGGTGGTGGTTTCACCCCAGGTATGGAACAAAAGCCAACAGACGCACCGATTGAGAACGAAGCGAACAACGGTGTTTCTAACGAGCGCGGCACAATTTCTATGGCTCGTACGCAAGACCCACACTCGGCGACTTCGCAGTTTTTCATTAACGTGAAAGACAACAAGCCATTAGACTTTACGGGCGAAAACCCATATGGCTGGGGCTACTGTGTATTCGGTAAAGTTGTTGAAGGCATGGACGTAGTAGACAGCATTCGTGACGTAGACACAGGCCGCTCTGGTTACCATGCAGACGTACCTGTTGAAGATGTTGTGATTAAAAACGCTACTGTGGAAAAATGATCACACGATTCATATCTGATCTACACCTCAGTGAGAACAGGCCTGACATAACAGGCCTGTTTGTTTCTTTCCTAAGAGGTGAAGCAAGAGAAAGTGACGCGCTCTACATTCTCGGCGACCTGTTCGATTATTGGATTGGCGACGACGACCTGCGCCCATTTCACCTGCATATCATTCAAGAGCTGAAGAACGTAGTGGAATCAGGTGTTCCAGTTTACTTCATGGCAGGAAACAGAGACTTCTTGATTGGGAAAAAGTTTGCAGAGCTTACCGGCATAACCATACTTCCAGACCCTACCGTAGTCGACTTATATGGCACGCCTACCCTGCTACTTCATGGCGACACGCTTTGCACCCAAGACGAAGGCTACCAAAAATTTCGTAAAACAATTCGTAACCCTCTACTTCTGGGTATTCTTACTAAGCTTCCGCTTTCATGGCGCCGTAAGGTTGCACAAAAGCTACGCGCAAATAGTAAGAGCCAGCAGAACTTGTCTGCAGAGCAATTAGCTATGATGGATGCTACAGAAGAGGCGGTAGTGCAAGCGTTTGAAAGTCACAAAGTAGAACGCATGATTCACGGCCATACGCACCAGCCCGACATTCATGAACACCCATTGAGTGAGGGTAAAACCGGACTTCGTATCGTTTTAGGAGACTGGTACGAGCAAGGCAGCATTCTCGAGCTTACTGCCGACACCTTTATTCTGCGCAACGAACCTTTTAGCGAAGACGAAGATTAAGCGGGAACCCCACTGTGAAACCGAAGTTCATTGTCGGTAGAAGTGATTAACCCCGCTTCCACGTCCACTAGCCTTTGTATATCTGCACTAATGTCGCGCCCCGCAATTTCTTGCGCCAGCTTCAGATAATCCTCGAAATGACGCGCTTCAGAGCGTAACAAGCTTATATAAAATTTCTGCAGTTGCGAATCTAAATGCGGAGCTAAGGCAGCAAAACGTTCACACGACCGAGCCTCAATTAAACCACCCACAATAAGCTTGTCGATTAAAGTTTCAGGCTCGTAAGTACGCACATGGCTAAGTAAAGACGCTGCGTAACGGGAAGCACTTAAGGGCTGTATATCCATCTCTCGTTCACGCATAATTTCATAAACTTGAGTGAAGTGATGCAGCTCTTCTTTCATCAGAAGCAACATGCGGTCCACCATACGTCCCTGCCAATTACGCTTCTGCTCTTCAGTTTTGCGAATCCTAGGTATTTCCTTTTGTGCAGCAATAAGATCGTGATTAGCTTTGCGGTAAGCCACGTCTTCAAAGGGCACTAACCACTCCAAAACCTGACTCGCCTGTTCTTTCGTGAGCACATATTTACGAAGCAAGAAAGCAGCACTTTGTGCAGCCTTTAACTCACAGTGCAAATGATCAATAAGTAACGCATGTAACTCATCAGACCTTGCCGCTTCATTGATCCAAGCGGCTGGAGTAGATGAGCCCAAAAAACCATGAATCGGTTCTAGTAAATGGTTCATTTCACCTTGGCTTACTGATGTTTCGCTCACTACAACGCACCTATAGATAGTTAACCTTTATATAACAAAAAGTTCTGAACAGTTTTTGTTCAGAATGTTTCATTCTTGATTTCAAAGCTCGTTCGCTCCGTATAATGGAGTCGACAACAGGTGTATTTTTGTTGATGGTCAACGAGTCAATGCACTTCAAGGAGTAGTTATGATACTAAATCATATTTGGGGACTCTACTTTCATCCGCTAAGAGAATGGAAAACCATCGATGAGCGTCATGAAAGCCTAAGATTTTCCCTTTCACACATATTATTGGTTGCGCTAATTCCAGCGTTCTGTGCGTATTATGCGTCTTCGAACATTGGCTGGAACATTGGGGCGCGAGAGCATATTTTCATATCTGAACAAAGTGCGACCATTATGGCAGTGCTTATGTACGCAGGTTTGATTGCTGGCGTATTAGCACTCTCCTACTTGGTGCATTGGATGGCGAAAACTTTCGGTGCTAAGCCTACTTTTACCCAGTCGTTGGAACTTGCTGCATACACGGCAACTCCGGTACTTATGTCGGGTATTAGTGCGCTTTACCCAGAACTCTGGTTTGTAAGTGTTGTGTTCTTAGGTGGGGTAGCTTACTCGGTTTACCTACTGTACACGGGCGTGCCGATTTTAATGCACATTCCTGAAGAGCGCGGATTTATGTACGCAAGCTCTGTAGTTACAGCTGGGTTAATCTTAATGGTTGTACTTATGGTGACCACGGCAATTTTATGGACAAATGGTTTTGCGCCAACTTTTGAACACGCGTAATTTCTAAGTTTGTCCTTGTGAAAGAAAGCGCCTACCTGGGCGCTTTTTTATTATCTGTAACCCTGATCTTTAGTTAAACTAACCACCGTAACCCTACTACATAGAATTTTGGTACTTGGGAAAAGCACATGCTGAACATGAACTTTAACGAACGAGTGGTTATCGACACCAATGCAATTAACTGGGAGCCTAGTCCCATGCAAGGGGTTGATCGTAAAAAGCTTGCGCGTGAAGAAGCCGAGCAAGGGCACGCAACCAGTATTGTTCGCTATGCACCAGGCTCTGAGTTTAAAGCTCATGCCCATCCGTTAGGTGAGGAAATACTGGTGCTCGACGGTGTCTTTTCCGACGAACACGGTGATTACCCAGCAGGTACCTACTTTAGAAATCCTCCAGGCACATCCCATGCACCTTTCTCAAAAGAAGGCTGTACTTTATTCGTGAAATTGCATCAGTTCGATCCGCGCGATCTAAAGCAGTTTGCAATCAACACAAATGAACAAGAATGGCTACCAGGTATAGGGGGTTTGCAGGTTATGCCACTGCATGACTTCGAACATGAACACGTTGCACTTGTGAAGTGGCCTGCGGGCGGGGTGTTTAAACATCACCGACACTTCGGCGGAGAAGAGATACTGGTTCTCTCTGGCGTGTTTCGGGACGAAAATGGCAGTTACCCTGCCGGAACATGGTTACGCAGCCCACACAATAGCGAACATACGCCTTTTGTAGAGGAAGAAACCGTTATTTGGGTGAAAACCGGGCATCTTCCTCTACCCTATTAGTTAAACCGCTTATTCATCTTCTTGCTGACGAAATCGGTCAAACCAATAGGTGACATAAGCAGGTTTAGCCATCAGCTGACTGGGTCTAACATGCAGCGCATGCGAAGCCCCCGGAACTCTCACCATTGCAGACTCTACGCCTCTAAGCTGCAATGCTTGATAATACTGTTCTGTTTCTGAAATCGGTGTGCGGTGATCTGACTCACCAGTAAATAATAATGTTGGTGTGTTGACCTGACCAACATAAGAAATAGGCGAGTACTTCAGGTAATGCTCAGGAATATCCCATGGAAACCCAGGGAACCAATATTGGGTAAAGTAATTATACAAATCCGCATTTAATACGAAGCTGTACCAATTAATGACTGGGTTCACGGCAACTGCTGCTGCAAATCGGTCGGTATGCGCGATACTCCATGTCGTAAGAACACCACCACCGCTACCCCCAGTAATAAAGAGTTCTTCTTCGTTGATAAAGCCACGGTCAATGACCGCGTCAACACCATCCATTAAGTCTTGAAAGTCATGACTTGGGTAGTTGTGATGAATCTCATTACCAAAACTCATGCCATAACTGGTACTGCCGCGAGGATTCGTATAAAGCACGACATATCCTTTCGCCGCCATAAGTTGTAATTCCATGGCAAAAACATCGCCATAGGCAGCATGCGGTCCACCGTGAATCTCAAGAATCAGAGGATATTTTTTGGTGTCGTCGAAACCAGGTGGATACATAATCCATCCTTGTATGGGTAGCTCGTCAATAGTCGACTCGTACCAAAACATTTCAACATCGGCGATTTCACGCGCCATGTCTAAGTCGTCATTAAACTGAGTAAGCGTTTCCGCACCTGAACGTCGAACCGCAGCAAGCTCTGCAGGGCGCGAAGTACTGGCTTGGGTATACACCAGTAAACCATCGTCTGAAACACTGAAGTCTCCGCCTAGGTATGGACGACTGTAAGCACTGCCACCAAGGTCGTTCACCAACACTGTGTGTCTGCCGCGCAAGGTTTGATTCGCAAGAATGCCACGCCCTTCGCTGTTATACGAAACGACAAGCTCTCTGCTGTTTTCTTTCCACGCAAAATCGTTAATGCTTCTATCGAGTTCGCCTGTAAGTACTTCAATGTCCGAACCGTCAATGTTCATCACATAAAGTTTGTTCTGCTGGTAAGCCAAGCGCTGATCGTCAAAACCTAAAAACGCGATACGCCGTCCATCAGGCGAAACTTTAGGACTCGAGTCTGGCCCCGAGCGCTGGGTGATTTGTTGCAACTCCTGCGTTTCAACATCAATGCTAAAAATCTCTGAATTCAAAGGTTGGGATTTCCAGTCTTCGTGGCGGTTAGCAGAAAAAAAGATTCGGTCACTTTCAGATGCCCAACTTAACTGTCCTGAATGATGAAAATTTCCCGATGTGAGTTGTATTGCAGTTCCACCAGCTGAAGGCACGACATAAAGGTGACGATATCCGTCAGGAAGGTAGCCAGCGCCATCTGAACGGTAGTTCATGCTATCAATAAACTTCGGTGGAGCCGCCCAATCAGCGCCCGCGGGCTGTCCAGGAAGTTGTAGAGGTGCCGTATTACTACCTGCTGTAAACATTGAAAAAGCGAGCCAGTGACCATTTGGCGACCATTCGACAGAACTCGGTGAACTCGCAAGCTGGGTAATTTGACTAACGCGACCACTTTCTAACCAATACATATGAATTTGACCATCTGCGATAAACGCAATTCGGTCACCGGTGGGAGACCATCGTGGCGAGTAGGCGTTTATATTCATATCGAGAAGCGCTTGTAAGTTCTCGCCATCTTCTTGCACGATCCACAACGACATACGTCTTCTATCCGTCTGTCGGTCCATCCAGTTTCTCACGAAGACAATGCTTTCTCCGTCGGGGCTAGGTTGTGGATCACTCACAAACTCCATTTCAAAGACATCATCGAACTGCAATGGCTGAATCTGATTCTCGGCCTGCTCTGACGGCTCTGCAGCTACTGTGAAAACAAAGAGTAGAACCGATAAACCTAGAAAAATATTATGCGCTCTCATGCTATAACCCTTCAGTAGTTTGAAGTTTTATATTAGCTCAAAGAAAGCGAAAGTAGAGGGTAACTAGTTCAACGGGTATTAAAGTGCGTTTATTGCAAACAAGTTCTGGGTGTTTTTCAATATTTGCGTCTGAATTTCGGCAGCAGATTCTGATCGTAGCTCACACAATGCACGAAAGATATGTGTTATGTTTTTTGGCTCGTTTCGTTGACCTTGCTTGCCTTCAATAGGCATATCTGGACTATCGGTTTCTAAAATCAAAGATTCGAGCGGCACTCGGGAAATGGCGTCTCGTGTTTTCTTAGCGCGAGCGTATGTAATCACACCACCCACGCCCAACTTAAAGCCCATTTCATACCAGCTCATTGCTTGTTCATAGCTACCACTGAAGGCGTGAAGTAACCCAGAGTCACTGCGGGAGCCAAGTATGTTTTTAACAGCAACAAGTAAATCGTTTTGCGTTTTCTGATGGTGCAACACCACACAGCGCTTTAAACCTTCAGCTATTTCTAGTTGCTGATGGAATAGTTTCAATTGAATTTCGTAGCTCTCTATACGGCTGTCTAAACCAATCTCGCCAACAAAAGCCAGCGGGTAAAGATCAAGAAAGTGCTCCAGAGCCATTATATCTGCAGGCACATGCTGACTTATAAAGTATGGATGCAACCCGAAGCCTATTGAGCTTTGCATATATTGCTCATGGAAAGAGACTAGCCTCGGCCAAGTGTCTTTCGACACGCCCGGAACTACAAAATGGTTTATACCAACGTTTTCTGCAGCTTGCACAACCGCTTCGCGATCAGTGTCAAACTCTGGAAAGTCGAGGTGGCAATGGCTATCAATCAGTGTCGGAGGATTCTGGCTCATGCTTCTTTCCACGAATCAGAACGGGTTTTCTACGTCGAATAAACGCTACAGCGACCATAAAGCCCGCGAAAAAAGCGAGTAAGGTTAAATAGGCGTTCTCACGTAAAATACCTCGGTGATAAGGGCGAGACTCTGCCATTATACGGTCGTAGTCGAAGGTAATGCGTACAAAGCCCAATAGATTAGCGCCAGCACCATCACGGTCTAGTACCGGTTCTACCATAGGTACGGCCCATATCACCTCGGGTAAAGTTTGCAAATATTCATGAATAGGTTGGTCGTGGCCTGCTCGAACAATGGTTTGCCCCCACTCGTCTTGAATGGCCACTTCTAGGACAACACTTTGCGCCACCAAATGGTTCGCTAAACTCTCGAGTGCTTCTTCATTTTCCTCTAAAAACCATATCCGTGCTTCGTGCTGCGCTTGCGACATGCTCAGTCGCGCAGACCGTTCGGTTTGAGCCATTAACGCAGCCTCACCTCGAGCTTTGGTTTGTAAAAACGTGTCGGCAATAGCAATGAAAAACAGTGTAGCTATCGCTAGGTAAAGCCCCCGGCGAATCCATCTGTCTTCTCTAAAGTGCCAACGGAAAGTCCGTTTCGTTCTAATCTCGGTTTGCATGAGCACACTTTAGCCTAAGCGCCCCACAGTGACAATCTTATTCGAGTAGGATAATCTTGCCACTTCCTTAACATGAAAGGTTAACTGCATTCATGAGCCATTTACTTCCCAAAATGCATGCTCCGGGCATGGTTGTATTTGATATGGACTCTACATTAATTCAAATGGAGAGCATTGATGCAATTGCCGAGGCCGCCGGCTGTGGAAGTGAAGTTGCTGCGGTTACCGAGGCCGCTATGCAGGGGCAACTCGATTTTAAAGAAGCCTTAGAGCAACGTGTGAGCAAGCTCACTGGCGTTTCAGAAGAAGTCATTTTGCAGATGTGTGACAACCTGCCCTGGTCCCCAGGAATAGATGATCTTATGACTTGGTTTAAAAGCAAGCGTTGGCGAGTCGTTATTGTTTCCGGTGGCTTCACCTGGTTCGCTGATGAAGCAGCCAGAAGATTTAAAGCCGACCACGTCGTGTGTAACCAACTAGAAGTGAAAAACGGACGTTTAACCGGCCAGCTGATTGGCGACATTATAGACGCCAAAGCCAAGCAGCAAACTTTGTTAAGCCTGATGAATACTTGGCACTTACCACAACAACAAGTGGTAGCAGTAGGTGATGGCGCGAACGATATCGACATGATTCAGTCAGCAGGAACAGGCATAGCCTACTGCGGCAAAGCAGCATTGAAAAAAGTCGCAGATATCTGCCTTGATGACAAAGACATCAGCCGTATAATTGGAATCTTATCTCCCACCGTTTCATCGGATTGAGTCAGTACAATAAGAGGGTTTACCTAGCACCATGGCAAATTGGTCTAACGAGCAAGTTCGAGCACTCAAAGCGCTTGGTATCCCTTTATTTGAAATGGGTAGCACCGCAACAGAAACTCCTTCAACAGATGTAAATGCGGAGACCACGCCAAGTGAGCCAGTGCAAAAGCAACCGGCTAACACTGCTACCCAAGACGTGAAGAGAACTTTTTACCAAGTAGGTGTATGGACCTTAAGTTTTCCGGTAGAAGTTCCTGTACCGCGTTTTCAATGGTTAGAAGATTTAAGTCGTGCATTCGATACACGGCCTACTCAAGTCAGTTCTCCTGAGCACAACTCAGTTGTTGATTGCACGGCCTATGCAAAGTCAGCGCTCAGCCCCGACGAAAAACGAGCATTGTGGGCGCAGCTTAAGCCATTGCTCCAGCCATGATTTTCAGTCAGCTTCATGAATACTCTGAACAGCTTTATGAAGTGGAATGTACTGCCCACCCGCTACCTTGGAAGGAAAAAACACTTGCGGGCTGCTTTAGTGCAACTTATGACGTAGTTGCCCTGTTCATTAAGCCCTCAGAATCAGAGCATGACCAGATTGCAGGTTTTTATATCTGCCAACATGTAGCCGATGAAGTGACCTTAATGAATATCGCAGTACACCCAAAATTTCAGGGGAAGGGCTTGGGTTCGGCACTACTCAACGACATGCTGATGCGCTACAGCGATTTCAGTGACCAAGAATGGCAAGTGAATGTGCCTATTTATCTAGAGGTACGAGAGAGCAATACCGCTGCCATACGCTTGTATGAAAGGTACGGGTTTAAATGCTTAGGAAGTCGTCCTGGGTATTATCCGCCAGTGAATGCTGGAGAGCCTAAAGAAACAGCGTTAGTGTATGCGAGGCTTGTGGAGTAAAACTGGCAGGGGTGGAGGGATTCGAACCCCCAACCGTCGGTTTTGGAGACCGCTGTTCTACCAATTGGAACTACACCCCTGCAACTAGGCTCGGAATTATACAGCCGGGTTTGAATCTGACAAGTGTTTTTGCGAATGTTCTGGCTTATATGGTTATTTGTTGAGCACCGCCCCACTTCCGCCTGGCTTGTGACAGCAAGCGGGTTCGGCTAACATCGAAGTTTGTAGTGGATACTCCTAAGCTAACAATAACAAGATTAAGCGAGCACACTAGGCATTCATGATTACCTCACTTCAAGGTTATAAAGTTTATATTGCGCCAGCCAACCCCAAGGGAAAGCTGTTGGCTGAATCGCTAGAGCAAAAGCGCGCTAATGTAATCGGCCTTGTCGATAATTTAAAAACGGGTGAAGGTATTATCAACCTCCCGGAACAAGCTGAACATTACGACTATCTTGTGATTGCCGACGGCCCCTATCAGCAAGAAATTGCCCGCACCTTGGTACAGAAAGGTTTTCAAAGTCAGTCAATTTTGTGCGAACAGGAAGGACACTTCGAAGTATACAATTATGGGTTCGTAGCTTGTGTAAGTCATAAGATCCAACAACTAAGTATCAAGGCACTCAAAACATTTGTTTCATTGGTTAGTAGCGCAATGCCTAGCCAAAGGGTGGTTTATTACACGGAGGATTTTGTCGACAACAACACGTTAAGCGCTTGGTTTTACCACGCAAAAGAGCAACCCAAAACATTACTGGTGGGTAAAAACCTGAGCGACACTAACCTGCCCTATCTAGATGTAAAAACGTTCAGTGGCGCATGGGCCTTAATGCGCGCAAAGTGCGTTGTTCTCGATCACGAATATCAAGGCACATTATTTAATATTATCCGTGAAAAACGCCCATGTATTCAGCTTTACCACGGGCTGCCCTACAAGTTTCTAGCGGGTAATCGACACTTTGAACATATAAACGACTTTGCTTTTGTATCTAGCTCCGAATATTTTAATCAGCATATTTTTCCACAGTTGTTTAATGCTCAAGCTTATTTAACTATAGGCTACCCCCGGAATGACGTATTTCTCCAAGCGGCAAATGACCGTTGTTGGTTAAATACGCCTGAATCACAGCCGCAACACATCATAGAAAGCACCGGAAAAATTTGGGTGTATATGCCCACATATAGAGACGACGGCACATTTAACATGCCATTCTCCCTTTCTAAAATGCAGGCATTATGTGAACAATTAAACCGTAGCCTTATTCTAAAATTTCATCCCTTTGTGGCAGAACAAGTCATTCAAGAGTTTGGGCTACAGAATGCAGAGTGCAATATAGTTTCGCTACCCCATTATCCCAATATCTATCTCTACCCTACACGAATGAACATTTATCCTTGGCTTGCAGATACTGAGGTTCTTATAACCGACTACTCAAGTGTCGCTTTCGACTTTTTGCTCGCCGACAAGCCAATGGTGTTCTTTCAATACGACCATCACCAGTACTACCAAAACCGAGGCAAATTCACATTCCCAACCGACGAATTTGCTGCAGGTCACGAGGTTTATAAGGAAAGAGAGCTGTTTGAGGCACTTACTCAAATAACCGAGCAAAATGCCGATACGTACAAAGACAAGCGACAAAAACTGCTTCGTAAACTCGGGCTCAATAAAGAACTCGCTAGCCCAGAACTAGTGAAATTTATTCAGGAAAAACTATGAAAACAGTGATCACCTATGGCACGTTCGATTTATTTCATATTGGCCATGTAAACCTTTTGAAACGAGCACGTAGCTTGGGTGACCGTTTAGTCGTTGCGGTGTCTACGGACGAGTTCAATCAAGGCAAAGGAAAAACAACACTGGTGCCTTATGAGCACAGAGTTGCGATATTAGAGAGCTGCCGCTACGTGGACAAAGTTATTCCTGAGAACGATTGGGCACAAAAACGCGACGATATTAAGAGCGAAAACGCCGACGTTTTTGTGATGGGTGACGACTGGAAAGGTAAGTTCGACGAGCTTTCTGACTTATGCGAGGTAATTTACCTGGACCGCACGAAAGACATTTCATCCACTGCCATGAAGCAGGCTATTATGGTCTTTACACAGCTGCAAAAAGATCTTTTATAAGTCCTGGCTGGCTACCTATTATTTTCTTAAAGTTATGACCTTGTGAGGCAACCTTACAATTTTGTCTTCTGATATACCTAGCTTGTCCATAAGTGCACTTTTTATCTCGTAATAAAAGACACTAGAGATCAGTACGCTGTCGATATCCTCGCTCAATTCTTTAAGGGTTTGGGGGCTTATAACCTGTATCCCCTCTACGCGAGTACCATGTAGTTCTGAGTTACTATCGCAAATAGCTTCTACTTGAAAACCAGGACTTAATCTAGACAAGGCATTTCGCCCTGCCTGACCCGCACCGTAAAGCACTACTTTTAAGGGCTCTACGTAGTTCAGCTCGATACGCTTTCTTACATTTGTATTTGATGTACCCAGTATGAAATTCCGAAACCTTCTAAAAAGCGACTTCAGAGTAATCCCCTGATTACCCAAAAGGAATTTCTGTCGTGCTATTAGCATTGCCCATAGCTCTTCAACAATTTGGTAATCTACGGCGGTCAGACCTTGTTGAATGGCCGCCCGCAGATCAAGCCATTGTTGTGTAGCAAGCTGGTGTAACCGGTAGTCATTTACAAAGTTTGGTCGAACAGTTTCTCCTTTATGTAATAGAGGAGCAAAAATTTCACCAGGCTTAACGATCTTGCGCTTACTGGGAGCCGCCATAAAGCTATTTTGATGCCTGCGATACTGGACTAATACTTCAGGAAAGTAGTGAGCTCCCTCGCTAAGAAGAGCTCTAAAGAACATAACGTGGTCTTCAAAATCTGGAAATGCGAGCGGCGTTCCAAATCGTAAATACGTGTCTCTACGATAAGCTATAGCAGCACCTAAATATCGAACGGGCATTTGGTTCTTGAGGTAGTCTTGCAGAGCAAGAGTAGGGTTACTAAGCAAAGAATGATCTTGGTAGCGATACTGGATTGTTCGCCCACCCTCAAAAACTTCACCTTGCTCGTTAATTTCCTCGAGCGCGTGGGCTACTAGCGCGGGCTTTCCATGTTCTAACCACTCTTCAACTATTCGGCTAACACGATTGGAATGTGAGATATCGTCACCACCGCACGCAACAATGAGTTCACCATCAGCGAGCTCTTCCATGATAAACGCGAAATGACGACCCACACCTAGATTGTGCTCATTTCTATTAATTTTAATCTGGTGTGACCCTTTATAGTCCTCAGCTAAACGTTCGATAATCGCAAATGTTTCATCTGAAGAGGTATCATCCGAAATTATAATCTGCAGGTTTGAGTAGTCTTGAGCGAATGCCGACCGAACACTCTCTTCAATAAACTCTTCCTGATTAAAAGAGAACATGATGAGCGTAACGTGCGGGTTAGTTTCCATGAAAACCTCTCATACCGTTTCGAGCCTATTCAGGCATTTTTTCTAGTATTATTGTCGTGTTAGGCCATAATCTGGTCTTGGTCATTAGAGCATGATAAGTTCAGTCAGTCACCATAAGGAGCTAATCTTGGCGCAACTACTTTGGCAAAACTTTCTCTTTCATATCAAAAGCCATCTCGCTTTGATTTTGAGTTGGGTTATTCCCCGTAGCGGCGCGATTTGGGTTGTAGGAAGTTCAAAGGGACTAAGATTTGCTGATAATGGTAAACATTTTGCGATTCACGCCCGTCGTAAATGGCCAAAGCAACGAATTATTTGGTTATCTCCTAGTGAAGAAGTTAGAAACCAAGTTGAAACAGCAAACATTGAAGCATATGCACCATCTAGCCTAAAGGGAATGTGGTACGGGTTCAGAGCGAGTTGGCATGTGTTCGACGTTTCCATAGCCGATACCCACATTTTTTCATCTACAGGCGCCAACAAACTTAACTTGTGGCACGGCGTTACATTGAAAGACTTAAATGTAATGGAACAAAACGACGCGCAACATTGGCTTTCTAAGTTTCATGATTGGTGGTACCGAAAGAGTGCTCGCAAAAACTACTTTATATATCCGAATAAGAAACACATGTCTTATTTGTTGAATCTTTTTAATATTCCTAATGAAAATTTCATACTAGCCAACTTACCAAGAAACCAAATACTGATTACTGGCTCAGCTGGAGTTTTATCAACCTCAGAAGAGTCCTTAAGAAACACTATTCAAAGTAGCTCTGAAACCATTATTGGATACTTTCCTACATGGAGAAATACAGGTCAGGACAAGTTTCTTGGGCTTTCCAGTAAAGAAGACATTTCCTTATTGAATGACTTTCTGAAGCAAAACAACACGAAAATCCTAACCAAATGGCATAGCTGCTCTTATAAAGAATACCAACATCAAGGCGTTAGCCAGACACACGAGTCAATAGACCAAGAAATTGAAGCCGCCAGTCAAATTATTAAATTACCTTTTGACAGTGACCTTATGGCGTTTTTAGACTTATGTGATGTGCTGATTAGTGACTATTCCAGTGTTCTTATCGACTACCTAATTCTTGAGCGCCCTATCATTCAGTCTGTTTATGACCTTGACGAATACAAGGAGCTGAACGGATTTATGGAGGACTACCCATACTTCGCAAAAACCAGTGGTCCACAAGTTGTCGATTCAGAATCACTGTTTATTGAAATTCGTAGCGCTATTGAACAGTGCAAGAACGAGTCAAGCTCCAGCCGCCCCAACTTAGTCGAATTGAAAAACTACTATTTTGAGACGTTGCAAACTATAGAGCTTTTGGAACCTGTGCTAAAGCCAGTTAAGTAGAGCATAAAGTGCTCCACCCGCTGCACAAAGAAACAAAATTAAGGTTGTAAGAAAAGAGAAATAATATACGTTGTCTTGACCAACCGCCTTTTGTTTTCTAATGAAGAAAATCTTTTCTCTCGGAATATTGAGCTCATCTGTTAACTGCTTGAGAATTTGATATTGATATGCGCTAGCTATACAAATTTTATCGAATTGAAGCGTATTAATGTCGTTGGGAGCGCTTATTTTTAAGTTCTCTAGTTCCGTACCATGTTTATTCGCATCATTGTCTAGAAATGAACCAATAACATATTGTTTTTTGAGTATATGATAAGCTTTTATTCCCGCTGTACTTGCTCCGAAGATCAAAATTCGTTCTTTATCACTCATATCTATCTCGCTAAGTTCTCACATCTGAATTTTGAAAAAGTTGCGGTTAGGAAAACTGATTACAAACAGTAATTACAGTTTGTACCTGCTCTTCAGTTAACACAGGACTCATCGGTAGGCTTAAAACTTGTTGATGAATCTCGTCTGTTTGAGGGTAATCACCCATAGCTAGATCAGAGTAGGCCTTTTGGCGATGTGGTGGCACCGGATAATGAATTGAGCTTTGAATATTGTGATCACTTAAATACTTCTGAAGTCGCTCGCGCTCTGGCGATCGGACAACAAACAAATGCCAAACATGATTTTCACGCACGGGACTTGGTAAAAAAATCAATGGATTGTTAATTCCTTGAAGATAGGCTTCAGCCACTTCTCTTCGCTTTGTTATCTCTTGATTGAGGTACTTAAGCTTAACGCTCAGCATTGCCGCTTGAATCTCATCCAAACGACTATTTATACCCTGGTATTTATGCTCATATTTTTGTTCACTGCCATAATTACCTAAAGCACGCACGAGGTTCGCTAATTCTTGGTTTTGTGTGGTTACCGCACCACCATCGCCAAGTGCGCCAAGGTTTTTACCGGGATAAAAACTGAAACCAGCAGCGTCTCCCCAGCTTCCTGATTTTTTACCCTGAAACTCTGCGCCATGAGCTTGCGCCGCGTCCTCTAAAACAAGCAAATCGTGTCGCTTCGCAATATCCAATATGGCCGGCATATCGGCCAATTGTCCGTATAAATGGACAGGTAAAACAAGGCGTGTATTTCTTGTTAATGCTTTTTGGGTGTTTTGCGGGCACAAATTATAGGTTTTGGGGTCTGGCTCCACGAGCACAGGCTTTAATCCATTCTCAGTAACAGCCAATACGCTGGCAATGAAAGTATTCGCTGGCACTATAACTTCGTCACCATCGTTGAGTTTTCCCATCGTTTTCCATGCCCTAAGTGTCAGACTTAGCGCATCTAAACCATTCCCCACCCCTACCGTGTGGTTCACGCCGCAATACGCAGAAAACTCATCTTCAAATTGCTTTAATTCTCGCCCACCGATAAACCAGCCAGAATCGATAACTCGTCGAGCTGCTTCAAACAATTCTTCGCGGTAGTTGGCATTTGTTTCCTTTAAATCTAAAAATGGAATCATTCTAGATACCTAATAATTCGGGCCGGATTGCCAACCACGACAGCTTTTTCTGGCACATCTTTCGTCACAACAGCACCAGCACCAATCATTGCATTCTGACCTATTGTGACACCTGCTAATATTGTTGCATTAGCTCCGATACTTGCCCCTTCGCGAACCGTAATACCAGTAAATTGTTCTGGATACTCTTTAGAACGAGGGAACGGGTCATTTGTAAACGTTGCATTGGGTCCTATGAACACCTTATCTTCAATACGCGTGCCGTCCCAAAGCTGAACACCACACTTCACTGTTACATTGGAGCCAATAACAACATCATTTTCTATGAATACGTGGGAATTAATATTACATCCATGACCAATCACTGCATTCTTTAAAACAACACAAAACTGCCAAATAGAAGTGCCCTCACCGATCTGAGTTGTTTGCACATCAGAAAGTTCATGTATAAAAGTCACTCAGTCACCTGTCGTATAAAATCGTCGTAACTTCGAATATAGTCTTCTTCACTATAGTGTTCACTGGCAAGCACTAAAAGTACACAATCCTCACTAAAATCATGCATTTCCCGCCAAGTCATATTATCGATGACTAACCCCTTTGTTGGCGAGTCTAACCAAGTTTCCTCTCGTTGCTTGCCATTATCCAGAACCATTTTGCATTTACCGGTTACACATACAGCAACTTGCTTGAGTTTTTTATGAGCGTGGAATCCACGGCTTACGCCCGGCTGAGTTCCGAAAATGTAATATACGCGTTTAATCGGAAAGGGAACGGTTTTATCACTTTCAAGCGCCACTAAAGAGCCTCGTTCGTCTCCCAATGGAGGAAAGTCCACAAACTCTAATAAACTCATTCATGCTCCTTGAGATAGAATATCGAGGCATACTATAAATACTAACCATAACAGACTTTTGACTGTACTTTCTTTATCGTACTTAAAGATATATTCTTGAAATTAATGCTACTTTAACGCTTTCAGCAAAGCATTATAGGTGAGCATTGCTCTCATTGAGTAACAAAGTTAGGTGCCATGACCAAATTCTATCAATGCCTTCATATTTACCCAGGATATGCACGTCAATACGAACGTGAGTTTGAGCCAGGTAATCAACCCAACCTTACTTTTTCGGCGCTAAACCAGCATTTACGTGGGCATGGTTATTATCAGTCATATATCCTAGAACCATCACCAGAAAGCAAGGACACAGCCTTTTTTAATTTGTGGGATTACCGTCGCCTTCAATACCTTTGGGCGCAAGAAAATAATCTGCCGGAAACTGCATCGTTATTAGATATTAAACTTGCACAGGTTGAGCAGCTTCAACCCGACGTAATTTTCGATATGTCTCCTTTCATCGACCAAGAGTTTATTCAGATACTCATTAGTCGCTATGGTAAGAGTAATATTCGGTACATCTGCTGGAATGCTTATATCAAGGACCATGCAATGACATTTCCCGATTATCATGGGCACACATCTTTGCATAAACCTTTCGTAGACTATTGGAACGCTAACGGAATACCAGCCATTGAGCTTCAGCCGGGAATACCTAGTTTTTGGGTGGAGCGCAGTACGAATACCGAGCGCGACATCGACATTTTATTCTATGGGCAATATATCGAAAGCATCTTTAAAAACCGAAGGCATGTTATTCAAAGCCTGTTGGAACGAAAAGCTAAAGGTCAGGAAAAAATTAATATTCATCTGCAAGCGGAAAGCGCCGCAGCAAAACAGTCTTTAAAAAATTATACAGACCTTATTTCTCCTCCTATTTTCGCCGAACAACTACATAGCAAATTAAGCAGAGCAAAAGTTGTCGTTAATACTTACGGTGACTTCAATCAGCTGTATAAAAGTAATGCTCGATTATTTGAAGCGATAGGTCATGGAGCAATACTCATTTCTGAGCGCGGTAATTATCCTGAAGGGTTTATAGAAGGTGAGGACTATCTTGCTTACGATGACGAACATGAACTGAATGAAAAGCTTGATCATGTTTTAGCGAATTGGAGCAGTTATCAATCAATGCGAACAAAAGCGCAAACTAAAATTGCGAGCCTTTACAGCAACACATCCTATTTTTTGAAGTTTAAAGCTTTTGCTACCACGCTATAATTACCTGCATATTAAATAGATAATTGAAGTCCCTCTAACCATAAATCATGGACTCTTTCCAGACTGAAGAGGTGCCGATAATGGTCAACATTAACGTTAAAATCTGACAAAAACTCTTCGGAAAGATTAGGGTTCATAACATCTCCCACATGGAACCCTAATTCCAAGAAGTGTTGGGAACTTGCACCGTTCATATAGCCAAAAATAGGCATTCCCGTAGCGAGAGCCGCCATCCAATGTTGGCCAGCTTGTTGGCGCTCGTGAGCAAAGAAATAGTAATCTACACAACTAAGAATTGTTCGATAAATATCATTAGTCACAGGCTCCTCGAGCACGACAACTTGTGCTTCCGGAAAAAATGACCGCGCGACATCGACAACATTTTTACGATACGCTTCATGAGCGCCGTAAGCTAAAGGCAACAGAATTAGCCCATTAAATTGGTTTTGGCTCAATGCCTCTAAGATTTCTCTGTGTTTGTTTGCAGGTGTACCTGAGTTCCCGATAAGTGCTACTTTTTTCCCGGACAAAAGAACTTTAAAGGAGTCAGGCAGACTTTTTTCAGTCAATTGCTTCTCAAGCTGTTTAGGTTGCCAATCTTGTAGATAAACATAACGGCCTACAGCGTTATGCCTGCCAAGACACTCTTTTACAATATTCTCTTCTTGCTGAGTGAACGTGAGTATTGATTTCACATTTTTCGTAGTCGCTCTCATCAATTCCAGGCGTTCCAGCGCCGGCTTTTCTAAACCTTCATATATTTCTCCGCCAAAAACGACCCATACAGAGTGACTCGCAATATTTGTCTCATGGGCTAAGAAATCCCAAGCTGTGGCATTGAACATACTATGAAATACAAGCGTATTGTATTGACGGAAGACACGTCTCAACCAAGGAAGCATGTCACCATTATTCGTAAAATAGTGCCCCCTATCGGTTGGTACATATTCTTTTTCAGGGAAAAAGCCATCCCGGTCAAAGTAGACATATTCTGAAGAGATATCTCCAAACTGAGAGAAAGCTTCAAACATGTCATAAACGGGTCGGTTATGATGATGAGAGTCGTAAAAAATATGAAGCAGATGTTTCAAGAGCTCACCTGATGATATCCAAGCAACTCCATATTTTCACCACATATCCTATTGATAAGTTTTATATTCTCACCAAAATAATCGCTCCAACCACTCACTTGCTTTCCTTTAGGTTGATATTGCTTATTGTAATCTAGCGCCTTCACAACCTTCTGCCCCAGTCCCAAATCGATACCTAAATTCGATATGAAGGCTTCTCTATTTTCTTTAAAATCTTCATACCGAATAAACTTAGCTGTTGGTAACACTTTTTGAAGGTCACAACTTATTTTCCAACGCCAGGCCAAAGCCTCTATGTAATTCGAGGAGGGTTGACCTAGCCAAGTCGAATCCAGGCATAGTCTCCAGGCTTTGGTTTTTACCAGTTCTTCCCACTCTTCAAATTTAATGCTTTCAAGGTGAGCCGGAATTTTTAATCTTTGCAGTGTGCTACGTACTACCTCATAAGGATGCCGCAATACAACAAGAAACTTTGCTTCAGGAAAAGTTTCTTCCAACTCCTGCGCAAAAAAAGTTAGGCACGGCTCTTTAACAATAGTTCTATTGAAGTCATCCGTGTGTGAATCCACAAACTCCTTGAAAGGCATCAAACCGAATTTCACCTTAAGCTGCCAATCGCTTGAACTGATAGCTCCATTGAGATCAAGTGTCGTAGGAATTCCAAAAGCATCTCCCAGCAACCCAGCAATTGCGGAGGTTCCAGATTTCTGCACACCTAATATGAATAATTTATCGTTCATATCCTTCCCACACTTGTTTAACCCTCAACTCTGGAAGAAGCGCATCTAATGTATCGACAACAGGCGCGTAATGTTCTCGGACAGAGGAGATTGTTTCCAAAGAAATCACTTCAGCTCGCTTGGTCTTATTGATCGGCGTAAAATCGATTTTGACCTCATGCAATGACAATCCCAAAAAATCAAACAGTTGGCTTAACGAACATTCACTAAATAAGTCTTCGTATAATAAAAATTGAACATCTTGCTTGGGAAATGCATTTTGCAATGCTTTAACTGTTTGATGATATTGAGTCCTCATCCAAATATCTTTTCTATCAAAGTTTTTATTCAGATACTCTTCCTCTGACATCTCTGCACCCGAGTCGTTTCTATAAAGCTCAGGATTGTTTTTCTTATGCATACGACATGCCGACCACACTCTATCGTATGGCTCTCGCATAATAAAAACGACTTTCACGTCAAAACCCGACTCGATTAAGCTCGCCCTAATATGACGGAAGTTCTCTTCCGATAGCATCGAGTATGAAGGTGTAAAATCACCCGTTAATGTAATTCCGGGTTGAGACAATACCTTCTTAAAGTATTGGTAGTAGCATTCAGGTTTAGCGTAAAACTCCATGAGCAGTTGGAGATGCTCAGGTTTTGTGCCCGTCGAGATCGCTGCTTGCTCGGCACGTTCATCCGCATTTAAGCGAAATCTTTGTTCTTCATGATAAAGAGCATCAAAAAAGTGGTACTCCTTGGTAAAACCCAAATCAACGTCCTTGTGTTTTTGTAACGCATGCCATAGCCAAGTTGTCCCGCCTTTCTGAGCACCCACACAAAGCAAAAATCGCTTATTGTGACGCATCTTGAAAACACCACATTGACTGAAGGAGCGCGCGGTCACCAAACTGATACGCCGTAAAGCTTTCGCGTGCGTGAAGGAGCAAGCCATCATTAAAACAAAAGGCGTCTCCTGTTTTTGAAGTAAGTCGCTCAACAGACTTTGAATGCATTTGCACATCTAAAAATTTAAAGAATGCATCGCACATATCTTCGATTTCTTGAGTCTCACGAATAATCCGATAATAATTCCAGTACACCTTAGTAGTCTTTTCGTTCATTCTTTTCAATATCGGTGTTCTATGACCACCAAGTTCACTGCCTTTTTGAATTGTGACTTCCACATTCAAAAGGCTATTAAGCAGCTCAGGCTCAATCTTCTGTAAATCCGCCAGCAATCTGTCTATTGGGTAAACTAATTGATGCCCACCGCTTTCAGCCTGCTTTTCTAAATAAAAGAAATTAAGTTCAGGAGGGTTTGCAAACCAAGCGTTATCGGTATGAAAAGGTTGGGTAGTTTTGCTATGGGCATAGGTATGGTCATGGTTCGGATCATATTCGATTCGCCACCAGTCTCTTTCATTGAGATTAGAATCAACATCAAAGTGACGTCTGTCAGACTTCAGGAAAGGTAGAGAGGTTAAAAATTGATACCATTGCCCGCTGCCAAAGGAAACGTTTCCAGCCTTCAGATGAAGAACATGCCCTTGCGTTCTCAACATCTCAATTTCTTCTGCGACTTGCTCTAAATCGAATGTATCTAGGGTTTTAATCATATCATCTCCCGCATGCATCGACGCGTGCTTTCAACACCCCATTCAAAAACAGAGTCAACGACAGACGACAACTGTCTTGGGGTTAATTGGCTATGGTAATCTTTAAACTTCAATCTTAGACCAGCGTTTTCAAATTCCTGTGCATCGTATAACTCTTTTCCTCCAATTGGATTGATATATTCACTCGCTCCAACTGCGTGACAAATATTGATAATGCGTTTTGCGCCTTTCTCAACTGAGATATCTAGATCAGATGCTTTGATTACCTTTGTATTTATTTCTAGCAAATCTAAAACGGTTTGAATGAGCGATTGATTAATTTCTGCCACATTTTTATTTTGAGATGACTCCTCGGACTCCCCATTTAAACGATCTATCCCATCAAGTATTTGAGGGAAATCATGTGCTGCAGGGTAAGTTTTTTTTAAAAGCTCACACAGACCACCATCATTAATGTATGTGTGTTCATTGATCATTCTATTCTGACTTACCTTATGAACAGGCAAGGTGAATCTAAATGGCGCGTCCTCAACCCAAATAACGTTACGGTTGATATAACTCTTTTTCCGAAATGAAACATTGTCGAGCACCACAAAAATATCTGCATCTGCAATTAATCTGAAGTAACCGATGTAAGGGAGAAAATATGGCTGAAAAGCTGCAGCAATCATTTCACTGCCTCTAAAACGGTTTGAGCTATGGCATCTACATCATTCATGGATAAATCAAAGTAGATGGGCAAGCACACTACAGTGTCGCAAGCATGTTGTGCATTAGGTGTAGGAGCTTGATCACTTTCACCAAACATAGAGCAGTTCAAGTTTTTGTAAAAATATTGCTTATAACCTACATGTTGAGAATCTAACGCTTTAACCACTTTGGCTCTTTGTTGCGCTGATTCAAGAAAAATCGGCATATATGCACCATTTGGAGAGGACTTGGAATGCCACTGTTGAATCTCAACCCGCCCTTGAAAGTGTTTAATGTATCTTTCGTATAAGGAGATACGATGTTTTTTCACACGCTCAATAGTCCTCATTTGTACGAGTCCTACAGCAGCATGGTACTCACTCATTTTTGAGTTAATACCAATTTCTGTAACCTCTGCACTTCGGTCTATACCGAAGTTGATAATTTTTCTAGCACGCTCAAAAACTTCCTCATTTGGAACGGCAATAGCTCCTCCCTCAACGCTGTGGAAAATCTTCGTAGCGTGAAAACTTAGTACCGAGAGTTCGCCAAACATCAACACCGAACGGTCATCTACTTTGACATCAAAAGCATGTGCAGCATCGTATATAATTTTTACATCGTAGTCTTTTGCAAGTCGGTCAAGCGCTGCTACATCGCACGGATTACCGTATACATGGGTAGCAACAACTGCATCAACTTTACCCTGATTTTTTGATAGGTACTGTTCGAGAGCTTTTGGGCAAATATTTTTAGAGTCCGGATCAATATCTACAAAATGCGTTTGAATGCCCATCCATTTGAGGGAGGAAGAAGTTGCCACAAAACTAAAAGGGGTAGTGACCACACTCTTGCATCCAAGAAGCATGAAACAGGTCATTAAACCGTTAGTACAACTCGAAACCGGCAATATGTGTTGATGGCCAAGTAAGTTACTCAATTGAGCTGCGAGCTTATCACTTAGGGGACCAAAGTTAGTTAACCATTTACGTTGATTAATCTCCTCCAAATAGGAAGAAAGTAATCCGACATCAGGCACGGTTGGAACGTAATATGGAATCAATGTATTACCTATTTAATCTATCTTAATCTCTGGACATTTATTGAGAATTAACTCGTCCCAAAGCAGTTACCAAATCAACCCCATCCCAAACCACATCAAAGTTCAAAGCTTGGCCGACGGGTACTACTCTATCGACACCCACGAGACAATCCTTTAACCACTCATGCACGTCTTCTACGCCCCAATACGTCATTGTCTGATGCGCAGGAGTCATGTATCGGTTTAATTCCTGTAGCTGCTGTACGTGGCTCTCTACAAATAGCCCTGCTCCACGGTGTATCTCGGAAAAGTCTTCACGAAGTTGCTTTGCCCATACTCTAACCACTTGCTCGGCATGCATTTGTCCACTTACGACTCCAGCCATTGCCATGTCTTGTGCGTTATTCAGCGCTTGGTATCGCTCACTTTCTGTAAGCTTGTACTTACTGCGCCCTTTTTCCGAGCTCAAATAGGCTAAAAGAGCTGTCCAAAATATATTTTGAGCCTCAGCTAAATGTTCTTCGTTACCCTGCCAAATTACCCATTTAGCAGAAGAACATGCTTGCTGTGAAAATGTTAAATTATCACGCGCAAAGTCTTCCACTAATTGCTGCAAGGTTGGTTTGTCGACACGAAGCAATGCGTCTATACCCAATACACTGAACGAGATTTTGTGCGCGAATACAATGTCGCGACAATGCGCTGGCGTTTCGACACTTTTAAGTGCTTTTATGCCCTCATTTGAGCCCCACAGCACGCGAGCATCAACATTCGCCTGCAGAGCTTTTAACTTCGGATCGTCTCGCTCGCAGCGGATAAGTTGAAAGCGAGCGGAAACCTCAGGGTGTTCGGGCGCAAGCTCGGCCAATATGTCACACAAGACGTCGGCACTTCCGCCCACTTTTGACGACAGCCGAATTGTGTTCACATTCCCACATAACAGGCTAAGAATGCCAGAATAAACAAACAAGCTATCTACATTACCTGGCGCTGCATGAAAAACATGTCCCAAAGGACGAATGAGCTGAGACTCATATTGCTCTGCAATTTTTTGCATATTGGCGTTTCTCAGCCAATAACCCAACGCAACTAAGTCGGGAAAATCTCTCGCTTGGGCATCGCGAATTAAGCGATTTGACAGCTGAGAAGTGAACGCAAAGAAGCTATGGTCTGCAAATCGAGTGAGCTTCGGCTTCATTCCTACCTCATTTATCGTTTGCCAACTCGATGCTTGCTGCTTCATGAGGCACCTCGCTCAAACGTATCACTGCACCCTCTAGCTTCGACCTTTGCCATTCTACCTAATACTTTAAAATATGTGCCTTTGCGGCCACATTGGCAGTCGTCACGCCCAACCACAAAGCCTTTATCTTCAGTTAATAAACTATGCCCTGGGTAACTTTCGGGTAATGCGGAAAGAACTTGTATACAGCCCGTTTCACCTACTGCAGCAGGTTTCCATGTTTCTGGGTTGCGAATAATCACTTCAGCCGTAGACGGAGCGTGAAAATAACCGTGCTCACAAGCTACAAAGATAGAGCCGACTTGTTCGACCATACCATAAAAATTATGCGCTTTTATTGAGCCAAGACAGTCGTTTGCAACGGTATTGAATGTGTCCGTACTAACCGCTTCGTCCTGTAACTTTTTCCAACCACCACTATGCAACAATACCGCGCTCTCGAAGTTCAACTTTAAGCTCGACGCTTGCAGCGCTTGAATTCCGTACTTCCACACCATGAAAGTAAAACCAAACATAAAAACGGGTTGGTCTGAAAACTTCTCATGAAACTCATTGATTGCTTCAACGTTTAGCGACATATCATCGTTTAGTGCATACGTATGATTGCGACCTAAAAACGACAAGCCTTGAATACCTGCCCCGCGTGCTGAAAAAGACGCTTTGTCTTTGATTACATTAGGGTGATCCCAAATCAGCATATGGCGCCTTTGCTTACCCAGCCATTCCTGCATAATTTTAACGAGTACTCGACTTTGCAATTTCGCAGTTTGTGCATCTAAGTAAATTTGCGAAGGACGCTGTCCGGTTGTTCCCGAAGACTGCAAAACTTTAAATACATGGTCTTTGGTGATGCTTTTCAGCTCCCGTTGTTTAAACAAAGGAACCGTGAGAAAAGGAATGTCTTCGAGTTGCTTTATTGAACCTAGCTCTATATCGCCAAACAGCTTCTGATAATCCGCGCAGTTGGCTATGTGATGCTCTGTGAGGCTAACTAACCTCTGCCTTAGCATCGTTGTTTTTATTGCTTCAGAGAGCTCGTAAGGGCCTACATCAAACAAGTCCATGGCTATTCACCTTCCCTCTTGTTGCACATTGTAAGCAGCTTCTGGAAATCAATTTTACCACTAGAAAGCGTAGGCAGCTCAGTAACTTCAGTAATTTGGTACAAGCTAGGGTGTAATCCTAAAGACTCACGTAAATATTGATGGGTTGTTTCGGTATCAGGCGCATTTACTACATAAAGCATGTCGTCTTCACCGCAACATAATATGTCCTTAGAAATGCTTTGCATGGCCTGCTCTATGTGGTCGAGCTGTAAGCGTTTGCCTCTAATTTTTATAAACCGTGAAAGGCGTCCTGTAATACGCACTAATCCGTTATCCGTCCATTCAGCAATGTCGCCAGTGGCTAAGCTTTGTTGTGGTACACGCTCTAGCGTCCAGTCAGTAGCAGCTTTAGCGTAACCTAACATTACATTATTACCGAAATACCACAGCTCACCCGCTTGGTCAGAACTTCTTATAAGTTCACTAGTTCCGATTTCACGAATTTCAAACCGTCCGCCAGGAATCGCTTTTCCTATGGAATCTCTAGCACCACTTAAAACCTCTGGCGGAACATAAGCCATACGAGCCGTTGCTTCAGTTTGACCGTACATTACATAGAGTGTCCAGTCTCGGTCTTTCGCTATACCTTCAAAATGCTCAACGAGATCCGGCGACATTTTGCCACCCGCTTGGGCTAAATAGCGCATCTGTGGCAGCTCCATGCGCTCTAACCGGAGCATTTGTAGCATCTGGAAATGGAACGGAACGCCAGAAAGAGAAGTAACACCGTGCTCTCGGAAGAGTTGCCAAAACTCTTTAGACATCAAAGGGTGTTTAGTCAGAACTATCCGAGCACCTTTCGCAAGATGAGTATTTAAAACAGATAAACCAAAACTGTAATGCAAAGGAAGCGTTGTTATTGCGCAGTCCGCCTGCTCTATGGGCAAATAATCTAAAATTGAATTTGTATTCGAAATTAAGTTGTCCCGACTTAACATAACCGACTTTGGAGCCCCAGAAGAACCACTAGTGCTGAGCAAAAGTGCAGCTTTTGCTTTGCTTGAAGCAATAGGCTTTTGAGTATTATGAAAAGGCCACGGCGCTATTTGCATAATAGCTTTTCCGCTAAGCACAATACTCACCCCTAGCTTCTCATACATAGCCTTTTTCATGTCTATGTTGAGGTCAGGGTCGATTAACAGCAATGGAACCTGCGCTCGCAGAGCAGCAAGATAATTGACGACACTTTCTATGTTGTTCTCGAATGCGAGTGCTGCCAAGCAAGGCTCTCCTCGCTCATTAATACACTGCTGTTCTATTTCTAATGCATGCTCTGCTACACGTTGCTCGAGTTCAGCATAGCTCACTGACTCTTTGTCAGTTAGAAGAGCGGGACCTAAAAAGTAGTCTAATCTATTAAAAATATCTGCATTTTTCTGCAAATTAACACTCGACGTCATATTTTTTTAGAATTTCACGACACTTGCCTACAGAGCTCATATCAATAATATCGTCTGTGTCGAGCATGACTTCAAATGTATCCTCAATTTCGGCCACAAGAATCATATGAGCAGTGGAATCCCATTCTTTAATGGTGTTGTAGGTTAAGTCATCATTAACCTTCTCTAAAGGAATACCAAGAGCTTTTGCAAAAACGGAATATAAAACTTCTGATGTCATTATTATTTTTTCCAAATGTAAAACGTATTAAACAAGCATACCGCCATCTACGCCAACGACCTGACCTGTTACATAAGACGATAAGTCCGAGGCTAAGAATAAAACTGAGCGCGCAACATCGTCCGGCGTCCCTATTCTTTGCATACCGATAGAGTCCATTCGCTGCTGGTATTTATCTTCTGGAATGCTCTTCGTCATATCAGTATCTATAAAACCAGGAGCTACCGCGTTAACTCTTATGTTTTGTGCCGCTAACTCTTTAGCCAAAGATTGGGTAATACCAATCACAGCAGCTTTGCTTCCGGCATACACCGCTTGGCCTTCATTACCGACACGGCCAATAATGGAAGCGATATTAATAATACTACCTGAACCTGCGCGTGCCATCAGTCTCGCGGCATACTGGCTGGTATAAAGCACACTATAGGTGTTTGTTGAGAAGGTATTCTTTATCTGCTCTTGCGACACCATACCAATGAGCGCGTCGTCTAAAATGCCAGCGTTATTGACCAGAATATCCAACCTTTTCGAGACTTTAAATATTTTCTGAAATGCATCTTTTACTGCTTGCGGATCAGTAACATCGAACGCTATTGGCTCTGCGGTACCTGAAAAACTATCATTAAGCTTTTGGCAAAGCTCAGTGAGCGCATCCTCGTTGCGGCCATTGACCAAAACATGAGCTCCAGCTTTCACTAAGAGTGACGCAACTTCAGCTCCTATACCTCTGCTAGCTCCGGTCACCAATGCGACCTTTCCTGTTAAATCGATTTCAATACTCATAGTTTTCTTGTACTCAACCCTTAGTACCTTATAAACCTAGCGATTGGAGCTTTAGCGGCTTCGTAATCTTTTCTATTTAAACTGTACCACTGTAAATCTTTCTGTTGCTCTTCTACATGAGTTATTTGAGAAGTAGATTTATAACCACATTTTTCATGGAACCGCACCGAAGCCTCGTTATCAACAAATATTTTGCCCACAAGGGTCGTTAAACCAAGCTCTTCAAACGCAAAGTCGTTCAAAGCAAATGCGACACAAAAAGGAATAATATTATTCTTAAACTGCTCGGGGTAAATATACATGCCCGGCTCAGCACTACCTTTGCTAAGGTCAATTTTAGTCAACGAAGCGACGCCGATGGGTTGTTCCTTGAACCAAGCTACCCAGTAAATCCTGCTATCGTCTTCCTGAAGCCCTTGGTACCAATTTTCCTGCTGCTCTTTTGAAATTTCACCTTGTTGTAGCATGTGTTTCGCCACTTCAGGAGAGTTTCGCCACGAACGGACTTGCTCTAGCATATCTTCTTCGAGGCGTTTCAATGTAACGCCGTATCTTTGAAACGGTACAACCGCCTTCATACCAAGTCCCATTGCATAGCTGTACCCTTCTTAGCAGATCGCTTAATAGGGCGACCTAACAGTATAGGTAAATACTTCACAGGTAAGCCGAGTCCAGGGCGAACAGACCTAAGATTCTTCTCAGTTAGAATTTCACCTTCTGCCATGTCTTCAGCAATATAGAGCGAACGACGGTGTTTTCGTGACGCTATCTCTTGCTCGGTACATCCGTAGTGTACTGTTCCCATAGCATCATGTGCACGCTTCGCTTCTTCAACTAACTGTTTAAACTCATGGGGCTCCATCGAAAACTCGGCATCTACCCCACCTTCACTGCGGTCGAGTACAAAATGTTTTTCTATAACAGTAGCACCAACCGCAACAGCGGCTACAGCGACGCCAAGCCCAGCAGTATGGTCTGAAAGTCCAACTTCACAGCCAAAAAGCTCGCGTAAATGAGGAATCGTATTGAGGTTTGCGTCAACAGGACGCGCAGGGTAATGGCTTGTGCATTTTAGGAGAATATAGTCCTCGCAACCATTGCTCTCCAACACCTCCACTGCCTCAGCTATCTCAGTTTGGCTTGCCATACCCGTAGACACAATAACGGGCTTTCCTGTTCTTGCGACAGCCGCAATAAGTTCATGATCAGTATTCTCAAAAGACGCAATTTTGTAGCAAGGCGTATCTAGCGACTCTAAATAATCGACAGCAGTTAAATCAAAAGGTGAACTGAACGCCAAGATACCTAATTGCTTAGCACGCTCGAAAATGGGTTTATGCCACTCCCAAGGTGTCATTGCCTTTTGATACAACTGATATAAAGAATAGCCGTGCCAAAGGTTTTCTTTGTTATCTATATAAAATTCATTTTCATGAACGTCGAGCGTAATGGTGTCTGCGGTGTAGGTTTGGAGCTTAATCGCGTCTACGCCAGCAGCCGCAGCTGCATCAACCATAGTCAGAGCTTTCTCTAGCGATTGATCATGATTACCGGACAATTCAGCAATTATAAAAGGCTTCTCGCTCGAGCCTATCTTACGTTGACCTATTTTCATTGCTCGTTTACCTCTTTCATCGCATTGACGACCCGAGTTACACCGTTACCGTCAACCAACGTCGCAGCTTTTCTGGACATAGCTGATAAACGGGAATGATCATGCGCTAACATTTGAATTTGATGCACTAACTCTACCGCAATATCTTCAACCTTTAAACGAATGCCTACCCCTTGTGCTTCAAGTGCTACAACCGCTGTACGTTGATTGGGTGCCAACTCCATCATTATAGTTGGTAAGCCTAAGCAGCAGCGCTCCCAAGACGTTGTTCCCGCAGCTCCAATCGCAAGATCGGCATGCATCATCACTTCCGCTACATTGCTTATACCATGGAGTACACTAACGTTTGTTTGGTTAAACTTAGTGACTGCAGACCTAATTGAGTCAACATGGGGTGAAGTAGCGCCTAAAACCACATCAATTTGGGTAAATAACCCATCTAGTTTTTCGGCAATACACTCAATAATTTGATGGGTATAATTAAATTCATCTACCCCACCTAAGGAAATCATTAACCGCTTAAGGCTTGTCCTTGTTTTTGCTTGCGCGCGGGCATTTAAAAACTCATCGCGTAATAACGTATAAGAAGTGCCCGCAAGAACTTGCCCATGTACTTTACCTTCGTAGTTTTCAGCCGTTCTGCCTAAGTTTTGATCAAGCAGTAAATCGGCGTCGTAATTACGATTAGCTAGGTCGTCAATGACCAATATATGCTTTGTAAGTTGTCGTGTTAAGCTATGCCAAGTAGACGACAAGCCATAGTGATCTACAATCACCCAGTCATAACTGGGTTCGCTAAAAAGCGATTGTACTTTTTCAAAATCTTCATTTTCAGACCATGGCAGCCAGCCATCGTAAGAACTATCACAATTCAGCCGATGAACCACATAGCCTTGTGCTTCTATGTGACCAATGAAGTTACCTGGTTGATCAATGCAAACGAACTCAACGCTAGCATCAGAACTTTTAAGCTTATTAGCAAGCGTTAAACAACGCATTACATGTCCGCTGCCCATGTGAATATTAGCGTCAACACGAATTAGAATATTCACCGGAATTATTTTCCAACCTCTAACGCTTTCATCATAAGCTCTGCTCTTTCCCAATCCTCATGCGTATCAATATCTTGAACACGAGAGCGTGGTAATACAAAACCTTGCGCGCGGCCTGAAAAAACGCTTTCCTTGCTTAACCAAGCTTCGGAGGTTCCCCAATAAAACTGACCAGCGTCATGGAATGCTTCTTCTAAGTCTTGAGAGCGTACATTGAAGTTTCGCTGTTCAAACTTTTCTACATGACCAGAATCAGAAAGCTTTACCGCTCGTTGAATCGGATAGGGAAAAGAACAAATACTGAATACATATGGGCAGGAATGGTCAGTGAGCATTTGCTTTGCTGACGACAAAAACTCTGGAACGAGAAAAGGTGCCGTAGCATAAATGCAGCAAACTTCGTCATAACTTTCTCCTTGTTCCTTCAGTGTTTCAATAGCGTGTCTAACAACGGGAGAAGTGCCAGTGTAGTCATCACTTAACTTTTGAGGCCGCACAAACGGCGTTTCTGCACCATAAGATCGAGCGACCTCTGCGATCTCTTCGTCGTCAGTCGAAACCACTACGCGCTCAAAACAATGGCTATTCAAAGCCGCCTCAATAGACCAAGCTATCATAGGCTTACCACAAAAGGGTTTTATGTTTTTACGGGGGATACGTTTACTTCCACCCCGAGCAGGAATAACCGCTAACGCCATATCGCCGTACTCTTTTAGTTTTAATTATAGACTTATCATACATCGACCATAAGCAAGAATCATTGATATAAAAAACAAATCATTTTTATGCCTACTACATGACGATTAAGGCTTACACGAATCGTTACGGTTAATCTGCAGTTGGGATTGGAGATACAGTCTTTAAGCTTAACCGTGCAGACCGCACAGCGGTCCGTACGAACGTAGCTCTATACAAGATAGGTGCTCAATGTGCCTGGCTTGTGCTCTGACTTTATAATCTTGTGGGGTAAAAGCCGTTAAAGCGAGCACTGCTCGCTAGGCTTTTACGCGAGGCATGGACGCCGAGCCGGGGGATGCTACATGGGTAAAAACCGCCCGAAGCGAGCACAGCTCGTTTAGGTTTTTACGCGAGGCATGGACGCCGAGCCGGGGGATGCTACATGGATGTATACATAGGTGGAACCCAAACAAAAAGCCCCCCGCTCACCGCGAAGGGCTTTAAGCCTGGACAGGGTAAAAGCCGTTAAAGCGAGCACTGCTCGCTAGGCTTTTACGCGAGGCATGGACGCCGAGCCGGGGGATGCTACATGGGTAAAAACCGCCCGGAGCGAGCACAGCTCGTTCAGGTTTTTACACGAGGCATGGACGCCGAGCCGGGGGATGCTACATGGGTAAAAACAGCCCGAAGCGAGCACAGCTCGTTTAGGTTTTTACGCGAGGCATGGACGCCGAGCCGGGGGATGCTACATGGGTAAAAACCGCCCGGAGCGAGCACAGCTCGTTCAGGTTTTTACACGAGGCATGGATGCCGAGTCGGGCGATGCTACATGGATGTATACATAGGTGGAACCCAAACAAAAAGCCCCTCGCTCAACGCGAAGGGCTTTAAGCCTGGACAGG